>NZ_BJNW01000011.1 GCF_006539885.1 Kocuria varians | reverse complement strand
GCCAATCTGGCCGCGTTCATCGAATCGATACCCGCTTCGATACGCGCAGCGTCCCTCGCCGCAAAACCAACCCTCAAGAACAGGGTTCATATCAAGGAAGCTGTTGACACTCCACTAGCCGAGGCTCTTGCCTGGAAGTGAGGACCAGATGTACTACCCGTACTTCCGAGGTAAGCAGTTCGAGCTGATCGCCATTCGCGAATCGGCCAGTCTGATCGCAGACTCGGGTTTTGTTCCGATCATCGAGCCAGTGCGCGAGTCGTTGGGAGGCCTGGAAAAGGCTCTTCGATCTTTGTCTGATGTCGGGGCTGAGGCAGTCGTAGTGGTCAACCCACGCTACGGCGACCATCGCGAGAACGGTGAGAACATCGCGGGCCTTCTTGAACAGGGCTACAGGGGAAACGACGCGATAAGCGCCGGGATTCTCCTTACGAGTGAAACTAGCGTGAGTCGCGCCTTAAGCTTGGCCAGAAGTTTCAGCGCGGCCGGAATCACCTTGATACACGCCGGATTTACTGAATCTCGGGCACTGTCAGCTCAGCTTGCAGGTGATGCGGAACGTTTCCGCAACATCTTCCTGGAAGATCAAGCGAATCGCCTCTACAGGAGACACTTCCTCGGAAGGCCAAGGATTCTTGTTGGCGATGGATTCGTTCAGATGAAGAACGCGGACTACCCGCCCGTAGAGACATTCTCAGATCTCCACATCACGTACTCAGAGCAAGGCATGGACGGGTATGGTGACTTCCTCACTGTCGGCGACAATTACAGCGAGGGTGGAGGCCCGGCATATGCGGTTGCCATCCATCTGACTTTCATTGATCCAGATCAGGATGACGCAATGTTCATCTATCACTTCAAGTCCGATACGAACGATACTCCGACCGACCCCGCAGGAAAGTTCGCTCAGGCTCTGGGAAAGCTGATCACGAAACTAGATTCCGGCGAATCGAACCTGGTCGAAACTAGCGCGGTTCTCGAGTTCCGCGACCTCCATGAGCGGCGTCATTTCCCTGGATTGGGATACGTCAAGAAACTCTCTATTAAGCACCACTTGGAGACTCTTGCCGACTTCCACTCCGCCGACAACCATGGTTAAGAAGTACTGCTGCGCGGACTGTTTTGGGGATCCAGGCCTGACACGGAGCATCATCCCTAAGGTCATCGCAGACGGTACCGGTCAGCCCCGTCAAGGCAACTGCGGCTACTGCGGAACCAAGAACACTACTACGATCAACCCATCCGCATTGAGCCAGTGGTTTGAGATGGTGCTCGATTGCTATGTTCCTGATGACGAAGGCAAGTCTCTGGCGGCTCTGCTCGTCGAAGACTGGCGACTTTTTGATCACCCTGCGATGGATGAGGCGCACGCCAAGGAGCTTCTCGCGGAGATTCTCAATGACGGCGAGATCGTTCGACAGCCCTTCGTCCCCATCGACTTACTTTTCAATGAGACCCCTCAACGCTGGGATGAACTCCGTGACGAGATGATGCACCGTAACCGTTGGTTCCTCGACGAGCCGATCGATCTCGACCGTCTGGCTGAGCTGCTGGAGCAACTAATCGCGCCCGTAGAAGCTCTCACGGAGATCACCGATACGTGGCATCGCTCACGCTTGCTCTCTGACGACAAACCTTTTCCTCTCAATGAGATGGGTGCCCCACCTCCTCATCTCGCAGGACACGGACGTGCAAATCCTGCGGGAATTCGGTACCTTTATCTCGGTTCGACTCCCGAAACAGCGGTAGCCGAGGTCCGTCCACACACACGAGAGGAGGCGTGCGTGGCGTCTTTCAACGTTCCATCAATTCTCGCTGTGGATCTCCGAGATCCTCGGAAGAGCGTCTCACCCTTCATACTTGAGAACGTGGAGCAAATCGCTTCACTCCAATCCGGTCTGCCATTGTTGGAGAAGTTGGGCGAAGAACTCACCAAGCCGGTCCAGCCCAGCAGCGCAGCGTTTGAGTACATACCAAGTCAGTACTTGTGTGAGTTCATCAAGAAATGTGGATATCAAGGCGTTATTTATCGCAGTTCAGTAAGCACGGGAGTGAATTTGGCTCTGTTCTTTCCTGATCTCGCTTCTCCGGAGAAAGTGAGTGTAGCCCTTGTTGATCGAGTTATTGTCAAAATTGTCGATGCCTCATGAACCAGGCTGGAACTGCATATACTCCCATTCTCTGGTCGACTACATTTGATCACATCATTCGCCAAGAGTTTTCCAGCGCAATCATGGACGTGTTTCTGCCATTCACGTGAATATGCGACGATTTCTGAGTCGACTTCGCTTGAGAATGCATCATGCGGTTCATTTGTTGTGTGTCATCGCTGGCCTTCTTGATTACGCTTCTCAATGGGAACGTCCGTCAAAGGCGGGAACGTTGCGACCGACGACCATTCATCATTCCCTGAAGTTCCGCTATATTGCGTTGCTGACGGGTTGGGCGAGCGCTTTGAGGTCGTCCCAGGATTCGGCTCGGTCGGTGTCTTGTTCATAGGCGATGAGGTAGCCCCATTTCTGGCCCGCGTAGGCGTCTACCGCGACCAGGCGACGCACGAGGGATTCGGCGGCCTGGCGTTTGGCTTGGACGCGGGCGTCGTCACGGCCGCGTTCATCCTTGCCTTCGATGATCCAGTGGACGCCTTCGGTGTCGAGAGCGACGACGTCGGGGAAGTAGCGGTCCTTCGCCGTGTAGTAGACGTACGCCCCATCCCGTGGGTGGAGGCGATGCCACCACACGATGTGCGGCGACGTGTTCAGCAGGCGCGCCAGCTGGTACTCGCCGGTGTAGGAGTCGAAGGACTCCTCGGCGAACAGGGATTTGAACCAGCCGCCATAGACTCGGCCCCGCACGAACTCGGCCCGGGACTCGATCTGGTCATGCACCCTGTCTCCCAGGGGCAGGATGTAGCCATCGCCGGGCATGGGCTTCGGGTGGATGCTGGGCACCTCCCGGGTCGCCCGCAGCGTTTCGACAGCGTAGGTGTTGACGAGCTGCTGGAGCTGGGTTCGCGCGGACGCCAAGGACTTGACGGTCCACCCGCTTAAGGTGACCTTCTGCATGAACCGCGGCACAAGGAAACTCTCAACGTATCGGGCTGTCCCGACCTGCTTGGGCACCAGCGGCATGTTGATGACCAGCTTGACCAGTGCATCCTTGGCGTCCGCATCGGTGATGTGGACCGAGTCGACCTCCGCACTCTCCCGATCCTCGGCCCGCAGCTTTTTGCCCAGCGCAGCGGTAACCTCCTTGCGCAACAGGACGTCACCGGTCGAGGTGACCTTGCGGGCTGCCTGCTCCACCTCGGTGTCCCCGATCTCCGACAGGTCGATCGGCGGCTGCTGCACCGTCATCGAGGTCACCGGGAACAGATACGACACGTCCGCGAACCGCTTGTTGCGCTCGATGAAGACCGGCTCCCAGGCCTGGTCCTCGGTCGTGTCCGTTTCGTCAATCGCGCGCACACCAACCCCGGGCCCGCCGCTGGTCCCCCGGTCCACCGGCGTCACGACCGGAACAACACCCGAACCCGAACCTTCCGGTGTGGACGTCTGGGCGACGCCCAGCCCCGCCGTGGCACCGCCAGTGGTCGCTGATGCGGTGCTTGTCTGCTCGGCGTGCTCTGCTGCCCGACGGATCGCGTCCTCAACCGTCGCTGTGTCCGGCTGGTTGACCGCGTCCTCCAGGCCGAACTGGGCTAGCACGTTCTCCGCCGCGAGCAGCTCGGTGAAGGACTGGTGGGCGATGATGTCGAGCTGGTCGATCTGCCCCACTCCCGTGTACCTCCCGAACGGAAGGCGCAGGCCACGGCCCATCGTCTGCTGGGTCAGCACCTCGGAGGCCATCGCCCGTAGCGTGACCACCACGGCGATGTTCTTGACGTCCCAGCCCTCCTTCAGCTTGTTCACACTCACCACCGCCAGCACGTGCGAGTAAGGCTGGTCGAGGTCCTCCAGGCGGCGCTGAGTGAGCTCGTCCTCGTGCTTGGAATCGACCTGCAAGATAGCGTCATCCCTGCCGAAGTACTCCGGCGTCCGAAGCAAGTCAGTGACCTGGGTGGCATGGTCGACGTCGGAGCACACCACGAACATCACGGCGTTGACGTGACCACGGCGCTCCGCTTCGGCGTACTTGTCGTAGTAGGTCTGCTTGAGGGCCCGCAGCTGCACCGCATCGCGCAACTGCTGCTCCTCAGAGTTCTGGTCGATCCCGTATCCGCCCTTGCGGAATGCCAGCACCGGAGCCTTCACGTACCTGTCCCGGATCGCCTGGTACAGCGGGTACTCGAAGATCACATGATCCGTCTTCTTGTCCACCGATGCGGTCAGCCCCACCGCGGCCGCAGGCTCCAGCTCCCGCAGCGCCGCATTGAACGCCACCGCGCTGGAGCCGTACAGGTGTGACTCGTCGGCGATCACCACCAGATCGTCCAGGTCCTTGAGGTAGTCGAACAGAACGCCGGCGTTCTCGTCGAACCGGCGCGGCTTACGGCGCAACGCGTCCTGTGTGGCGCCGTGCGTGTCGCCCTCCTCCAACTTCGGGGCGATGAGCTGCTGGATGTTGAAGATGAACGCCAGCACCGGCACCTCGCGGCCGAACGCCAGGCGGGCGGGCCCGTTCTGGCGGGCGACCCACTGCGAGTAGTCCTGCGGGGTCACCACCTCGGGCGGCACCGCAGAACCCGCAATGAAGCGAGGTGAGCCGTGCGTGAAGTTCTGCACCGTCTTGTGCTGGACTGTTTTGCCCGGGGTCACGATCATCACGTTGCCCACGCCCTGACGGCGCAGGTACTCCACGAACGCCGCCATCAAGTAAGTCTTGCCCACACCAGTGGCCAGGCACAGCACCTGCATCACGGCCGGGTCATAGTCCCCGTCAAGGGTGAACACGAGTTGACGCAGCGCTTCCTTGTTCGGGGCGCGCAGGTCGAACTCGGAACTGATCGACTCCAGCATGTCCGAGTCGAAGCTGATGTTCAGTCTCCGGGTCATCAGAGGTCACCGCCCTCCGTGTAGCGGAACACGTCATCAGGCAGGGCAACCACCCGCGACCCCCTGCACGACCTGCGCAAGTGCTCACGGACCCCATCCATGACGCTCGTCGCGGCCAGCACGATCGTCTCTCCGGGCGTCACGTGGCTGACCAGCGAGTCGACAATCTCGACAGTCGCCACCCCGTCGATGACCTTCAACAGGGCGTTGCCGCGCTGAGCGTCGAAAACATAGTCATCATCAGGATGCAGGAGCCGAAATCCCAGGTTCGCGGCCACCGACTCCACCAGCGTCTCCCCGGTCGCCTCCGCAGTCAGCATCACCCGGTCCAGATCCGGGTCGTAATCGAAACAAGCAGGCGACAAGTGGGCGGACTGGAACCCGCCGCCCCCACGCCAGTTCACGACCTCCTTCGTGCGCTTCGTCTTCGCCGCGGCCTTCAACGTCTTCACGTCAGCACTCTTCTTGAGGTCAGGATCGTCAGCGACCAACTTGTTCAGCACGCTCGTGAACTTGGCCGCGTCCTCCGCCGATACGCCTTCGGGTAGGTCAACACCATCCGCCGGGATGCGTTCGCCCTTCGTCCGCGTGATCCCGCCGGGGTCCTCATCATTGACCACTTTCTCCAGCCGCGGCCGGGTGAACGTCGTAAACGTCGATTCCAACAGCTCACACGTCACCCACCGGCGGCCCATCTTCTGCGCCACAGCAGCCGTC
Organism: Kocuria varians; assembly: GCF_006539885.1. Lineage (GTDB taxonomy): Bacteria > Actinomycetota > Actinomycetes > Actinomycetales > Micrococcaceae > Kocuria > Kocuria varians. The sequence goes on along the minus strand of NZ_BJNW01000011.1, from coordinate 98,819 downwards.
GTCCCAGAACCCGCGAACACGTCCAACACGATGTCACCCGGAATCGAACCAATGTGGATGATCCGTTCCAAGAGCCGCTCTGGCTTCGGAGTTGCGAATGCATCCGTGCCCGGGAACAGCGCCTTGATCTCGGACTTCGCGGCCCGGTTATGACCCACCTGATCGTTTGACCACCATGTGCGGGGCGGCTGTCCAACAGTCGGCGCATATGCCTTACGTCCAAATCCCCCCACGCCTCGCGACCGAAGGACGATCTCGGGCCATTGACCTGATTCGTATCGCTCCCTTGCGTGGGCGCCTGCTTGCGGCGTCCAACCCGGAATGATCAGCGGACCCATGTCGATGCGGGCTCGAGCAGCCGAACCGATGACCTGCTGTTGAGCCGCAATCTCTTCCTCAGTGATCTCGCCGACCTCGTACGGGCCCCATCCCCTCATGATCTGCAACATGCGATCCACGCCGAACGTCCAACACCGCCCTCGCGCCGGATAGATCGTCTGGCCCGTGATCGGCTGCTGGATCCCGAACACCATCCCCGTGTGCGTCGCCGCGCCCGGCGCAGTGGGGTCGCCATCCCACCACAGACCGATCGGATCGTCGTCGGGATTGGAAAAACGAGCGTCATCTGCGGCTGTTCGCATCATCCGGTTCAACGTGACCTGGCGTGTTTGGCCGTAAACGAGAATCGTGTCGTGATCCGCCGAAAACCCCGTCGAATCATTGCGCGGCCCGTCCGCCTTCTGCCACACGACCTCCGCCTGGAAATTCTCTGCCCCAAATACCTCGTCCATGAGCAGCCGCATCCGGTGGACTTCCACGTCGTCGAGGTGCACCCATATGGAACCATCCGCGGCGAGCAGCCGCTTCATGTTCAGGAGGCGGTCGCGCATCATGGTAAGCCAGATCGAGTGCTCCAGGTTGTCCTCGTAGGAGGCGAATGTCTGGGCGGTGTTGAAGGGCGGGTCAATGTAGATCAGCTTCACCTTGCCCACGTACTTCTCGGCCAGCTCGGGAACTCGGGTCAAGGCTTCCAGGACGTCCCCGGACTCGCCGAGGATCATGAGGTTGTCATCCTGTGGCGCCAAGTCGGCACGCTCCGCATACTCGAACTCGTCGCGCTTCGGCGTCTGCGCGCCTCGGACGTAGTCGTCCATCACCAGCGTGTGGGTCTCGCAGTACCGGGGATCGGAAGGGTCGACCCACGTGTAGCCGTACTTGCCGGTCTCGGTGGGGATGAGCGCCCTGTCCTTGTTGAACCACGTGAGCTGAAGCCGCTGCTGCACCATCTACTCGGTCCCTCCTTCAGCCGATCGGACCGGCCCTTCCGGGACCCGTTGAACTACACCTCATCGTATCGGGGAGCACCGACGCACTTCCCTGAGACGCACCCCGCATCCAGTGCCGATACCGCCCACTCGCGCGTCGCCACGCCTTTTGCAGATCGAGGACCATACTACCCTGTATGGAACTCGAGACGGTGGATCGGAGGCACTGGTGACGTCGCAGCGACGCAAGCCCGGTAGGCCCGCGCACGGCTCGCGCGAGAGGCTCGTGGCCGCCACGTGCGAGCTATTTGCGGAGCGGGGGTTCACAGCGACCAGTCCCACCATGGTGCTCGATCGCTCCGGCGTGGGCCATGGAAGCCTCTACCACCACTTCGACGGCAAGGAAGCCTTGGCACTGGCGGCGATCGAGCAGATGCGCGCCGACGTGATGGACAAGCTCGGGCTTGAGACGAGCGAGGACCGAGGTGGCGAATCCGACGCCGCGGACAACGAGTTGATGGACCGCGACGCGGTCTTCGACCACTACTTCACTCAGACCGAGGGTCGCGCGCTGCTGCACCTGCTCACCGATCCCGGCGTCAGCGACAGTGATGCGCTCTCGCGTCAGGTTCGGGCGTGGTGCGACGAACTGCGATCAGCTATTCATGTGGCCGTCACCGGAGAGAACGCTGAGGGCTCGGCCGACGACTCAAAACTGACCAGAGTCCACGAGGTTGCCGACCCGCACTTGGCTGCCGCGTTGGGGCGCGGATTGCTCGCACTGCCGCGCACGGTGGACCTGTTGCATCCGGACGATCCCAGGTAGTCTGACCGTACCGACAATTCCATACCGATAGGTACGTTCCTGGATCTGCCAGAGGCGTGCCACATCCTGACGGGGTCTTCACGCACTTCGTTCGTCGCGGCGCCGACGGATTTTGCGGCACCGATTTTGCGGCGTGGGAGACCGTGCGCACCTACCTGGCATGAACCGTGATGCGTCGAATCTGCGCTTGAGGGTCTGGCGGCGAGACAGCCCGGACCGGTACCGGCTGGTCAAGCTGGTGCTGAACATCGCCCAGGCGCGGCACCGGGCCTGGCTGGCCGGGGAGCCGGACCCCTAAGGGCTCCCGATTCCCTACGGCATCGAGCGGCCGGTCTCGTGCGTTATCGACGGTTCCGCAAAGTTTGCGGCACCGTCACCGACACCGGAGGACCATCCTGAGTCCACAACCTGACGGCGAGAGGAGCACCCGCCATGGAACCCACATCCGACGAAGCATCGGCCACGCAGGAACCGGAGCTACTGGCGGTGTCCTACCTACGGGTGTCCACACGTGAGCAGGCCGAGCGCGGCGGCACCGAGGAAGGCTTCTCCATCCCCGCCCAACGCGAAGCCAACGCAAGGAAGGCCGCCGGCCTCGGTGCCCGGATCGTCCGCGAGTTCGTGGATGCGGGCGAGTCCGCACGCTCCGCCGACCGGCCAGCACTCCAGGAGATGCTCGCGTTCATCGCCGCAACGCGGGTCCAGGTGTGCCTGGTGCACAAGGTCGACCGGCTGGCCCGCAACCGCCTCGACGACGTCCACATCCAACAAGCACTCATGGAAGCAGGCGTCACCCTTGTCTCCGCGACCGAGTCCATCGACGAGACCCCCTCAGGGATGCTGGTCCACGGCATCATGTCGTCCATCGCAGAGTTCTACAGCCGCAACCTCGCCACCGAAGTCACCAAGGGCATGACGCAGAAGGTCGCCCAGGGCGGCACCCCCATGCGAGCCCCCATCGGTTACCTCAACGTCCGCCGCACCGACGAGCAAGGCCGGGAAGTCAGGACAGTCGAGATCGACCCGGAGCGTGCCCCGCTGATCCGGTGGGCATTCGAGACCTACGCGCGCGGTGAAACCTCCGTCGTCCAGTTGCTGCTGGACATCACCGCCCGCGGCCTGGTCACCGTGCCGTCGCCGAAGCGCCCCTCCAAACCACTCGGGCGGAACACGCTGTACAAGCTGCTGTCCAACCCGTACTACGCCGGGATCATCCGCTACAAGGGCGCCCTTCACCCCGGAGCCCACGAGCCCCTCATCGAACCGGCCCTGTTCGACCAAGTCCAATCGCTTTTGAAGGCCCGCAACGCCCATGCGACGCGGCACGTGCAGCACGCCCACCACCTCAAAGGCCTGCTCTTCTGCGGGAACTGTGGGTCACGGATGCTGTTGGACTATGCGACGAACCCGCGCGGCACGACCTACGCCTACTTCGTCTGCTCCGGGCGTGCCGCCAAGAAGACCGCCTGCACGCGGCGTGCCGTGCCCGTCCAGGTGGCCGAACGCCTCGTCGAAGACTCCTACGCCAGCATCACCATCAGCGAAGCCGACTACCAACATCTCGCCGCCGACATCGACACCGCCTTCGACCAGCGCTCCGCCGCGCGGGACCAAGAACTCGCCGACCTCACCGCGAACCGTGGGCGTCTCGAATCAGAAAGCGACAAGCTGCTGGCCGCGCACTTCGCCGACGCCATTGACCTAACCACCTTGAAACGTCATCAGGATCGCATCCGTGCCGGGCTCGCCGACATCGACCAGCGCCTCGCCGCCCACACAGAGCAGTACACGGGAGGCCGCGCGTTCCTGCACGACTCCCTGAGCCTGCTCACCGACGCCCACCACATGTACGCCCACTCCGATGACGCCAACCGGCGACTCGCATGCCAGGCCTTATACGAGCGTCTCGAGATCACCGACGACGAACACCTCCGCCCGCACCTGGCCGAACCGTTCGCCACCCTCATCGGCAACGACACCAGCACCGGCGCATCAGAAGACCCCGGAAACGCCGAACGGGAACACCCCACATCTACCAATGTCAAGTGTTCCCGTAAGGAACTTTTGGTGGAGCTAAGGGGACTCGAACCCCTGACCCCCTGCATGCCATGCAGGTGCGCTACCAGCTGCGCCATAGCCCCGTGCGACTCGGAAAACTCTACCACGCTGGTCTCCGTGACGCCCGCTCGGACCATATCCGAACGCCCGTCTCAGGCCCTGCGTTTCCGGTTTCCCGTGAACGACTCGATCATCCTAGACAGGATGCTCGCGCCGGCGCAAATTGTGGGAGGCGAGCCGCTCAGACGGCGGGCGTGGCGGCGTCGTCGGCAGGAAGCGGGGCCTCGGGCAGCTGCACGTCGATGGCCGGGGAATCGCCCCAGAGCCGCTCGAGCGCGTAGAACGCGCGGTCCTCGTCGTGCAGCACGTGGATCACGGCGTCGCCGTAGTCGAGCAGCACCCAGCGGCCCTCGCCCTTGCCCTCGCGGCGCAGCGGGCGGCGGTCGAACTGCTCGATCAGCGCCTCCTCCACGGCGTCCACCACGGCGGCGACCTGTCGCTCGTTGGGCGCGGACGCCACCATGAAGGCGTCCGTGATGGCCAGGCTGTCGCTGACGTCGAACGCGACGATGTTCTCGGCCTTCTTCTGGTCCGCGGCACGGGCGGCGCTGCGGACGAGGTCGATGGATTCGGTGGTTGCAGTCACGGAGGTGTGCTGTCCTTTCGCAAAGGTGTGTGTCTGAAAAGTCTTACAGGATGAACATGACCAGGACCACGGCCAGCGCCGCGAGAACCACGAGCAGCAGCCCGATCAGCCACCGCAGGCCGGTCCCACGCCGCTTGTAGGCGCCGGCGTCCAGCAGGTGGAGCCCCTGGGCGTCCACGGCCCGCACGGGGGTTCCCGGAGGCGCCTGGTGGGCGCCGTCCTCGGGAGACGACGACGCCGCCGCGCCCGGTGCCCGCTCCCCCGCCTCGGCGGGTGCGGACTCAGTGTCGGCCGCCTCAGCGGCGAGGTTCGTGGGAGCGGGGGCCTGGTTGGTTCCAGGTGCGACCGGAACGGAGGTCTCGGGGGCCGTGTAGATGGGGATCTGCGTTGTGGCAGGACCGGGCCCACCGTCCACGGGAGCGGACGGCCACGCGGCCGGGTTCACTCCACCCGACCCCAGGACCACACCCTCGGCCTTCCTGGCGGGCGCGCCGGGGAACGTCACGGAGATGCCGCCCGGTGCCGCGGGAGCATCCCTGGTGTCTGGCTCGGCCGCATCGGACGTTGCGGTGTTCGTGCGGGGCGCGCCGGTTCCGTCCACGGAGTCCGTGGCGGCCCCATCGCGGCTCCCGGCAGCAGCTGCCTCCTGGGACCCGGGCGATTCCTCGTCCGCGGCCAGAGCGCGCTGTGCATCCCGCCGGTCACGGTCGTTGGTGGCCGCGGCCCTCACGGCAAGGTCCGCGAGCCGCTGCTGCTTGGCGAGCAGGGCGTCGTCGACCGCTCCCCCGTTGTTCCGCTCCGCCTCCTGGACCTCCCGGGTGTGCTCGGCCATCTCGCGCTGCAGCCGGGCGAGCCGCCGCGGTCCCAGGGGCTTGACCGGCTCCGTCTGCACGGGCGTGTCCAGCTCGATCATGGGCGCCGGCGGGGAAAGCCGCTCGTGCTGCCCCGTGGCCGGGTGCGTGGCCCACGGGCCGCCCTGGGACGGGTCGGAGGCGGGCCCGAGGGCGGTCGCCCCGGAGCCGGAGTTCTGCCGGCCAGCAGCTTCTGGACCGCGCGTGTTCTCGGGGGGTGTGCTCACGTGGTGCTCCTGTGCTCCGAGCCGGGGGTCTCGGAAGAATCCGTGGGGGCGGACGGGACGGAGGCCGCGACGGCGTCGTCGTCCCCCTGGCGGGCGTTCCCGGAGCCCACGGCGGACGTGCCCGCACCACCCGGCCCCCGGTAGAGCCCGTACTTGTTGATGTACTGCACCACGCCGTCCGGAACCAGGTACCAGACGGGCTTGCCGGCGGCCACGCGGGCCCGGCAGTCCGTGGAGGAGATGGCCATGGCGGGCACGTTGAGCAGGGACACACTCTCGGAGCCCACCGGCGCCGAGAGCACGTGGCCGGGGCGGGTCACCCCCACGAACCGCGCGAGCTTCCACAGCTCCGCGGCACCCTTCCACGTGATGATCTCGGCCATCGCGTCCGCGCCGGTGATGAAGAACAGCTCGGCGTCCGGGCGCAGCCGGTGCAGGTCGCGCAGGGTGTCGATCGTGTACGTGGGACCGTTGCGGTCGATGTCCACCCGGGACACCGTGAACCGCGGGTTGGACGCGGTGGCCACGACCGTCATGAGGTAGCGGTGCTCCGCGTCCGAGACGTCCTGACCGGCCTTCTGCCACGGCTCACCCGTGGGGACGAAGACCACCTCGTCCAGGTCGAAGACCAAGGCCACCTCGGACGCCGCCACCAGGTGCCCGTGGTGGATCGGGTCGAAGGTGCCACCCATCACGCCCAGCCGGACCTTGCCGGGGGTGCGCGGAGGAATCTTGAGGTCGTCCTGGGGGGACGTCACCGAGTTGCTCGGGGCGTTCACGCGGGCCGGGCGGGCGATCAGTGGCGGACGGGCTCGCCGACGCCGGCCAGCATCGCCTGCTCGTCCGCGGGCAGCTCCGCCGGGTTCTCGTACTCACCGATGGCCGGGGCGGTGCCGCGCGAGGAGAAGGACATGGCGATCAGCAGCATGGCGATGAACGCCACGAACGCCACACCACCCAGCACCGGGGCGATCTCGTGGAGCTGCTCGTTGACGGAGTGCCCCTCCTCGGCGGCGAGGACGGTGACGTTGGACAGCAGGTACAGCGGGCTCATGCGGTTCCCTTCTCATGCCGGCGGCGCCGGTCGGCGAAAACGAGGGACGTCCCGGGTGACGTCCGTTCCATGGTACGTCTCAGGTGCGCACGTGGCCGTCACCCTGGACGACCCACTTGGTGGTGGTCAGCTCCTCGAGCCCCATGGGGCCGCGGGCGTGCATCTTCTGGGTGGAGATCCCGATCTCCGCCCCGAGCCCCAGCTGGCCGCCGTCCGTGAAGCGCGTGGAGGCGTTGACGAGCACCGCGGCGGAGTCCACCTCCGCGGTGAAGCGCTCCGCGTTCGCGAGGTCGTTGGTCACGATCGCCTCGGTGTGGCCCGTGGAGTACGCACGGATGTGCTCCAGCGCCTCCCCCAGCCCGTCCACCACCTTCACGGCCAGGTCCATGTCCAGGTACTCGGTGGCCCAGTCCTCGTCCGTGGCCTTCAGGTGGTCGGAGCCCGGGGGCAGCAGCGCGGCCGCGCGGTCGTCCACGTGCAGGGTCACACCGGCCTTGTCGAGCGCGGCGAGGACCTCTCGGGCGGCCTCCTCCGCGCCGCTGTGCAGCAGCAGGGTCTCCGCGGTGTTGCACGTGGAGGTGCGGTGCGTCTTGGAGTTCACCACGACCTTCACTGCCATGTCCGTGGGCGCCGACTCGTCCACGAACACGTGCACGTTGCCCTCTCCGGTCTCGATCACAGGCACGGTGGCGTTCGTGACGACCGACTGGATCAGTCCCCTGCCGCCGCGCGGGATCAGCACGTCCACCTTGCCGCGCGCGCCCATCAGGGCGTTGGCGCCGTCCCGGCCGTAGTCGTCCACCGTCTGCACGCAGTCCACGGGCAGCCTGGCGTCCGCCAGGGCGTCGCGCAGCACACCCACGAGGGCGCGGTTGGAGTCCTGGGCCGCGGAGCCGCCGCGCAGCAGCACGGCGTTGCCGGACTTCACGGCGATCCCAGCCACGTCCACGGTCACGTTCGGGCGGGCCTCGTAGATCACACCCACCACGCCCAGGGGCACGCGCACCTGGCGCATCCGCAGCCCGTTGGCCAGCGTCTGGCCGCGCACCACGGTCCCCACGGGGTCGGGCAGGGCCGCGAGCTCGCGCAGGGAGTCCGCGAGTCCGGTGATCCGGGCCGCGTCGAGCTTTAGGCGGTCCAGCAGCGCCGTGGAGATGCCCTCCTGCCGTCCCCGTTCCAGGTCCCGGGCGTTCGCCTCCAGGATGCTGTCCCGGCGGGCCTCGATCCGGTCCGCCATGAGGTGCAGGGCGCGGTCCTTGCGGGCGCGCGGCGCGCGGGCCAGGGTGCGGGCGGCCACGCGGGCGTCGTCGGCCATCAGCCCGATGCCGGTGACCGGGTCCTCCCCGAAGGTCTCCTGCGCCGTGAGTACGGACGTGTTCTCAGCCACTGTTCCTCCTGCTTGTCGGGTGCTTCTCGGGCGGTTCTCGAACGGTTGCGGTGCCTGCTCGGGGCTAGCGCTTGAGCCGGGTCCGGGCCGAACGGCGCCGCAGGTTCACCAGGTTGTCCACGTGCACGAGCTCGCGCGCGTAGTCCTCGCCGAACTCCTCGCCGAGCTCGTCCGTGCGCTTGCCGAGCATGCCCGGAATCTCGTCAGAGCCGTAGTTGACGAGCCCGTGGCCCACCTCCACGCCCTGCTGGTCCACCATGGAGACCGGGTCCCCCGCCGTGAACGTCCCGCTCACGGCGGTGACGCCGGCCGCGAGCAGCGAACGGCGGCCGAGGATCGCGTCCACGGCGCCGTCGTCGAGCGTGAGGGTGCCCTTGATGTCCGCGAGGTGCGCGAGCCACAGCAGCCGCACGTTGCGCCGTCCGCCGGTGGTGTCGAACCACGTGCCCACGTCCTCTCCGGCCAGCACGCGCTCGATGTTCGCCGCGGAGGTGACGAGCGCCGGGATGCCCGACGCCGCCGCGATCCGCGCGGCCTCGACCTTGGTCACCATGCCGCCGGAGCCCACGCCCGCGCGGCCGATGGTCCCGATCTCCACGCCCTCGAGGTCCGTGATCGGGTCCTTGACGGTCGCGATCCGTTCACCGCCGTGCTGCGGCGGCTTCGTGTAGAGCGCGTCCACGTCCGAGAGCAGCAGCAGCGCGTCCGCCTTGATCAGGTGGGCCACCAGTGCGGCGATCCGGTCGTTGTCGCCGAACTGGATCTCGTGGGTGGCCACGGCGTCGTTCTCGTTGACGATGGGCAGGATCCCCAGGTCCAGCAGCCGCTCGATCTGGCGGTGGGCGTTCTTGTACTGCGAGTGCCGCATCAGGTCCTCGGCCGTGAGCAGCACCTGCCCCACCGTCACCTGGTAGCGCGCGAAGTACTCGGTGTATCGGGAGATCAGCAGCCCCTGCCCCACGGAGGCCGCGGCCTGCTTGGTGGAGAGGTCCTTGGGCCGGCGGGAGAGCCCGAGCGGCTGAAGGCCGGCGGTGATCGCGCCAGAGGAGACGAAGACGATCTCCACGCCCTGCGCCTTGACCCGGCCGAGCGCGTCCACGATGCTGTGCAGCGCGTTCTCGTCGATCGAGTTCTCGATGGACGTCAGGGACGAGGAGCCCACCTTCACGACGACGCGCCGGGCCTTGGGCAGCTCGGAACGGCTCGTGATGGCCGAGCGGCGGTTCTTGCCGCGGCTCTCCGTGCTGAGCTGGATCGCGGACTTGGAGGCCTGCTGCTCGAGTGCGGAAACGTCGATCGTGGTGGTCGGCGTCCTCTCCTCGCGGGGCGTGTCACTCACCGTCGTTCGACTCCTGGGCGGCCTCCGCGCGGCGGCGGTTGCGGGCGGCATCCACGGACTCGGTCCAGATCCCGGCGCGGCGCTCCTGCTCGAGCTCAGCGCGCGCCTCGGACTTGGCGTCCATGCGGTCGTAGAACTGCTCGCGCTTCTCACGGCGGGTGGGCCGCGAGGCCTCCTCCATGCGCAGGTCCGTGCCGCGGGGGCCGCCGAGCAGCTCCGCGCCGCCCACCATGGTGGGCTCCCAGTCGAAGACCACACCGTTCTCCTCCGGACCGATCAGCACGGCGTTGCCGGGCTTCGCGCCGATCCGGAACAGCTCGTCCTCGATGCCGAGCTTCGCGAAGCGGTCCGCGAGGTAGCCCACGGCCTCGTCGTTGTTGAAGTCCGTCTGCAGCACCCACTTCTCGGGCTTCTCGCCGCGCACGTGGTAGAGCGGCTCCTCCGCGCGGTCCTCGCGCGTGATCACGAACTCGTGGCGGTCACGGCCACGACGACGCCGCACGGGTTCCGGCTGCACGACCGTCACCGTGCGCTGCGCCTCCGCCCGCTGCTCCTCCTGCTCACGGGCCTCGGAGACCAGCTGCGCCATGGCGAAGCCCAGTTCCTTCAGCCCCTCGTGGGAGGCCGTGGAGATCTCGAACACCGGGTAGCCCCGGGACTCCAGCTCGGGTCGGATGAAGTCCGCGAGCTCGCGGGCGTCCGGGACGTCCACCTTGTTGAGGACCACGAGCCGCGGCCGCTCGGTGAGGGATACCGTGGTGGGGTCCTCGTCCTGGATGGCGTCCGCGTAGTGCGCGAGCTCCTGCTCCAGCGCATCCAGGTCCGTGAGGGGGTCGCGGCCCGGCTCGAGGGTCGCGCAGTCGATCACGTGCACGAGCGCCGCGCAGCGCTCCACGTGCCGCAGGAACTCCAGGCCCAGACCCTTGCCCTCGGACGCGCCCGGGATCAGCCCGGGGACGTCCGCCACGGTGAAGCGGGTGTCCCCCGCCTGCACCACGCCCAGGTTCGGGACCAGCGTGGTGAACGGGTAGTCCGCGATCTTGGGGCGCGCGGCACTCATGGCCGCGATCAGGCTGGACTTGCCGGCGGACGGGAAGCCCACGAGCGCGATGTCCGCGATGGACTTCAACTCGAGCTCGACGTCCTGCTCCTCGCCGGGCGTGCCCAGCAGCGCGAAGCCGGGGGCCTTGCGCTTGGGCGAGGCCAGCGCCGCGTTGCCGCGCCCGCCCAGACCGCCGGCGGCCACCACGTACTCGCTGCCCTCACCGAGGAGGTCCGCGAGCACGTTGCCCTCGCGGTCCTTGACCACGGTGCCGTCCGGGACGGAGAGCACGAGGTCCTGACCCTTGAAGCCGTGGCGCATGTCCCCCTTGCCGGGCTCACCGTTGGGCGCCTTCTGGTGGGGGGCGTGGTGGAAGCCGAGCAGGGTGGTGGACTGGCCGTCCACGCGCAGGATCACCGATCCGCCGTCACCGCCGTTGCCACCGTCCGGGCCGCCCAGGGGCTTGAACTTCTCGCGCTTGACGGACACGCACCCGTGACCGCCGTTGCCGCCCGTGGCGTGCACGACGACTCGATCAACAAAACTGGCCACGCTGCTCCTCGGGGTGGATGTCACCCGCGGGGCGGGTGGTCCGGGTGTCTGGTGAAAAGACTAGAGGGTGAGCGCGTAGAGCGCCCACCCTCCAGTGGTCGTCCCCGCACTCGGCGGGAACGGGTGGACCCTGAGGTCCGAAAGAACCGACTACTCGGCGGTCTGGATGTTGACCACGCGACGGCCACGGCGGGTGCCGAACTCGACGACACCGGCGGCCAGGGCGAACAGCGTGTCGTCCTTGCCGCGGCCCATGTTCAGGCCCGGGTGGAAGTGGGTTCCGCGCTGGCGAACGATGATCTCGCCGGCGTTGACGGACTGGCCGCCGAAGCGCTTCACGCCCAGGTACTGGGCGTTGGAGTCACGGCCGTTGCGAGTGGAGCTCGCACCCTTCTTGTGTGCCATGGTGTGTGCCTACCTTCGTTGGGAATGTATGGGGGACCGGGACGCTCAGGCGTCGATTCCGGTGATCTTGACCGTGGTCAGTTCGGCGCGGAAACCCTGGCGCTTCTTGTAACCGGTCTTGTTCTTGTACTTCATGATCGAGATCTTGGGACCGCGCAGGTCCTCGATGATCTCGGCCGTGACCTTGACGTCGGCCAGGGTCTTGGAGTCGGAGGTGACCTTGTCCCCATCGACCAGCAGCAGCGCAGGAAGCTCTACGGTGCTGCCTGCCTCGCCGGCGACGCGGTCAAGGGTCACGAGGTCTCCGACGGAAACCTTCTCCTGGCGGCCGCCTGCGCGGACAATCGCGTACACCACTTGGGAACTCACTTCTCTCGACATCTATGGACTACGTGTGTGGGTCGGGCGGACTCCTGGATGCTGCGAATGTCGAGTCAGCCCGCAGCGGTGGTCGAGGACCGACCGCGTTGCGCATGGCTGTCGCATCAGAACAGGATGTTCGTCCGAGCGTGCCGTTCCCGCGTGCGGTTCAATGGATATGACGCACAGCGATGCCCGGCACCGACAGCCCAGACTACCCGATGAGGGGAAGTCACGCCACTTGCGACGCGCTGCCCGTCCCCTCCGCGGTCTGGGCGAAGAACGCCAGTTCCAGGTGGCAGGCCCGCAGGAACGCCCGCCGCATGGCCGTCCGCGTCGCCTGGTCCGCCCTGGCGGCCGCCCGGTCCACCGCGCGGCGCACGGTCTCCGTGGCCGCGTGGAAGCCGGGGTCGTCGTAGGTGGCGAGCCAGTCCGCGTACGGGTGGCCCTCCCAGCCCACCTCGTGGGCACGTGCCGTGAGCTCGGCACCCACGTGCGCGTACAGCCAGTAGCAGGGCAGGATCGCGGCGGCACCCACGGCGAAGCTCTCCTGCCCCGTGCGCGCCATCAGGAAGTCCGTGTAGGACAAGGTGACCTCCGAGGGCGGCTGCGGTGCCCGGCCCGCGAGCCGCGTGCGGTGCAGCGCGGACTCCGCGGTGACCATCGAAGCCGCTGCGGAGGCGAAGTGCTCCCGCGTGTCCTCGTCCGGAGCGGAGGCCGCCAGCAGGGCGAGGGCCTTGGAGTAGTACTCGAGGTACTGCATGTCCTGGTCCAGGTACCACTCGAACGCGTCCCGCTCCAGGGTGCCGTCCCCCAGCCCCCGCACGAAGTCCAGGGCGCCGATCCGCTCGCGGATCTCGGCGGCGTCGTTCCAGAGCCCGTCCGTGAAGCGCGGCCCGGCGGCGTCGTCCTCCGCGCACGCGGAGGCCAGGAAAGCGGGGTCCGTGACGAGGTCCTGGACGTGGTGCATGTGGTGCACCGGACCGTTGCCGTGGCCCACATGCAGGGTGTCCGCCGTGCGCAGGGCGCCGCGCAGCCACGCGCGCGCCGTGCCGATCCCCCCGGCCCAGTCCCCCGTGCGTGCGACCACCGTGGCCACGGCCGAGGAGAGCGAGCAGCCGGTGCCGTGGGTGTTGCGGGTCACCACGCGCGCTCCCCCGAACTCCGCGACCGGCTCGGCGGTCCCGGGCACCACGAGGGCGTCCGGCGTGGTGTCCCCGCTCAGGTGGCCGCCCTTGACGAGCACCCGGGTGTCGAACGCGTCCGCGACGGTGCGGCCCTGATCGAGGGCCTCCTCCCAGGTGGTGGCCACGGGGCGCTGGGCCAGCACGGCCAGCTCCGGCAGGTTGGGCGTGATGAGGTCCGCGTACGGCAGCAGCCCGCGCAGGGCCTCCTCCGCCTCCGGCTGCAGCAGCCGACCTCCGGCGGTGGCCACCATCACGGGGTCGATCACGACCACCGGAGCATGCCCCGCGGCGAGCCACAGCCCCACCGTCTCGATGACGTCCACGAAGCCGAGCATGCCCACCTTCACGGCGTCCAGCTCGACGTCGTCCGAGACTGCCTCCAGCTGCGCACGCAGCACGTCCACGGGTGGGGTGTGCACGCTGATCACGCCCTGCGTGTTCTGCGCGACCACGGCGGTGACGACGCTGAGCCCGTAGCCGCCCATCGCGGCGATGGACTTGAGGTCCGCGGCGTGGCCGGCGCCCCCGGTGGGGTCCGTCCCGGCGATCGAGAGGACGCGGGGTACGGCGGACGTGGGCGTGGTGTTCACGACAATCCCTTCGCTAGTACGAGCTAGATCAGGTTCGACGGGTGTGTTCTCAGCCGCGCTGCGCGGCACCCCGTGTGTGCACCACCGATCATGCCACAGGGGCGCCCGGACGGATCCGGACGCCCCTGTGGCATCGTGCTCGTGACCGCGCGCACCGGGGCGCGCGAGTCTCAGTCGTCCTTGCGGGACTCGGCCTTGCGGGTCATCGTGATGTCCTGCGCCTTCACGCCCACGCCCACCACGGTGGGCTGACCGTCCGTGCTCACGGTCTTCGCGGTGCTCGCCTCCGCGGTGAACCGGGAGACGGTCGCGCTCTGGGCGTCGTACTCGCGGCGCGTGACACTGGCGGTGCCCGGCGCGGCGGCCGGGGCCACCGCGCGGCGCGAGCCACGACGGCGCCGGGCCGGGGCGGCCGGGGCCTCCGCGGGAGCCTGCTGCGCGGGAGCGGATGACGACGCCGCGCGCGCCGGTTCCGCGGCCGCGCCGCGGTCCTCACGCGAACCGGACGCCTCCGCCGAGCCCTGGGAGCGGGACGTCCCGGTCGCGGGAGCCGTGGCGCGCCTGCTCCTGCCGCGTCCGCGGGGACGCGAGGTGGTCTCGGACTCCCCGGAGGAGCCCTCCGTGAAGGCCGCCGTCAGCGAGTCCAGGGACAGGGACTCCTGCGAGCCGTCCGCCTGGTCCACCTCGGAGCGGTTGCGACCGGAACGTTCACCGCGGGAGCGTCCTCGGCCGGACTGGCCCTGCGGCAGCTCGATGACCTCGCCGTGGATCGTCAGGCTCGAAGAGTTCTCCGAGGCCTCAGCGGACTCGCCGCCCTCCGCGGAGTCGTCCTGCCGGGAGTCGTCCTGGCCAGCACCGTTCTCGTCCTGCTGGGCGCGGCCGCGGCTGCGCTTGCCGCGGCGCTTCTTGCGACGGCGGCCACCCTCGGACTCGCCGTGGGAGTTCTCGCCGGAGCCGTCTCCGCCGTGCCGGTTCTCCTGGCCGCCCTGCTGGGCGCCGTCGGAGTCCTGGGCGGTGCCGTTCTGCCCGGCCCCGTGCTGACCGGAACCGTTCTCTGCGGAACCGTGCTGCGCGGCGTCGTCCTCGTGGGAGGAGGCTGCGGCAATGTTGGCGAACGCCGTGCGCGTGGCCTCGACCCGCGCCTGGTTCGGCTCCTCGCCGCCGTTGCCGCGGTTCGAGGACGAGGACTTGGACCGGTCCTGCTGCTGGTTGTTGTTCTGCTGCTTGCCGCCGCGCGAGCGCTTGCGGTCGTTGCGGTTGCCGCGCTGGTCGGTGGGAGCCGCGCCCGTGCGGCCCTTGAGCGGGTGGTCGTGGACGACGACGCCGCGGCCCGCGCACTCCTCGCACGGCTCCGAGAAGACCTCCAGCAGCCCCGTGCCCATGCGCTTTCGCGTCATCTGCACGAGACCCAGGGAGGTCACCTCCGCCACCTGGTGCTTGGTGCGGTCCCGGCCCAGGCACTCCACGAGCCGGCGCAGGACGAGGTCCCGGTTGGACTCGAGCACCATGTCGATGAAGTCGACCACGATGATCCCGCCGATGTCCCGCAGCCGCAGCTGGCGCACGATCTCCTCGGCGGCCTCCAGGTTGTTTTTGGTGACCGTCTCCTCGAGGTTGCCGCCGGAGCCGGTGAACTTGCCGGTGTTGACGTCCACCACGGTCATGGCCTCGGTGCGGTCGATCACCAGGGAGCCGCCGGAGGGCAGGAGGACCTTGCGCTCGAGCGCCTTCTGGATCTGCTCCTCCACGCGCATGTGCTCGAAGAGGTCGCCGTCCTCGGTCCAGCGCTGCAGCCGGTCCAGCAGGTCCGGGGCCACGTAGGTCACGTAGGCCTCGATGTTGTCCCAGGCCTGATCGCCCTGCACGACCATGGCGGTGAAGTCCTCGTTGAAGACGTCGCGCACGGTCTTGATGGTCAGATCCGGCTCGGCGTAGAGCATCTCCGGGGCCAGGGTCTTGGTGGACTTGGCCTTCTCCTGGATCTGCTCCCACTGCGAGCGCAGCCGGTTGATGTCGTTGGTCAGCTCGGTCTCCGAGGCGCCCTCCGCCGCCGTGCGCACGATCACGCCGGCACCCTCGGGCAGCCGGTCCTTGAGGATCTTCTTCAGGCGCTGGCGCTCCACGTCCGGGAGCTTGCGGGAGATGCCGGTCATGGACCCGCCGGGGACGTACACGAGGTAGCGCCCGGGCAGGGAGACCTGGCTGGTGAGGCGCGCGCCCTTGTGGCCCACGGGGTCCTTGGTGACCTGCACCAGGACGGTGTCGCCGGACTTCAGGGCGTTCTCGATCTTGCGGGGCTTCTTGCCGAGCTCCGCCGCGTCCCAATCCACCTCGCCGGCGTAGAGCACCGCGTTGCGACCCCGTCCGATGTCCACGAACGCCGCCTCCATGGAGGGCAGCACGTTCTGCACCTTGCCCACGTAGACGTTGCCGATCAGCGAGTCCTGCTGCGTGTGGGAGACGAAGTGCTCGGCGAGGATGCCGTCCTCCAGCACACCGATCTGGATCCGGTTTTCCTTCTGGCGCACGATCATCTTGCGCTCCACGGACTCGCGGCGCGCGAGGAACTCGGCCTCGGTGATGACGTGGCGCTTGCGCCCGAACTGGCGGGACTCACGGCGCCGCTGGCGCTTGGCCTCCAGGCGCGTGGAGCCCTTGACGCCGGTCACCTCGTCGGGGCCCGTTCCCTCGGACGCGCCGCGCGGGGCGCGCACCCGGGTCACGGAGCCGTCGGACTCGTCCACGAGCTCCATGTCCTCGTCACCGCGACGACGCCGCCGGCGCCGCTTGCTGGAGACGCTGCCGGACTCGTCGTCGTCCTCGTGGCCTCGCGAGGCCTCACGCTTGGACTCGCGCTCCTGGGCGGCCTCGCGCTGGCGCGCGGCCTGTGCCTCCGCGGCCTTGCGGATCTCGTCCGGGTCCGGTGCGTGGAACATCAGCGACGCGCCCGGGCCGAAGGCACCGAAGTCCTCCTGCGTGGGGGGCTCGGTCTCCTCGGTGACCTCCACGCTCACGCTCTCGACGACCTCGACGGTCTCCGTGGCGTCCTGCTCGGCAGCGGGGGTCTCCCCCGTCGTCTCCTCGGCGGCGTCCTGGGCGCCGGCCTCGGTGCCCTCGGCCGCGGGGGCGTTCTCCGGGGTCGTCCCGGACTCGGCGGCGCTCTGCTCGACCGAGTTCTGCTCGGCGACGTTCTGCTCGGCCGCGCCGTCGTGGCCCGGGGCGGCGGAGGCCACTGCGGCGGCGTCGTCCGCGACACCCGGCGTCGTCTCCGGTGCCGCGGCGGACTCGCCCTCGAACGGTGCGGAGACCGCGGCCTCCAGGGGGGACTGGGAGTTGTCCTGCTCAGATTCCATGTGTGGTTGTGCTCCTGCTCGGGGCACCGCCCGCACCCGGGCCCGAGGTGTGCTCGGTCGGTCGAGCCGGTGTTCTCCACGCGGCCGCCGGAAGTCGAGTTCGTACCCGAGGGCGCGGCGTGTGTGACGCGCGCCGTCCACGGGCCGGCGGATGACCGAGCCGCTGGGCCCTGTGGACCGCGGACTTGCACGGTGCGGACGCGCTCGATCCTCTGAGAGCCGCGGGTCCGCGCCGATGACGATCGGTGCTCCTGCCGGGCCGGGTCCTCAAGTGCGGCTGAGGTCCGACCGCTTGCAGTATCTCACAGTCGTCCCCCGTCACCGCACATTCCCGGTGGTCCAGGCCACATGTCCGCCCCGGGCCGGAGCCTCGTGCCCGTCACACGGCGTCGCGGGGGTCGCGGCGCACCCGGGCGGCACCCGGACCCGTGGTCTACGATCGGGCGCGTGAGCTCTTCAACCACGGTTCCCCCCGCCCCTGCCACTCACGACGGCGCCGCGCCGCCCGCACCGGTCACCCGCACCGACCGCTCGTGGGCCGTCCTCGCCCTGGTGTGCTGCGTGGTGGGCTTCGCGGCCTCCGCCGTTCTCGTCGCCGAGCGGCTCGCGATCTTCCAGGACGCCGGCCATCGCACGAGCTGCGACATCAACGCGTGGCTCTCGTGCGGCACCGTGATGCGCACCCCCCAGGCGGAGCTCTTCGGCTTCCCCAACCCGTTCATCGGGATCGTGGCCTACGCCGTGGTGGCCGCCGTGGCCCTGGGCGTCCTGGCCGGGGCGCGCTTCGCCCGCTGGTACTGGGTGCTGCTGTGGCTCGGGATCGCCGCGGGCTCGGTCTTCACCCTGTGGCTGTGGTGGCAGACCACGTTCCACATCAACGCCCTGTGCCTCTACTGCATGGTCGTGTGGTGCGCCCAGACGGTGCTGCTCGCCCACACGACCGCCCGCATGCGGCGCGCCGGGATCTTCGGCACCGCCGGTCGGGACACGGACGCGGGGCTCTCCGCGTGGGCGTGGCTCAGCGCGGTCGGTGCCCTGGTGATCGTCTTCGGCGTGATTGCCGTGCGCTTCTCCACGGTCATCTTCGCCTGAGTTCTCCCGGACCGCGGGCTCGGCGTCACGGATTCGCTCCTCCGGGACGGGCCCCGGGCCAGGGCCAGGGTCCTGGAACCCGGCACACGACGACGGCGCGCCGTCACCTCTGGAAGGTGGCGGCGCGCCGTCGTCGTCGTACGGTCTGCGGCTCAGCCGAACCAGATGCCGATCTCGCGCTCGGCGGACTCCGGAGAGTCCGATCCGTGCACCAGGTTCTTCTGGACCTTCTCGCCCCAGTCACGGCCGAGGTCGCCGCGGATGGTGCCGGGCGCGGCAGTGGTGGGCTCGGTCGCACCGGCGAGGCTGCGGAAGCCCTCGATCACGCGGTCGCCCTCGACGACCGCGGCCACCACGGGCCCGGACATCATGAACTCCACGAGCGGCTCGAAGAACGGCTTGCCCTGGTGCTCCGCATAGTGCTGCTCCAGGACCTCCCGGGTCGCTGTGACGCGCTTGAGCTCAGCCAGGGTGTAGCCCTTGGCCTCGATGCGGGCGAGGATCTGGCCCGTGAGTCCTCGCTGGACGCCGTCCGGCTTCACGAGGACGAGGGTGCGCTGCGTCATGTGGTTCTCCTTGCTGTTCGGTGCTTTCACTGGTTGTTGCTCTCGGCCCCGCGCGGAACCCTGGTGTCGGGGCTCCCGTGCGGGGACCCTGGGTTCGGCACGAGCCTATCGGCCGGGGCCCGGTGGAACGGCTCAGCCCTGGGCCGACTCCGCTCCGTCGTGCTCCTCGTCCCAGCGCCGCTGCTCCTCGGCCCGCTGCGCGTTCTCGCGGTCCATGCTCCCGCCCTTGACCACGGCGTACCACCAGGCCAGGGCGCACATGAGGCCCACGCCGAACATCGCCGGGACCAGGAAGCCCGTAGCGATCAGGACGATCTGCAGCACCCACCCGAAGGCGTAGCCCCAGGGCCTGCGCAGCACGGCGCACGCCATGACGAACACCACGGCGAGCACCACGGCACCCACCATGAGCCAGATCTTCCCCGGGGTGCTCCAGTCCCGCGCCACGAGTCCGTAGGCGGCGAGCCCCGCGAAGAACACGATGAAGGCCTCGATGCTCAGCACGCTCGAGGCGAACATCGTCTTCACGGAGCCCTTCTTTTTGGGGCGGCCGGGGCGCCATTCACGCTGCGCCTTGGTCATGCGGGCCATGCGGTTCCTTTCAGGGGTGCGCGGTGGGGGTCAGAGGCCGAGCAGGGCACGCGCTTCACCCACCACGGTCACGGAGCCGGTGATCAGCACGGCGCCGTCGTTGGCGTGGCGGTCCGCGGCGTCCTGGATCGCGGCGGAGCAGGCGTCGTCGAGCCGGGGTGCCACGTGCACCACGTCCTCGTCGAAGCCCATGTCCACGGCGATCTCCGCGAGCTCCTCCGGGTCCATCGCACGTGGCGAGTGGGAGCGGGTGCACCACAGCTCCACGGCCACCTCCCGGTACTCGTCCGCGAGCACGCGGAACATCGCCTCCGAGTCCTTGTCCTGCAGCACGCCGACCACGAGGTTCAGCTTGGAGAACGTGAACGCCTCGCGCAGCGCGCCCGCGGAGGCGAGCAGACCGTGCGGGTTGTGGGCGGCGTCGAGCAGCACGGGCGGGGCCGTGCGCACGAGCTCCAGGCGGCCGGGCGAGGCCACGGCCCCGAGGCCCGCGACCACGAGCTCCTGGTTCAGCGGCTTCTCGCCACCTCCCAGCAG
This sequence comes from Kocuria varians, assembly GCF_006539885.1. Lineage (GTDB taxonomy): Bacteria > Actinomycetota > Actinomycetes > Actinomycetales > Micrococcaceae > Kocuria > Kocuria varians. The sequence goes on along the minus strand of NZ_BJNW01000011.1, from coordinate 78,891 downwards.
CGCCTCCACGGCGGCGAGCGCCACCGCGGCGTTCTGCGCCTGGTGCGCGCCGAACAGCGGGAGCATGAGGTCCTCGTAGCGGGCGGCGAGGCCCTGCACGGTGATGACCTGTCCGCCCACCGCGGTGGAGCGCTCGGCCACCCAGAACTCGACGCCCTCGAAGCGGAACGGGTCGGAGAGCTCGGTCGCGCGCTCGAGCAGCACCTGGGCGGCACCGGGCTGCTGCGCGGCGCTGACCAGGAAGCCTCCCTGCTTGATGATCCCGGACTTCTCCCCCGCGATCTCCTCCACGGTCTCGCCCAGGCGGTCCGTGTGGTCGAGGTCGATGGGAGTGACCACGGAGACCGCGGCGTCGGCCACGTTGGTGGCGTCCCAGGACCCGCCCATGCCCACCTCGAGCACCATGACGTCCACGGGCTCGTCCGCGAAGACGGCGAACGCGAGGACGGTGAGGATCTCGAAGTAGGTCAGCCGCGGGGCACCGTCGGAGTCCAGGTGGCGGTCCACGAGGTCCAGGTACGGGGCGATCTCGGAGTAGATCCGCAGGAACGTCTCGTCCGCCACGGGCTCGCCGTCGATGCTGATCCGCTCGGTCACGCGGTCCAGGTGGGGGCTCGTGTAGCGCCCCACCCGCAGGTCGTGGGCGAGCAGCAGGGACTCGACCATGCGTGCGGTCGAGGTCTTGCCGTTGGTCCCGGTCACGTGCACCACCGGCGCGCTGCGGTGCGGGTCCCCGAGGGCGTCCACGGCGAGCTGCACGGCGTCGAGCCGCGGTGCCATGGCCTCCTCGGGCGCGCGCCCCAGCAGGTACTGGTACAGGTCCTCCACCGAGGTGAAGTTCTCGTGCTCCTGGGCGCCGCTCATGCCTCGACCACCTCCACGCTCACGGCGAGCTCGTCCGCGGGGACCGCCTCGAGCTCCACGGACAGGGTCTCCCCCGCCACGAGCTCGCGGTGGGCCTCCACCGCGGCCACGGTGGCCACGTCCGCGGCCACACGCGTTCGGATGCGGTCCGAGACGTTGAGGTCCGCGTCCTTGCGCGCCTGCTGGATCGCACGCACGACGTCGCGGGCCACGCCCTCGGCGCGCAGCTCGTCGGTGAGCTCGGTGTCCAGCACCAGGAAGCCGCCGCCGGGCAGCACGGTGACGGCGCGCGCGGAGCTCGCCGCGGCGTCGTCGACGACCGTCACGAGCTCGTACTCGCCCTCCTGCAGGGTCACGGACCCGGCGACGACGCCGCCGTCCTCCGTGACGGACCAGTCGCCCGTCTTCGTGGCCCTGATGACCTGCTGCACCTGCTTGCCCAGGCGCGGTCCCGCGGCACGCGCGTTGACCTTGAGCTCCTGGGAGATGCCGAAGTCCGCGGCGGAGACCTCCTCCGCGTCCACGAGGGTCACCGACTTGAGGTTGAGCTCGTCCGCGATGATCTCCTGGAACGTGCCCTCGAGCGCGTGGGCGCCCGGCACGGCCACCGTCATGCCCGCGAGCGGCTGGCGCACGCGCAGGCTGTTCGCCTTGCGCAGGCCCGAGCCGGCGGAGCAGATGGCGCGGGTGCGGTCCATGGCCGTGACCAGGTCCTCGTCCCGCGGGAACAGGGAGGCGTCCGGCCAGTCGGTCAGGTGCACGGAGCGCCCGCCGGTGAGCCCGCGCCAGATCTCCTCGGAGATCAGCGGCAGCAGCGGTGCGCTCACGCGGCACAGCGTCTCCAGGCACGTGTACAGGACGTCGAAGGCCTGGGTGTCCTCGTCGAAGAACCGCCCGCGCGAACGGCGCACGTACCAGTTGGTGAGCGTGTCCATGTAGCTGCGCAGCCGCTCGGCCGCCGCCCAGATGTCGTACGCGTCGAAGAGCCGCTTGGTGTCCGTGACGAGCGCACCCGTCTCGGCCAGGATGTAGCGGTCCATCACGTGCTCGGCGTCGTGGCGCAGCTGTGCGTCGTAGCCCTGCCCGCCGCGGGCGGCGTTCGTGTAGAGGCCGAAGAAGTGGTAGACGTTCCACAGCGGCAGCAGCATCTGCCGCACGCCGTCGCGGATACCCTGCTCGGTGACCACCAGGTTCCCGCCGCGCAGGATGGGCGAGGACATCAGGAACCACCGCATGGCGTCCGAGCCGTCCCGGTCCAGGACCTCGTTCACGTCCGGGTAGTTGCGCAGGGACTTGGACATCTTCTGCCCGTCCGAGCCGAGCACGATGCCGTGGGAGATCACGTTGCGGAACGCCGGGCGGTCGAACAGCGCGGTGGCCAGGATGTGCAGCGTGTAGAACCAGCCGCGGGTCTGGCCGATGTACTCCACGATGAAGTCGCCGGGGTTGTGCGTCTCGAACCACTCGCGGTTCTCCATGGGGTAGTGCACCTGGGCGTAGGGCATGGACCCGGAGTCGAACCACACGTCCAGCACCTCGGGGACGCGGCGCATCACGGACTGCCCCGTGGGGTCGTCCGGGTTGGGGCGCACGAGGTCGTCGATCCACGGCCGGTGCAGGTCCACCTCGCCGGAGGCGTTGCGGGGCAGCCGGCCGAAGTCGCGCTCGAGCTCCGCGAGGGAGCCGTAGACGTCGCGGCGGGGGTACTGGGGGTCGCTGGACTCCCACACCGGGATGGGCGAGCCCCAGTAGCGGTTGCGGGAGATGGACCAGTCGCGGGCGTTCTCCAGCCACTTGCCGAACTGGCCGTCCTTGACGTTCTCCGGGATCCAGTTGATCTCCTGGTTCAGCTCCACCATGCGGTCCTTGAACGCCGTGACGCTCACGAACCACGAGGACACCGCCCGGTAGATCAGGGGGTTCCGGCAGCGCCAGCAGTGCGGGTAGGAGTGCTCATAGGACGCCTCGCGCACCAGGGCGCCGCGCTCCCGCAGGTCGCGCACGACCGTCCGGGTGACCTCCTTGTCGAACACGTTGTGCCCGGACAGTGCGGCCAGCGGGGCGCCCGCGGCCAGGGACTCGTCCGTGAACAGGGGGTAGAAGCGCCCGCTCTCGTCCACGGAGAGCACCACCGGGATGTCGTGCTCGGCGCACGTGAGCTGGTCGTCCTCGCCGTAGGCCGGGGCCTGGTGCACGATGCCGGTGCCGTCCGTCGTCGTCACGTAGTCCGCGACCAGGACCTGCCAGGCCCGCCCGGTGCCGAAGCGCTCGGCGTCCGTGAAGTAGTCCCACAGGGGGCGGTAGCGGATGCCCGCGAGCTGGGCACCCGTGTAGCGGGCGGTGACGGCGTCGCGCACCGCGGCGGCGGGGTCCTCGGCGTCGCCGTAGCCCAGCTCCTTCGCGTAGGAGCCGGCGAGGTCCGCGGCCACCAGGAAGCGGCGGCCCTGCAGCTCACCGGCACCCGGGACGAGGACGTACTCGATCTGCGGGCCCACGGCGAGCGCCTCGTTGGTGGGCAGGGTCCACGGCGTGGTGGTCCACGCGATGGCCTCCGCGCCGGCCAGGGCGGCGGCGACTTCCGGCTCGGCGGCCCAGGAGGTGTCCTCGGAGAGCTCGAACGCGACCGTGACGGAGGTGTCCTGGCGCATCTTGTAGACGTCGTCGTCCATGCGCAGCTCGTGGTTGGACAGCGGCGTCTCGTCCTTCCAGCAGTACGGCAGCACGCGGTAGCCGGAGTAGACGAGGCCCTTGTCGTCCAGGGCCTTGAACGCGCCGATCACGGACTCCATGTAGTCCGGGTTCAGCGTCTTGTAGTCGTTGTCGAAGTCCACCCAGCGGGCCTGGCGGGTGACGTAGTCCTGCCACTCGCTCGCGTAGGTCATCACGGAGGCGCGGCAGGCGTCGTTGAACTTGTCGATGCCCATCGACTCGATCTCCTGCTTGTCCGTCATCCCGAGCTGCTTCATGGCCTCGAGCTCGGCGGGCAGGCCGTGGGTGTCCCACCCGAAGCGGCGCTCCACGCGGCGACCCTGCTGGGTCTGGTAGCGGGCCACGAGGTCCTTGACGTAGCCGGTGAGCAGGTGCCCGTAGTGGGGCAGGCCGTTGGCGAAGGGAGGGCCGTCGTAGAAGACGAACTCGTTGGAGCCGTCCACGCCGCTCTCGCGCTGGTCGATGCTCGCCTGGAAGGTGTGGTCCAGCTTCCAGTACTCGAGGACGCGCTCCTCGATCAGCGGCAGGCGCGGCGCGGCGGGGACGCCCTGCGCGGCGGGGTCGGTGCTCGCCTTGGGGTACACGAAGGACTCTGACACGGTGCTCCATCCTGAGATGACAATGGTTCAGGATGCGAGGACGCTCGGGCGCACGGGGCGCCGGTGGCGCGGTACCACCTCGCTTGTCCGCCGTGCCGCCGGGGGTGCCGACGACGCCGCGGGCCGCTCGTTGAGGGCTGTCACGTGCCCGGGACGTCCGGTTCTACTGGGGCACGGCGGCCTGTTCTTCCGGAGGGGCTCCCCGGTGATGGCCGGATCAACGCCCGTGCGCACGCGGCGCACCGGACCATGATAGCGCGCCCGGCGGCGTCGTCGTGCGACCCCGCGCCCTGGTTCCCGGGCCTGTGCCCGCAGCACCACCTCGTGCCGCGCCGCGGTCTCACGCGGCGGGGCGGAACCTCACCCGGCCGTCACGGACCTCGGCCGGGTACACGGGCAGGGTGTACTCGCCGCCGGCCACGCACTCGCCCGTGGCGAGGTCGTAGGTCTCCTTGTAGAGGGGCGAGGCGACCGTGTGCCGCTCCCCGTGGCGCCCGACGATCCCGCGCGCGATCACCAGTGCCCCGGAGCGGGGGTCGCGGTGGTCGGTCACGAAGACGAGGTCGTCGTTGGTGCGGATCACCGCGTACTCGTGCCCCGCGACGATCGCCGCCTCCCCCCAGTTGACCTCGAGGTCCTCCAGGGCGCAGAGGTCCACCCAGCCCTTCGGGTCCGGGAGGGCGGGCTCCCGGTCGCGGGTCTCGTGGGACGCGGTGGCGTCCATGGAAAGCCTCCCTCCGCGCCGCGTGGGCGCCAGATATTTCGCATTCTCGGCGCTAATCTAGCAGTGTCGTGCTCGTCACGGGCGCGGCACCACCGTCCGACGCAGGAAGGACACCCCATGACAGCCCTCCCCGAGCCCCGCTCCGTCCTGGTCCTCGGAGGCGGCCCGGCCGCCTTCCGCCTGGTGCGCGCCCTCACGGAGCACGACGGCGACCCCCTGGACGTCACCGTGCTCACGGACGAGCCGTACACGCCGTACGACCGCGTGGCGCTCGAGACGCTCTTCGACGACCCCCAGCGCGACCTCACCCTCGGTGACGGCTCCCTGTGGCGGCGCCCTGACGTCCACCTGCTCACCGGAACCCGGGCCGTGTCCCTGGACCGCCAGCGCCGCGTGGTCACGGACGACCACGGCGCGCAGCACGCCTACGACGACGTCGTGCTCGCCACCGGCTCCAGCGCCGCCGTGATCCCGATCCCCGGCTCCGACCACACACACGTGTTCCGCGGCGTGGACGACGTCCGCGCGATGGTCCGCGAGGTCGAGGACCTGGAGCAGCGGCTCGGCAGGACGCCGCGCGCCGTCGTCGTGGGCGGCGGTCTGCTCGGGCTGGAGGCCGCGCAGGGCCTGCAGCACGTGGGCGCCGAGGCCACGATCCTCGACGTCGCCTCGTGGCTGCTGTCCGTGGAGCTGGACGAGGCCGCCGGGCACATGGTCAACGACCTGATCCGCGGCACCGGGATCGGCGTGCAGTGCGGCGCGTTCATCTCCTCCGTGAACCTGGACCAGGACGGCCACGTGGTCTCCGTGTCCCTCGCGGAGTCCCTCGGGGACGAGTCCGAGCTGCGCACGATCGACGCGGACCTCGTGGTCATGGCGGCGGGCATCCGCCCCAACGACGACCTCGCCAAGAGCTCAAAGCTGCCCCTGGGACCGCGCGGCGGTGTGGTGGTGGACGAGCACTGCCGCACCGAGGACCCGCACGTGTGGGCCATCGGGGAGGTCGCGCACATCCTGGGGCGCACGTGGGGTCTCGTGGCCCCGGCGAACGCCATGGCCGAGGCCGCCGCCGTGAACCTGTGGGGCGGGGACGCCACCGTGGCGGACTTCGACGTGGCCACCACCCTGAAGTTCTCCGGAGTTGAGGTCGCGGGCTTCGGGGACCGGCTGGGGAAGACCCCCGGGTGCGTGGCGGTCAGCTACGCGGACCCGGTGCGCGGGGCGTACCAGAAGGTCGTGGTCTCCCGGGAGGACGGCACCCTGCTGGGCGGCGTCTTCGTGGGCGACGCCTCCCCCTTCGCCTCGCTGCGCCCCCTGCTGGGGCGCCAGCTGCCCGCCGAGCCCGGCGCCTACCTCTCCGCGGCCGGCGGCGAGGGCCCCGGTGACATGGAGCTGCCCGACGACGCCGTGCTGTGCTCGTGCAACAACGTGGACTTCGGCACGGTGCGCGCCGCCGTGGACGCCGGCAACCGCGACGTCGCCTCCCTCAAGAAGTGCACCACCGCGGGCACCCAGTGCGGCTCGTGCGTGCCCATGCTGGAGAAGACCCTCGCCCAGCGCATGAAGGCCCTGGGCCTCTCCGTCTCCAGGGCGCTGTGCGAGCACTTCGAGATGTCCCGCCCGGAACTCTACGAGGCCGTGCGCAGCACCGGGCTGCAGGACTTCGAGTCCGTGCTCGCCCGCTTCGGCACCGGCGCGGACGGCTGCGCCGTGTGCAAGCCCACCGTGGCCTCGATCCTGCACTCCCAGGTGCACGCCTACTCGCTCGACGGCGGACGCGGCACCCTGCAGGACACCAACGACCGCAACATGGCCAACATGCAGAAGGACGGCACCTACTCGGTGGTCCCCCGCGTGCCCGGCGGCGAGATCACCCCGCACAAGCTCGGCGTCCTCGCCGCCGTGGGCGAGAAGTACGGGCTCTACACCAAGATCACCGGCGCCCAGCGCATCGGCCTCTACGGTGCACGTCTCGAGCAGCTGCCCCAGATCTGGCAGGACCTCGTGGCCGAGGGCTTCGAGTCCGGCTCCGCCTACGGCAAGGCCCTGCGCAACGTGAAGTCCTGCATCGGCAGCTCCTGGTGCCGCTTCGGCGTGCAGGACTCCGTGGCGCTCGCCGTGGAGCTGGAGAACCGCTACCGGGGCCTGCGCTCGCCCCACAAGTTCAAGTTCGGTGTCTCCGGCTGCAGCCGCGAGTGCGCGGAGGCCCAGGGCAAGGACGTGGGCGTGATCGCCACCACGAACGGGTGGAACCTGTTCCTGGGAGGCAACGGCGGCTCCAACCCGGCGCACGGGCGGCTCTTCGCCAAGGACCTCACGCGCGAGGAGCTGCTGCGCTACGTGGACCGCTACCTGATGTACTACATCCGCACCGCGGACCGGCTGCAGCGCACCGCGCGCTGGTTCGAGGAGCTGGACGAGACGTACGGCGACGGAACCCAGCACGTGCGGGAGGTCGTCATCGAGGACTCCCTCGGGATCTGCGCGGACCTGGAGGCAGAGGTCGCACGCCACCTGGACGCGTACGAGGACGAGTGGGCCGCCACGCTCGCGGACCCGGAACGGCTGCGCCGCTTCCGCGCGTTCGTCAACGAGCCCGCCGGTGCCCCCGCGGACCTCGACGCCCGGATGTACGTGCTGGAGCGCGACCAGATCCGCCCCGCGACCCCGCAGGAGGTCGAGGAGTCGGAGGCCGGCACGGGCCACAAGGTGCTGCTGTCCGGGGCGAAGATCCCCGTCGGCCGCCCCTGAGGCACACCGACGCAGACGGTCAGTCCCGGCCCAGGGCGGCCACGCGTCCCACGAGGATCACGGCCGGGGCCCTCACCCCGCGCCGCTCGGCCACCTCGGCGATGGTGGCGAGGTCCGCCACGGTGCAGCGCTGGGTGGGGGTCCAGCCGCGCTCCACCACGGCCACCGGGGTGTCCTCCGGGTAGCCGGCGTCCCGCAGCGTGCGGGAGTGACCGGCCAGTCCGCGCACGCCCATCATGAGGATCAGCGTGTGGCCGTCCCGGTACGGCACATGCCGCAGCTCCTCGTGCGCCGTGATGACCGTGAACCCGTGGGCGATGTCGCGATGCGTCACGGGGATCCCAGCGGCGGCGGGAACGGAGATCGCCGAGGTCACCCCGGGCACCACCTCCGTGGCCACGCCGTGCGCGTGGCAGAACTCGACCTCCTCGCCGCCGCGGCCGAACACGAACGGGTCCCCGCCCTTCAGCCGCACCACACGGTGGCCCTGCCGCGCCTCGTCCACCAGGGTCTGGTTGATCCGGTCCTGGGTGAGCTTGTGGTAGCCGGCGCGCTTGCCCACGTCGATGATCCGTGCGTGCTCGGAGAGCTCGGACAGCAGGGAGGTGGGACCGAGGCGGTCCGCAACCACCACGTCCGCCCCCGCGAGCAGATAGCGTCCGCGCACGGTCAGCAGCGCCGGGTCACCGGGGCCACCACCGACGAGCGCCACGGTGCCCGAAGTCTGAGCGCCGGGTTCACGATCCGCTCCGTCCGTGCCGGGGCGCCGCGCCGTCACGGGCACCTCCCCGGACGAGAGCCGGGCCGAGATCCAGGCGGCCACCCGCTTGGCGCGGGAGGGGTCGTTCGCGGCGTTGACGGCCACGGTCACACCGTGGTCGCGGACGGTCGCGGGCACGTGGGCGGTGGCGTGCTCGGCGTCGCCTCCCTTCACGCAGAAGACCCGGCGCTGCTCCGCGTGCCGCGCCACGGTCTCCTGCACCGCCCGGGAATCCGTGTGGGCGAGCACGAGCCACGCGCCGTCGAGGTCCTCGGGGCGGAAGCCGCGCGCGTGCCAGGTCAGCTCCCCCGCCGCCCCGAGGTCCCGCAGGGCGTCGGTGACGTGGGGTGCCACGACGTGGACCGCCGCGCCCTCCGCGAGCAGCGGCACCACACGGCGCTCGGCGACCGCACCGCCGCCGACCACCAGGACGCGGCGTCCGGACAGGTTCAGGCCCAGGGGGTAGGTCATGGCCGTGGGGCTCCTCGGGGCGGACGGCCGATGGCGACGAAGCCACGGTCGTCCTCGTGGCAGTACGGGTTCGCGTCCGCAGCGGTCCGGCGCGCACCGGGGTGAACGGGGCGCTCCGACCCGTGGCACTGCGGCGCGGTGGGGTCCCCGCCATGCTACGTGCGCGGCCCGGGCGCCGGGTTCGCGCCGTCACACGGGCGTCACGCGGCGTCGTGCGTTGCGCCCGACGCTTCGGCCCGGAGTTCGCGGCTCCCGGCTCAGAGCCTTGCCGGGCCTGCCGCACCGCGGGCACGGCCTCACTCGGTGGCGCTGCCCATCCGCCAGTAGCCCATGAACGAGATGTCCTTCTTGGGGACCCCGGCGCTCACGCACATCCGGCGCATCGACTTCACGCACGAGGACTCCGCGGCGAGGAACCAATAGGTCCCGCGCCCGCCGCTGTCCGCGGTGTCCCACACGAAGGGCAGGTCGTCCCGCGGCTCCTGGTCCGCGGCGAGCTGCCACGAGTGCCGCGAGCGCTCGGCCAGGCGTTCCCACAGCCACAGCTCCAGGGCGAGGTTGCGGGCCTGGTGGCCGCGCGGCAGCCACGTCCAGGACAGCTCCGTGCCGCTGTCGAGCGTCACGCGCAGGGCGCGGTCCTCGGGGGACGACGCCGCCCGGGCCAGGGCGCGGGGACCGGTGGCCACGGCGGCGTCGTCGTCCGCGGGGACCTCCACGGCCACCGTGAGGCGGCGCGGGGGCTGTGCCGCGGCACTGCGGTCGACCGCGAGGGACACGCCGCGCTCGACACCGTCCACGATGGAGGCCAGTGCGGGCAGGGCGGTCTCGTCCCCGGCGAGCACGACGTCCTGGCCGGCGGCGCGGGCCTCGTCCCACACGGCCCACCACGGGGCGTCGCCGGAGGGCAGCAGCATCTGCACCGGGTCGCCCTCGCGCACCGTGCTGCCCCACGTGGCCCCGGGACCCATGCCGTGCTCGGGGTCGTCGTGCAGGACCACGTCGACCGCGAGCTCGGGCACCAAGGCGCCGTCGAGCTCGACCGTGGCGGCGTCACGCACGGTGTACGTGCGGATCCACCCGGTGTCCTCCCGTGGGGCGGCCATGAACTCCCGGCGCCAGCGGGCCATGTCGGAGACGTCCACGTCCAGCAGCGTGCCCGGCTGCGGAGGGATCAGCAGCTTGAAGTAGGCGTCCGCCCGCGGCCCCGGACCCTGGGCACCCCACGGCACGGCGCACAGCTCGTCCCCGGCCACGCGGACGCGCACCAGGTGCTCGCTCAGCTGCTCACGGGCGGTGACCGTGGCTCGCACGCACTCGAGGCCCGTCATGAACGCGCGCCCAGCGCCCGGAGCACAGGTCCGGGAGGCATGACCGGAAGGGGTCCCCCGGCAATGACCGGTGCCGTGGCGGTGGTGGCCACCACCCCGGAGACCCGAGTGCTGACCGCGCCACGGCACCCACGGTGCACGGGGTGCCGGAGCGCGGCCGGCGCGTTCCCTCGACGAGACATGACGCTCCTTGATGGCCTCAGCAGATGAGGCAAGCCTAACCTGATCACCTCGCCCATGAGGTCTCCGCTCGCACGTCAGCGCCCGGTGCGGATCACCTTGTGCGGGGCGGCCTGGGCCACCGGCTTGAGCACGAGGGTGTCGATGTCCACGTGGTGCGGCAGCTCCACGGCGAACGCACACACCTCCGCGACGTCCCGGCCCGTGAGGGGCTTCTCCACGCCCTCGTAGACCCGGTCCGCCGCCTCCTGGTCCCCGCCGAGCCGCCGCAGCGAGAACTCCGGCGTGTGCACGAGGCCCGGGGCGATGTCGACAACCCGCACGTTGTGCTCCGCCTCCTCCAGCCGCAGCGCCTCGGTCATGGCCCGTTCCGCGTGCTTCGCGGCGTTGTAGCCGCCCCCGCCCTCGTACGCCCGCTGGGCCGCGATCGAGGTCAGGTTCAGCACGGTGCCCTCGCCGTTGGCGCGCAGGGCCGGCAGGAACGCGCGGATCACGCGCAGGGTGCCCAGCACGTTGACCTCGTACATCCACTGCCACCCGTCGACGTCCGCGTCCGCGACGGCGTCCGTTCCCCGGGCGCCGCCCGAGATGTTCAGGACGGCGTCCACCGTGCCCTGCTCGGCGAGCACGCGGTCGCGCAGGGCGTCCACCTGCGCCTGGTCTGTGATGTCCGTGGGCACCGGCAGCGCGCCCGTGCGCCGCGCGAGGTCCGTGAGGCGCTCCTCGCGCCGGGCCACCGCGTACACGGTCCAGCCGCTCGTGCGCAGCCGTTCCACGGTCGCCTCCCCGATGCCCGTCGAGGCCCCGGAGACCACCGCGACCTTTCCCTCGCCGAGGGCCGCCGGGGCCGGGTACTGTGCTGCGCCGTTCGTCGTCATGCCCCCAGTCTAGGAAAGGCCGACGACGCCGTGCCCGCCCGGGTGCCCCGCGGCGTCGTCGTCCCCGTCGTCCCCGTCGTCCCGCGGCCCGCGGAACCGTGCGGGGGCACGGAGGCGCCGTGAGAGACTGGAAGGCATGGCACACGAGATGACGGGTACAGACACGCCCACGACCTTCGACAGCACAGCGGCCGCCGCAACGGTGGTCGTCCCCGAGAAGCCCGCTCTGGAGGGCCTCGAGGAGAAGTACTCCGCGCAGTGGCGCGAGAACGGGACCTACGCGTTCCGCGAGGACACGGACCGGGCCTCCGTGTACTCGATCGACACTCCCCCGCCCACGGCGTCGGGTTCCCTGCACGTGGGGCACATGTTCTCCTACACGCAGACGGACGTGATCGCCCGCTACCAGCGCATGAGCGGCAAGAACGTCTTCTACCCGCTGGGCTGGGACGACAACGGCCTTCCCACCGAGCGCCGCGTGCAGAACTACTACGGCGTGCGCTGCGAGCCGGGTCGGCCCTATGTGGAGGGCTACCGCCCCCCGGAGAAGCCCGCCAAGAACCAGCGCGACTGGGACGTCGTGTCCCGCCAGAACTTCATCGAGCTGTGCGAGGAGCTCGCGGTCGAGGACGAGAAGGTCTTCGAGCACCTCTTCTCCACGCTCGGCCTGTCCGTGGACTGGAACCGCACCTACCGCACCATCGACGCCCACTCCCGCAAGGTCTCGCAGCTCGCGTTCCTGAAAGACCTCGAGGCCGGCAACGCGTACATGGCCGAGGCCCCCACCATGTGGGACGTCACCTTCCGCACCGCGGTGGCCCAGGCCGAGCTCGAGGACCGCGAGCGGGAGGGCGCCTACCACCGGATCTCCTTCCACCAGCAGGACGGCGGGAAGGTGTTCATCGAGACCACCCGCCCCGAGCTGCTCCCGGCGTGCGTGGCACTCGTGGCCCACCCGGACGACGAGCGCTACCAGCACCTCTTCGGCACGACCGTGCGCTCCCCGCTCTTCGACGTGGCGGTCGAGGTCCGGGCGCACCCCCTGGCCAAGCCGGACAAGGGCTCGGGCATCGCCATGATCTGCACGTTCGGCGACCTCACGGACGTCACCTGGTGGCGCGAACTGAACCTGCCCACCCGTGCCCTGATCGGCCGCGACGGCCGCTTCCAGGCGGAGCAGCCCGAGTGGATCGCGGACGGCGCCCCCGCCGAGCGCTACGCGCAGGTGGCAGGCAAGACCGTGTTCTCCGCGCAGAAGGCCGTGGTGGAGATGCTCGTCGCGTCCGGTGACCTGGAGGGCGAGCCGCGCAAGATCATGCACCCGGTGAACTTCTACGAGAAGGGCGACAAGCCCCTTGAGGTGGTCACCTCGCGCCAGTGGTACATCCGCAACGGCGGCCGGGACACCGAGCGGCGGGACGTGCTGATCCAGCGCGGCCGCGAGATGGCGTGGCACCCCTCGTTCATGCGCTCGCGCTACGAGAACTGGATCGAGGGCCTCAACGGCGACTGGCTGATCTCCCGCCAGCGCTTCTTCGGCGTGCCGTTCCCCGTCTGGTACCCGCTGGACGCGTCCGGCGAGCCGGACTACGAGCACCCCGTGCTCCCTTCCGAGGAGCAGCTGCCCGTGGATCCTGCGACGGACACCGCTCCCGGCTACACCGAGGACCAGCGCGACCAGCCGGGCGGGTTCATGGCGGACCCTGACGTGCTGGACACCTGGGCCACCTCCTCCCTGACCCCGCAGATCGCCACCGGCTGGGGCGTGGACCCCGAGCTGCACGCGATCACGTTCCCCATGGACCTGCGCCCCCAGGGCCACGACATCATCCGCACCTGGCTCTTCTCCACCGTGGTGCGCGCCGAGACCCTCGCCGGGACCGTGCCGTGGACCAACACGGCGCTGTCCGGGTGGATCCTGGACCCGGACCGCAAGAAGATGTCCAAGTCCAAGGGCAACGTGGTGGTCCCCACGGACGTGCTCGAGAAGTACGGCGCGGACGCCGTGCGCTACTGGGCCGCCTCCGCGCGGCTCGGTGCGGACACCGCGTACGACGAGGGGCAGATGAAGATCGGCCGCCGCCTGGCCATCAAGCTGCTCAACGCCTCCAAGTTCGTGCTGGCGCAGGGCGTCACCGAGGCCTCCGTGCTGGGTTCCGGCACGGACGCCTCCGTGGTCGTCAACGACCTCGACCGCTCCCTGCTGGCCCAGCTCGCGGACGTCGTGGAACGTGCGACCACTGCGTTCCGCGAGTACGAGTACGCCCGGGCGCTGCAGCTGATCGAGTCCTTCTTCTGGACGTTCACGGACGACTACGTGGAGCTCGTCAAGGACCGCGCGTACGGCTCCCGCGGTGCCGAGGCGCAGGCCTCGGTGCACGCGGCCCTCGCCACGACCCTGGACACCCTGCTGCGGCTGTTCGCGCCATTCATCCCGTTCGCCACGGAAGAGGTGTGGTCCTGGTGGCGCACCGGCTCCGTGCACCGCGCCTCCTGGCCCGTCACGGACGGCTACGCGGGGCTGGCACGCGACGGCGATCCCGAAGTCCTGACGGTGGTGGGCGAGGCCCTGTCCGGGTTGCGCAAGTCGAAGTCCGAGGCCAAGGTCAAGCAGCGCACCGCCGTGGTGTCGGCCACCATCTGCGCCCCGGCGCACGTGCTCGCCCGGTTGCGCGGCGGCCTGGACGACCTCAAGGCGGCAGGCAACGCCGCGGACGTCACCCTCACGGATGCCGACGGCGAGCTGGCCGTGAGCGACGTCGTGCTGGAGCAGACCGAGCAGGCCTGACCCCCGGCGAACGACGTCCGTGTCGACCGACGACGCGTCGGAGAGCGACCCGGTGACCTCGACAGGCCACCGGGTCGCTCTCCGCATGAACCACCGACTCCTCCCCGCGTGGGGAGCCCCCCCTTACGCCAGAAAGCTCGGTCCAATGAAGAAGTCCCTCTCCCTCGCTGCCGTGGTCCTCCTCGCGCTCACCGGTTGCTCTGCCGGTCAGAACAGGACCGGCTCCTCGCAGGAGGCCTCCGACCACGGCACGTACGAGGGCGTGACGAACTGGGAGGGCTCCGGAGACGACGGCGTGGCGTTCAGGGCCACAGCGGACGTGGCAGCCCCGGCCGGGGTCGAGGAAGCACGCACGCTGATGAAGAAGTCGGAGACGCCCCTGCACTTCCTCGCCGTGACAGTGGACAACATCCACGGCACGCAACCGGTCAGTGCCAGCAGCGCCTCCTTCACCACTCCCGAGGGCGAGCTCGTCGAATACACGATGGTCGGCGACTACCTCAACGACTACGACGCCGCCGAGAGCGAGAGCGGTGACGCCGAGAACCGGGTCATCGAAGTGCACAACGCGTTCTCCAGCGACGAGTACGAGGTGGTCGCGGGACAAAAGAAGACGGTGGTGCTCGCCTCGGACCACGACTACCCGCACGACGTCACGCACGCCACCGTCAACGGGACGACGTCGCTCGCGCCGTCCGAGACCTCTGCCGAGACCGACAAGGCCACGGGAGCGCCCGAGCCCAGCGAGGCCGTGGGCAGCAACGACAAACTGGCCGACCTCAACGGGACCACGTTGAAGGACAATGACATCAACTTCCGGATCTTCAGCCCCAACGCGCAGAAGGACCTCAACGCCGCAATGCCTACGCAGCTGAAGGGTGCCTGGGGCGCGCTGTGCTCCAACGCCGCCACCGAGGAGCAGCTGAAAGAGACGGGAGCCACCGCGAACGGGCACCACTGGCGACCGTTCCAGTACGCGGTGTCGGAGAGTGGCGTGGGAGCCCTCAGCGGCAACGCCGACTACAAGGAGTACGAAGCCGCGTCTCTGGCAGAGATGTCCCACGGCGGGGTCTGCGCCGTGATCCAGTCGGCCGACGAGTCCGCCGCCGCGGAAACCCACTTGGCGACCGTCGGCCACTACCTGGGCAACTCGACGCTGGAGAGCACTGTCGAGGTGAAGTGATTCCCGCACCACGGGACGTGGAAGAACTGCCGGTGCTCAGCAGGGCCAAGTAGCGCCGCCGCAGTACATTTTCCAGCCCCCCGTGGGTGATGATGGACGGGTGACTCTGCCCTCCGCGCCTCCCCGTTCCGGCGACTGCCGGTTCCTGCGACGGACCGGCCGCATCCTGCGCCGCGCGGTGCAGGTCGGCGTCGTCGGTCTCGTGCTGCTCACGGTTGCCAGCGTGGTGGGCAACGCCGTAACCACCCCGCCCGACACCCTCGAACCCGAGGCGGGCGCGTACGCGGACGTAAGCGGCGTGGCCGTCCACTACGAGCACTGGGCCGCGACCGGGAAGCACACCTCCGCCGACCCCGCGCCCGTGGTCCTGCTCCCCGGCTTCGCGGAGTCCACGGTCGCC
Source organism: Kocuria varians (assembly GCF_006539885.1). Lineage (GTDB taxonomy): Bacteria > Actinomycetota > Actinomycetes > Actinomycetales > Micrococcaceae > Kocuria > Kocuria varians. The sequence goes on along the minus strand of NZ_BJNW01000011.1, from coordinate 63,256 downwards.
TTCCGCGCCACCGCACCCCTGATCGCCGCGCAGGGCCGGGACGTCTACGCGTTCGACCTCCCCGGATTCGGCTACACCCGCGGCGGGGACACCGAGGACGTGCGGTTGCAGGCGGACCTCGTCGCGGGCTCGATCCGGGCGCTGGGAATTCCCCGGCCCGTCGTCGTCGGCCACTCCCTGGGCGCGGCCGTGGCCGGGGGAACCGCGCTGTGGCATCCGGAGGACGTGGGCGGTGTGATCTTCGCGGACGGCGACGCCCAGGACCTGAACTTCGGTGACGGCACCTGGCGGGCCCGCATCGCCCGCCTGCCGTACACCACGAGCGCGTACCGGATCTTTACCCGCTTCACGTGGCTCAACCGCGCGGCCTTGGCCGGCTCGTGCGGCTCCGCGTGCACGGCATTCGACGGTGACGACGGCGCCCGCCTCGCCCAGCAGTGGATGCGCCCGCTCATCCAGGGGGACGTGGAGCACTCCCTGCTGGGCAGCGCCGGGCGCAGCGGCATCCTGCATCTGCAGGAGGACCAGACGCGCGCGGTCACCGTTCCCCGCGCCATCATCTGGGGTGCGGAGGACACCCGATCCGGGGGCTCTCTCCAGGACACCCGGGACCGGCTCGGACACCCGGAGGAGCGGATCGTCGACGGGGCCGCGCACGACGTCATGAACGCCCAGCCCCGGGCATTTGCCGACGCCGTCGGGGCCCTCACGGACGGCATGGACCGGCACTAATCCCGCCTGGTTTCGGCCGGAGGCGGTAACGGCACGCCCCCCCGGGCGCCCGAACGGCGGGACGGGCTCACCTGGAGCGGCTCGCGGGGCAGCCCCGAGGACGACACACCCCCGCCCCGGTGACCTTCACAGGCCGCCGGGGCGGGGTCTGTCACTCGCTGTGCGGGAGCGGACTCAGCTGAAGTCCGGGCCCTTCTCGCGCCCGCGCTTGAGCTCGTAGAAGCCGGGGTAGGACGCCAGCGCCAGGGCGCCGTCCCAGACCTTGCCGGCCTCCTCGCCCTTGGGCGCCGGGGTGAACACGGGACCGAAGAAGCCCACGCCGTTCACGGCGATGCACGGGGTGCCGATGTCCTGACCCGCCACGGCACGGGCCTCGTCCGTGGAGGCCCGGATGGCGTCGTCGTACTCGGTGGAGTCCTTGGCCGCGGCGAGGTCTGCCGGCAGACCGACCTCTGCGAGGGACTCGGTGATGATCGCCTCGAGGTCCTGCATGCCACCGGGGTGACGACGGGAGCCCATGGCGTCGTAGAGCTTCTTGTAGTACTCGCCGCCGTGCTGCTCGGCCGCGGCCTGGATCACGCGCACGAGCCACATGGACTCGTCGTGACCGTGGTGGTGGTTCTCGGGGTTGTCCTCGTTGAGGATGCCCAGGGAGATGATCTTCCAGTCCACGTCCACGTCCCGGATGCGCACGACCTCCTCCATCCAGCGGGAGGTCATCCACGCCCACGGGCAGAGGGGGTCGAACCAGAAATCGACGTGCTGCTTCTCAGACATACTGAATCCTTTCGTGCGTTCTCCGCGGTCTCACGCGGACTTGTGACGTCGCCGCTCGGCCTCGATCATCTCGTGCGTGAAGATCTCGGGGTCCGCGATCTTCGCCACGGCGTCCTCGGTCACGAGCACAGCGGCGATGTCGTCCCGGCCCGGCAGGTCGAACATGACCGGCATGAGGATGTCCTCGAGGATCGCGCGAAGACCGCGTGCACCCGTGCCGCGCTCGATGGCGAGCTCCGCGATGGCCTCCAGGGCCTGGGGGTCGAAGGTCAGCTCCACGCCGTCCAGCTGGAACAGCTTGCGGTACTGCTTGACCAGGGCGTTGCGGGGCTCCGTGAGGATCCGCACCATGTCCGGGACCGAGAGCTTGGAGAGGGTGGTCACCACTGGCAGCCGCCCGATGAACTCCGGGATCAGCCCGAACTTCAGCAGGTCCTCCGGCTGCACCTGGCCCGTGAGGTCCACCTCCGAGGTGTCCTTGATGGGCGCCCCGAAGCCGATGCCCTTCTTGCCGGTGCGCTGCTGGACGATCTCCTCGAGACCGGCGAACGCGCCGGCCACGATGAACAGCACGTTGGTGGTGTCCAGGTGCAGGAACTCCTGCTGGGGGTGCTTGCGACCGCCCTGCGGCGGCACGGAGGCCACGGTCCCTTCCAGGATCTTCAGGAGCGCCTGCTGGACCCCTTCGCCCGAAACATCACGCGTGATCGAGGGGTTCTCCGATTTACGAGAAATCTTGTCGATCTCGTCGATGTAAATAATCCCGTGCTCCGCCTTCTTGAGATCGAAATCAGCGGCCTGGATGAGTTTGAGAAGAATGTTCTCCACGTCTTCACCGACGTACCCCGCTTCGGTCAGGGACGTGGCGTCCGCCACGGCGAACGGGACGTCCAGCTTCTTGGCGAGCGACTGCGCCAGGTAGGTCTTGCCGGAGCCGGTGGGGCCCACGACCAGGATGTTGGACTTGGCGACCTCGATGGCCTCCTCGTCCCCCTCCGAGCCCGCGATGGACAGCGTGTGCCCGGAGACCCCCGCACGAATGCGCTTGTAGTGGTTGTACACCGCCACGGCCAGGGCACGCTTGGCGGGCTCCTGCCCGATCACGTACTCCTGGAGGTGGTCGTAGATCTGCTGCGGCCGGGGAAGCTCCGTCTGGTCCGTCTCCGTGACCTCGGTGAGCTCCTCCTCGATGATCTCGTTGCACAGCTCGATGCACTCGTCGCAGATGTAGACGCGCGGACCGGCGATGAGTTTGCGCACCTGCTTCTGGCTCTTGCCGCAGAAGGAGCACTTGAGCAGGTCGACGCTCTCTCCGATGCGCGCCATGTATCAGCCTCACACTTCGTCTCGACGGGTCTGCCACCACTCTAGGCGAGCCGATCGCGGCGCGCCCAATCATCCGGACAGCCATGACGGCCACAGCGCGAAGCGTCTGCGCCGTGGCCGCCGTGCGGTCCGCTCCCCCGTGCTCTCAGGCCTGGGTGACGGTGGAGGGCTTGTTGATCTTGCGGGAGTCCAGCACCTGGTCGATGATGCCGTACTCCTGCGCTTCCTTGGCCGTGAGGATCTTGTCGCGCTCGATGTCACGGTTGATCTGCTGCACGTCCTTGTTCGTGTGCAGCGCCATGGTCTCCTCCAGCCACGTGCGCATGCGCATGATCTCGTTGGCCTGGATCTCGATATCCGAGGCCTGGCCGCCGCCCTGGCCCTCCATGGCGGGCTGGTGGATCAGCACGCGGGCGTTGGGAAGCGCGAGGCGCTTGCCCGGGGTGCCGCCGGCGAGCAGCACGGAGGCCGCCGACGCCGCCTGGCCCAGGCACACGGTCTGGATCTCCGGGCGGATGTACTGCATGGTGTCGTAGATGGCCGTCATGGCCGTGAACGAACCGCCCGGGGAGTTGATGTACATGGTGATGTCGCGGTCCGGGTCCTGGGACTCGAGCACGAGCAGCTGCGCCATGATGTCGTCTGCGGAGGTGTCGTCCACCTGGACGCCCAGGAAGATGATGCGGTCCTCGAACAGCTTGGTGTACGGGTTCTGACGGCGGTAGCCGTAGGGGGTGCGTTCCTCGAAGTCGGGGATCACGTAGCGGCTGCTGGGCAGCTGCGGTGCGGTGGCGTGGGGCAAATTCATTGGTCCGTCCTGAGAAGTCTGGGGATGGTTCGTGGCGCGGGCGCCGGTGCCTACTGGGAGTCCTTCATGGTCCCGCCGCCACCGGTCACGTTGCCGGCGGACTGCGCGATCTGGTCGAAGAAGCCGTACTCCAGGGCGCGCTGGGCGTCGAACCAGTTGTCACGGTCGTTGTCGCGCAGGATGGTCTCGAGGCTCTGGCCGGTCTGCTCCGCGGTCAGTTCCGCGAGGCGCTGCTTCATGGACAGGATCAGCTCGGCCTGCACGCGGATGTCCGAGGCGGTGCCGCCCATGCCGCCCGAGGGCTGGTGCATGAGGATCCGGGCGTTGGGGGTCGCGTAACGCTTGCCCTTGGTCCCGGAGGAGAGCAGGAACTGGCCCATGGACGCGGCGAGGCCGGTGGCCACGGTCACGACGTCGTTGGGGATCAGCTGCATGGTGTCGTAGATGGCCATGCCGGCGGTCACCGAGCCGCCCGGGGAGTTGATGTAGAGGTAGATGTCCGCCTCGGGGTCCTCCGCCGAGAGCAGGAGCATCTGGGAGCAGATCAGGTTCGCGTTGGTGTCGCGCACCTCGGAGCCCAGCCAGATGATGCGCTCCTTGAGCAGACGGTTGTAGACGTAGTCGTCCTGACCACCCGGTGCCATGTCCTCCATGCGCGGAGTGACCGGTGCGGCACCGTACGGCTGAATGGGAGTGGAGGTCATGAATGCCCTCTTTCTTCTGGACGGGTCCGACCGCCCCGACGGCACGCCCGGACCCATGAACACTTGCTGTCTCAGAGCGTAGTGGCCGCCTCCTCGCACGGGCCGCGGTGTTCCGGGCTGTTCGCTTCTGGCGCATGGTGGCACGCGGACAGCGAAACGCCACGGCGACCCCGCGTTCGTGCGGGGTCGCCGTGGCGTTTCAGGGCCTCGCGCCGGGGGCTCGGGAGCCGACGGCGCGCGGTGGTCACTCGGTCTCGGCAGCGTCCTCGGCGGCGTCGTCCGCGGTGCCCACGAAGGAGGAGAGGTCCACGGCCTTGCCATTGGAGTCCTTCACGGTGGCCTGCTCCAGGACCTTGGCCAGGGCCTTGCGGCGGCGCACCTCGCCCACCATCATCCCGGCCTGGCCGGAACCGTCGAGCATCTGCGCGAACTGGTTCGGGTCCATGCCGTACTGCTGGGACATGTTGATGATGTAGTCGATGAGCTCGGACTGCTCCACACCGACTTCCTCGGCCTCGGCCACGGCGTCGAGGATGATCTCGTTGCGGAACGCGGTCTCGGCGTTCTTGCGGACCTCCGCGCGGTGCTCCTCGGTGTCGTGACCCGGCTCCGCGGAGGCCTGGGCCTGCTCGGAGTCGAAGTGCTGGGCGAGCTGGTCCTCGATGACCTTCTCCGGCACGGGGACCTCGATGAGCTCCACGAGCTTCTCGAGCACCTTGTCGCGGGCCTCGATGCCTTGCTCCACCACGGCGGACTCGGCGACCTGCTTCTTCAGGTCTTCCTTGAGCTCGTCGATGGTGTCGAACTCGGAGGCCAGCTGCGCGAACTCGTCGTCCGCCTCGGGCAGCTCGCGCTCCTTGACGGCGGTGACCTTGACCTTGACGGTGGCCTGCGCACCGGAGTGCTCGCCACCGGCCAGGGTGGTCTCGAACGTGGCGTCCTCGCCGGCGGAGAGACCGGTCACGGCCTCGTCGATGCCCTCGAGCATGGTGCCGGAGCCCACCTCGTAGGAGAGGTCGTTGGCGGCGTCGACCTCGTCGCCGTCCACCAGCGCCTGCAGGTCGAGGGTCACGTGGTCACCCTCGGCGGCGGGACGGTCCACGGACTTCAGCGTGCCAAAGCGGGCGCGCAGCTCGTCCAGGGCCTTCTGCTCGTCCTCGGCGGAGGCCTCGCGCGCCTGGACCTCGACCTCGAGGCCCTTGTAGTCCGGCAGCTCGATCTCGGGGCGGATGGCCACGGAGATCTCCACCTTGGTGTCCGCCTCGCGGTTGTCCTCCTCCGGCTTGGAGAGGACCTCCACCTGGGGCTGGGAGAGCGGGGTCAGCTCGTTCTCCGCCAGCGCCTGCTGGTAGAAGGAGTTGAGCCCCTCGTTCAGCGCGTTCTCCACCACGAAGTCGAAGCCCACGCGCTGCTCGATGAGCTTGGCGGGGATCTTGCCCTTGCGGAAACCGGGGATCTGGATCTGGTTGCCCAGCTCCTTGTAGGTCTCCTGCAGGAAGGGCTTCAGATCCGCGTAGGTGATGTCAATGGTGATCTTCGCCTCGGTGGGATTGAGTTTCTCGACGGCGCTCTTCACTTCCGCTGTACTCCTGGGGTCGTTGGGTGCTTGCTGCAACGGACCGGGGTCGGTCCGGTGGGTCCACGGGCGTCACGGCACGCGGCCGTGGCGCCCAGACGTCGGGGTGACAGGACTCGAACCTGCGATCTCCTGCTCCCAAAGCAGGCGCGCTAGCCACTGCGCTACACCCCGTGGTCACGTGCTCGGCACGTGCTCCGTGACCGCGCGCAACGCTCTGGGACGCGCACGGGACGGGTGCCGACGCGCCCGCGGGCGGGCCGACAACACGACAGTCTATCGTGTCGCGGGCTCCGGGCCGGGAAAGCACGCCATGAGCGCCCGCGGGTGGCAGCCGCCAGGGGTGCTCGTGTACTGTCGTCATCGTTCCCGGGGGCGTAGCTCAATGGTAGAGCCCCAGTCTTCCAAACTGGCTACGCGGGTTCGATTCCCGTCGCCCCCTCACAGTGGCAGATTCGCCGTTCCGATCACACCCCGCAGACCTCGCACTGCGGGGTTTTTCGTATCTTGCGCCCTCCTCGCCCGGTCCCGGTGTGCCACCCGGGAACGACGACGCCGCGCGGCCGGGTGCCGCGCGGCGTCGTCGCCCGAGCAGACCGGACGGGCCGTCAGCCGGCCGCTCAGGCCTGGCAGACGGGGCACCAGTAGAGGCCGCGCCCGTTCAGGTCCTTCTTCAGGACGGTGGCCCCGCAGCGCAGGCAGTCTTGACCGTGGCGGTGGTAGACGTAGTTCGCGTGCTCGGGCCACGCCTCCGACTCCGGGATGCCCGGCCGGTCCTCGGGGTCCGTGGTGATGATGCGTCCCACGCGCACGCCCACGTCCATGAGCGCCACGTTCTCGTCCCACAGCCCCCGCAGGTCCTCGGGCGTGAGGGACGTTCCCGGGGTCATCGGGTTCACTCCGCGCCGGAACAGCGACTCGGCGCGGAAGATGTTGCCGATCCCCGAGACCACGTCCTGCTCCATGAGCAGCACGCCGATCGCCCGCCGGCTGCGGCCCGCCTTCGCCAGGAAGGGAGCGGGGTCCGCGTCCGGGTCCAGCGGATCGGGGCCGAGCTTCGCCTCGGCGGCCCGGGCCTCCTCCGGCGTCTCCACCGCGCACAGCGCGGGGCCGCGCAGGTCCGCCCACCCGTGCTCCCCCGCGAGCCGGGCCCGCACGGCACCCACGGGCGCCTCGGGGACCACGCGCCCGGCGTCGTCGTGCGCCACGGCCGGGGCCTGCGAGGAACCGGACTCGCGCTCCCCCACCCGCCGCGGGGCGCCGATCGACGACGCCGCCGCGGACGTCTCGTCCCCCACGAAGCTCCACGCCCCGTAGATGCCCAGGTGCGAGCGCATCACGAGCACGTCCTGCGGGTCCTGCGGTGCCGCGAAGTCCAGGTACAGGTGCTTGCCGTGGGCGCGGGCACGCGTGAGCACCCGGCCGTCGAGCAGCTGCGCCCCGGCGGAGAAGCGCCCCTGGGGGCTGGACACGCTCAGCCGCTGACCCGTGAAGAGGTCACCGAGCTGGCGGGCAAGTCGGTGGATCGAGTGGCCTTCCGGCACGGGGTGCCCCGCTCAGCCGCGCGTGAAGGGGCGCGGGGTGATCGCGGAGAGCTTGCCCGCGATGTCACCCGTGCGCTCGAACTCCGCGAGCTGCTCGATCCGGCGCACGTGGCGCTCGTCGCCGGAGAACGGCTCGCGCAGGAACGTGAGCACGAGAGCGAGCGCCTCCTCCTTCTCGTGCTGGCGGCCGCCGAGGGAGACCACCTGGGCGTCGTTGTGCTCGCGGGCCAGCTTGGCGGTGTCCTGGTTCCAGGCCAGCGCGGCGCGGATGCCCTGCACCTTGTTCGCGGCCATCTGCTCGCCGTTGCCGGAGCCGCCCAGCACGATGCCCAGCGAGTCCAGGCCGTTCTCGCGGTCCTCGCGCACCCCCATGGCGGCGCTGATGCAGAACGCGGGGTAGTCGTCCACGGCGTCGTACTCCTCCGGGCCGTGGTCGATCAGCTCGAAGCCCTCCTCGGTGAGGCGCTCCATGAGGTAGTGGGACAGCTCGAGTCCCGCATGGTCGGTGGCGATGTGCACGCGCATGGTCTTCTGCAACTCCTAGGTGGGTTCCCGGGTGTCCCCCGCGCACCGGACGTGTGGCACGCCGCAAGGACAGGACGTGGTCCCCACCATATCGCCGACCGCCCCGCAGGCCCCGTGCCGGCCGGGACCACCGGGGAGTTGCCGCGACTGCCATAATGGCCAGATGCCCCGCGCGGTCATGGAAGTAGTCGTCGAGGAGAGGAACGCCGTCGTGCCCGGAACCAACCTGACCCGAGCGGAGGCCGCCCAGCGCGCGCAGACCGTGTCGGTGCAGTCCTACCGCGTGGCCCTGGATCTCACCACGGGCCCGGAGACCTTCACCGTGCGCACCACCGCGGCGTTCACCGCCGAACCCGGTTCCGAGACGTTCATCGACGCGATCACGGCGTCCGTGGAGTCCGTGACCCTCAACGGCTCCTCCCTGGACCCGGCGGAGGTCAGCGACGGCGAGCGCATCCAGCTCCCGGGCCTCGCGGCGAGCAACGAGCTCGTGGTCGAGTCCACGATGTACTACATGAACACCGGCGAGGGCCTGCACCGCTTCGTGGACCCGGCGGACGGTGAGGTGTACCTATACTCGCAGTTCGAGGTCGCGGACACCCGGCGCATGTTCCCGGTCTTCGAGCAGCCGGACCTCAAGGCCACGTTCGAGTTCTCGGTCACGGCCCCCGCCGCGTGGCAGGTGGTCTCCAACCAGCCCACCCCCGAGCCCGTGGCCGTCTCTGACGGCGTGGCCCGCTGGGACTTCTCCCCCACGCCCGTGATGTCCTGCTACGTCACCGCGCTGATCGCCGGCCCCTACCTGAAGACCACGGACAGCCTGGTCTCCGCGGACGGGCGCACGATCGACCTGGGCCTGTTCGCCCGCCGCTCCCTGTTCGACTACATGGACGCGGACGAGATGTTCGAGATCACCAAGCAGGGCTTCGAGTTCTACGAGTCGCAGTTCGGCGTCCCCTACCCGTTCGAGAAGTACGACCAGCTCTTCGTGCCGCAGTTCAACGCCGGTGCCATGGAGAACGCGGGCGCCGTGACGTTCGTGGAGTCCTACATCTTCCGCTCCAAGCCCGCGCAGGCGCGCGTGGAGCGCCGGGCCATCACCGTGCTGCACGAGCTCGCGCACATGTGGTTCGGGGACCTCGTGACCATGCGCTGGTGGAACGACCTGTGGCTCAACGAGTCCTTCGCCGAGTACATGTCCACGCTCGCGTGCGCCCAGAACACCAAGTACACCAACGCGTGGACCACGTTCGCCGCCGGCGAGAAGTCCTGGGGCTACGCGCAGGACCAGCTGCCCACCACGCACCCCATCAAGGCCGAGATCCCGGACCTCGAGGCCGTGCTCGTGAACTTCGACGGCATCACGTACGCCAAGGGCGCCTCCGTGCTCAAGCAGCTCGTGGCATGGGTTGGTCAGAAGGAGTTCATGGCCGGACTCAACCGCTACTTCGGCAAGCACGCGTGGTCCAACACCGAGCTCTCCGACCTCATGGTGGAGCTGGAGGCGGCGAGCGGACGCGACCTGAAGCAGTGGTCCGAGCGCTGGCTCGAGACCGCGGGCGTGAACACCCTGATCCCCCGCATCACCGCGGACGCGGACGGCGTGATCACCTCCTTCGCCATCGAGCAGATCGGCCAGGAGGGCCACCCCACCCTGCGCCCGCACCGCGTGGCCGTGGGCTTCTACGACCACCGTGAGGACACGGGACGCCTGACCCGCACGCTGCGCGTGGAGCTGGACGTGGACGGCGAGCTCACCCAGGTGCCCGACCTCGTGGGCCGTGAGCGCCCGGACCTGGTGCTGCTCAACGACGACGACCTCGCCTACGCCAAGATCCGCCTGGACGAGTGCTCGCTCGCGACCGCCATGAACCACCTGGGCGACTTCGACGAGTCCCTGCCGCGCTCCCTGGTGTGGGCCGCGGCGTGGGACTCGGTGCACGACGGCGTGAGCCCGGCGAGCGACTACGTGCGCCTGGCGCTCGCCAACGTGGGCCACGAGACGGACTCCACCGCCGTCCAGGTGCAGCTGCGCCAGCTCGACACCGCCCTGGACCACTACCTGGCCCCGGAGCACGCGCAGGCCGTGCGCGAGTCCGCCGCCGACGAGCTGTGGCGTCTCACCGAGGCGTCCGATGCCGGCTCCGACCACCAGTGGCAGTTCTTCCGCGCCTTCCTGCGCCGCGCGTGCACCGATGCGCAGCTCGACCGCGTGGCGGGCTTCGCCAAGGGCGAGGGCGTGCCGGAGGGCGTCGAACTGGACACCGACACACGCTGGTCCGTGCTGACCGCCCTCGTGGCCGCCGGCCGCAAGGGCGCCGAGGACATCGCCGCGGCCCTGCGCGAGGACAACACCGAGACGGGCGCGATCGCGGCGGCCACGGCGTCGGCAGCGATCCCCACGCCCGAGGCCAAGGCGGAGACGTGGCGACTCGTGGTCGAGGAGGGCGCCCTGCCCAACTCGCAGCAGCAGGCCGCGATCGCCGGGTTCTTCCGCGTGCACGACGACGCCCTGGTCACCCCGTACGCGCAGCGCTACTTCGCGGACGTCACGGGCGTGTGGAAGGACCGCACCCACGAGCTCGCGCAGCAGATCGCCGTGGGCCTGTTCCCCCGCCACACGAGCCAGGAGGTCGTGGACGAGGCGCAGCGTTTCCTCGACGCCCTGGACCCCGCGCTGAGCGGGCTGCGACGCATCGTCCTGGAACGCCAGGACGCGGTCCGCCGCGCCGTGCGCGCCCAGCAGGTCGACGCCGTCGCGCTGGGTGAGGCCGACGACGCCGGGGCCGCCCGGTGAGCGAGTCCGGCCCCACCGATCCGCAGGCCGCTCCCCCGGCAGGGCGTCGCACGTTCACGCTCGGTGCCGTGGGCTCCCGCTCCGCGGGCGGCTCCGTGACGCAGCCCCCGCAGCAGGTGGGGGACGCGCGCGAGGCGGCCGAGGCGGCGTCGTCGGACTCGTTCTACGCGCAGGTGGGCGGGCACGAGACGTTCGTGAAGCTCACCCACGAGTTCTACGCACGCGTGGCTGAGGACCCGGACTTCAAGGCGCTGTACCCCGAGGAGGACCTGGGCCCCGCCGAGGAGCGGCTGCGGATGTTCCTGGAGCAGTACTGGGGCGGGCCCACCACGTACTCCGAGCAGCGGGGCCACCCGAGGCTGCGGATGCGCCACGCTCCGTTCCCGGTGGACACGTGGGCGCGCGAGACATGGCTGGCGCACATGCGCGCAGCCATGGACGCCGTGGAGCTCTCCCCGCTGCACGACGGCATCATGTGGGACTACTTCGAGCGCGCCGCCCACGCGATGGTCAACCGGCCGGGCTGACCTCGGGGCGCTGATTTCCAGACGGCTGGTCCGGCAAGGCCTCGTGCTCTGTCGGACCGGCCCTCAGCGCGGAAGCTTCACCAGCACGTGGCCCACGCCCGTGCTCAGACGCACCCACTGGCCCGTGCGCTCGGTGGCCACGTGGACCTCCTGCGCGGAGGGCGGCACGAAACCGAGCACGTCCAGGGCGAAGGCGGCACCGTCCGGCACGGCGGGACCGTCCGCGGGACCCCATCCGGAGGCGGCACCCCACACGCGGGCCCGCACCTTCTGCACGACGGCCGCACCGGAGTCCGCGGGGACAGCGTCCGAGACGGCCTGGACGCCCATCCGGGCGACGTCGCGCACGAGCGCCGCCGGAACCGCTCCCAGGGCGCTCCACCCGCTGCGCGGCGCAAGGATTCCCGCCCAGGAGGCGAAGACCTCCTGGGGCGGGGCAGTCAACCAGACCGGGGCGGCGTCGTTGCCCCCCGAGCCCACCCGCGCCAGCCGGTCCGTGATGGCGGAGGCGGCCACGGTGGCGTCCAGGCTGGAGGGCTCCGCGAGACCGATGGTGCGCAGGCCGAGCACCACGGGCGCGGTGTCCAGCAGGCCCGCGGGGTGGATCACCGAGACCCACACCGCGAGCACCTGTCCCATGGCCTGCAGCCGGACCGCGGCCTGCGGGTCCACGGAACGGGCGCGGCTCACGTAGGTGGCCAGGTCCGCGGCGTCGCGGTGGTCGAGCAGGGAGAAGCCCGCGACAGGGTTCTCGGGAGCGGGTGTCATCGGGCGTGGTCGTACTTGACGTCGTCCTCCAGGGAGGCGAGCAGCGCCTTGTGGTCCTCGGAGAGCTTCACGCTCTTGCCGGTCTCCGGATCCATCATCACGATCACCGACTCCCCCTGCGCGTACACGTGGGAGCCGTCCTCCTCCTGGAGACTGTAGGAGATGGTGAAGGACGAGCCGCCGATCTTCGAGATCCACGTGCGCACGATCACCGGGTCCATGCGGAAGAACAGCTGCTCCTTGTAGTCCACGCTCTGGTGCGCCACCACGGAGCGCAGCTCCCCCACGGACTCGCGGAACGTGGTGTCCTCCGGGATCCCGTGGTCGGGGTCCTTCTTGATGGGTGACGCGGTGAGCCGCACGCGGGCGTCCTCGAAGTAGCGCAGCATGGTCACGTTGTTGATGTGGCCGTACTGGTCCTGGTCGAAGAAGCGCATCTGCACGGGGACGTTGAGGGAAGTCATGCTCCCATCACACCACATCCACGGCGCGGATTAGAGTGGGGCCCATGACTGTCGATCCCACCCAGGAACCCGTGGCCGCGCTCATCGAGATGCTCGACCTCGCGGACGGCGGCGGGGCCCGCACCACCGAGGACATATTCGTGGGGCACACCATCACCACGCCCCGCGCCCGGGTCTACGGCGGGCAGGTGCTCGCCCAGGCCGCCATGGCCGCGATGCGCACGGTGGACCCGGAACGCGCCATCCACTCGCTGCACGCGTACTTCCTGCGCGGCGGGGACATCAACCTGCCCATCACGTTCGGCGTGGAGCGCGTGCGGGACGGCCGGTCCTTCTCCGCCCGGCGGATCCACGCCTACCAGGAGGGCAAGACGATCCTCTCGGTGATCGCCTCCTTCCAGGACGCCGCGGAGGGTCTCGAGCACCAGGACGAGATGCCCGCGGGCGTCCCCGACCCGGAGTCGCTGCCGACCCTGCGGGAAACGCTCGGGGCGCTGGACATCCCCGAGGCCCGCGCGCAGGCGTTCGAGCGGCCCTTCGACATGCGCTACATCACGCAGCCGCTGTTCCTGCCGTGGCAGGGTTCCACGGACTCCTACAACGCGGTGTGGGTCAAGGCTCTGGCGCCCCTGCCGGACGATCCCGCGATCCACCGTGCGGCGCTGGCCTACGTGTCCGACTACACGATGATGGAGCCCATCCTGCGCCGCCACGGCCGGTCCTGGGGCGAACGCGGCATGAACGTCGCCTCCCTGGACCACGCGATGTGGTGGCACCGCTTCGCCCGCGCGGACGAGTGGATCCTCTACACGCAGACCTCGCCGAGCGCGTCCTCGGCACGCGGGCTGTCCATCGGCAAGATGTTCACCCGCGACGGCGCGATGATCGCCACCACGGTGCAGGAGGGCATGATGCGCCTGCCCGAGTTCCACTGACCGGGGTCAGTGCCACGGCCGTGAGCAGCAGGCCGCCGGTCACCGTCCACCGGCCCCGCACCGTGAGCACGTCCCCGTGGGGAGCGGGGAGCGGTCGCGGCAGGGCCACGGTGAACGTCCCGTCCGTTGCGACGACGGCGTCCACCTCCTCGAAGCCCAGCCACTCGTGGCGCAGCGGGTACCAGAGTTTGTAGACGGACTCCTTGAGGCTGAACACAATCCGGCCCCACGCGACGTCCGGGCGGCTGCGGTCCAGCGCGGCCACGCGGTCCCGCTCCGCCGGTGTGAGCGTCAGGTCCAGGACGTCCTCGGGCAGGGGCAGGTGCGGCTCCGCGTCGATCCCGAGCCCCAGGACGTCTGCGCTCCTGGCGACCGCGGCGGCACGCAGCCCCTCGCAGTGCGTGATGCTTCCCACCACACCGCGGGGCCACAGTGGCTCGCCGCGCTCTCCCCGTCCGATGCCCGCGGTGGGACGGCCCAGCAGTTCGAGGGCCTCGTGGGCGCACGAGCGTCCCGTGGCGAACTCGGCGACGCGCGAAGGCACCGCCGCGGCGACGGCGGCCGCCTCCTCCGCGCGCGGCGTCGCTGTGACGTCGTGGCCGCGTGCCACGACCACCGCGCCCGGTGGCAGGAGCGCATGGAACGCCTCGCGGGCGGCGTCGGCGGCCGCGTCTCCGGCGGAGTCGTGGGTACAGGGGTGCGCGGGCGAGCCGTCGCCGGGTCCGGTCCGACCGTGAGCGGCGTCGGCATCATGGCCACCGGCGCGGGCGCCGCCGGACTCGCTCACGGTTCTTCCTCCCGCGCGTGGGACGCGTGCCACAGCATGGCGTAGCGCCCGTCCGTGGCGAGCAGCTTCTCGTGCCCGCCGTCCTCGATCACCGCGCCGTCGGACATCACGAGGATGCGCTCGCACTGCGCGGCTTGGTCCAGGTGGTGGATCACCGTGACGGAGGTGCGCCCGCGGCACACTGCGCGCACCGCCCGGGCGAGGGTCTCGGCCTCGTTGCGCGCCGCGCGGGACACGGGTTCGTCCAGGACGACGACGCTCGGCGCGAGCAGGGCCACGCGGGCCAGGGACAGCTGCTGGGAACGCATGTCCCCGAGGCCGGGGCCGCCGTCCGCGAGGGGCGTGTCCAGACCGTCGGGCAGGGAGCGGGCCCAGTCCCTCAGGCCCACGGTGTCCAGGGCGGACCACACGGCGTCGTCGTCCGCGGCGGGCAACGCCAACGTGAGGTTCTCGCGCAGGGTGCCCGCGAAGACGTGGCTCTCCTGGGAGATGAGCGCGACCAGCCGGGCCCGGTCGGCGGGCCGCAGGGCGTGCGGGTCCTCGCCGCCGATCCGCACGGTCCCGCGCGTGGGCGTGCGGACACCGGCCACGACCGCGGCCAGGGAGGACTTCCCCGCCCCCGAGGCGCCCACGAGGGCCACCGAGGATTCCGGCTCGACGTCGATGCTGACCTCGCGCACGGCGTGCCGGGCCCCGTAGTGGACGTCCAGATCGCGCACGACGACGTCCGCGTTCGGGCGCTCGCGGCCGGTACCGGGCGTCGTCGTCGCGGAGCCCGGGGCGGCGTCCGGGGGCGGGGACCCCACAGCCCCGCGTTCCGCCCACGGGCCTGCCTCCGAGCCGTCGGGAGCGAGCCGGGCGAGGCCCACGATCCGGCCGAGGGACGTGTACGCGGACTGCAGCTGGTCGAGCATCATCAGCGCGGTGCCGATGGGCCCGTAGAGCCGCAGGAAGAACAGCACGGCGGTGGTCGCGGCACCCAGGGTCACGGTCCCGCTGCCGAGCAGTGCGAACGTGGTACCGAGCAGCGCGGCCAGGCCCAAGAACTCGGCGAGGTTCACCCCGCCGAACAGGCGCGTGGTCGCGATCTGGGTGAGCACCACGAGCCGGGAGACGAGCCACGACGGCACGACGAGCCGACGCCGCATGAAGCCCTGCGCACCGAAGCCGCGCAGCACCGGGGCGCCGCGGACGGCGTCGAGCACCATGCCCGCACGGACGGCACGCTGCGCGCGCTCCGCCCGGTAGAGCGGCGGGGCCTCGCGCAGGTAGCGGCGCACCGCCACGGTGTAGACGGGCACCGTGACGACGACGAGCACCGCGGCGAACGCCCAGTGGATGCCGGCCATCCCGACCGTGGTCACCACGATGCCCGTCACCGCGGCGATCGCGGACGGCAGGGCGGTGTTGACCGCGGAGGTGACGGCGGCGACGTCGTCGCTGGAGCGGGAGACCACCTCGCCGGATCCCAGGGACTCGGCGCGCTCCTGGTCCAGGGTCAGTGCCGCGGCCACGGCCTCCTCGCGCAGGTCCGCCACCACGCGGTCCGCCGCGCCCGCGGACCAGGCGGTGCCCAGACCGTTGAGCACGGAACCCAGCACGAGGGCGCCGAGGAGCACCGCGAGCACGCGCCACGGGTCGCCGTCGCCCACCAGGGGGTGCTGGGTGTCCGTGCCGGTCACGGCGTCCACCACGCGGCCCAGCACGAGCGGCAGCACGAGGCCGCAGCCCGCCGAGGCGAGCAGCACCGCGAGGGAGCCGAGCACCCGGACGAGCTGGGGGCGCAACCGCTGTCCGACGGCTGAGAGCACCTCGCGGCTGCCGGCGGTGGGCAGGGTCTGCGGAGCGTTGTCGACCGAACCGCGCGCGGCGGCGGCGCGGGAGTTCTGGAGGGTGCTCACCGTGCGGCCTCCGAGCTGCTGGCCCCCGCGGTTGCGGGGCGGACCGGATGGGGGCCGTCCGTCCGGTGCGCTGCGTTCTCCCCCGCTGAATTTTCGTGCGCCCGGTCTTCGTGCATCCGGTTCTCGGGTGTCCGGTCCTCGTGCGCCTGGTGCTCGTGTGCACCGTTCTCATGCGTGCACTCGGTCTCCGTGGCGGGCACGGTCACCACGCGGTCCGCCAGCGCGTGCCACACCTCAGAGGCCGTGAACACCACGGTGGCGCTGCCGCTGCGGTGGGCGGCCACGGCCTGCGCCACGGTCACCTCGGTCACGGTGTCCAGGGCGGAGGTGGGCTCGTCGAGCACGAGCAGCGGGGCGTCCGCGGCGAGCGCGCGGGCCAGGACCACGCGTTGGCGCTGGCCGCCGGAGAGGTGGCGGCCGGCCTCGCCGGTGCTGGTCGAGCGGTCCTCGGGCTCCTGCGTGCGGTCGTGGTCAGCGGTGGTGGGACCGCTCGCGGGCGTCACCGGGTCGAGGAACTCGCGACACTGGGCGACGTCCAGGCACCGCTCCACGGTCTCGGCCGGGGCGTGGTCGAAGCCCACGTTGCGGTGCACGGGGGCGTCGAACACGTGGTCGTCGCCGGAGGCCGCCAGGGCGTTCTCGTGGGCGGTGATCCGCCGCGGACCGGCCAGCAGATCGAGCAGCGCGGGCTTGGCGGCCGCGGGCGCGTCCACGACGAGGAGCTCGGAGGCGCCCGGGAGGAGGGCGGCGTCGTCGTCCTCGGGGTCGTGGTGCTCGCGCGGCGGGGCCTGCAGCACCGCGAGCACACGGCGAGCGGAGGCGAGGCCCGTGGCCCACACGACCCCCACGTTGCGTCCGAGCACGGTCATGGGATCCACGAGCAGCTGGGACACGGCCACGACCACCACGAGGTCCCCGACGGACAGCCGCCCCACCATGGTCTGCTGCATGGCGACCACGGCGGTGAGCACCACGAAGACGCCGCCAGCCAGCTGCGTCACGGCGCTGAGCATCCCCCGGCTCACATTGGCGGTCAGGGCGGCACGCAGGGCGGTGTGCGACGTCGAACGGTAGCGGCGCGCCGCCTCCCGTCCGGCACCGAGGCCGGCGACGACGCGCAGCCCCGTCAGGTGGTCCACCGCGGAGTCCGCGGCGGCACCGGCCGTCTCCTGGGCGCGGTGCTGGCGCGCCGCGAGCGGGGCGGCCAGGCGGTCCGCGACGAACGCGGTCACCGCGGCACCCACCAGGACACCCACGCCGAGCGGCCACCACACCGTCACGAGCACCGCGCCGCCCACCACCACGGCGGCGAGCTCTCCCACCGGCAGGAACGCGAGCAGCTTGGTGCGGGCCACGGCGGAGGCGTCGGTGCCGGCCACGGTCATCAGGTCACCGGTGGTGCGGGCACGACCGCCCGAGCCCTCGGGCCGGGTCAGGGTGTCCGTGACGCGCATGCGCAGCTCGTGCTCCACGTAGCTCATGGCCGCGTGGCCCATCCGCCCACCGATTCGGTAGGAGAAGGAGAGCACCGCGAACACGACCGCGAGCAGCAGCACCACGAGCACGGTGCCGCGGGCGTCACCGGCGGCGATCGGCCCGTCCAGCGCACGCCCCACGACCACGGGCACGAGCACCTCGCCGAGCTGGTGCGTCACTGCGAGCATCGCCGCGCCCACGGTCAGCCCGGGCCGCGAGCGCAGCACCTGGCCCACGAGACCGGCGGGGGTGGTGTCCTGCGTAATGGAGAGGTACGTCCTGCGGTCCTCGTCCACCGGCGGTTCGAGCAGTGTCCGCACCCGCGATCACACCGTCCCGGTGAGGGGGCGCAGCTCCACGGCCCACACGCCCCAGCCCACGGCGCTGACGTCGTGGACGATGGCGCCGGCGTCCGCGGCGAGCGCGGAGAGTCGACGGCGCGTGGGGATCTCGCCGCCGCTGAGGCAGAGCCGGCGCAGGTCCTCCTCGACGTCGTACTCGTCCGGGTTCTCGTGGTCCACGAGGGCGGAGACGACGACGACGCGGCGCGCGCGTTCCACGGCCCGGCGCAGCACGTCCGCGTGCTCCGTGCCGGGCAGCGAGGCGAACGGGTCGAGCAGCAGCAGGGTGTCGGTGCCGTCCGGGACGTCGCCCGGCACGGGGGTCACCAGGGTGGCGACGTGCTCGCGGCGCACCGCGGCGACGTCGGCCAGTCCGCGGCGGACCTCGGTTTCCGAACCGGCGAGCACGGCCCGCAGCCCGGGGACGCGGCGCATGGTCTCGTCCGCGTAGACGCCGCAGCCCGGGCCGGCAAAGACCACGGTGGCGGAGCCGTCCAGGCCCACAGCGGCCGGAATGGCGGGCGCGGTGAACCAGGCCTCCTCGGCCACGTGGTCATCCGCTTCCGCGGCGAGCGCGGTGTCTTGAGCGCAGCGCTCGTCCCAGTACCGCCCGGCAGTGTCCACGGGGACCGCGCTGCCGGTGGCCAGTGCGCGGTCGAGACCCGCGAGCGCGAGTTCGCGCACGGTGGCGGCCCGGGAGATCGAGCGCACCGTGCGGGACTCGGGGTCCGCGAGCAGCACGCCCATCTCGGTGAGGCCCAGGCGGCCCTCGGCGTCCTCGCTCAGCAGGTCGTACACGCGCAGCGCCCGCACGAGGCGCTGGACGGAGTCCTCGGGCAGATCCAGGGCGCGGGCGAGCTCGGGGACGCTCGCGGCGCCGTCGTCCACGTGGGAGAAGACACCCAGGGCGATCGCCGAGCGCACGACGAGCGCGGGAGTGAGCTCCGTGAGTTCGTGCAGCCGCGCCTCGGCGGAGGGCCCGGTGGCCCCGACGTCCACGACGTCCGGGGAGTCGGCCACGCTCACGACGTCGCGGCGGCGCCAGTAGCCGGAGATGTCCGTGTGCTCGCGCGTGACGCCGCGTTCCTCGCGCAGCCAGCGGCGCAGGGGCTTGATCCCCAGCGCCTCCCCGGCCACCCAGGCGAACGCCTCGCCGGGCCACCACTCGATGCCCTGCACGGCCGAGACGAGGTCCTCCCCGTTCTCGCGCACGGCCCACGTGAGGCTCACGTCCGCGTCCGAGCGCAGCTCGATCCGGTCCGCCGCGGTGGCGACCTCGACGACGGCGTGCACGCGCGTGCCGCGGGGCAGGTCCTCCAGGGCGCGGGCGATCGCGGGCAGGGCGGTGTCGTCCCCGGCGAGCAGCATCCAGTCCACGTCCGTGGGAGCGGCGGTCGAGGCCTTGGGGCCGGCCACGTAGACGCTCTCCCCCGGGGTCACGCGCCGCGCCCAGCCCGAGGCGAGCCCGGTGCCGTGGAGCACGAAGTCCATGGCGATCTCCCCGGTCTCCGGGTCCACCGAGCGCACGGTGTAGGTGCGGGCCAGGGCCACGGACTCCTCGCTCCAGGCGACGGTGCCTCCGGGCTGCGGCTCCGGGATGGGGCACAGCCCGGTCACCGGGTCCGGGACGATGATCTTGACGTCGTCGTCGAAGCCGGTGCTGCGGAACGGTGGGATCGCCACGCCGTTGCGCTCGTGGTCGTCCAGGCCCGGCCCGCCCAGCACCACCCGGCGCATGTGCGGGCTCAGGTCCTCGACCCGCTGCACCTGCAGCTCACGGATCGCGATCGGGTAGACGGTGGTCTCACGGGTGGTGCGTTGCATGGGGTGCTCTCTCCTCCTGGTGCTACCGGGTGCTCGCGCCGAGGGCGCCGGGCACGGCGGCGGACGGGGCGCTGCGACGGGCCACGAGCGAGTCGAGGATCTCGCCGCTGCGCACCGCGAGGTTGGACAGCAGCGACGACGACAGGCCGTGCGTGTGCTCCACCCCGCCGTTGAGGTACACGGGCGGTGCGCTCTCCCGCGCCGGGGTCCACGTGTAGTCGCGCCCGACCACGGGCGCCGTTCCGTCGTGACGGTACCACCGGGCGTCCGCCCCGAAGAGGTCCACGGGATCCGCCGGGCGGTAGCCGGAGGCGAAGACCACGAGGTCCGCCTCGAGCGTAGTGGCCTCCCCCGTGGTGAGGTCCCGCACGTCCACCTCCACGGTGGTGGGGGTCTCGCGGTAGGCCACGACCTCGGAGCAGTTGTCCATAAACAGCCGACGCCGCCCGGTCACCCGCTCCTCGTACTCCACGCCGTAGAGCTCCTCCACGAGCTCGGGGTCCACCGCGGAGTAGTTGGTGCCGCGGTGGTACTCGAAGAGCCTGCGGCGCACGTCCTCCGGTGCCTCGTGCCAGCGGCCCACCATGGCGGGGTCGAAGATGCGGTTGACGAACGAGCTGACGTCCGCCGGGGTGTAGCCCACCTTGGCGAAGACCGAGTGGACGGTGGTGTTGGCGTCCCGGTCGTGGAGGTAGCGCACCACCTCCGCCGCGCTCTGGCCCGCACCCACGACCACGGCGGTGCGCACCGGGAAGGGCACGTGCTCCATCGCGTGCAGCGTCTGGGACGTGTGGATCACGCGCGGGGACAGCGTCACGCCCTCGGGCAGGCGCGGCTGCAGCCCCGGGGCGAGCACCGCGGCGCGGGCGTGCAGCTGCTCGCCGTCCGCGAGCTCGACGACCACCGAGTGGTCCTCGGGGTCCACGTGCGCGGCCCGGACCTCCGCGCCGTAGCGCACGTGCTCGGAGACGTGGTCCGCGGCCCAGCCGAGGTAGTCGGAGAACTCCGTGCGGGACGGGAAGAACGTCTGCTTGTTCACGAAGTGGTCCAGGCGCCCGTGCTGCTGCAGGTAGGACAGGAAGGACAGCGGGTGGGTCACGTCCCGGAAGGAGACGAGGTCCTTGAGGAACGAGATCTGCATGGTCGCGTGGGGCAGCAGCATGCCCGGGTGCCACGCGAAGCCCTCGGAGCGCTCCAGGAACAGCACCGAGAGCTGCTCGTCCTGCGGCACGCGCCGGTTGTGGTCGTCGATCGCGATGGCCAGGGCCAGGTTCGCCGGCCCGAAGCCGACGCCGATGAGGTTGTACATGTGTCCGTCTCGATTCGTGGGGGTCGTGGTGTGCTCAGCGGGTGGTGCGGCTCAGGGGCGGCTCGGGCCCGGCTGCGCCATCCCCCGCTGGTCCTTCTTGCTGGTCTTGCCCACACCGGTGTGCGGGAACTCGGTGACGGTCTCGAACACGTCCGGCACGGCGAACGAGGACAGTCCCCGCTCGCGCAGGAAGCCGCGCAGCTCGGTGACGGAGGGGAAGTCCTCGCGGTGGCCGTCCCGGGGGATGAGGTAGGCGCAGATCTTCTCGCCGAGAACCTCGTCCGGGATGCCCACCACGGAGACGTCGTGCACCGCGGGGTGGGCGAGCAGCTCGTTCTCCACCGCTTCCGGGGCCACCTTCTCGCCGCCGCGGTTGATCTGGTCCTTATCCCGGCCCACCACCACGATGTGCCCGCTCGGCAGCTGCCGCACGATGTCACCGGTGCAGTAGAAGCCGTCGTCGGTGAAGGAGCGGGCGTTGACCTCCGGCGCGCGGTGGTACCGGCGGATGGTGTACGGCCCGCGGGTGTAGAGCACACCGGGCTCCCCCGGGGCGACCTCCCGGCCGTCCTCGTCGAGGATCCGCAGCTCGTCGTGCTCGGATATCGGCCTGCCCTGCGTGGTGACCACGAGGTCCTCGGGGTCGTCCAGGCGGGTGTAATTCACGAGGCCCTCGGCCATCCCGAAGACCTGCTGCAGCGTGCAGCCGAGCTCGGGGCCCACGCGCCGCGCGGCGGTGTCGCTGAGCTTGGCGCCGCCCACCCACAGGGTGCGCAGCGAGGAGAGGTCGTGCTCCTGCACGGCGGGACTGTTGAGCCACGCGAGCAGCAGCGGCGGGACGAGGGCCGCCTGCGTGACCCGGTGCCGGTCGATGGCCGACAGGCACGTGGTGGGGCTCGGGTCCCCCGCGATCACGATGGTCGCGCCCACGTGCAGCGCGCCCAGGATCCCCGGGGAGCTCATCGTGAAGTTGTGCGCGCACGGCAGCGCCACGAGCATCACGTCCTCCGGGCGCACGTCGCACACCTCCACGCTGCGGCGCACCGAGTAGAGGTAGTCGTCGTGCGTGCGGGGGATCAGCTTGGGCAGCGCGGTGGTGCCGCCGGAGAGCTGCAGGAACGCGAGCGACTCCGGGGACACGCGCGTGACGGGCACCTCGGCGTCCGGGACGTCGACGACGTCGCCGGCCACCGTGGCCTCGGCCCACGGGTCCGTGACGCGCTCGTCCACCGAGACCGGGGTGACCTCCGGGTGGTCCCGGCGCACGGCGTCGGCGACGGCGAGCAGGTCCCGGGGGCCGCGGCGCGGACCCACGTAGGCCACGGCGTCGGACATCGCACAGAAGTGGCCCACCTCGCGTGAGCCGTGCGCGGGCAGCGCGAAGACCGGTACGGCGCCGAGCTTGAACAGCGCGCCCACGGTCTCCAGGAATACGGCGGAGTTCGGCAGCTGCACGACCACGGGCGAGCCCTCGCGAACCCCCGCGGCCATGAGCACGGTGGCCGCGCGGTCGATGCCCTCGCCCAGCTCGCGGTAGCTCAGTGTCCTGCGCCGGTCCACGACCGCCGTGTGCTCGGGCCGCTCGGTGATGGCCCGCTCGAACAGGTCCCAGTGCGTCTGACCCGTCCACAGGCCCAGCTCGCGGTAGCGGTCCGCGGCCTCGGCGGGCATGCCGTTGGGCAGGACGGCGGGGCGCTGCCCCGCGGTGGTCTCAGACACGGGCCGCCTCCTGGGCCGTGTTCGCCACGCCCGCCGACGACGCCGCGCTCGCGTCCCACGCGGCGAGGACGTCGCCCGTGCTCAGCACCGCACCGCAGCGCTTGGCCACGTAGTCCACGGCGTCCTGGTGCTCCTCGCGCGAGAAGTCCGCGATCGCGTCCGAGACCAGGAAGGCCTGGATGTCGTGCATGAACGCTTCCGTGGCCGTGACCTGGCAGCCCATGTGCCCGTAGACCCCCAGGATCACGAGCTGGTCCCGCTGCAGGTGGCTCAGGATCTGGCGCAGGTCCGTGCGCTGGAACGCCGAGTAGCGCCACTTGGTGAGGACCATGTCCCCCTCCCGCGGTGCCAGCTCGGGGATGATCTCCGTGTCCTCGCCCTCGGTCATGCCGGTGCCCCAGAACTCGCGGAGCAGGCCGCGCCGGTGCGGGTGCTGGTCCCCGGGCTGGGCCGAGTAGATCACCGGGACGCCGTGCGTGCGGGCGTCCTCGACGATGCGTGTCATGTTCGTCACGGCGCTCGCGGCGGGGTCCGCACTGCGGTCGTAGGCGGCGAGGAAGTATCGTTGCATGTCGTGCACGAGGACCGCGCAGCGCGCGGGATCCAGCTGCCAGTCCACCCGGTTGGCCTCTCGGGGCTCCGGGACGGCATAGCTGTCGATGGAGGGAATGGGCATGGTGATGTACTCCAGGGTGCGGGTTGTGGACTCGCCTATTAGGTTAGCCTATCCTTAGCACCGTGTTGAACCAGTCTACAACTACCTCCCACGACGCCGCCCGCCCCCGCGCATCGGACCCCACCTTCGTCCTGGCCCAGCACGGCCGCTCCGCCGTGGGCCTCGGAGTCCGCCGGCAGTGGACCTCCGCCGCCGACGCCTCGCGCGCCCTGCGCTCCGGTGAGGCCTCCGTGGTCGTCGGCTGCCTGCCCTTCGACGGCCGGCAGCCCGCCGCGCTCTTCGAGCCCGCCTCCTGGTACCCGGAGGCCGACGACGCCGCGGACCCCCTGCTCGGCGTCACGGACGCGATCTTCGACCGGCTCCCGGTGCGCACCGTGCACCAGGACCCCGCCCCCGCAGAGCACGTGGCCCGCGTGGCCCGCGCGGTGGCCATGGCTCGGGCGGGAACCCTCGACAAGGTGGTCCTCGCCCGTGCCCTGCGGCTCGAGCTCGAGGACCCCACCACCGCCGTGGAGCTGCTGCGCCGCTTCGTGGCCGACGACCGCCAGGGAAACGGCTACCTCGTGTCCCTGCCGGCGGACTCCGGCCTGCCCGGCGGACACATGGTCGGCTCCAGCCCGGAGGCACTGATCGAGCGCGCCGGGCTCGACGTCTACACCCACCCCCTGGCCGGCACGGCCGCGCGGCAACCCGAGGACCGGGACCTGGACCGCGAAGCCGCGCTCACGCTGCAGACCTCCCACAAGGACCTCGACGAGCACCGCTACGTGGTGGACGCCATCGAGTCCGTGCTGCGGCCGCTGTGCGCGGAGCTGGACGTCCCGCCCCTGCCCACGCTCACGCACACCGAGCGGATCTGGCACCTGGGCACACCCATCCGTGGGGTGCTGGCCGATCCCGCGCAGACCGCGCTGGACCTCGCCGCCGCACTGCACCCCACGCCGGCCGTGTGCGGTTCACCGCAGCGCGCCGCGTTCGAGCACATCCTGGCCACCGAGTCCCCCCGCGGCTTCTACGCCGGCGCGGTGGGCTGGTGCGACGCCTCCGGCAACGGGCACTGGCGCGTGCTGCTGCGCGGCGCGCACCTCGCGGCAGACGGCCGCACGCTCACAGCCCGCGCGGGCGGCGGCATCGTGGCGGACTCGAACCCCGAGGCCGAGCTCGCCGAGACCCGGCTGAAGTTCACCCCGGTGCTCAACGCGCTGGGCGTGCAGGAGCGTGCGGAGGCGCTGCTCGCGGCCACCGCGGGACCTGGCACGCCCGCCTGAGCCGGTCCGCGCGCCGTCGTCCTCCCGTCCGTCCGGCGAGGGGCGACGGCGCTCGGGTCGTGCCCCCGCCCGTCACCTGTCCGCAGCGTTCCCTGGCACCACGAACAACGCACCCGTTCCCATCGCCTGATCTGCAGGTCGGCGGGAACGGGTGCGTTGCGTCTGCTCCGGGTGCTCAGGCGCCGGGGGCGCCCGTCCGCAGCGAGCGCGGGCGCATGTCGGTCCACTCCCGCTCGATGTACTCGAGGCACTCCTGGCGCGAGGATCCTTCCTCTCCGCCGAAGACCACGGTCCAGCCCTCCGGGACCGGCTTGAAAACGGGCCACAGCGAGTGCTGCTCCTCGTTGTTGACCAGCACGAGGAACGTGCCGTCCTCGTCCTCGAAGGGGTTGGTGCTCATCTCGTCCTCCTGGGTGTGGGAATGGATCTGGGAATCAGTGGTGTCCGGGTTTCAGTGGTGCGCCGGCGCGGGCGGCAGCAGCGGGACGATCGCGTCCCAGCCCTCCGGGCTCGCCAGCCCCGCGTGGGTGAAGGGCAGCCGGTGGGCCGTGAGCGGTCCGTCGTGGACCTCCCGCCACGCCGCCTCCGGGTTCCAGTCGTCCTGACCCGGTCGGGCGACGTCGTGTTCCCCACCCACGTCCGCGAGCACCCGGTCCGCGACGACGAGCGTCACCGGACCGTCGTACTCGCACGGCTGCGACGTGGTGAGCAGCTCGCTGCACCGGCGCAGGTTCTCGCGCAGGGCGTCCAGGACCTCGGGCGAGCGCTGGGCGAAGTCCTCGCTCAGGCCCGCCAGCTCGAGCACGCGCTCGTCCGGCATGGCCCCGCGCTCGCGGCGCGCTCCCCCGGCACCGCGCGGTGCGGCACGACCGGCGGGGTGCGCGTCCAGCACGGTGACGGAGGAGACCCGCTCGCCCCGCCCGCCCAGGACGGCCGCGACGTGGTGCACCGTGGTTCCGCCGAACGAGTAGCCCAGCAGGTCGTAGGGACCCTCCGGCTGCTCGCGCTGGACCAGGTCCGCGTAGAACTCCGCGAGCGCCTGGATCGTGTCGATGCCGCGGGCCTGCGCGTCCGCCTCCGTGGGCAGCTGCAGCCCGTTGACCGGTCGCTGCGCCCCCAGCCGGGTGGCGAGCGGCAGGAACGGCCACGCGAAACCGCCGCCCGGGTGCACGCACCACAGGGGCACACCCGCGCCGCGCCGAAGGTGCAGCACCTCGCGGGAGGGACTCTGCCGACTCCGGGCACCCCCGTCGCCCGAGGGCTCCGGAACACGGTCTCCGGCGGTGTCCTCGACCGACGAGGTCTGCTCGGCGGCGTCGTCCTGCCCGGCGTCGTCCTGCTCGCCGTCCCGCAACGCGCCGTCGACCGCCGCGGCGATCCGGGCGAGCGACGTCCCGGCCAGCAGCTCCGCGACCGGCACGGTGAACCCACCGTGCTGCTCCGCGTGGCTCGCGACCCGCATGGCCGCGAGCGAGTCGCCGCCGTGGTCCACGAAGGACCCGGCGACGTCCACCTCCCGGGGCGAGAGCTCCAGGACCTGCGCCACGGCGTCGCACAGCGCGTGCTCAACCGGGGTCCGGGGGGCACGGGCACCCTCGCCCCGGACGGGCTCGTCCGGCAGCGCGGCGCGGTCCAGCTTGCCGTTGGGGGTCACGGGCATCTTCTCGACCACCGTGACCCGGCGCGGCACCTGGTGGGCCGGGAGGATGTCCCGCAGCTGCTCGCGCAGCGCGGCGGGGTCCAGCTCGGCGCCGTCCTGGGCAGTGACCCACGCGACCAGGTGGCGGGCGGCGTCCCCGCCGCGCACGTCCACCGCGCACGTGGGCACTCCGGGCAGTGCTTCGACCGCGGCCTCGGTCTCCCCCGGCTCCACGCGCATGCCGCGGATCTTCAGCTGGCGGTCGCTGCGGCCGCAGTAGACGAGCGAGTCGTCGGGACCGCGGCGCACGAGGTCGCCGGTGCGGTACATCCGCTGCCCGGGGCGCTGCGGGTCCGCCACGAACGTCGCGGCGGTGCGGCCCGGCATGCCCACGTAGCCGTGCGCGAGACCGTCGCCGGAGAGGTAGAGCTCGCCCACGGCGCC
Source organism: Kocuria varians (assembly GCF_006539885.1). GTDB lineage: Bacteria > Actinomycetota > Actinomycetes > Actinomycetales > Micrococcaceae > Kocuria > Kocuria varians. Next base: position 36,389 of record NZ_BJNW01000011.1, on the reverse strand, counting down.
CTCGGGGACCTCGCGCAGGGACGAGTCGAGCACCGCAGCCCGGGCGTTGCGCACGGGGCGGCCCAGGCACGGCGAGGCGCTGGCCTCCACCGGTGAGCCGAACGCGTTGATCGTGAACTCCGTGGGCCCGTACAGGTCGTAGCCGCTCACGCCCTCCGTCTCGCGCAGCAGCGTCCACAGCTCCTGGGGCACCGCCTCGCCGCCGAGCATGACCAGCCCGGGGTGGCGCTGCCCGGCCAGGAGCCCGTGCCCGAGCAGCTCACGGGCGTAGGTGGGCGTCACGTTGACCACGTCGATCCCGGTGCGCCGGTAGTGCGCCACGAGCTCGGCGGTCTGCAGCCGCAGCCGGTCGTCGATCACGTGCACCTCGTGCCCGTGCAGCATCCAGAACAGTTCCTCCCAGGACATGTCGAACGCGAAGTTCACGGTGTGCGCCACGCGCAGCGGTGAGCCGAGCCGCGCCACGGTGGGCGCGAAGATCTCCTCCGCGTGGTTGTGGTACATCGTGGTCAGTCCGCGGTGGCCCACGAGCACGCCCTTGGGCCTGCCGGTGGAACCGGACGTGTAGATCACGTAGGCGGGTTCGTCCGGGTCGGAGGGCCCGGTGAGCCGCTCGGGTGCCACGTCCGGGGCGGGGGCGGTGCCGTCCAGCACGGCGCGCACCGCGGCGTCGTCGAGGTCGACGACGGCGAGCCCGGCGTCCGAGCCCGGCGTCAGGCCGTCCTCGGCCCCGGCGCGGATCAGACCGCTCGCACCGGCGTCCGCGAGCAGGTCCGCCGCGCGCTCCGCGGGCTGGTTGCGGTCCAGCGGCAGGTAGGCCGCACCGGTGCGCATGACCGCGAAGATCGCGACCACGTGGTCCGCGGTGCGGGGCAGGCGGATGCCCACCACGCTGCCGCGGCCCAGCCCGCGGTCGGCGAGCAGGGCCGCCAGGCGCTGCACCCGCTGGTCCACCTGCTGCGCGGTCCACCGGACGTCCCCGCACACGAGGCTCAGGGTGTCCGGCGTGCGGCGGGCGAGGTCTCGCAGCAGACGGTCCACGCTGCCGGCCGGTTCGTCCGGTCCCGGGATCGCCACGGGTTCGGGGGCGAGCACGGCGCTGTGGCGCGGGGCGGCCACGGCCACCTCTGCCATTCGCCGGCCCGCCGCAGCATCGGCGTCCTCCGCAGAGAGATCCGCCAGCGCCGCCAGGACGCGGTCGAGCGCCCACTGCGCCCGCTCGGTCCTGATCGTCTCCGGGTGGTACTCGCACGTGACCGAGCCGGAGCCGGGGTTCCCGTCCCCGGGGTCCACGTCGAGCACGAGCGCGTAGTGCGTGGCGTCCAGCGCACTGGCCTCCAGCACGCCGGCGCGGGCGAACGGACCCTCGGGGTCCGAGCGGTCCTGCGCGGTGTTGCGGTGCACCACCAGGGTGTCGAAGAGCGTTGAGTGCCCCGAGGCGCGCTGGATCTGGCCGAGCCCGGCACGGTGGTGAGCGCGCATCGCGCCCTGCTCCCGGAAGACGCCGCGCACCACGTCCGCGACCGACTGGTGCGGGCGGGTGTTCAGGCGCACCGCCACGGTGTTGAGGGCCAGTCCGACCATGCGCTCGGGACCGGGGACGGATGGGTCCCGGCCCGTGACAGCGCTGCCGAAGACGACGTCGTCGCGCCCGGTCATCTGCTGCAGGGCGATCCCCCACGCGACCTGGAAGAGCGTCGCGCGGCTGACCCCGAGCTGCTTCGAGCGGACGGTGAGCGCGGCGTCGAGGTGCTCGGGCAGCGGCAGGGTCACGGTCTCCGGCACCGGTTCGCCCAGCGGCGCTGCGCCCGCGACGACCGTCGGCTCGTCGATCCCCGCGAGGTACTCCCGCCAGGCCGCCTCGTCCGCCGCCGTGTCGCGCGAGGCCACGTACCGCAGGTGCTCGCGGAAGTCCGCGGGCTCCGGCAGAGCGGCGTCGTCCTGGCCCGGCGTGGCCGCGAGCGTGAACAGCTCGCCGTACAGGATCGAGTGCGACCACGCGTCCGCGAGCAGGTGGTGCTGCGTGACGACCAGCTCGCTCGTGCCGTCCGGCAGGCGCACGGCGAGCGCGCCGATCAGCGGCGGGCGCTGCGGGTCGATGTGGCGGTGGAACGCGGCCGACGCCGCCGCGTCCACCTCCTCGCGGGTGCTCGCTATGGTCTCGTGCCAGGGCATGGGACCCTCCGGCAGCAGGAACTGCACGGGCGTGCTGACACCGCGGTGGGTGAAGCCCGCGCGCAGCATCGCGTGGCGCCGGTAGACGGCGTCACACGCACGGCGCACGGCGTGGAGGTCCGCGCCCGCGGAGAGCGTGAAGCGGTGCTGCACCACGTAGGCGTCCGCGCCGTCCGCCCCGTCCACGATCGACTGCAGGTACATGCCCTCCTGCAGCGGCGTGAGCGGCAGCACCTCCTGCCACTGCGGGGCCAGCTCGTCGAGCACCTCGCGCAGCTGAGGGGTGACGGGCACGGCGACGTCGTGCGGCTCGGTCTCCGCGGCCGCGGTACGCCGCGCGCGCTGCGCCAGGGCGCCGAGGGCGGGGTGCGTGAACAGGTCCGTGACCGTCAGCTCCCAGCCCTTCTCGCGCAGCCCGGCCACGAGGCGCAGGGACGAGATGCTGTCACCGCCGAGCGCGAAGAAGTCATCCCGCGGACCGGAGTCGGTGAGGCCCAACAGCTCGTCCACCGCGTCGCACACCGCCCGTTCGGCGGGGGTCTCCGGCGTGCCGCCGCGACCGGTGACGCTTTCCGGCTCGGGCAGCGCCGCACGGTCCACCTTGCGGTTCGGGGTCATGGGCAGCACCGGGATGGCGGTCACCACGGACGGCACCATGTACTCCGGCAGCAGGCCGCCCAGGGCGTCCCGCGCACCGGCGGCGAGGTCGGCACCGGACCGCACGGCGTCGTCGTCCATCGTGGAACCCGCTGCGGGCGCACCCGCCACCGCGGCGTCTCCTGTCTCCTGGTCCGCGGCGGGGACAACGTAGCCGAGAAGGCGGTGCTCGCCGCGCTCGTCCGCGCGCACGCACGCCGCGGCCGCGGCCACTCCCGGCAGGGAACACAGGGCGCTCTCGACCTCGCCGAGTTCGATCCGGTGCCCGCGCACCTTGACCTGGTCGTCCACGCGGCGCAGGAAGTGCAGGCGGCCGTCACGGCGCAGCACCAGGTCACCCGTGCGGTACAGGCGCGCCCCGGGGGTCTGCGGGTCCGCGACGAAGCGCGTGGCGGTCTGGCCCGGGCGGCCCAGGTAGCCGCGGGCCACCTGCGCCCCGCCCAGGTACAGCTCCCCGGCGACGCCGTCCGGGACGGGACGCAGGGCGTCGTCGAGCACGAAGGTCTCCACACCCCGCCACGGCACGCCGATGGCGACGGCGCCGGAACCGGTGAGGTCCTCGGGGCCGACCTCCTCGTGGGTCACCCACACGGTGGCCTCGGTGGGGCCGTACACGTTGCGCACGCTCGCGCAGCGCTCGAGCATCCGGGCCGCGAGGTCGCGATCCAGCGCCTCACCGCCCACGAGCCCACGCACGCGGCCCAGGTCCACGCCGTCGTGCTCGGCGGCCGCCACGAGACCGCGCCACAGGGACGGCGTGGCCTGCAGGACGTCAGCTTCCGCGCGGGCCACCACGCGCAGCAGCGCTTCCGGGTCCCGCACGGTCTCGCGGTCCGCGAGGTGCACCGACCCGCCCACGCACAGCGGCGCGAACAGCTCCAGGCCGGAGATGTCGAACGTCACGGTGGTGACCGCGACGAGCGCGTCCCGCTCCCGCACCCAGCCGAGCTCCGCGACCGCGCGCAGAAACGCGGCGAGGTTCGCCCGCGTGACCATCACGCCCTTGGGACGCCCGGTCGAACCGGAGGTGTGCAGGACGTAGGCAAGGCCGTCGTCCGCGCCCGGGATCTCCGGGAGGGACTCGGCGGCGACACGGAGAGTCGTGCCAAGAGCCGTGAGCGGTGAGCCGTCGTCCTGCGGCTCGTTGAGCAGCAGGACCTCGGGGGCGGCATGTGTCTCCGCCACGGCAGACTCGCCCTGGGCAGACTCGCCCGGGGCGGACGCGCTCACGGTGGTTCCGCCGTCGGTGACCTCACTGTCGGCAGTCTTGCTGTCCGCGGTCACGACTCCGACGAGCTCGGACGTGGTCAGCACGAGGTCCACCGCGGCGTCCTCGAGCACCTGCCGGGTCCGCAGGCTCGGGTGGTCCGGGTCCAGCGGGACGTACACGGCACCCACGCGCTGCACGGCCAGCAGGGCGGTGAGCAGGGACCGGTCCCGCGGCAGCACCACGGCCACCGGCGACTGCTCCCCCACGCCCCGGGCCACCAGGCGCGCGGCGAGCGCGGTCACGGCGGCGTCGAGCTCCGCGTAGGAGAGGTCGCCGTGGGCGTCGTGCAGGGCCACGCGGTGCGGCGTGCGGGAGACCTGCTCCGCGAACGCGGCGGGCACGCTGCGGGCGGGGGACGCGGCGTCGGCCGCTTCACCGCCGGACGTGACGTCTGCCGTGAGGTCGACGACGCGGCGCCGCGGGTCCTCGACGACCTGCTTCAGGACGCGCAGCACGCGCCGCCCCAGGGTGGCGACCGTGGCGGCGTCGAAGAGGTCCGCCGAACCCACGAAGCGCAGCACGGCGGCGTCGTCCTCGTCCACGAGCCACACGCCCATGTCGAAGCGCGACGTCGTGGTCCGCACGGTGACCTCCGAGGTCGCGAGACCCCCGAGGGACGGCGCCGGGACCGGTGCCTCGTGGGACACGAGCGTCTGGAAGAGGGGGTGTCGGGCGCGCTGGCGCTCGGGGTCCACGAGGTCCACGACGCGCTCGAACGGCAGCCCGCTGTGCTCCAGGGCCCCGAGCGAGGCGGCCCGCACGGCGGCCAGGTTCTCCGCCACGGTGCCGCCCACGGAGACCGGGCAGCGCACGACCATCGTGTTCACGAAGTAGCCGACGGCGCGCTGCTCGTCCGAGAGGTCCTGGCGCAGGGCCACGGTGCTGCCGAGCGGAATGTCCCGACCGGCGCCGTGGAGCCACCAGGTGAGGGCCACGGCCGAGCGCAGCAGCATGAGCGGCGTGACACCGTACTCACCGCACACGGCGTCCATGCGTTCGCGCAGTGCCTCGGGGACCTCGAGCACGTCCGTGTGCCCCTCGTGACCGGGGGTGTCCGGGCGGGGCCGGTCCACCGGCAGGTCGAGCTCGGCGGGCAGACCGCGCAGGGCGTCCGCCCAGTAGGCCTCGTCCGCAGCGGTGTCCGGGCCGTCCGCCGCGACGAGTTCGGCATGGGGCGGCTCACCCCACGCGGGCTCGTGCCCGGCCGTCCGCGCCTCGAACGCGACCGAGAGGTCCGCGAGCAGCGGCGGGACGGACTCGGCGTCGATGGCCACGTGGTGCACCACGAGCAGCAGCAGGGACACTCCCGACGGAGAGGTCCACAGGTCCGCGCGGGCCGGGGCGTCGCGGGTGATGTCCACGGTGTGCGCCGGGTCTCCGAGGTGCTCCGCGACCACGCGCTCCAGCAGCTCGCGGTCAGGGGTCCCGTCGCCGTCCGCCGCGCTGTCTCCGGCCGGGAGGTCGTGCACGCGCAGCGCGGGCAGCTCGTCGGCGCCCAGCACGCGGACCCCGGCGGTTCCGTCCCGCAGGGCGGGGAACACGGTGCGCAGGGCGCGGTGGCGCCGCACGACGTCGTGCCACGCCGCGCGCAGCGCCTCGACGTCCAGGTCACCGCGCAGTTCAAGGGCGACCGGCACGTCGTACACCGTGGACGGGCCCTCGAGCTGCTGCACGAACCACAGCCGCTGCTGGGCGGGGCTCAGAGCGGGCGCGACATCTCTCGCATTCGATGCATTTGCATCAGCATCTGTGGACAGGGGCGTGTCGGGGACCGGGGACCGGTCAACCCGGTCGGTCGTGCCATCGGCCAGCAGCCGGGCGATCGCGGCCGGCGTGCGCGCATCGAGCACCTGCACGAGCGACGCCGCGAGACCGCGACGCTTCAACCGCCCGAGCAGCCGCATGGCCGTGAGCGAGTGGCCGCCGAGTGCGAAGAAGTCGTCCTCGGGAGACATCGAGTCGCGTCCCAGCAGGGCGGCCATCTCTGCCGCCACGATGCCCGCCGTACCGCTGGACGCCGGTTCGGTGCCGGACACGGATCCGCGAGTGGCACCGCCACCCGTCGGCGCGCCGTTCTCGCTGACGGCACGCCCAGCGCTCGTGGGGGCCGCTCCGGCACCGTGCGAGGGCGCGGTAGCTCCCGCGCCTGCGGACTCGGCGCACGCCCCGCGTCCCGGCGACGCGGCGTCGGCGTCGACCACGACGGGAGTCACCGCGGTGGTCACCGAACCGGTCCCGGGCGCCGCCGCGGCGTCGTCCTCCGTCCCCGCCAGACGCGCACGGGTCACGGTCGGGTCGGCGGTGAGCACCTCGAGGGTGCACGCGAGCTCGCGCCACAGCCGCTGCGCGGTGCTGTCCGCCACGCGGGCCGGGTCGTGCTCCACGACCACGCGGAACTCGTCCCCGGGCGGCACCATCACGTTGAGGGGGTAGTGCGTGCCGCCCGCGCTGCTGATGCCGGTGACGCGGGGCAGCGCCTCCTCCTCCCCGTCCGACGCGGGAGCGTTCTCGTAGACCACGAGCGAGTCGAAGAGGGTGCCGAGCCCCACGGCCCGCTCGATCTCGGCGAGCGCCGCGGACTCGTGCTCCGACATGGCCGCCTGCTCGCCCTGCAGCCGGGAGAACGTGTCCAGCAGGGGCTCGTCCGCGGAGAGGGTCACCCGCGCGGGCAGGGTGTTCGCGAACAGGCCCACGGTGTTCTCGATGCCGGGCAGGTCTGTGGGGCGCCCGGAGACGGTGACGCCGAAGACGACGTCGTCGTGCCCGCCCACCGCGGCGAGCGCCACGGCCCACGCGCCCTGCAGCACCGTGTTGGGCGTGAGCCCGTGCTCCCGGGCCAGGGCGACGACGCGGCGCGCGGTCTCCGGGGCCAGGGGCAGGTCCTGCCTGACCTGATCGGTGCGCGCGGCGGAGGGGGCGGCCTCCCGCGAGCCGAGCACCGTGGGCTGCGCCAGCCCGTCCAGGCGAGTGCGCCACGCGGCCACGGCGTCGTCCGCTCCCGCGCTGATGCGGGCGACGTGCGCCCCGAACGACTGGGCGATCGGCAGCTCGTCCCCCTCGCCGCGGTAGAAGGCCATGAGGTCGCGCACCATCACGGGCGTGGACCGGCCGTCGGTGACCAGGTGGTGGGCGCCCAGGATCAGGACGCTGCGGTCCTCCCCGAGCCGCACGAGGGTCGCGGCGACGAGCGGAGAGCGGCTCACGTCCACGGGACGGTGAGACATCTCCGCGAGCAGTCCGGCCACCGCGCGGTCCACCGCTGCGGCGGGCATGGAGGTGAGGTCCACCGTGCGCCAGGGCGCGGACACGTCACGCGGGACCACCTGCACGGGCTCCCCCACGGTGGTCGCGTCGAAGGCCGCACGCAGCACGGGGTGGCGCCGCAGCACGGCGTCGAAGGCCGCGCGCAGCCGGTCGGGCTCCACCGGACCCTCGATGTCCAGGGCAGCCGCCAGGACGTAGGCGTCCCCGTCGCCGTCCGAGAGGGCGTGGAAGAGCAGCCCCTCCTGCAGCGGGGAGAGCGGCAGCACGTCCGCGACCGGGCCGTGGACGGCCTCGAGCGCGTCCAGGTCCGCCTGTCCGAGGGCGTGGGTCAGGTCCGAGGGGCTCGCACCACCCGGATTCTCGTTCAGCAGCAGGTGCAGGTGCACGGCGGAAGCGGCCTCGCGGAGGGTCTCGGCGAACACGTCGAGGTCCTCGGCGCCGAGCACCTCCCCCGCGGCGCGTACCTCCACGCTCAGGCCGCCGTCCGGGCCGGCGCCCTGGAAGACGTTGACGGTGAGTGCCTCGGTCAGCTGACGCTCCGGCGACTCCATGACGGCGAACGAGCGCGCACCGTTCGCGGACCAGCCGTCCTCCGAGTCCTCGGACGCGGCGATCACGTTGAGCACGACCTCCGGTTCGGACAGCTCGCCCAGTCGACGTCGCCCCTCCGGGTCCAGGTGACGCAGGATGCCGTAGCCGGCGGTGTCCGGGCTCGTGCGGCGCGACTCCTTCGCCGCACGCAACAGGGCGGCCACGGCAGGTCCACCGGCGAGCAGCTCGTCCAGGTACTCCGCCGTCAGCACACGGGAGCCGCCGGCTGCACCGGGACGGCCCAGCGTCTCCGAGGCCACGTGCACCGGGAACTCGGTGGTGAACCAGCCCACCGTCTCCGAGAGGTCGCAGCCCGGAGCGAGGGTGTCCCGGCCGTGGCCCTCGAGCGTCACGGGGCGGGCGGGCGCGGCGCGCAGGCCGCGGCGCCGGTCGAACTGGGCGAGGGCCAGGGTCACGACGGCGAGCACCACCTCGTCCGGTCGCATCCGGAACGCCTCGGGCGCCGTGGTGCGCACCGCCCGGGCGATCTCTCCCGTGATCTCCACGTCCACGGTGCGCGCCGTGGCCACGGTGTCCACGGCGGGGTCCAGCGCGCGGGCACCGAGGGGCGCGGCGGGACCCTCGCGCAGCACGCCCTCCCAGTGGGGCAGGTCCTCCCGCAGAGCGGCCTCGCCCACACGGGCGGCCATGGCGTCCATCGCGTGGCGCCACGAGCACGGCACGTCGTCGGTCTCCGGCAGGGTTCCGGCCACAGCGGCGTCGTACGCCCGTTCGAGGTCCGAGACCAGGATCTGCCACGAGACGGCGTCCACCGCGAGGTGGTGCACGGCGAGGACCAGACGGTCGTCCCGCTCCTCGCTCCCGGTGGGCAGCACAGCGGTGCGGATCACCGCACCGGCGCGCGGGTCCAGGGCCGCAACGAGGTCCTCGGCGCACTCCTGGGGCGCGGCGGCGTCTGAACCGCTCTCGTCAGCTCGCGGCGCGTCAGCAGCCACGAGCACGTCCGACGCCGCCACGGCAGCGCTGCGCCGCACGAGCAGCCGCGGTTCCTCCCCGGTGGTGTCGAGCACGAGCCGCAGCGCGTCGTGGTGGTCCAGAACCGTCTGCAGCGCGCGCTCCAGCGCCGCGGTGTCCAGCGCGGTGCCGGTGTCGAGCACGACCCACTGCGCGTGGCGGGCCAGTGCCTCGTCCGTGGGAGCGGCCGCGAGCTGCGTGCGGACGACCGGCGAGAGCTCCACTCGCCCCACGGGCAGGTCCAGTGCGGCGTCGAAGGCGTCCTCGGCGGACGAACCCGCCGCGGCGTCGTCGTCAGAATCCGCGGCACGGGCGGCCGCGGCGGCCAGATCCGCGTCCGACGCCGCGGCGCGGGTGGCCACGGTCGCCAGCGCGGTGCCGTTGAGCAGGTCCTGGGCGGCGATGTCCAGGCCGCGCCGTCGCCCCTCGCCCACCACGCTGAGCGCCGCGATGCTGTCGCCGCCCTGGGAGACGAAGTCGCGCTCCAGCGAGACCGACAGCGCGGCCCCGCGGCGTCGTCCGAGCACCTCGCCGACGACCTGCGCGAGCACCTGCTCCGCGGGCGTCCGCGCCTCGCGGGTGCTCTCCTCGGGCTGCGGGGCGGGCAGCGCCGCACGGTTGACCTTGCCGCCCACCGTCACGGGGAATGCGTCGAGCACGACCACGTGCGCGGGCACCAGGTGCGACGGCGCGCGGCGCGCCAGGTCCTCCCGCACCCCGGCGGGATCGAGCCGGGTCCCGCGCGAGGGCACCACGTGGGCCACGAGGCTCGCGTCCTGGTCCTCACCCATGACACCCACGACCGCGCCGGAGACGCCCGGCACGGTGGTCAGCAGCGCCTCAACCTCCGCGGGCTCCACGCGCTGGCCGCGGATCTCCACCTGGTCGTCCGCGCGGCCCAGCACCACGTAGCCCGTGCCGGGCTCCCAGCGTGCGAGGTCACCCGTACGGTAGAGCCGCCCGCCGGGCGTGAAGGGATCGGCGACGAAGCGCGTGGCCGTCTCGATCGGGCGTGCACGGTAGCCGCGTGCGAGCTGGGATCCGCCCAGGTAGAGCTCCCCCGTCTCGCCGTCCGGGACGGGCTGCAGGTCGGTGTCGAGCAAGTGCGCGGTGAGACCCGCGAGCGGCCGCCCGACCGTGACGGTGCGCCCAGCCACCCGCGCTGCGACGGCGTCCACGGTGGACTCGGTGGGACCGTAGAGGTTCCAGGCGAGCTTGCCGGACGCCACGACATCGTGCCACAGCGAGGCCGGCAGGGACTCACCGCCGAGGATCAGGGTCGTGGGTGCGGGCAGCTGCAGCAGACCAAACTCGACGAGCACCCCGGCGAGCGACGGCGTGGAGTCCAGGACGTCGATCCCGTCCGCCGTGAGTGCGTCCAGGAACGCGAGGGCGTCCCCCGTGACCGCGGCGTCGTAGACGTGCACCGTGTGCCCGCCGAAGATCCACGAGAGCTGGTCCAGGGCGGCGTCGAAGGTGAAAGACGCCGTGTGCGCCACGTGCAGGTGGTTCCTGCCGCTGCGGCGCTGGGACGGCGGGAAGAGCAGAGCGCGGTGGTGCGAGATCAGGTGGCCGAGCGCCGCGCGGGTGACCTCCACGCCCTTGGGGCGCCCGGTCGTGCCGGAGGTGTGCAGCAGGTAGGCGAGGTTCTCGGGTCCCGCCGTGGCGGTGACCTCCGTGGCGGGGGCGTCCCAGTCGATCTCGTGCCACAGCAGGCGCCGGGCGTCCGGGCGCAGGCTCGGATCGCCGTCGGCGTCCGTGACGACGACGTCCGCGCCGCCGTCCTCGGTGGTCGCACGACGCCGCTCGGCCGGGTGGGCGCGGTCCAGAGCCTGGAACGCGCCGCCCGCCAGCAGCGTGGCGAGGACGCCCACGACCATCTCGTGGCCGCGCGGCAGGTCGAGCACCACGACGTCCTCGGGCCCCACCCCGGCGCGGGCCAGCAGACCCGCCAGCACGCGGACGCGGCGCACGAGTTCCGTGCCGGTGAGCGAGGTGTGGGCGTCCACGAGGACCGGCTCGTCCGGGCTGCTCTGCGCGATCTGCTCGATCGCGGCGGAGAGGTCCAGCGGCGAGAAGGACTCGTCTCTCGGGGTTTCGGGCAGTGCGGCGCGGCGCTGCTCGAGGACGGATTCCTCCTCCGCGGTGAGCGCGGAGACGGCCCCCAGCCGTGGCAGCTGCGGGGCCGCAAGACGGCGCAGCAGGGTCACGAAGCCGCGCAGCCGCGCCGCGGCCCGGTCGCGGGTCACCCGGGAGGGGTCGGTCTCGAAGCCGAGCTGGACCTCGCCGCCCAGCGGGGTCACGGTCAGACCCATGTCCTCGGGCGGGCCGCCGGCCACGTTGCGCAGCAGCCCCCGGACGCCGTGGAAGTCCAGGGCGGGGTTGAAGACCTTCACGTTCGCGCCCACGCCGTGCAGCAGGCCGCCGGCGCCGGGTGTGCCCAGGGCTCCCGGGAGGTCCTCCCCGCGGTAGCGCTGGTGCTCGCGCATGCCCACCATGGCCTCGGCGACCTTCCCGGCGAGGTCCTCGGCGGTGTCCGCGGCGGAGACGTCCAGGCGCAGGGGCAGCACGTTGACCGCCATGGCCGGGGTCTTCAGGGCGGCCGTGGTGGTGCGCACCATCATGGGCAGCGCGATCACGACGTCGCGGCGTCCCGTGAGCCGGTGCACGTACCCCGCGTAGGCGCCCAGCAGCACGTCCACCCAGGTGTGTCCCGCACCGGAGGCCAGTCCCTTGAGGCGATCCGTGTCCTCGGTGGTCAGGGTCTCGGTGACGTGCACGGTGCGGCCACCGGAGTGCTTCGCCCCGCCCTCGCGGCCACCCACCGAGGGCAGCGGGGTCATGGCATCCACCCAGTACTGCTCGTCCGCGACCCGTTGTTCGCCAGCCCGGTACTCAAGGTCCTCCACGACGAGCTCGCGGATCGGGCGGTAGGCGGTCGCCGGCGCCGGCTTGCCGGTGAGACCGGCGCGATAGAGGGTGGCGATCCGCCGGCTCAGCCGCGCCGCGGAGTACCCGTCGATCACCAGGTGGTGGTAGAGCTGCACGAGCCACACGTGCTGGTCGGTCAGGCGCAGGATCACGTAGCGGAACAGCTCGCGGTCCACCATGGGGGCGCAGTGCTGCGCCATGTCCGTGCGCTGCTCGTCCACCACGGCGGACGCCAGCGCGAACGGGTCCGGGGACTCGCGCAGGTCCAGCACGCGCGGACGGTGGCCACCGGGGCCGACGACGCGCTGCTGGGCCTCACCCTCGTGCTCGCGGATGCGCAGCCTCAGTGTTTCGGTCTCGTCCACGGCAGCCGCCACGGCGTCCGCCAACCGGTCCACGTCCACGTCCCCCGGACCGATCTCCACGACCTCGCCCACCACGTAGTACGGGGAGGTCGGATCCAGGCGCTGTGCGTTCCAGATCCCTTCCTGTGCGCCGGTGAGCGGAAACCACTCCGCGGATTCGGGAAGGCTCGTCGAAGACACCATGCGAGACTGGAGCTCCTTTCGGGGACGGGTGGGCACAACGCGTATTAGGGTAGCCTATCCTTAGCTATTTCACTGTCGAACGGAGAGGACTGCACGGTGACGGAGATCATCGGAGAGTTGCGCGGAGAGGTCGCCACCGCACTGGGCACCACGCCCGACCAGGTGGACACCGGGGCCGATCTGACCGACCTGGGGCTGGACTCGGTCCGCCTCATGGGCGTGGTCGAGGGCATCATCGCGCGCGGCTACGACGTCGACTACGTGGACCTCGCCGAGGACCCCCGCCTCGATGCGTGGGGGGCCCTGCTGGAGGGCTGAGCGCAGCGGCCAACCTGAGGGACCCCGGCGAGGTTGCTCACCCCGGCGCCCGCAGAGACGCATCCATTCGGGCGGCGCACCCTCCACGGGGTGCGCCGCCCGAGCCGTGTCCGTCGGTGCCGCGTTGTCAGTGCTGGGCCGCGCCGCCGTCCACCGTGAGGACCTGCAGGGTCATGTGCCGCGCGGACTCCCCCAGCAGGAAGCCGACCACGCCGGTCACGTCCGCCGGACGCCCCACCCGTCCCAGCGGGATCCCCGTCTTGTACGCCTGCGGGTCCCCCACGACCATCTGGGCGGAACGGTCCTCCCCGTCCCACATGCCCATGACCATGTTCGTCATGGTGGTGCCCGGGGCCACCACGTTGGCCCGCACGCCGTACCGGGCGGATTCGAGCCCGAGGCTCGTGGTGTAGTGCGTCGCCGCGGCCTTCGACGCCGCGTAGGCGGCCATCTGGGCGCGCGGCACCACCGCGGAGTTCGAGGAGATGGTCACGATGCCCCGCCGGTTGGAGGGGTCGTGGTTGCACTGGGCGACCATCACGCGCAGGGTCTCCCGCGAGACCAGGAAGACCCCGGTGGCGTTGACGTCCATGACGCGGCGCCACTGCTCGTCGGAGGTCTCCAGGGCGGGACCGGTCTCGAGGGTGCCGGCACCGTTGACGAGGCCCAGGAGCGGGGGCATGGTCGCGGCGATCTCGTCCAGGGCGCGGGCCACGTCCGCGCCGTCGCTCACGGAGCAGCCGCGGTAGCTCAGCCGCCCGGAGGCGGTCCCCCGCGCGATCTCCGAGAGGGCCCCCGTGGTGTCCTCCGTGGGCGTGCGGTCCCGCCACGGATCGTTCGGCGGGAGGTCCAGTGCGGCGACGGCGTACCCCCGCGAGAGCAGGTCAGCGACCACGGCCGTCCCCATGCCGCCAGCCGCACCCGTGACCACCACGGTGTCGAAAGCGGGCACTTCGGGGCCGGCCGCCGCGGGCGCCTCTGCGGTCGTCGCCCCGGAGGCCCCCGTCCTACCGGAGGATCCGGTCGCTGGGCCAGTGGTCACGTCCTTGCCGGTCCTGTCGCGGTCAGCCGTATCGTTGCCGGTTGCACGGTGGGAAGTCGCATCGTTCGAAATCACACAGGTAAGCCTAACCTCACCCCCTGACACGCAGATCGCCCCGCGGTCCACGAAGGGACCACGGGGCGATGCGCCGGGAACGGGCGACGTCAGTCGCGCGTGAGGCGACGGTGCGCGAGGCGGTGGGGCCGCGCGGCGTCGGCGCCGAGACGCTCGACCTTGTTCTCCTCGTACGCGTCGAAGTTGCCCTCGAACCAGTACCAGTTGTCGGGCTGCTCCTCCGTGCCCTCCCACGCGAGGATGTGCGTGGCGACCCGGTCCAGGAACCACCGGTCGTGGGAGACGACCACGGCGCAGCCCGGGAACTCGAGAAGCGCGTTCTCGAGCGAGCCGAGGGTCTCGACGTCGAGGTCGTTGGTGGGCTCGTCCAGCAGCAGCAGGTTGCCGCCCTGCTTCAGGGTCAGCGCGAGGTTGAGACGGTTGCGCTCACCACCGGAGAGCACACCGGCCTTCTTCTGCTGGTCCGGGCCCTTGAAGCCGAACGCGGAGACGTATGCGCGGGACGGCATCTCGACCTTGCCCACGTTGATGTAGTCGAGCCCGTCCGAGACGACCTCCCACAGGGTCTTCTCCGGGTCCAGGTTCGCGCGGTTCTGGTCCACGTAGGAGATCTGGACGGAGTCGCCGATCTTCAGCTCGCCGCCGTCCAGCTCCTCGAGGCCCACGATGGTCTTGAACAGCGTGGACTTGCCCACGCCGTTGGGACCGATCACGCCCACGATGCCGTTGCGCGGCAGCGAGAACGAGAGGCCGTTGATCAGGGAGCGGTCCCCGAAGCCCTTCTGCAGGTTGGTGGCCTCGATGACCTGGTTGCCCAGGCGGGGTCCCGGCGGGATCTGGATCTCCTCGAAGTCCAGCTTCCTGGTCTTCTCGGCCTCCGCCGCCATCTCCTCGTAGCGCGCCAGACGGGACTTGGACTTGGTCTGGCGTCCCTTGGCGTTGGAGCGGACCCAGTCCAGCTCCTCTTTCAGGCGCTTGGCCTGCTTGGCGTCCTTCTTGCCCTGGACCTCCATGCGCTTGGCCTTGGTGTCCAGGTAGGTGGAGTAGTTGCCCTCGTAGGGGTACAGGCGACCGCGGTCCACCTCGCAGATCCACTCCGCGACGTGGTCCAGGAAGTACCGGTCGTGGGTCACGGCGAGCACGGCGCCGGGGTAGGAGGCGAGGTGTTGCTCGAGCCACAGCACGGACTCGGCGTCCAGGTGGTTGGTGGGCTCGTCGAGCAGCAGCAGGTCCGGCTTCTCCAGCAGGAGCTTGCACAGGGCCACGCGACGGCGCTCACCACCGGAGAGCACCTTCACGTCCGCGTCCGGCGGCGGGCAGCGCAGCGCGTCCATGGCCTGCTCGAGCTGCGAGTCGAGATCCCACGCGTTGGCGGCGTCGATCTCCTCCTGCAGCTTGCCCATCTCCTCCATGAGGGCGTCGAAGTCCGCGTCCGGCTCGGCCATCTCCGCAGAGATCTCGTTGAAGCGGTCCAGCTTCGCCTTGATCTCGCCCACGCCCTCCTCCACGTTGCCGAGGACGGTCTTGTCCTCGTTCAACGGGGGCTCCTGCAGCAGGATGCCCACGGAGTAGCCGGGGCTCAGCCGCGCCTCGCCGTTGGAGGGCTGGTCCAGCCCCGCCATGATCTTCAGGATGGTCGACTTGCCCGCGCCGTTCGGGCCCACGACGCCGATCTTGGCGCCCGGGAAGAACGACATGGTGACGTCGTCCAGGATGACTTTGTCGCCCACCTTCTTGCGGGCCTTGTTCATGGTGTAGATAAATTCCGCCATGCCTCCAGGCTACCGTGCCGGTTCCATGCCGGGCACCACGGGAGACGACGCCGCCCGCGGCCCCCGGCACGGTCCGGGACCAGGGTTTTCGCCCGGTCCGCCGGAGGCTGTCCACGGCCCGACGACGCCGCCGAGCCGGGTTCAGTGCGCCCCCGCCTCCGCCGTCTCCTTCTCCGCGTTCTCGGACTCCGCCCCGGACCGTTCCTCGTCCGCGAGACCGGCGAAAGTGTCGTCGTCCCGGTCCAGGTTGAGCACGGCGCCGGACGTGACGTCCACGTACGAGTTCCCGCCGAGACCCAGCGACTCGGCGGAGCGGTACCGCTCGCCGTCGCTCCCGGGCCCGCCGAGGTCTCCGCCCTGCCCGCTGCTGCCCCGGCCGTCCCGGCCCGCGCGCCCTCCGGTCTCCGTGGTCGCGTCCTGCGAGCCGTCCTGGGACCCCGGCCGCTGGGAGCGGCCCCCGGCGCGGGAGAAGTTCGCGGTGCCGAACGCGAGGTCGTGGCCCACGGAGGCGGCATCCACCCTGACCTCGGTGCGCGGGCCGTTCTCCGACTGCCACTCGTTGATGCCGAGCTTGCCCGTGACGAGCACGGGCTGCCCGCAGCGCACGCTCGCCATCACGTGCATGGCCAGGGCCCGGAAGCAGCGGACGGTGTACCAGTTGGTGGCGCCGTCGTGCCAGGAATTGGTGGCGGCGTCGAACCGGCGGGCCGTGGTCGCCAGCCGGAACCACGCGACGGTCGTGCCGTCCTCGAAGAGTCGCGACTCGGGGTCCTTGCCCACGAATCCACGCAGTGTGACCTGTTCGCTCACGGGGTGCTCCTTGGTGTCGGTCCGCCCCGGTGCTCGGTCTCCGGTGCTCGGGTCTCCACTGTCTGGGTCTCCGATGTTCGGCTTTCCGGCGCTGGGTCTGCGGACGATGGGTGATCCCCGGTGCGGGGTTCTCCCCCACTCTCCGCGGTGTCTCCCGAGCCGTGACCGTCCGGATCGGTGATGGTGGACAGGAAGGGCGCAGGCGGCGTCGTCGCCCGGTCTGTGGAGGGCGCTGCGCATGCGCGCGCTCGTGGCTCGCGCCCCGGCCGTCGAACACTTGCGCGGAAGACCCGCGGCCCGTTGCTAAACTTGGGCGTCGCCGAGCGCGGCCCGCCCCAGTAGCTCAGTGGATAGAGCAGGAGCCTTCTAATCTCTTGGTCGGGGGTTCGACTCCCTCCTGGGGCACCACCAGAATGCGGGCACCGCCCACCGCGCGATGCCGCGATCACCTCGACCGGCACCCGGTCGTCTCCTCGGCTCCGGTCGGCGGCGTCGCCTATCATCGGAGCCCATGAGCCCCCAGAACGCACCCGTCGGCGTCGCCGCGACCCTGCCCCCGCTCTCGCACCCGGACGGCTCACCCATCCGGGCGCTGGTGGTGGACGACGAACGGATGCTCTCCGACCTGATCGCCATGGGCGTGACCATGCTCGGCTGGCAGCCCAGTACCGCGGCGGACGGTCCGAGCGCCCTGGAGCTGGCACGGGCCACGCGCCCGGACGTGCTGGTGCTCGACATCATGATCCCGGGCTTTGACGGCCTGGAGCTGCTGCGCCGCATCCGCGAACTGGACGCGGACGTCCCGTGCCTCTTTCTCACCGCGAAGGACCGGGTGGACGACCGCATCGCGGGGCTCGCCTCCGGCGCGGACGACTACGTCACCAAGCCGTTCTCCCTGGACGAGGTGCTTCTGCGGCTGCACCGCCTGGTGCAGCGCTCCGGGACCACGGTCACGGACAGCGGGGAGCTCGTGGTCGGTGACCTGGTGCTGAACGAGGACACGCGCGAGGTCACGCGCGGCGGGGAGCAGATCGAGCTCACCGCCACCCAGTTCGAGCTGCTGCGCTACCTCATGGAGAACGCCAAGCGTGTGGTCTCCAAGTCGCAGATCCTGGACAGCGTGTGGAAGTACGACTTCGGCGGTCAGGCGAACATCGTGGAGCTCTACATCTCCTACCTGCGCAAGAAGATCGACGTCGGCCGTGCGCCCATGATCCACACCGTGCGCGGCGCCGGCTACGTCATCAAGCCCGCCGGATGAGCCCGGCGACCACCGCGGCGCGGCCCCGGCGGCGTCGTCGGCTGCGCAACCGGCTGCTCGCCCTGCTGCTGGCCCTGCTGATCCCGGCGGCCGTCCTGATGGGGCTCGCGAGCTACCTGGCGGTGCAGACGTCTCTGACGGACCAGCTGGACCGGCAGCTCGCGGACGCCTCGCAGCGGGCGACGGCGTTCTCCGGCGGCTCCCCGCAGCACCAGGACTCGCGTGCGACTCCTCCCCCGGACCCTCTCGACGCACCGGGCCAGGCCGCGGGCACGCTCAACGCACGCGTGGACTCCGGCACGTTGGTGCACAGCGGTGTCCTTGACGCCAAGGGCCAGGTCACGGAGCTCTCCGCCGCGGACCGCGCCACCCTGCAGTCGCTCTCCCCGGACGGCACCGCGCGCACCGAGAAGCTCGACGCCGGCACGTACCGCGTGCAGGTGGTCTCGGACCAGAGCGGGGACGTGATCATCACGGGTCTGCCGCTCTCGCAGGTGACGACCCCGCTGGCCTCGGTGCTCGCCGTGGTGGCGACCGTCTCCCTGATCGCCGTGGTCCTCGTGTGGCTCGCCGGCAGCTGGGGCATCCGCCGCGCGCTGCGGCCCCTAGAACGCGTCTCGGACGTGGCCACGGACGTGTCCCGCCTGGACCTCGGCTCGGACCGGCTGCCGGAGGCTTCCCGCGTGGAGGCCCGGGACGCGGACCCCGCCACGGAGGTGGGTGCCGTGGGCCACGCCCTCAACGGCATGCTCGACAACGTGGCCGCCGCTCTCACCGACCGGCAGGAGTCGGAGGACCGGATGGCGCGCTTCGTCGCGGACGCCTCCCACGAGCTGCGCACGCCGCTGGCCTCGATCCAGGGCTACGCTGACCTGCTGCGCATGAGCGAGCCGCTCAGCGAGACGGGGACCCAGTCCCTCGACCGGATCCGCGCGCAGGCCACCCGCATGGGCGAGCTCGTCTCCGACCTGCTGCTGCTCACCCGTCTCTCCCAGGACGCCACCCCCGTGCGCCGCCCGGTGGACCTCGCGGAGCTCGTGGCGGAGTGCCTGGAGGACGTGGCCGTGGCGGCCCCCGACCACTCCTGGGACCTGGACCTCGTGTCGGAGCCCGTGACGGTGTCCGCGGACGACGGCCAGCTGCGCCAGGTGGTCGTCAACCTCCTGGCCAACGCGAGGAACCACACGGACCCCGGCACGCACGTGGTCGCCGGCGTCCACCCCTCGCTCAACGGGCGGGAGGCCATCCTCACCGTCACGGACGACGGCCAGGGCATCGATCCCGAACTGCTTCCCGAGATCTTCGGCCGTTTCACCCGCGGCGACACCTCCCGCCGCTCGGACGGCCACACCACCGGTCTGGGCCTGTCCATCGTGAAGGCCATCGTGGAGGCCCACCACGGCACCGTGGAGGTGCACTCGCAACCCGGGCACACAGAGTTCGGGGTGCGGCTGCCGCTCGACGGCACGGGCGGCGTCGTCGCCTGACCGCGCGCTGACCGGCCCCACACCGGCTCACGCAGCGGCGCGCTCCACGGCCATCCCGAACACGCGCATCCCGCCGCGGATCGACAGCGCCGGCAGCTGCGCCTCGACGGTCCCGGCGTCCGCCCTCAGCAGCGGCAGCGGTCCCCTGGGCGCCGGCGAGGTGAAGGCGCTCAGGGGACCACGGTCCCCCGGCGGCCTGAGCCGCCGGCCTCCGCGGGCTGCGCCCGGTCCGTGAGAGCCTCAGCGGCCGTAGAACAGCCGCTCGAACACGGAACGCGACTGCCGGGTGATGCGCAGGTAGTCCTCCTCCAGCTGGGTGGCCGATCCGGGCTCGTAGCCGATCCACCGCGCGACCGCCTCGAGGTCCGCCCGGCGCGAGGGCACTGAGTCGGAGGCGCGGCCCGAGCGCAGCACGTTGCCGTTGCGGATGTCCGTGGCGAGCTTCCACGCGTGCTCGAGCACCGCCGCGTCCTCGGGTCCCACCAGCTCCGCCGCGACCGCCGCGTGCAGGGCGGGCAGCGTGGAGGTGGTGCGCAGCTCCGGCACCTCGTGGGCGTGCTGCAGCTGCAG
This sequence comes from Kocuria varians, assembly GCF_006539885.1. Lineage (GTDB taxonomy): Bacteria > Actinomycetota > Actinomycetes > Actinomycetales > Micrococcaceae > Kocuria > Kocuria varians. The sequence goes on along the minus strand of NZ_BJNW01000011.1, from coordinate 16,643 downwards.
CAGCTGCACGAGCCACTCGACGTCCGAGAGGCCGCCCCGGCCCAGCTTGACCTGGCGCGTGGGGTCCGCGCCGCGCGGCATCCGCTCGCTCTCCACGCGGGCCTTCATGCGGCGGATGTCCACGAGCTGCCGATCGGTGAACTCGGCCGGGTAGCGGTAGCGGTCCACCACGCGGAAGAACGCCTGGGCCACCTCCTCCGAGCCGGCCATGTACCGGGCCCGTGTGAGGGCCTGACGCTCCCAGGTCTCGGACCACCGCTCGTAGTACTCGGCGTAGGAGGCCACCGAGCGCACCTTGGCACCCGAGCGGCCCTCGGGGCGCAGGTCGTTGTCGATCTCGAGCACACGCTCCGCCACGATCGGCGGGGTGCACGGCTGCTTCAGCAGCTTGACCATGCGGGCGAGCACGCGCTCGGCCGCGGCCTGGGCCTCCTTGGGATCCGCGCCGTCGGCGGGTTCGTACGCGTACATCACGTCCGCGTCGGAGCCGAATCCGATCTCACGGCCACCCTGCCGACCCATCGCGACCACCAGGATCTGCGCCGGGAGGGGCTCCTCGCGCTCGGCCTCGTCCTCGGTCTGCGCGAGGTGCAGCGCCGCCATCACGGTCGCCTGGTCCACGTCCGAGAGCCCCACGACCGTGGCCTCCACGTCCGCGACGCCGCTCGTGTCCGCGAGCGCGATCCGCAGCTGCTCGCGGCGTCGGATCTGGCGCACGGCGCGCATGGCCTCCCCCGCGTCACGGTGCCGGGAGAGCTGCGACCACATCTCGGTCACGAGCTCGTCGAGGGAGCGGGTGGCGAGCTTGGAGTCGTCCCCGAGCCACGCCGTGGCGTCCGGGGAGGTCTCCAGCATGTCCGAGACGTAGCGGGAGCTGGAGAGGATGTGGCACAGCCGCTCGGCCGCCGCGTTCGAGTCGCGCAGCAGCCGCAGGAACCACGGGGTGTTCCCCAGGGACTCGCACACCCGGCGCAGGTTGAGCAGACCGGCATCCGGGTCAACGCCCTTCGCGAGCCAGTCGAGCAGCACGGGCAGCAGCGTGCGCAGGATCTCGGCGCGCCGGGAGACGCCGCGGGACAGCGCCTCGATGTGGCGCATCGCGGCCTTGGTGTCCTGGTAGCCGAGGGCCGCCAGACGGTCGCGGGCGGAGTCGGTGGTCAGCGTGGTGTCCGCCGGGGCGTTCGCAAGCGCGGCAAGCATGGGGCGGTAGAAGATGCGCTCGTGCATGGACCGCACGGTGCGCTTGACCCGCGTCCACTCCTCGACCAGCCGCTTCGCCGTGGGGTGTGTGCCCCGCTCGGTTCCGGAGAGGGAACGGGCGACGACGGCGAGCTCCCGCTCGTCGCGCGGCATCAGGTGGGTGCGGCGCATCCGGAAGAGCTGGATGCGGTGCTCCAGCAGCCGCAGCCACCGGTAGTCCTGGCCGAACTCCTCGGCGTCCTTGCGGCCGATGTAGCCACCCGAGCTCAGCGCGGTGAGCGACTCCGTGGTGGCGCGCGTGCGCACGGTCTCGTCACCGCGCCCGTGCACGAGCTGCAGCAGCTGCACGGTGAACTCGACGTCCCGCAGACCGCCCGGCCCGAGCTTGATCTGCCGGTCCCGGTCCGCCTCGGGAATGTTCTCGGTGACCCGGCGGCGCATGGCCTGCACGGACTCCACGAAGCCCTCGCGCTCGGCGGAGGACCAAATGAACGGTGCCACGGCGTCCTCGTAGCGGCGCCCCAGGTCCTGGTCCCCGGCCACGCAGCGCGCCTTGAGCAGCGCCTGGAACTCCCAGGACTTCGCCCACCTCTTGTAGTAGCGCACGTGCGAGTCGAGGGTGCGCACCAGCGGGCCGTCCTTGCCCTCCGGGCGCAGGTTGGCGTCCACCTCCCACAGCGCGGGCTCCGGACCGGTGGCCATCATGGCCTGCGCGAGCAGGTGGGCGAGCTCCGTGGCGATCTCCGTGGCGGTGCTCTCGTCCGGAACCTCCCCGGACTCCGCGGCCCGGGTCTCCATGACGTAGACGACGTCCACGTCCGAGATGTAGTTCAGCTCGCGGGCGCCGCACTTGCCCATGCCGATCACGGACAGCCGCACCTGCTCCACCAGCGCGGGGTCCCAGCGCTCGTGGGCCTGGGCGCGGGCGACGGCGAGCCCCGCCTCGAGCGCGGCACCGGCGAGGTCCGCGAGCTGACGGCCCACGGCCGGCATGTAGGCCACGGGGTCCGAGGCGCCGACATCCCGCACGGCCACCCGTGTCAGTCCGCGGCGGTAGGCCACCCGCAGGGCCTTCTGGGCCTCCTGGCCGGTGAGGGTTGCCACGGGGGTGTCGGCGTCCGGATCGGCGCCCACGGCCTCCAGCAGTTCCGCACGCAGGGCATCGGCCTTGTCCGCGCCGGGGTGCTGCTGCGGACGCGAGTCCAGCAGGTCGAGATTCTCGGGGGCGCGCAGCAGGAACTCACCGAGGGCCTCCGAGGCTCCCAGCAGCCGGAACATGGTCTCGGCGTCCGCCGGATCCCCGTTGACGCGCCGCGCGATCTCCGGGTGGTGCTCCATGAGCCGCACCACGAGCTGCAGGGCCACGTCCGGCGACGCCGCGCGGGAGAGCCCCGCGAGCATGGCCGGCAGCTCCACCGCCTCCATCTCCGGGAACCCGAGCCAGCGGCGGGCGTTGGTGACGTCCGCGAAGCCGACCGCGATCAGTTCCTTGGCCGAGATCTTCTCCGCGCGTTCCTTCGCGCTCCCGGACGTCCCGCTCACGGCCGCCACCTACAGGATGCCCAGGTTGGTGCGCAGCTCGTACGGCGTGACCTCCTGGCGGTACTGGTCCCAGTCCCGGCGCTTGTTGCGCAGGAAGTAGTCGAAGACCTGCTCCCCCAGCAGCTCCGCCATGAACTCGGACTCCTCCGTCTCCCTGATGGCGTCGTGCAGGGAACCGGGCAGGGGCTGGTGTCCCACGGCACGCCGTTCGGCGCTGCTCATGGAGAAGACGTCGTTTATCTCCACCGGCGGCAGCTCGTACTCGTTCTCGATGCCCTTCAACCCCGCTCCGATCAGCGCGGCGTAGGACAGGTACGGGTTCGTGGCGGAGTCGATGCCGCGGTACTCGATCCGGGAGGACTGCACCTTGTCCGGCTTGTACAGCGGCACGCGCACGAGCGCCGAGCGGTTGTTGTGGCCCCAGGACATGTACGAGGGCGCCTCATCCCCCGCCCACAGCCGCTTGTACGAGTTCACGAACTGATTGGTCACCGAGGTGAACTCGGGCGCGTGGCGCAGCAGGCCCGCGATGAAGTGGCGCCCGGTCTGCGAGAGCCGGAACTCCGAGCCGGCCTCGTAGAACGCGTTGGTGTCCCCCTCGAACAGCGAGAAGTGGGTGTGCATGCCGGAGCCGGGGTGGCGCGAGAACGGCTTGGGCATGAAGGTCGCGTAGATCCCCTGGGACAGCGCGACCTCCCGCACCACCGTGCGGAACGTCATGATGTTGTCCGCCGTCTGCAGGGCGTCCGCGTAGCGCAGGTCGATCTCGTTCTGGCCCGGTCCGGCCTCGTGGTGCGAGAACTCCACGGAGATGCCCACGGCCTCGAGCATGCTCACCGCGCGGCGGCGGAAGTCCTGCACCACACCGCCGGGAACGTGGTCGAAGTAGCCCTCGTAGTCCACCGGCACGGGCTCACCCGTGGCGGGGTCCACGTCCGGGGAACGCAGCAGGTAGAACTCGATCTCCGGGGCCGTGTAGCACGTGAACCCCATGTCGGAGGCCTTGGCGAGGACCCTGCGCAGCACGCCGCGCGGATCCGCCGCCGAGGGCTCGCCGTCCGGGGTCTTGAGGTCGCAGAACATCCGCGAGGTGGGCTCCTCCTCACCGCGCCACGGCAGCAGCTGGAAGGTCGAGGGGTCCGGCTGCAGCAGCATGTCGGACTCGAAGACACGGGAGAGTCCCTCGATCGAGGAGCCGTCGAAGCCCAGGCCCTCCTCGAAGGCCGCCTCCACCTCGGCGGGCGCGAGCGCGATGGACTTCAGCGTGCCCACCACGTCCGTGAACCAGAGCCGGACGAACCGGACGTCCCGGTCCTCGATGGTTCGCAGGACGAATTCTTGCTGACGGTCCATGGATCAACCTCGGATTCCTCGGGGGTGGTGCACAGCGTGGCGGAGCCGGGCACGCGGGTGTTCCCATCCGGCGAGGCTCTGCCCCCACTCTATCCACCGACTCCGACATCACCGGGGGCGGCGGAGTGGGCGGTGGCGGGGCGGCCGGTACGCTGGGCGGATGAGCACCTCCCGCCCCGAACCGTCGTCGTCACCCGCCCTCCCGGACGTCAAGCGTGTGCGCACGCTGCACCTGCAGCGCGCCAAGGACGCCGGGGAGAAGTTCACGATGCTCACCAGCTACGACGTCCTCACGGCCGGGATCTTCGACGCCGCCGGGGTGGACGTCCTGCTCGTGGGCGACTCGCTGGGCAACACGGTTCTCGGCCACGGAACCACGCTGCCCGTCACGCTGGACGAGATGATCGTCTTCGCCTCGGCGGTCGTGCGCGGGGCGCAGCGCGCCCTCGTGCTCGTGGACCTGCCGTTCGGAAGCTACGAGGAGTCACCCGCCCAGGCCGTGCGCAGCGCGGTGCGGGTCATGAAGGAGTCCGGCGCGCACGCCGTGAAGATCGAGGGGGGTGTGGACCTCGCCGAGCACGTGGCCGCCGTGGTGCGCGCGGGCGTGCCCGTGATGGGCCACGTGGGCTTCACCCCGCAGGCGGAGCACGCCCTGGGCGGGTTCCGGATCCAGGGCCGGGGCGACGACGCCGCCGCGCGGGTCCTCGCCGACGCCCGCGCCATGCAGCACGCCGGGTGCTTCGGCGTGCTGCTGGAGATGGTCTCGGAGGACGCCGCCCGCACGGTCGAGGAGTCGCTCACCGTTCCCACGGTGGGGATCGGCGCCGGGGCCGTGACCACCGGGCAGGTGCTCGTGTGGCAGGACATGCTCGGACTGCGCACGGGCACCATGCCGCGCTTCGTCAAGCAGTACGCGCAGCTGGCGGGCACCGCCCGCGAGGCGGTGTCCGAGTACGTGGCCGACGTCCGCTCCGGGGCTTTCCCCGCAGAGGAGCACACCTACCGCGGCTGAGGTCTCTCGGGCGCGACGGCCGCCGGGCGGGGCCCGCACGCGGAACGAGTCGGAGCGCCACGCCGTCCGCTCCGGCGCCCGAGCGGCCTCGCCGTCGTGCCCACGCCGTCCGCCCACGCGCTGTCGCGGCGAGAGCGCCGTGGGACCCGTCCCGCAGCGCCGGTCCCGTGGCGCCGGCGACCTCGGCTGGATGCCGCCACGCGGCGTCGTCGTCCGCTCCTCGCCCCCGGCCACGCCACGGGCACGGGCACGGGCGGCGCAGGCAGCCCCGGGAGGTCAGTCGCCCTTGAAGGCGGCGTCCTCGTCGTCCCAGCGCTTCGTGTTCTCGGCGGCGTGCTCGAGGGCGTGTGCCGCCTCCTCGCGCGTGGCGTACGGGCCCATGAGCTGGCGGTAGTCGTCCTTGGCGCCCTCCTCGACCTGCTTGGTGTAGAGGTTGTACCAGTACTCGGCCATGCGATTCCTCACTCTCCGGCGCTGCGCGCCGCCTGTCCGCCCGCGGGGGCGGGTTGCGAACGTCCCGGGCGGAACGAGCCCGGGACCCAAGGCTTAGGCTAGTTGGTGAAGCCCGTGCCCGCGGCGCCACCACGCTGTCGAGGCACACCACCGAGTGATCGCCCCAGGAGGCAGTGACCCATCGTGACCAGCCACAATCTCGCACCCGCACCCGGATCCACCGCGCCCGTGGGAGCGCTGCGCCCCGGGAAGCTCACCCCGCTGCGCCCCGTGCCGCGGAGCATCGAGCGTCCCGAGTACGTGGGCCGCCTGGACGCGGACGAGGGCAACGCCTCCAACGTCTACACGCCCGAGGAGATCGAGCGGGTGCGCGAGGCCGGGCAGATCGCGGCGCGCGCCCTGCAGGAGGCGGGGGCCGCGGCGGTGCCCGGCACCACCACGGACGAGCTGGACCGGATCGCGCACGAGTACATGTGCGACCACGGCGCCTACCCCTCGTGCCTGGAGTACCGGGGGTTCCCCAAGTCCATCTGCACGTCCCTCAACGAGGTCATCTGCCACGGCATCCCGGACTCCACGGTCCTCGAGGACGGCGACATCATCAACCTGGACGTCACCGCCTACAAGAACGGCATGCACGGGGACACCAACGCCATGTTCCTCGTGGGAGACGTGGACGAGGACTCCCGGCTGCTCGTCGAGCGCACCCTCGAGGCCACCAACCGCGCCATCAAGGCGGTCCGCCCGGGGCGTGAGATCAACGTGATCGGCCGCGTGATCGAGAAGTACGCCAAGCGCTTCGGCTACGGGGTGGTGCGGGACTTCACGGGTCACGGCGTGGGCCGCGAGTTCCACACCGGCCTGATCGTGCCGCACTACGACGCCGCGCCCTCCTACGCCACCGAGATGGTCCCGGGCATGATCTTCACGATCGAGCCCATGCTGACCCTCGGCACGATCGCGTGGGACCAGTGGGAGGACGACTGGACCATCACGACCCACGACAAGTTGCGAACAGCACAGTACGAACACACCATGGTCGTCACGGAAGACGGTGTCGAGATCCTCACCCTCCCGTAAACTGGACGCAGGGGGACGACGGCGTTCCGCTCGGCCCCGAACAAGCTCTCAGCAGTGAACCGAAGGGACCGTCCATGAGCTCAGGTACTCCGCAGGGTGTCGTTTCGCAGTACGGCATCGGCATCGACATTGGTGGCACCGGAACCAAGGGCGGGATCGTGGATCTCACCACGGGCCAGCTCGTGGGCGAGCGCTTTAGGATCCCCACGCCGCAGCCCGCGACCCCCGAGGCCGTGGCGGACGTGGTGCGGCAGATCGTGGACGAGCTGCAGTCCCGCCCGGAGGCCCCGGAGCCCGACAGCCACGTGGGCATCGTGTTCCCGGCCATCATCAAGAACGGTGTGGCGCTGTCCGCGGCGAACGTGGACAAGTCGTGGATCAACACGGACGTGGACGCCCTGATGACCAGGACGCTCGGGCGCGAGGTCGAGGCCCTCAACGACGCCGACGGCGCCGGGCTGGCCGAGGCGCACTACGGCGCCGGCAGGGGCAAGGAAGGCCTGGTCATGGTCATCACGCTGGGCACCGGGATCGGCTCCGCCATGATCCTCAACGGCCAGCTGGTGCCCAACGCCGAGCTCGGCCACCTCGAGATCGACGGCTACGACGCCGAGACCCGCGCGTCCGCCGCGGCCCGGGAGCGCGAGCAGCTGCCGTGGAAGAAGTGGGCCAAGAAGCGGCTGCAGCGCTACTTCGAGCACGTGGAGTTCCTCTTCACGCCCGACCTGTTCGTGATCGGCGGCGGCGTGTCCAAGAACTCCGAGCGTTTCCTCCCCCACCTGGAGCTGCGTACGCCCGTGGAGATCGCGGCCCTGCGCAACAACGCCGGCATCGTGGGTGCGGCCCTGTGGGCGCAGCAGTGCCGGGACGCGCAGGCCGCGAAGCCGGTCATCGACCCGGTCACGTAGTCCCCCGGCCCTGACTGGCCCGGCCTGACACGGTCCCACGAGCGGGGCGCTCCTCCGGGAGCGCCCCGCTCCTCGGTTTCATGGGACAACTCCCGCGCCCGGGGACTTTCCGGTTCCAGCACAGTTCTTCGGTGCCCGCACAATGAACGAGACCCCGATGGTGTCCGCGGCTTCCCCTCCGCAGACCCTCGGGGTCTCGCTCGTGCAGTCTATGCGCGGAGGCCGCCGGGATCAAGCGCCAAGCAGCAGCCCCAGATCGGTGAGGAATTCGTCCACCGGCGCGTCGACCTTCACGGTGGCCAGGGCGTCCGCCCCGGTGGTCCCGTGGTTCACGATCACCACGGGCTTGCCCACCCGCGCGGCCTGGCGCACGAAGCGGCGGCCGGAGTTGACCGTGAGCGAGGACCCGGCCACGAGCAGCACGTCCGCGCGCTCCACGATCCTGCGGGACAGCGCAACCTTCTCCGCCGGGGCGTTCTCCCCGAAGAACACGACGTCCGGCTTGAGCACGCCCTGGCAGACCGGGCAGTCCCACACGCGGAACCCCTCGGTCTCCTCCACGGTGGCGTCCGCGTCCGGGGCGTACTCGATGTCGGTGCCGGCGGCCATGCCGTCGTAGGAGCCCGGGTTCAACTCGTCCAGGTAGCGGGAGACCTGCTCCCGGGGGAACCGTGAGCCGCACGCGGTGCACAGCACCCACGCGTAGGTGCCGTGCAGGTCCACGACCTCCACGGTGCCCGCTTTCTCGTGCAGCCGGTCGATGTTCTGGGTGATCACGCCCTGCACGACTCCCGCAGACTCCATGCGCGCGATCGCGGTGTGGGCGGCGTTCGGCTCGGCGGCGTCCACGAAGCGCCAGCCGTACTGGTTCCGCGCCCAGTAGTGGCGGCGGTTGCCCACGCTGCCCATGAACTCCTGGTAGGTCATGGGGTTGCGGGGCCTGGCGTCCGGGCCGCGGTAGTCGGGGATGCCCGAGCGCGTGCTCATGCCGGCTCCGGTGAGCACGGCGACCCGTCTCCCCTCGAGCAGCTCCACGGCGGCGGGCAGCCCGGCGCGCGCGTCCAGCGCGTCGGGGTCGGGGAACGCGTCCGGGCGCTCGGGGGACCCGTACCCGGCGCGAATCACCCGCAGCGGCATCAGGACCGGGGAAGCGACTCGAGGCTGCTGCGCAGCTGCTCCCACGCCCGGGGACCCGTGACGTCCGCGGCGCTGACCTCCCGGACGACACCCTCGGCGTCGATCACCACGGTGTGCCGGCGGGCGCAGCCCTCCTGCGGGTCCAGCACGCCGTAGGCCGTGGCAACCTCACCGTGGGGCCAGTAGTCGGAGAGCAGCTCGAACTCGTAGGACTCCTGCCGGGCGAACGCGTCCAGCGCGTAGTGGCTGTCCGTGGACAGGCACAGCAGGCTCACGCCCAGGTCCTCGAACATGTCCGCGTGGTCCTGCAGGTGGCACAGCTCCTCCGTGCACACCGGCGAGAACGCGAACGGGAAGAAGACCAGCACGACCGGACGCCCCCGGAACTCCGAGAGGCTCCTGCTCTCGCCGTGACGATTGGGCAGGGTGAAGTCGGGCGCAGTGGAACCGATGACGCTCATGGGAGCCTTTCCTGCCGCGGGATGACGAGGCTGCGGCGCTCGGATCAGAAGTTGCGTTTGGGGCTCAGACGGGACACCGACCAGTCGGACGAGACACGCGCGGCGCTCGTGACGTGCAGGCCCGCGGTCGACGCGGCCTCCTGGACGTCCGCCGGAGAAACGTGGTCCTCACGGCCGGCCTTGGGCGTCAGGAGCCAGACCACACCGCCGTCGTCGAGGGTCGTCTGGACGTCCACGAGCTCGTCCACGAGATCGCCGTCGCCGTCACGCCACCACAGCACGACGGCATCCACGACCTCCTGCGCGTCCTCGTCGAACAGCTCAGAGCCGATGGCTTCCTCGATCTGCTCCCGCAGCTGCGCATCGACGTCCTCGTCGTAGCCGAACTCCTGGACGTAGTCGCCGTCCTTGAGGTCCAGTTGCTCCGCAATGCTGTCCTCGGGGGCTTTCGCCTCGCTCACCGTGTCTCTCCTTCTGCGCTGTCGTGCCCGGGTCCCGTGGCACCGCGTGGCGGCGGACCGGAACCGTTCTCACCGTGACGGGGGTGCCAGCGGTGCGTAATAAAGACAACACCGGATCGCTCCCACGTTCAAGCCACGGCACGCTCGCCCGGGGCAAACGCCGCCCGTGTGACGGCGCGACACACCCGTGATGTGACGCGGAAAACCGTGTTGTCCCGGCACGTCGGCTCGCCCCTTGTGACACGATGGAGGGATGACGGAGTGGTCCTCTCTAGGGACCCCCGTCGACTGACACACCGCTCCGACACCGGGGATCCCGCAGCGCGGAGCTGACGACAGAGAGGTTCACGTGTCTTCTGACAGCAATCACCACATTTTGAGTGGGTTGACGAACAATCTCCAGGACGCGGACGCGCAGGAGACCCAGGAGTGGATCGAGTCCTTCGACGCCCTGATCCAGGCCCAGGGCACCGAGCGCGCCCAGTACGTGATGCGGGCCCTGCTGCAGCACGCCGGCACGCACTCCGTGGGCGTGCCGATGGTCACCACGTCGGACTACGTGAACACGATCCCCGTGGACCAGGAGCCCGAGTTCCCGGGTGACGAGGAGATCGAGCGGCGCTACCGTGCGTTCCTGCGCTGGAACGCCGCCGTCATGGTGCACCGCGCCCAGCGCCCCGGCGTGGGCGTGGGCGGTCACATCTCCTCCTACGCGGGTGTCGCGACCCTGTACGAAGTGGGCCTGAACCACTTCTTCCGCGGTCCGGAGCACCCGGGTGGCGGCGACCAGGTCTTCTTCCAGGGCCACTCCTCCCCCGGCAACTACGCGCGCGCGTTCCTCGAGGGTCGTCTGACCGAGGAGCAGCTGGACGGCTTCCGCCAGGAGAAGACGATGGCCCCGGACGGGCTGCCCTCCTACCCGCACCCGCGCTGCCTGCCGGACTTCTGGCAGTTCCCCACCGTGTCCATGGGCATCGGTCCCATGAACGCCATCTACCAGGCGCAGTTCAACCGCTACCTGCACAACCGCGGCATCAAGGACACCTCGGACCAGCACGTCTGGGCGTTCCTGGGCGACGGCGAGATGGACGAGCCGGAGTCGCGCGGCGCGCTGCAGCTCGCGGCCAACGACAAGCTGGACAACCTCACGTTCGTGGTCAACTGCAACCTGCAGCGCCTCGACGGCCCGGTGCGCGGCAACGGCAAGATCATCCAGGAGCTCGAGGCGTTCTTCCGCGGCGCCGGCTGGAACGTCATCAAGGTCGTGTGGGGCCGCGAGTGGGACGCCCTGCTCGAGGCGGACCACACGGGTGAGCTCGTGCGCATCATGAACGAGACCCTCGACGGCGACTATCAGACGTTCAAGGCCGAGTCCGGCGGCTTCGTGCGCGACCACTTCTTCGCGCGTTCCGCGGCCACCAAGGAACTCGTGGCCAACTACACGGACGAGGAGATCTGGAACCTCAAGCGCGGTGCACACGACTACCGCAAGGTCTACGCCGCCTACAAGGCCGCCCTGGAGCACAAGGGTCAGCCCACGGTGATCCTAGCGCAGGGCATCAAGGGCTACGGCCTGGGCCCGCACTTCGAGGCGCGCAATGCCACGCACCAGATGAAGAAGCTCACGCTGGAAGACCTCAAGGCCTTCCGCGACCACCTGCGCATCCCCATCACGGACGAGCAGCTCGAGGCGGACCTCTACAACGCCCCGTACTACCACCCGGGGCAGGACTCGCCGGAGATCAAGTACCTGCAGGAGCGCCGCAAGGAGCTCGGCGGGTACCTCCCGGACCGCCCGCACCAGCAGCCCGAGATCGTGATGCCCTCGGACAAGGCCTTCGCGTCCGGCAAGAAGGGCTCCGGCAAGCAGCTGGCCGCCACGACCATGGCCTTCGTGCGCATCCTCAAGGACCTGATGCGCGAGAAGGACTTCGGTCACCGCATCGTGCCGATCGTCCCGGACGAGGCGCGCACGTTCGGCATGGACGCGTTCTTCCCCACGTCCAAGATCTACAACCCGAACGGCCAGAACTACCTGTCCGTGGACCGTGAGCTGATGCTGGCCTACAAGGAGTCCGCGCAGGGCGTCATCCTGCACCCGGGTATCAACGAGGCCGGCGCCACCTCCGCGTTCACCGCGGCGGGCACGTCCTACGCCACGCACGGCGAGACGATGATCCCGGTCTACATCTTCTACTCGATGTTCGGCTTCCAGCGCACGGGCGACGAGTTCTGGGCGGCCGCGGACCAGATGGCGCGCGGGTTCGTGATCGGTGCGACCGCCGGCCGCACGACCCTGACCGGTGAGGGCCTGCAGCACGCGGACGGCCACTCCCCGATCATCGCCTCGACCAACCCCGCCGTGATCCACTACGACCCCGCCTACGGCTACGAGATCGCGCACATCGTCAAGCGCGGCATCGAGCACATGTACGGCACCGGGGACGAGGACCACAACGTCATGTACTACCTCACGGTGTACAACGAGCCGATCCACCAGCCCGCGGAGCCCGAGAACGTGGATGTCGACGGCATCATCAACGGCATCTACCTGCTCAAGCCCGCGGAGACCGAGGGCCCCCGTGCCCAGCTGCTGGCCTCGGGCGTGGGTGTGCCGTGGGCGCTGGAGGCGCAGAAGATCCTCGCCGAGGAGTGGGGCGTCTCCGCGGACGTGTGGTCCGTGACGTCCTGGACGAACCTGCGCCGTGAGGCCATGGAGTGCGAGCGGGCGGCCTTCATGAACCCGGAGGCCGGTGCGGCCACGCCGTACATCGCACAGGCGCTCGCCGGTGCGACCGGTCCGGTCGTGGCCTCCACGGACTACGCCTCGGAGCTGCCCGACTCGGTGCGCCAGTACGTGCCGAACGACTGGGCCACCCTGGGCGCGGACGGCTTCGGCTTTGCGGACACCCGCGCCGGCGCCCGTCGGTTCTTCACGATCGACGCCCACTCCATGGTGGTGCGCACGCTCGAGATGCTCGCCAAGCGCGGCGAGATCGACTGGTCCGCCCCGGCGGAGGCCATCACCCGCTACGACCTCGCCAACCCCGCCGCGGGGAAGTCGGGCAACGCGGGCGGTGACGCCTGATCCGCCGCTAGTTACCGGTACGACGACGCCCCCTTCGCCCTCGCGGCGGAGGGGGCGTCGCCCGTGTGGCGGGATTCGTCGGCCGCCTTCCCGCGGGCGACGCGCTCGGACGGGTGAGGGGGCATCGACTACCCTCGATGCATGCCCACCGACGCCGCCGGCTCCGCCTCCCGCAAGTCTCGCCCGAGCCGTCGCGGGGCCTGGTCGCTGCGCAGCCGCCAGCAGGGCACGCCCCACCCGCGGACGCTCGAGAACCTCAAGGCGAACCTGGGCCAGGTCTCCACCGTGGCCGTGCAGCGTCTGGACACCTCCCTCCCCTGGTTCTCGCAGCTGCGCGCGGACGAGCGCTCCGAGCTCGGTCTCCTGGCCCAGCGCGGCATCGCCTCCTTCGTGCGCTGGTACGAGAACCCCCAGGAGCCGCTGTGGGTGCTCACCGAGATCTTCCGGCAGGCCCCCACGGACCTGACCCGCTCCATCACGCTGCAGAACGCCCTGCAGGTGCTGAGGATCGTCGTGGACGTGGTCGAGGAGAAGGTCCCGGAGCTCGCCCAGCACAACGACGAGGTCGCCCTGCGGGAGGCCGTGCTGCGGTTCTCGCGCGAGGTCGCGTTCGCCGCCGCGGACGTCTACGCCCGGGCGGCGGAGAACCGCGGCTCCTGGGACGCCCGGCTGGAGTCCCTCGTGGTGGACGGCATCATGCGCGGGGACCACTCGGACTCCATGCGATCCCGCGTCTCCGCTCTGGGGTGGACCGACCAGGGGGACGTCGTCGTCATGGTGGGCCGTGCCCCCGCGACCACCGGGCCGGCCGGTGTGGAGCGCATCCGCCGCGCGGCCGGCCGCCACGCCGCAGAGTGCCTCGTGGCCATCCAGACAGACCGGCTCGTGCTCGTGCTCGGCGGTCTGAAGGACCAGGCGCGCTCCCTCGGGAAACTGGCCGCGGTCTTCGGGGACGGGCCCGTGGTCCACGGACCCGCCGTCGGCTCCGTGTTCGAGGCCAAGCAGTCCGCGGACCGTGCGCAGGCGGGGCTGCGGGCGGCGTCGGCCTGGCCCCAGGCCCCGCGGCCCACGCACTCCGAGGACCTGTGGCCGGAACGCGCGCTCAACGGCGACCCGCTCTCGCTGCGCTCGATGGTCGAGGCCGTGTGGGAACCGCTCTCGGCGTCCTCCACCGGGCTCGTGGACACCCTGTCCACCTACCTCAGCGTGGGGCACTCGCTGGAGGCCACCGCGCGCGAGCTGTTCGTGCACGCCAACACAGTGCGCTACCGATTGCGCCGCGTCAGCGACATCACCGGGTGGGACCCCCTGCTGCCCCGGGACGCGTTCGTGCTGCACTGCGCGATCCTCGCCGGGCGCCTCACGCCGGACGCATGACATGGACTTGTAGAACATCCACAAATCCCGTCCCCCGGATTGGTGACGCCGGACAGCCGTCATCCGGCTCCCGGCTTGGTGGAATGAACGGGTGATTGCAGTTCTCTGCCCCGGACAGGGGTCCCAGAAGCCAGGTTTCCTCACCCCGTGGTTGTCGCTGCCCGGAGTCGCCGAGCATCTCGGCGAGCTCTCGGAGGCCGCCGGACTCGACCTCGTGCACTACGGCACCGAGGCGGACGAGGAGACCATCAAGGACACCGCGGTCGCCCAGCCGCTGATCGTCGCCGCCGGGCTCGTGGCCGGCCGGTTGCTCGCGCCGGACCTCGAGGGCCGCACGGACGTGGTCCTCGCGGGCCACTCCGTGGGCGAGATCACCGCCGCCGCTCTGGCCGGGGTGCTCAGTGAGGCGGAGGCCATGCGCTTCGTCCGCGTCCGCGCCACGGAGATGGCGCACGCCGCCGCGGCCACGCCCACGGGCATGGCCGCGGTGCTGGGCGGCAAGCCCGACGACGTCGCGGCCGCCCTGGAGGCCGCGGGCGTCACCGCCGCGAACGCCAACGGCGGCGGCCAGGTGGTGGCCGCGGGCACGCTCGAGCAGCTCGACGCCCTCGCCGAGAACCCGCCCGCCCGCACCAAGGTCGTGCGTCTGAAGGTCGCCGGGGCCTTCCACACCCAGCACATGGCCCCCGCGCTCGCGCCGCTGCGCGAGCTCGCGCCGCAGCTCAGCCCGCGGGATCCGCGCTTCCCGCTGCTCAGCAACTACGACGGCGCCCGCGTCACGGGCGGCGCGGCCGCCCTGGACTCCCTCGTGGAACAGGTCTGCCGTCCCGTGCGGTGGGACGCCTGCATGGAGAACCTCGCGGACCTCGAGGTCTCCCGGATCGTGGAGCTGCCGCCGGCCGGAACCCTCGTGGGTCTCGCCAAGCGCGGTCTCAAGGGCGTGCCCGCCCTGGCCGTGAACACGCCGGAGGACCTCGAGAGTCTGCGGAGTACGCTGGACTGAAACGTGTGCTCACCCGTTCGCAGCACCCGCTGGGAACCGCACCAGGTAAGGAGTCGGCCTCCCGTGGCGACCATCAAACAGAACACACCCAACGCGCACACCCGGATCCTGGGCATCGGCGCGTACCGCCCGTCGGAGATCGTCACCAACGACGACGTCTGCCAGTGGATCGAGTCCTCGGACGAGTGGATCGTCAAGCGCACGGGCATCCACACCCGCCACCGCGCCCCGGCGGGCGTCTCGGTCGCGCAGATGGCCGAGCACGCCGCCCGCGAGGCCATGGAGGCGGCCGGGATCACCGGTGAGCAGCTGGACACCGTCATCGTCTCCAGCGTCTCCTTCCCGTACCTCACGCCCTCGCTCGCCGCGCGTCTCGCCGATGCACTCGGGGCCACCCCGGCCGCCGCGTACGACATCTCCGCGGCGTGCGCCGGCTACTGCTACGGCATCGCCCAGGCGGACGCCCTGGTCCGGTCGGGCGACTCCCAGTACGTGCTCGTCATCGGCGCGGAGAAGCTCTCGGACGTCATCGACAACTCGGAGCGCTCCATCTCCTTCCTGCTCGGCGACGGCGCCGGCGCCGTCGTCATCGGCCCGTCGGACGTACCCGGGATCAGCCCCTCCGTGTGGGGCTCGGACGGCTCCAAGTGGGACGCGATCCGCATGACCCACCCCCTCACGGACATCCGCACCGTGGAGCGCGGCGGCCAGCGCACGTTCTCCAGGGATCTCGTGGACCCGGAGACCGGCGAGATGCCCGAGGACGCCACCCTGTGGCCCACCCTGCGCCAGGACGGCCAGACGGTGTTCCGCTGGGCCACCTGGGAGGGTGCCCGCGTGGCGAAGGAGGCCCTGGAGGCCTCCGGCCTGGAGCCCGAGGACCTCGCCGCGTTCGTCCCCCACCAGGCGAACATGCGCATCATCGACCAGATGGCCAAGGTGCTCAAGCTGCCGGAGTCCGTCATCGTCGCGCGCGACATCGCCGAGGCTGGCAACACCTCCGCCGCGTCCATCCCGCTGGCCACGCACCGGCTGCTCGCAGAGCACCCGGAGCTCTCCGGCAAGCCGTCGCTGCAGATCGGTTTCGGTGCGGGTCTGGTCTACGGCGCCCAAGTGGTGCTCCTGCCCTGATCCCGCCCCGTGCGTGTCGTAGGGTTAGACCGCACACCTCTTGTCCACGGGACGTCCCGAGCGATCGGGGGTCCCGCACGGCGGCTCTCCCGAGCCCCGTGGTCACCCAAGTACGGGTCGCGCACCGCGACCGCTATGAAAGGAAGCCGATATGGCGAGCAAAGACGAGATCCTGGCCGGCCTGGCAGAAATCGTGAACGAGGAGACCGGGCTCGAGACCGAGGCCGTGCAGCTCGAGAAGTCCTTCACCGAGGACCTCGACATCGACTCCATCTCGATGATGACCATCGTGGTCAACGCCGAGGAGAAGTTCGACGTGACCATCCCGGACGAAGAGGTCAAGAACCTCAAGACCGTCGAGGACGCTGTCAACTTCATCGACAACGCCCAGGGCTGAGTCCCCGGCGCGTGGTGGCGTGTCCCTCGTTCGCACGAGG
>NZ_BJNW01000010.1 GCF_006539885.1 Kocuria varians | reverse complement strand
CAGGCGGCCGCGGCCCACCCAGTTCTCCTCACCGTGGTCCGGGAAGGGCGTCAGATCCGTGGAGAGCCCCGGAGGGGTCTGCTCCTGCTCGGGGAAACCGCCCTGTTCACCGGCGAGTTCCTGGGCCTTCTTGTCTGCTGCGTACTTGTCCTCGGTCATGCCCCCATTGTGCTCCTCGCACCGGGGCTTGTCCCCCACCCGGGCGGGTGCGGAGGCGGCGTTCGTCAGGAGCTGACGGAACGATCCTCCTGGCCGCGTGGATCCATGCCGTGGTCGACACCCCACAGCACCGCCTGGCTGCGCCGCTCCACGCCCATCTTGCGGTACGCGGAACGGATGTAGGACTTCACCGAGTTGATGCTGAGGTAGCACGTGCGGGCGATCTCGTCGTTGGTCAGTCCCCGGGTGATCAGGGCGATCACCTCGGCCTCGCGCGCGGAGAGCCCCTCGGGGCGGCCGGGCCAGTCCGGGACCTTGATCTCCTGACGCGGCAGCTCGGGGCTGACCACCACCTCCCCCTCGTGCACCCGCACGAGCGAGTCCGCGAGCTCGTCCGCGGCCAGTTCTTTGGAGAGGCAGCCGTGCATGCCCAAACCGAGGGCCTCCTCCGCCTGCGTGACGCCCACGTGCCAGGTGTACATGACCACCTTGCCGCAGGCGGGATTCGCGAGCAGCCGACGGACGTCGTCGCGCCCCCGGTCCGTCGCCGCGAAGGCGTCGTAGAGGACCACGTCCGCTGGATACTCGAGCCGGTGCCCGGAGTCGAGCTCGACGACCCTCAGCCGGGGGTGGCCCTCGAACATGCGGGCGAGGCCCTCGACGACGACCGGATAGTCGTTGACGAGAGCGAGAGAGATGTCAGGGGAGCGCGAAATCACCACCCGAGCATAGTAGTAAGGTTACGAACCACTGTTCGAACGCGGTTCGACAAGATGCCACTGCGCCCCGTCCCGCGCCAGCACACCGCGCTCCTCCAGGGCGTGCAACCATCCCTCCATGGGGTCGAAACCCCAGGTGGCCCGGAAGAGGTTCGCGTTGCGGGCGATCGCCGCCGCGTGCTGCACCGGCGGGGACTGCGTGGGGTGGTACTGGTGGTGGACCGTGGCTCCGCCGAGCCACCAGAGGCCTCCACCCGCCGCCGCGAGACGCTGGCCGAAGTCGGTGTCCTCGCCCCCGTAGCCCACGTAGCGCTCGTCGAAGCCGCCCGCGGCGTCCCACGTCTGCACGGTCGTGGCCATGGACAGCGACCACAGCATCCTGGGATCCGCCTCCCGCAGCTCCCCCGGTGGCGGCAGGACGCGCGCCGCGTGGTCGCGGCCCAGCCGGGCGACACCGTCCGCGGTGTAGTCGCCCTCCGTCATCCCCTCGGGGAGGTACCGCACGCGTCCGCTCACGACGGCGCGGCGGCCGGTCAGGCGCACGAGGGCACCCCGGTAGTCGCGCAGGACGTCCCGGTGCGGGAGGCAGTCCACGTCCAGCAGGACGACGCTCTCCGCGCCCAGGTGGGCGGCGCGCGCCACTCCCGCGTTGCGCGCCGCCGCGAGGGGAAGCTCTGCCGCGGCGGGCAGTGCCACGAGCTCCGTGGGGATCCCAGGGTGCAGGGCGAGGACACCCTCGATCTGGGGGTCGCCCATGCTCACGACCACGTGGCTCAGGGGCGGATCGCTCTGCACGGCCACCCACTCCCGCTGCCTGCGCAGGTGGGTGTGCCGCCCGCTCACGATTGTCACGAGCGCCGTGCTCACGCCGCTCCCCCGCTCACCATGTCCCGCAGGGCACGCGCGGCACGCTGGGAACCGTCCCCGTGGCGCCACGCGTCCCAGCGCGAGCCGCCGAGAAGCTGGGCACGGTCCAGCAGCGCGGGCCACGCTGTGGGCTCGGGCCACTCCTGCAGCCCTACGCAGATGCCCGCACGGTCCAGGGCGGCCACCGTGTACGCCTGCTCCTCGTGGGGCCGCGGCTGCGCGACGACGACCGCGTGCGCGCCGGCCGCGGAGAGCTCCGCCACCGCGTTGTTCCCGCCGTGGGAGACGACCACGGTGGCCTCGGTGATCTCGCGCCACAGGTCCGGTGAGGGTGCGTCCGGGGTGCGCACGGTCCAGGACCAGCCGGGAGTGGCCGCCCGGGCGGCGTCGACGTCGTCCTCCCCCACCACGGTGCCGCCGCGGCCCCACACGACGAGCACCGAGCGATCAGGTGAGGCGGTATCCGCGGCGTCCCGCGCCGGCCGAGGTGCGGCGGGTTCCGGCCGGGCGCCGCCCGGGGCGTCGAAGCGCGAAATGGCTCCGGTGAACGTGGTCTTCCGGTTCCACGCCTCGGGCCAGTACGGTTCCGCGGTCTGCCGCGACCACGGCGCGATCAGAGCGGTGGCGGCGTCGTACGCGGCGCGGTGCGTCCGGTCCGTGCGGTCCCCGCGCATCGCCATGACCACGGTGGGGACGCCCATCAGGCGCGCCAGCAGCGTCACCTCCGCGGAGGTGTCCGTGACCATCAGGTCCAGGCTCCGCCGCAGGTGCCCCGCCATGATCCCCATGCGCTCGCGGTAGCCGGGGTGCCCCAGCGGCGCCCAGTGCAGCACGCCGTTCGCGGTCGGGTCCACCGGCTCGGAGGTCACGTCCGGGGGCAGCTGGACCCAGTCCCCCGGCCATCCCTCCGGCCGCTCCAGGCTGCTGAATCCCGTCACGGGCACATCGAGCTCGCGGGCGATCTGGGTGGCACGGTTGCGGTGCCCCAGCCCGTGGTGGTGGACGTAGTAGCCGATCACGATCGCATCAACTCCTGGTAGAGGGCCACGTACGCGTCCACCGTGGCGGTCAGGGAACAGGTCTCCAGCGCGTAGGACCGCACGCGCTCGCGGTCCATCGCCACCACGCTCGGCAGCAGGCGCGTGGCCCCAGCGACGGTTGCGGCCTCGTCCGCGCCCGGCTGGCTCGTCAGCCCGCCGGGTGCCCGGACCACCTCGCTGAGCCCGCCGCGTGCGACCGCGAGCACGGGAGTGCCACAGGCCATGGCCTCGGCCGCCACCAGACCGTAGGGCTCCTCCCACGCGGGCGTCACGAGGCACGCCGCGCTCTGCCCCACGAGGGTGCGCAGGGCGCGCGTCCCCAGGTGGCCCACGTGGGTGACCTGCTCGCCGAGCAGCGGGGCGAGCCGGGTCTCGTAGTAGTGCCGGTCCGAGACCGGGCCGGCGATGCGCAGCTTCCACCCGGCACGCAGCGCGATCAGCGCGGCCACGTGCGGCGCCTTCTCCGGCACGATCCGACCCGACCACACCAGGCTGTCCCCGCCCGGACCCGGGCTCCACTCCAGGGCGTCCACGCCGTTGCGGATCACCCGGGCCGGCGTCAGCGTGCTCCACAGCTGTGCCACGGAGTCGCTCACGGCCACGGTGTGCGCCGCAGGGTTCAGCCGCAGGGCCGGTTCGAGCCACGGGGTCACGGGGGTGTGCAGGGTCGTGACCAGCGGCTGCGGGATGGCCGAGGACATCACGACGGGCAGGTAGTGCAGCGTGTTGTTGTGCACCACGTCGATGTCCGGGCGCACGGCGAACGCCCGCATCACCTGCAGGTAGGAGAACGTCTCCCGCACCTGGGCCTCCGGCGGCATCGAGACGTCGCTGCGGGCGGCGTCACTGAGCACCAGCGGCTCGACGTCCAGCTCCTCCACGCCCAGGGACGGATCGGAACCCGGAGCCGCGAAGACCACGACGTCGATCCCCCGCCGCTTCAGCCCCCGCGCCAGGTGCCATGTGAAGGACTCCAGGCCGCCCGAGAAGGGTGGGGCGATGGGGAACCGGTCGTGCGCGAGCAGCGCGACCTTCATGCGACGCCCCGCCCTCGGTGGTTCCCCGACCGGCGACCGTGCGCCCGCCCCCGGTCCGCGTGCACGGCTTCCGGGCCCCGTCCGGGACGCCCTCCCGCGCCGACGACGCCGCGGCACCCGCCGCGCGCCGGTACACCTCCGCGTGGGCGGCGGCAATGCGGCGTCGCTGCCCGGTGCGCACCTGCGCGCTGGCCTGCCACGGCCGGCGTCCCGGAAGGCCCGCGAGCGCCGCCAGGACCTGGGCCCGGTTCGGTTCCCCGGAGCCCTCCCAGTCGAAGGCGAGGACCCCGGGGTGCTGGTCGTGGTAGAAGCCCACCGTGGGCGCGAGCACGTGGGTGCCCAGGTCGTGGCACAGCTCCAGCCACCCGGAGTGCGTGCCGAAGCCGTAGGTGAGCACGGAGAGGTCGAGACCTCGCAGGTAGTCCTCCAGCTCGGCGTTGTCGTAGATTTCGTGGACGTGCACCCGCACGTTCGGCGTCTGCTCGGCCTCGGCGAGGAGATCCGCAACCCGTGCGTCGAAGTGGCGCTCGCCCGGGGTCACGACGTCCGGGTGGGCGTCCAGGACCAGATGGATCTCCCCCAGTGCCGCGCGGGTCATCAGGAGCCGGGCGACAGGCAGCGGGTTCATGTTGGGCCGCATGCTCTTCAGGTGCAGCCCCACCATGGGAATCTCCCCGACGGGAGGGTGCCCGCGCCACCGGTCCAGGGGCAGCAGGTGCGGGTGCGGGATGACCGTCGCACTGCTGCCCCACCGGCGCTCGATCTCCCGCGCGGCGCCCCCAGTGAGCGTAATCAGCTCGTCCGCCCCGGGGACGAGGACGTCCAGCGCGGCGTCCTGGATGGTGGGATCCGGCTGGTGGGGGTTGCGCAGGTCGTGGACCGTGTAGACGAAGCCCTTGCCCAGCTCGTGCAGGGTGGCCACGATCTCCCGCAGCTGCTCCGGCGGGGTCTGGTCGAATCCGAAGTGAAGGTGGTAGACGTCGAACTCGTCCGCGTGCTCACGCACCCACGCGGCGTCGAGCATCACGAGCGGCCACCACGGCGCACCCGGAACGGGATGCTCCGGCACCGGGTCCGCCAGCCGGTGGACGCCGTGGTCTCCGGCGGGGTCACTGAGGTGGCGGACGTACACGTGACCGTGGGGCAGGGACGCGACCCTCACTCGGTGGAACCTCCTGCGCTCGACGGACGACGGTGGTGGGCGGAACGGTGACGACGATACACACCCTGCTGATGATCGGGACAGGATATATTGTCCTGCGGTCGTGCGGACGCACCGCGCGGCCGCGGCACAGCGTCGGACCCGACGCGTCGCCCGCACACCCCGCACGAAGACCCCTCCCGCAGACCCGAGGTACCCCCGCATGAGCATCCGTCCCATTGTGATCACCGGCAACCCCGTGCTGCACCGCCCGGCCGCGAGGGTCACGAAGTTCGACGACTCGCTGCGCGAACTGATCGCGGACATGCACGAGACCATGGACGCCTCGCACGGCGTGGGACTCGCGGCACCGCAGATCGGTGTGGGACTGCGGATCTTCACCTACATCTTCGAGAACGAGGACGGCGTGGCCCCGCGCGGCACGCTCGTGAACCCCGTGCTCACCACGGGCAAGATCTCCGAGAAGGCACCGGACCCGGATGAGGAGTCGGAGGGCTGCCTCTCCGTGCCCAGCCAGGCCTGGCCTCTCAAGCGCGCGGGCTGGATCCGGATCGCCGGTCAGGACGGCAACGGCGATCCGGTGGCGTTCGAGGCCACCGGCTGGTTCGCACGCGTGATGCAGCACGAGTACGACCACCTGGACGGCAAGCTCTACGTGGACCGTCTCAATCCCAAGTGGACGAAGAAGGCGCGCAAGGCCATCGCCAAGGAGCAGTGGGGCACGGACTCGTCCTGGCTGCCGGGCGTGGACGAGGACCCGTTCGGGCACTGAGCCAACATCTCGCTCCCGCCGCGGGTCGATCATCACGAGAGCGCGGTCCCGGCCAGTCCTCGACCTCTAGTCGTGGGCCGGCGCAAGAACGACCGTCAGGACGCCGGCGGCCCGGCTGGTGGGTTCCTTCAGCTCGACGGTCCACCGCTCGGCCAGTGCATCCAGGACCCGTTCGACCGTGTCGAGCGCAGCCCCTGCGGCCCGGGCCTCGCACAGGTCGTGCGCCACCAGTCCGCGGGTGTGCTTGGCGTGGTGGGAGACCACCGTTCGCTTCCCGTCAGCCCGCTGCTGCTCCACGCGCACGGTCACGGTCCGCGGGGCGGGCGCCTTCCAGGCGGCGGCGTACGCCGAGGACCGGCAGTCCACCACGATCTCCTCCGCCGCGAGCTCGTCCAGCACGGGCGTGAGGCGCGGCTTCCACCATGTGCTCATCTTGCCGACACCCGGAAGTGTGGAGCCCATGGACAGCCGGTAGGCGGGAATCCTGTCGGTCGGGCGCACCGCACCCCACAGCGCGGAGATCACGAGAAGAGACTCGTCTGCGACGCGCCGCGCGGCGTCGGAGAGGCTGTCCGCGTCCAGGGCGTCGTAGAGCACCCCGGAGTAGATCTGCAGCGCCGGCCCCGCCGGTGCGGTGCGCAGCGAACGGTTGCGGGCGACGTCGTCGGCCAGTGAGGGCCCCACGCCCAGCACGTCGAGTGCATCGGGCCGTGCGCTCACCTCCGCGAGCAGGTCCGCGAGATCCTGGCGGTCCGGCGTCAGCGCGGGCAGGTCCAGGGCGGCGAGGTCGAGCGGCGCACCCGTGGCGGGAACGGTCTTCGACTCGGAGGGCGGCAGGAGAATCAGCACCCCACGAGTGTAGGTGGACAGCAAGGGCTCCAGCCCGCCGTCGGATGAGGGACGACCTACTTGCCGAGGTTCTCCGTCTGGATCTCGCCGCTGGTCTTGCAGCGGCCCAGGGATGCATCGAAGCACTTCGAACCCACCTGGTACTCGAAGCCCGGAGCCACGTACCCGGTGTAGCCGTAGTACTCCTTGGCCGGCCCCACGTATCCGCTCTCGTCAGCGTCGGGCTTCTGGTACCCGGACTCGTCAGTCTCAGACTGGCCCCCGCCCATGTTCTTCGGGTCCATCGGATCGTATCCGTGGCTCCAGTCCCCGGGCTGGTGGGAGGAGCAGAAGTCGATGACCTGCTGGTGCAGCGCATCGGTGTAGGGCAGCGAGGAGCTCCACACGTCCGCGATGCACTGCCCACCGGTCTGGAAGACCTGCTGGACCTCGCCGTCTCCCGCGGGTGCCGCGGCCTGGGTCTTGGCCTCCTCGGGAGCGCTCGTCTCGGAGGACTCAGCCGTGTTCGCCGCAGAAGCTTCGGGAGTGCTCGACGCCGTGGCGGTGCGGCTCGGCGCGCTGCTCGTCGACATGCTCGCGGACGGAGATGCGGTGTTCTGCGCATCGTTGCCGCCCCCGCACCCCGTCAGGGCGAGCGCGGCGAGCGCGAAGGGAACGGCAAGAGCCCGGGCACGACGGTTCACGGGGTCTCCTGGGGGTGAGGGTGCTGGCACTCGAGAGGACCTCGCCAATGCGCGCGGAGGCTGAGTGTGGTGGACAGGTGGGCCTGTGAGCCGGGTTCTGTGCCGCGGCCGGTTGCCCGCACCGCGGTGACGACCATCCATCTAGGCCGTGCGTTGCCGCACGGCTCGAGCAGCCTACCCGGACGCTCGGGCGGGCAGCCCTCGAACGCGCCCTGCATGGCCTTGCTCCGGACGGGGTTTACCGAGCCACGCCGGTCACCCGGCGTGCTGGTGGTCTCTTACACCACCTTTTCACCCTGACCCGCTCGTGGCGGGCGGTCTGTTTTCTGTGGCACTGTCCTGCGGGTTTCCCCGAGTGGGCGTTACCCACCGTCCTGCCCTGTGGAGCCCGGACTTTCCTCGAGACGCGTCTGACGACGACGCCGCGCGGTCGCCCGGCCCACCTGTCCACCCCGATCCTACCGCGCGGGGCGGGTGGTCAGAGCACGAGCATGACCGAGCACTCGGGGCACTGCGGGACCACGGCCTCCGGGGTGGCCTCGAGGGTCGCGGCGTCCGCCGGACTCAGGCGCGTGCCGCACGCCCCGCAGGTGCCGTTCTCGTAGCGGGCCACGGCAATCCGCCCTCCACCTCGTGCGGTGCGCAGCTCGTCGTAGCGGGCGAGCAGGGCGGGGTCCGGGAACGACGCCGCCAGCCGGGCCCGTTCGGCGCTCAGCCGCTCGTGCTCGGTCTTCAGCTCGGCGAGCTCCGCGTCCCGCTCCGCAACAGCCGTGCGCGCCTCCGCGTCCGCGGCACGCAGCAGGGGCAGCTTCCGCTGCCGGTCCGCGGCCGCTTCCTCCGCGCGGTCCATCGCGGCGAGCTGCGCCTCCTCGGCGGCGTCCCGCTGGGCCACGAGCGTGGCGATCTGGTGCTGGATCCCCATCAGCTCCTTGGACGTCCCGCCCGCGTTCAACCGCGTCTCGTCCCGGGTGATCTTCGCGCGGATCTCCTCGACCTTCGCCTCCGCCGCGGTCACGCCCTCCTCGGCCGCGGTGACGACGGCGTCCAGCTCGCGCGAGGCCGCGACGGCCTGGGCACGGCGCTGCAGCAGCGCGGCCACGGACTCAGCGGTCTGCAGCTGCCGTGCACGGTTGACCGTGGTGAGCAGGCGGGAGTCCACGCCCTGCAGCTCCAGCAGGCCGGGCAGGGAGGATCGGGACGGTGACATGGTGTGCTCCTCGGGATCGACGACGACGTGCGGGTGCTGCGGTTCAGTCCTGCGGCGCCTCGACCCGGAAGTCCCACGGGTCCGTGCGCAGTTCGCTCACGCTGGTCTCCACGTGGAACCCGCGCGCGGCGAGTGCACGCTGCAGGTCCTCGGCGGCCCACGGCAGCCAGGCGGCCTCGCTGCCCCAGTGTGTCGCGTCGATCAGGGCGGGGCTGCCGTGCCCCCCGGGGCCCAGGGCACGCTCACGGGCCTCCGAGGCCGGGTGGTGGCGCAGGTCCGCCGTCACGTAGACGTCCGCCCCGTGGGCGCGGACCTCGTCGAAGAGGGAGTCTCCCGACCCGCCGCACACGGCCACGGTGCTGACTGGCCTGTGGGAATCACCGGCCACCCGCAGACCCTGCACGCCCTGGGGAATGCGCGCGGCCAGCCGCTCGGCCAGCTCCCGGAGGGTCACGGCCTCGTCCAGGGTGCCCACGCGGCCCAGCCCCGTGCGGGGGTCCGCATCGTCCGGAACCAGCGGGGCGGCGTCGTCGGGATTCACGCCGCACGCCGCGATCAGGGCGTCCGAGACGCCGCGGCGCGCGGCATCCGCGTTCGTGTGGCAGCACAGCAGCGCGCACGAGTTCTCGATCAGGTCGTGGATCGCCTTCCCTTTAAAGCCGCCTGCGGTCACGGATGTCACCCCGCGCAGCAGCAGGGGGTGGTGGGTGAGCAGCATGTCCGCACCGGAGTCCAGGGCCTCCCGCACCACGGCGTCCACCGGGTCCACTGCGAAGTGGATGTGCGTGACCGTCCGCCCCGGGCGGCCCGTCACCAGACCGGAGGCGTCCCACGACTCCTGGAGCCGGAACGGCCACAGGGAGTCCGCGGCGTCGACCACGTCCTGGACGGTGGGGTGCGGACCGCGGGCGTGCTGTTCGGTGCTCATGCGCTCCATCCTATGAGGACCGCCACGCAGCGGTCCGGGAATCTTCCGCGCGGAGGCACGTTGTACAGGACATGACTTCATCGACACCGCAGACGTTCGTGCTGGCCGGTGGCTGCTTCTGGTGCCTCGACGCCGTCTACCGCAGGGTGCGCGGCGTGCTGGGCGTGCGCAGCGTCTACACCGGAGGCCAGACCGAGCACCCCGACTACGAGAGCGTGTGCAGCGGGACCACCGGCCACGCCGAGGCCGTGGAGGTCACCTTCGACCCCGCCGTGGTTCCCGCGGACGTGATCCTAGACCTCTTCTTCACCGGTCACGATCCCACCACGCTGAACCGGCAGGGCTACGACGTGGGCACGCAGTACCGCTCCGCGATGTTCCCCGCCGACGAGGAGCAGCGCCAGGAGTTCGAGGCGGCGATCGCCCGCGCCCAGAAGCTCTTCGAGGACCCCGTGGTCACGACCGTGGAGCCCCTGGGACCCGTGCACGAGGCCGAGCACTTCCACCAGGACTTCTACAACAACCAGCCCTTCAACGGCTACTGCCAGGTGATCATCAACCCCAAGCTCGCGAAGGTCCGGAAACGTTACGCCATGTGGCTCACGGACTGACCGGGCCCCCACGGCACCGCCTACGCTGAAGAAGACTGTGAGCAGCCCCCGGTCCGCGCCGCGACGCTGCCGAACGATCGAACAGGAGAGCATTCATGGGCAAGATCTACAGCGACGTCACCGAGATCGTGGGGCACACCCCCCTGGTCCGCCTGAACAGCCTGGACGAGGGCCTGCCCGGCAACGTGGCGGTCAAGCTCGAGTTCTACAATCCGGCGAACTCCGTGAAGGACCGCATCGGCAAGGCCATCGTCGACGCCGCGGAGGCCTCCGGCCAGCTCAAGCCCGGCGGCACCATCGTGGAGGGCACCTCCGGCAACACGGGCATCGCCCTGGCCATGGTCGGCGCGGCCCGCGGCTACAAGGTCATCCTGACCATGCCCGAGACGATGTCCACCGAGCGCCGCGTGATGCTGCGTGCCTACGGCGCCGAGATCGTCCTGACCCCGGGTGCCGACGGCATGCGCGGGGCGGTGGACAAGGCCCAGGAGATCGTGGACACCGCTGAGAACGCGGTGCTCGCGAGCCAGTTCGCCAACCCGGCCAACCCCGAGGTGCACTACGAGACCACCGGACCCGAGATCTGGGAGGACACCGACGGCGCCGTGGACGTGTTCGTGGCGGGCATCGGCACCGGCGGCACGATCTCCGGCGTGGGCAAGTACCTGCGCGAGCAGAAGCCTGACGTCCGCATGATCGCGGTGGAGCCCTCCGACTCCCCGCTGCTCACGGAGGGAAAGGCCGGCCCGCACAAGATCCAGGGCCTGGGCGCCAACTTCGTCCCGGACGTCCTGGACCGGGACGTCTACGACGAGGTCTACGACGTCACCGTGGAGGACTCCGTGCGTGTCGCCCGCGAGCTCGGTTCCCAGGAGGGCATCCTCGGCGGCATCTCCTCCGGTGCCATCGTGTGGGCCGCCCTGCAGGAGGCGGCCAAGGAGGAGAACCGTGACAAGCTGATCGTCGCCGTGGTGTGCGACTTCGGCGAGCGCTACGTCTCCACGGTCCTCTACGAGGACATCCGCGGCTGATCCGAGCGCACGCCTGACACCGTGGGTGCCCGGGGGCGCGTCGACAGCGACGCGCACCCGGGCACCCGTTCGTCACGGACCCTGCGGGCGCACCCCCCGGGCCTTCCCCGGTGTGCCCCGGCCACTGCCCCTCCACGACCTGGGACAATGGACCGGTCCACCGGCCCACCACAGAAGAGGAAACCCACGTGAGCTTCTGGCGCCGACTCCGCGAGGACATCGACACGGCCCGCACCCACGATCCCGCCGCCCGCTCCGCGGTGGAGATCGTCCTGAACTACTCGGGGCTGCACGCCATCTGGGCGCACCGGCTCTCCCACCGGCTGTGGCAGGACCCGGACCGTCGCCTCCTGGCCCGCACGGTCTCGCAGCTCGCCCGCTTCGCCACGGGAGTGGAGATCCACCCGGGCGCCACGATCGGGCGGCGCTTCTTCATCGACCACGGCATGGGCGTGGTGATCGGCGAGACCGCGGAGATCGGTGACGACGTGATGATCTACCACGGAGTGACCCTGGGTGGCCGCTCCCTCGAACCCGTGAAGCGCCACCCCACCATCGGGGACCGGGTCACCATCGGCGCCGGGGCCAAGGTCCTGGGCCCGCTCACCGTGGGGCACGACTCCTCGGTGGGCGCCAACGCCGTGGTCGTCAAGGACGTTCCGGAGGACTCGATCGTCACGGGCATTCCCGGCAAGGTCCGGCGCAGGACCCCGGAGAAGCAGGAACCGCTCGTGGACCCGGCCACGTACATCGATCCCGCCATGTGGATCTGACCGGAACACGGCAGCGCTGCGCAGCAGCACGACGACGCCGCGGTTCCCCGCCGTGCCGAGGGGCCACGCGGCGTCGTCGTGGTCCGAGAACACCCCCCGCAACGACGAAGAGCGGGCGGCTCCCCCCGGGGAACCGCCCGCTCTCCTCACGCGGACACGCCGATCCGTGGGATCAGGACACGACCTCCGAGCGGTCACCGCTCCACAGGACGTGGAAGCTGGACTCGGGGTCGTCGATGCGCTTGTAGGTGTGCGCACCGAAGTAGTCGCGCAGGCCCTGGGTGAGCGCGGCGTTCAGGCGCGGGCGGCGCAGGCCGTCGTAGTACGCGAGCGCCGAGGAGAACACCGGGGCGGGGATGCCGCGCTCCACGGCGCGGGCGACCACACGACGCCATGCCGGGAGGGCGTCCTCGATGGACTTCACGAACTCGGGTGCGAACAGCAGGTTCAGCGGAGCCTTGTCCCCCTCGTAGGCCTTCATGATCACGTTGAGCAGCTCGGCGCGGATGATGCAGCCGTTGCGCCACAGGCTCGCGATCGTGGCGAGGTCCAGCGTCCAGCCGTACTCGCGCCCGGCCATGGTCAGCATGTCCAGGCCCTGTGCGTAGGCCACGAGCTTCGAGGCGTAAAGCGCCTTGCGGACGTCCTCCACGAAGCCGGGGTCCTTCACGACGTCCTCGGTGGTGCCGCCGATGCCGGCGGGCAGGACCTCCTGCGCCTCCCTGCGCATCTCGGGCTCGGAGGAGGACAGTGCACGGGCGAACACGGACTCCGCGATGGCGGTGACCGGGGAACCCAGTTCCAGGGCCTCCTGCACGGTCCAGCGGCCGGTGCCCTTCTGGCCCGCGGCGTCCGCCACGATGTCGATGAAGGGCTTGCCCGTCTTCGGGTCCACCTGGCGCAGCACCTGGGCGGTGATCTCGATCAGGTAGGAGGACAGCTCGGTCTTGTTCCACTCGTCGAACACGTCCGCCTGCTCCGCGGGCTCCAGCCCGGCCACGGAACGCAGCAGCTCGTGGGCCTCGCCGATGACCTGCATGTCCGCGTACTCGATGCCGTTGTGCACCATCTTCACGAAGTGGCCGGCACCGTCCGTGCTGATCCACGCGCAGCAGGGTGCGCCGTCCTTGGCCTTCGCGGAGATGTCCTCGAGCATGGGGCCGAGGGTCGCGTAGGACTCCTCGGAGCCGCCGGGCATGATGGACGGGCCGTTGAGCGCACCCTCCTCGCCGCCGGAGACGCCCACACCCACGAAGTGCAGGCCCTTCTCGGCCAGCTCACGCTCGCGGCGCCGCGTGTCCTGGAAGTAGGAGTTGCCGCCGTCGATGATGATGTCGCCCTCGTCCATGAGGGGCACGAGCTGCTCGATCACGGAGTCCACGGGCGCACCCGCCTTGACCATGATCATCACGCGGCGGGGCTTCTCGAGGGAGTCCACGAGCTCCTGCATGGTCTCGGTGCGGACGAAGTCGCCCTCGGACCCGTGCTCTGCGAGCAGCGCGTCCGTCTTGCCCACCGAGCGGTTGTGCAGCGCCACGGTGTAGCCGTGGTGTGCGAAGTTGCGGGCCAGGTTGGCGCCCATCACGGCCAGGCCGGTGACACCGATGTCTGCTTTCTTTTCTGCTGCCATGCGTCCTAGCCTAGCCACCCCCTCCGACTCGACGCAGCCGGCCGGGGTGTCATCAGCCACTGGCGAATGCACGGAACCCCCAGGAGCCGCAACTCCCGGGGGTTCCGGTGTGTGGTGGAGACCGACGGAATCGAACCGCCGTATCTGTCACGCCCGAAGGCGAGCCAGCGCACCAGCGTCCCCTGATGTGTTGATCTCGACAACGCATACAGCCTAACGCATGGGATCCCCGAGGTGTCAACTCTGGCGGCATGGGCAGCCGGTGCCGAAGATCACCCCGGGACGGTGACGCCGGATTGGGTGCCGTCCGGTGCCGCCGGTAGGCTGGGTCCATCGGGTGCTGGCAGCTGGTCCAGTCGTGCCCACCCGATTCCCGGGCCTTTAGCTCAGCTGGTAGAGCGCTACGTTTACACCGTAGATGTCGTCGGTTCGATCCCGGCAGGGCCCACTGCTCTTCTCCCCGGTCCCGTCACCGCGCTGCTGCCCGTCGTCCTCTGCCTTCGCGGACCAGATGGCCGTGACCGGTTTCCACTGGTCCGTGCTCTGCGCGCCGCTCGCCGTCGTCGCGGCCGCGGTGGAGGTCTGGTTCGCGTGGCGGGCCCCGCGCCTGCCCGGGCCACGGTGGCCCGGGCGCGCCGACCAGTCGCCGCGCGACGGCCGGTCGCTGCCCGGAAGGTTCACCGTGCGCGCGTCCCGGGGGCAGCGCCGGCGGCCCGCAGGAACAGTCACCCGGCGGCGCTCACCGGATGTCCCGCCCAGCGCCGCCCCCGGCTCAGGCCGCCGCGGGGCGCAGCATTCCCACGGCCGGCACGGTTCCCCGGCACGGAACGGGTCCGCGGGAGACGAACCCGAAGCGTGAGTAGTACGGCACGAGCGACTCCGTGGACGCCTCCAGGTAGGCCTCCGCGTGCTCGCCGTCGATCACCGGGAGCCGCTCGGCGAGCAACCGCGTGCCGACGCCCTCTCCCCGCACCTCCGGCGCCGTCGCCAGCGCCTTCAGGTACCAGTGAGGACCGTGCGGGTGAGCCTCGTGGGCGAGGTACTCGCTCACCGCGGCGTCCGGCAGGCGGTGCTTGAAGACCCCCAGGTAGGAGGCCAACCCCGGGGCCATCTGCCGCAGCGACACCTTGTAGCCCGGTGCCTCCCACAGCGCGACGCCCAGGATCTCGGGGTGGCCGGGACGCTTCGCCAGATACGCGTGGCCCCCTGCCGAGAGCGTCTCCTTCAGGATGCGACGCCACAGTCTCAGCAGGGCACGGGACACGTCCCCGCGTGGCAGCATGCCGATGACGTGCGGGTCCTCGGAGAACGCCTGTGCCAGCACCTCTGACGCGGCGCCGACGTCCTCGGCGGTGGCGCGGACGATCTCGTAGTCGTCCGTGGATTGCTCAGATGTGTTCCACTTCATAGACACATGGCGAGGCTAACAGTCTGCGCGCCCCCGTGGCTGCCCCCTCCCCGCGTATGACCCGCAGTGACGGGGAAAGCGCTCCCCTCAGAGCAGACGGGGCTGCGTCACCGACTCCTGGCTCTTCTTCGCCCGACGACGACGCGGCTCGGCCGGCTTCTTCTCGGAAGCCTCCTCACCGCTCGCACCGTTCGTCGTCTCCGCCGCGGCGACGGGATCCGCGGGTTGGGCAGCCCGGCGGGCCGGACGGCGTCGTGCGGCAGCGGCACCGGAGGGCTGGGACGCCGGCGGCACGAGCGTCTGCTGCCCGGCCAGCTCGGCCTGCTGGTCCCTCAGCACGTCGATCGCGCGCTCGAAGTCCTCGAGGTCCTCGAACGCCTGGTAGACCGACGCGAAGCGCAGGTAGGCCACGACGTCCAGGCGGCGCAGGGGCGGCAGGATGGCCAGGCCCACGTCGTGCGCCTCGACCTCTGCGCTACCCGAGGCCCGGATGGACTCCTCGACCTCCTGAGCAAGCATGGCGAGGTCGTCCTCGCTCACGGGTCGCCCCTGGCACGCCTTGCGCACACCGTTGACGATCTTCTGCCGGTCGAACGGCTCGGTGACACCGGAGCGTTTGATGACGGAGATGGACGTGGTCTCCAGCGTGGAGAAGCGGCGGCCGCACTCGGTGCAGCGGCGGCGGCGTCGGATGGAGGTGCCGTCGTCGGAGGTGCGGGAGTCCACGACCTTCGAGTCGTTGTGGCGGCAGAACGGGCAGTGCACGGTTCAGCCTCCCGCAACGGTGTCGGAGGGGCGCTGCTCGCCCCGCAGCGTGACCGCGCGGCCGTGCGCGGGCAGGTCCTCACTCGTGGCCAGTGCCACGATGTCGTCCTCCAGCTGCGCGAGCGCCTCGGGCGAGTACTCGATGACCTGCACGGCCTTCATGAAGGACGCCGCCTGCAGACCGGAGCTGAACACCGCCGTGCCCCCGGTGGGGAGCACGTGGTTGGAGCCCGCGGCGTAGTCGCCGAGCGGCACGGGGCTGAACGGACCCACGAAGATCGCGCCGGCGTTGCGGATCCGGGCCGCCACGGCACTCGCGTCGCGCGTGTGGATCTCCAGGTGCTCGGCGGCGTAGGCGTCCGCGACGGCCACCGAGGCATCGAGGTCGTCCGTGAGCACGACGCCGGACTGCGGACCACCCAGCGCGGCGGTGATCCGTTCCCGGTGCTTGGCCTCGGGCACCTGGCACGCGAGCTGCTCCTCGACCGACCGAGCGAACGGCTCGGAGTCGGTGATCAGCACGGAACCGGCGGCCGGGTCGTGCTCCGCCTGGGAGATCAGGTCCGCGGCCACGTAGCGCGGGTTTGCGGAGTCGTCCGCGAGCACGGCGATCTCGGTGGTCCCGGCCTCCGCATCCACGCCCACCACGGAACGCAGCTGCCGCTTGGCCATCGCCACGAAGATGTTTCCCGGCCCCGTGACGGTGTTCACCGGTTCCAGGACGTCCTCGCCGTCCGCGACGCCGTACGCCATGGCCGCGAGGGACTGCGCGCCGCCCACGGCCCAGACATCGTCGACACCCAGCAGACCGGCCGCACCGAGGATCACGGGGTGCGGCAGGCCGCCGAACTCCTTCTGCGGCGGGGAGCACAGCACGACCGACTCGACGCCGGCCGCCTGCGCGGGAACCACGTTCATCACCACCGAGGACGGATAGACAGCGAGTCCGCCCGGGATGTAGAGGCCCGCGCGCCGCACCGGGGTCCACCGGTGGTGCAGGGTGGCGCCCGGCGCAACCTCCACGGTCACGTCCGCCGGGCGCTGGGCCTTCGCAAAGGCACGCGTGCGCTCGATGGCCGTCTCCAGCCCGTGCCGCACGGCGGGATCCAGCGCCTCGACCGCGCGCTCGATGTCCTCCGGAGCCACCCGGATGCGCTCCTGGGCCACGCCGTCGAAGCGCAGGGCCAGCTCTCGCAGCGCTTCCGGACCACGCTCGCGCACGTCGGCGATGATCGCACGGACGGTGTCCTCGGCGTCCACGACCGACGACGCCGTCTGGCGCGGGACCGCAGCCCGCAGCTCGCTCCAGCCCAGGTGCGTTCCGCGCAGGTCGATGACGCGCAGGTACGAGCCGGGTGCGTCCGTGGATTCCGGGATCAGGGGTTGCTCAGTCACGTTTTCAGTCTACAATCGCGCGTCAATCGCACCGCGCGGCCGCAGGCTGCGGCACGCAGAGCATTCCACGCGAAGCGCCGCGCCGCAGCTCGCCGCGTCGCACAGCCGACGTGCCCCGCACGCGCGGCGGCACGCCGAAGCGAGGGGCAGCTCCCCGCTCAGGCCTCCAGGCAGGCAGGACCCAGCAGCACCTTCAGGTCCCCGAACAGCGCCGGCGAGGGGTTCACGCGGTACTCCGGACCCAGCCGCATGACCTGCACGGCACGTCGGGTGTCCAGGTGGATGCGCACCTCCGAGTCCCCCTTGTGATTGCGCAGCACCTCGCCGATCAGGCGGATGGTCGCCTCCGTGGCCCGGTGCTCGGGCAGTGCCACGCACACCGGCCCCGAGGAGCCGTCCACGCTCAGCTCCGGAACCGTGAGCTCCTGCGCGGAGATCGAGATGGAGCCGTCGTCGCGGCGCTGCATGCGGCCCTTGATCACGCAGATCAGGTCCTCGGTGAGCACCCCGGCGATCGGTGCGTACGCCTTGCCGAAGAACATCACCTCGATGGACCCCGACCGGTCCTCGAGCTCCACGCGGGCGTACGCGTTGCCCGAGCTCTTCGCGATCCGTCGCGACAGGGAGGTGATCATGCCGCCGATGGTGACCACGGCGCCGTCGGGCCGGGTGTTCTCCTCGGTGAGCAGCGGCGCGATGGCCGTGTCCGTGTACTGGCCCAGGGCGTCGTCGAGACCCCGCAGCGGGTGGTCCGAGACGTAGAGGCCGAGCATCTCGCGCTCGAAGGCCAGCAGGTCCTTGCGCTCCCACTCGGGGACGTCCGGAACCTCCACGGAGAAGGTCTCCTGCTCGGCGTCGTCCGAGCCGCCCATCGCGAAGATGTCGAACGTGAACTCGCCGTTGTCCTCCTTCTTCTTCTGGGCGACGACGTCCTCGACCGCCTGCTCGTGGCACATCACCAGGCTGCGCCGCGTGTGGCCCAGCTGGTCGAACGCACCGGCCTTGATCATCGACTCGATGGTGCGCTTGTTGCACACCACCGCCGGGACCTTCGCCAGGAAGTCGTTGAAGGAGGTGAACTTGCCCTCCTCGTTGCGGGCGCCCACCATCGCCTGGACCACGTTCGCGCCCACGTTGCGCACCGCACCCATGCCGAAGCGGATGTCCGAGCCCACAGGGGTGAAGTTCAGCTCGGACTCGTTGACGTCCGGCGGAAGCACGGTGATGCCCATGTGGCGGCACTCCGTGAGGTACATGGCGAGCTTGTCCTTGTCGTCGCCCACGGACGTGAGCAGGGCGGCCATGTACTCGGCCGGGTAGTGCGCCTTGAGGTACGCCGTCCAGTAGGAGACCAGCCCGTACGCGGCGGAGTGCGCCTTGTTGAACGCGTAGTCGGAGAACGGCAGCAGGATGTCCCACAGGGCCTTGATCGCGGCCTCGGAGTAGCCGCGGTCGACCATGCCCTGGTGGAAGCCCTGGTACTGCTTGTCCAGCTCCGCCTTCTTCTTCTTGCCCATGGCACGGCGCAGGATGTCCGCCTGGCCCAGGGAGTAGCCGGCAACCTTCTGGGCGATCGCCATCACCTGCTCCTGGTAGACGATCAGGCCGTAGGTGGTGCCCAGGATCTCCGCCAGCGGTTCCGCGAGCTCCGGGTGGATGGGCGTGATCTCCTGCGCGCCGTTCTTGCGCAGCGCGTAGTTCGTGTGCGAGTTCGCGCCCATGGGCCCCGGGCGGTACAGCGCGATGGTCGCGGAGATGTCCTCGAAGTTGTCGGGACGCATCAGCTTGAGCAGCTGGCGCATGGGACCGCCGTCCAGCTGGAACACGCCGAGCGTGTCCCCGCGGGCGAGCAGCTCGTAGGACCCGGCGTCGTCGATCGGCAGGTGCTCGAGGTCCAGCACGAAACCGTCCCGGTTCAGCGTGATGTTCTCCAGCGCGTCCGAGATGATCGTGAGGTTGCGCAGCCCCAGGAAGTCCATCTTGATCAGCCCGAGCCCCTCGCACGTGGGGTAGTCGAACTGGGTGATGACCTGCCCGTCCTGCTCGCGGCGCATCAGCGGGATGATGTCAATCAGCGGGTCCGAGGACATGATCACGCCCGCGGCGTGCACGCCCCACTGGCGCTTGAGCCCCTCGAGGCCCTGCGCGGTCTCGAAGACCTTCATGGACTCGGGGTCGTCCTCGAGGACCTCGCGCAGCTCCCCGGCCTCGTCGTAGCGCTTGGCGTCCTTGTCGTAGACGTCCTGCAGGGAGATGCCCTTGCCCATGACGTCCGGCGGCATGGCCTTGGTCAGCCGCTCCCCCATGGAGAACGGGTAGCCGAGCACGCGCGAGGAGTCCTTCAGCGCCTGCTTGGCCTTGATGGTGCCGTACGTGACGATCATGGCCACGCGCTCGTCGCCGTACTTCTCCGTGACGTAGTGGATCACCTCGGAGCGGCGGCGGTCGTCGAAGTCGACGTCGAAGTCCGG
Source organism: Kocuria varians (assembly GCF_006539885.1). Classification (GTDB taxonomy): domain Bacteria; phylum Actinomycetota; class Actinomycetes; order Actinomycetales; family Micrococcaceae; genus Kocuria; species Kocuria varians. Next base: position 85,722 of record NZ_BJNW01000010.1, on the reverse strand, counting down.
CATGGACACGCGGTCCGGGTTCAGGAAGCGCTCGAAGATCAGGCCGTGGGCCAGCGGGTTGAGCTCGGTGATGCGCATGGCGTACGCGACCATGGAACCGGCACCGGAACCACGCCCCGGACCCACGCGGATCCCGTTGTCCTTGGACCAGTTGATGAAGTCCGCGACCACCAGGAAGTAGCCGGGGAAGCCCATCTGGATGATGATCTTCTTCTCGTACTCCGCCTGCTCGCGGACGTCGTCCGGGATGCCGCCCGGGAAGCGGTAGTGCAGCCCCTTCTCGACCTCCTTGATGAACCAGGAGGTCTCGTCCTCCCCCTCCGGGGTGGGGAAGCGCGGCATGTAGTTGGCCTCGGTGTCGAAGTCCACCTCGCAGCGCTCGGCGATGTCCAGGGTGTTGTCGCACGCCTCCGGGAAGTCCCGGAAGATCTCACGCATCTGCTCCGGGGACTTGAGGTAGAACTCGTCCGCGTCGAACTTGAAGCGCTTGGGGTCCTGCAGCGTGGAGCCGGACTGCACGCACAGCAGCGCCGCGTGGGACTTGGCGTCCTCCGCGTGCGTGTAGTGGAGGTCGTTGGTGGCCACGAGCGGCAGGTTGAGGTCCTTGGCGAGGCGGATCAGGTCCCCGGTGACGCGCTTCTCGATGCCGAGCCCGTGGTCCATGAGCTCGCAGTAGTAGTTCTCCGCGCCGAAGATGTCCCGGAACTCCGCGGCGGCCTTGACCGCCTCGTCGTACTGGCCCAGGCGCAGGCGGGTCTGCACCTCGCCGGAGGGGCACCCGGTGGTGGCGATCAGCCCCTTGCCGTACTGGTGCAGCAGCTCGCGGTCCATGCGCGGCTTGTAGAGCTGGCCCTCCAGGGACGCCTTGGTGGAGGCGCGGAAGAGGTTCTGCATGCCCTCGCTCGTCTCCGCGAGCAGCGTCATGTGGGTGTAGGCACCGGCACCGGAGACGTCGTCGCGGCCGCCGTCCGCGAATTTCACGCGCGTGCGGTCCTGCCGTGCCGTGCCGGGCGTCAGGTACGCCTCGACGCCGATGATCGGCTTGATCCCGGCCGCCCGGGCCTTGTTCCAGAAGTCGAAGGCCCCGAACACGAACCCGTGGTCCGTGGTGGCCAGAGAGTCCATGCCCAGCCGGTGGCACTCCTCGAAGAGGTCGCCCAGGCGGGCGGCACCGTCCAGCATGGAGTACTCGGTGTGCACATGGAGATGGGTGAAGCCTTTTTTGCCGGTCGCCGAAGTCACGGGGACAGTCTAGATCCCGCCTACGACACCCGCGCGAGGGACCGCGAGCGGTCCGTCACGGCCGCGGCCCGCCCTCCCGCAGGGTCTCCACGGCGTAGGCGAGATCCGTGGGATAGGGGCTCTCGTACTCCACGTGCTCCCCCGTGACCGGGCTCGCGAAGCCCAGTCGCTTGGCGTGCAGCCACTGCCGGGTGAGGCCGAGCCCCGCGGAGAGCCCGGGGTCCGCGCCGTAGGTGAGGTCCCCGCAGCACGGGTGCTGCAGGGCACTGAAGTGCACGCGGATCTGGTGGGTGCGCCCCGTCTCCAGGTGCACCTCCACGAGGGATGCGCGTCCGAAGGCCTCCAGCACCTCGTAGTGGGTCACGGACCGGCGTCCGTCCTCGAGCACGGCGAAGCGCCACTCGTGGCCCGGGTGGCGGCCGATCGGGGCGTCGATGGTGCCCTTGAGCGGATCCGGGATGCCCTGGACCACCGCGTGGTACACCTTGGTGACGGTGCGCTCCTTGAACGCCCGCTTCAGCCGCGTGTAGGCGTTCTCGTCACGCGCCACGACCATGAGCCCGGAGGTCCCCACATCCAGGCGGTGGACGATGCCCTGCCGCTCCGGCGCACCGGAGGTCGACACGGAGATCCCGGCCCCGGCAAGGGCACCCACCACCGTGGGACCCTTCCATCCGGGAGAGGGGTGCGCGGCCACACCGGCGGGTTTGTCGACCACCACGTAGCTCGGGTTCACCTCCACGAGGCGCAGGTCCGGCACGTGCTGCGGGGCGATCCGCTCTGGGTCCTCGGGGACCGGAACCTCCACCGTGTAGGTCTCGGACGCCGCGACCCGGTGCGACTTCGCCACCGGGCGGCCCCTGTGGCTCACACGGTCCTCGGCACACAGCTGGGCCGCCGCGGAACGGGACAGCCCCGTCCAGGCGGCCACGGCGGCGTCGAGCCGGGCGCCCTCCAGCTCGGGGCCCGCCGTGAAGCGTTCGCTCACGAACTCGGGCTCGGAGCCCGTGGGGCGGGTGCGCTCACCGGTCACGATCGCCTCCCATCTCGCGGCCGCGCAGGATCAGCACCAAGAGCAGCCCGATGCCCACCACCACGCCGCAGTCTGCGACGTTGAAGATCGCGAAGTGCGGCACGGCGATGAAGTCCACCACGTGCCCGCGCCCCACGCCGGGCTCCCGGAGGAGCCGGTCCGTCAGATTGCCGAGGGCGCCGCCCAGCACGAGGCCCAGCGCGAGCGCCCACAGCCCGTCACGCACGCGGCGCAGGTTCCACAGGATCCCCACGACCACCACGGACATCACCACCGTGAAGATCCACGTGGACCCGGCTCCCAGCGAGAACGCGCCGCCGCTGTTGCGGATGTGCTCCCACCACAGCAGACCGGGGACCACCGGGTACTCGCGGCCCGGCACCAGGTTCTGCACGACCCACAGCTTCGTCAGCTGGTCGCCCGCGTAGAGCAGCGCGGCCGCGAGCAGGGACAGCACGACGCAGCGGCGGCCCGTCCGGGTGGGGACGGCCGCCGCTGCGGGGGTGGAACGATCGGTCACAGGCGCTTACTTGGTGCCGGGACGCTTGCCGGCGGGCGCTGTGGCGTCCGCGGGCGCGAGCGATCCGGTGCTGTCCAGCTCACGCAGCTGACCGTTGATGAAGCTCTTGAGGTTGCTGCGGTAGTCCTTCTCGAAGGAGCGCAGCTTGGCCACGGAGTCCTCCAGGTCCACCTTCTCGCGCTCGAGCGAGGAGAGCGTCTCCTCCTTGGTGCGCTTGCCCTCGGCCACCAGGTGGTCGGCCTGCGCGCGGCCCTCGGCGATGAGGCGCTCACGCTCCTGCTGACCCTGGGTGACGTAGTCGTCGTGCAGCTTCTGCGCCATGGCGAGCACGGCGGCAGCGGACTGGGCGGACTCGCCCGTGGCCGCGCCGGAGGCCTGGGCCGACGACGTCGTGCCCGCGGTCCCTGCCGTGGCATCCGTGGTCGCGGCACGGGGCGCGGCCGCGGGGGCCGGCTGCGCGACGGGCTCGGTGGCCCGCTGCTCCTCCTCGGAGGTGACGGTCTTCGTGACGGCGGCCGAGTCACCCGCGTGCGAGCCGGAACCGGTCGCGGCGGAGGTGGTGGTGGTCGACTCGGTGGTGTCCGTGACGCTCTCGGCGGCGGCGGACTCCTCCGGGTGGCCGCCGAGGGTCTCGACCTGCTTGCGCAGGGTTTCGTTCTCCTGCCGAAGGCGGCGCAGCTCCACGACGACCTCGTCCAGGAAGTCGTCCACCTCGTCCTGGTCGTAGCCCTCACGGAACTTGGTGGGCTGGAACCGCTTGTTGATGACGTCCTCGGGTGTCAAAGCCATGGATCTTCTCACTCCTCGTGTTGTACCGGTCCGCCGCCGGTGGACACCTCGCATGGCGTGCCCGTGCGGCGGTCCGATGTCTTCCGCTCCAGAATAGCGTCGAGTGGGCTCAGGCGCGCAGCAGCAGGTTCGCCACCACCGTCTGCAGGATGCTGATGACGAAGACCAGGATCAGGAATCCCAGGTCCAGCGCCACCCCTCCGAAGCGCAGCGGCGGCACGAGCCGTCGCAGTGCGTTCATGGGCGGGTCCGTCACCGAGTAGACCGTGGACGCCACCACCAGGGCGAGGCCCTTGGGGCGCCAGCTGCGCGCGAACATCTGCACCCAGTCCAGGACGAGTCGTCCCAGCAGGGCGATGTAGAGCACGTGGACCACCAGGTAGACGATGGACAGCACCAGGCTCATGCTCAGCCCTCGACCTGCTCGTGGGCGGCGGGTTCCTCGTCGATCTCGTCCGTGTGGCCCTGGTCCCGGACCTCCACGAAGGACGGCGTGAGCAGGAACACCTTGGCGGTGACCCGCTCGATGGAGCCGTGCAGCGCGAAGACGAGCCCGGCCGCGAAGTCCACGAGCCGCTTGGCCTCCGCCTCACCCATGTCCGAAACGTTCATGATCACGGGGGTGCCGTCCCGGAACGCCTCACCGATCGACTTGGCGTCGTTGTACGACCGGGGGTGCACGGTGGTGATGGTGCGCAATTCGTTGTCGTCCTCTCGGGAACTGGGAGCCCGCTTGATGGGGGTCACGGGGGCTCGGTACTCGGGGCTCCGGCGGGAGACCGCGGTGCTGCCGGAGTCGTTCGCGGCAGCGGTGGTTCCGTTCGAGGCGGGGTGGGGGGTGTCCCGGGGGCGGGGGGTGTCATCGGAGATGTACTCGTCGTCGCTCTCGGCCAGCCCGAGATACACCATGGTGCGACGCAGCGCTCCGGCCATATTCTCTCCTCAATCACTGAACGGGCCGAGGTCCATCGGCCCGCGAATCGTCGGTCTTTACGCTACCGCACGGCGGGCCGGGGCCCGAGGACATCCGATCCGATGCGCACGTGCGTGGCACCCGCCGCCACGGCGGCCTCGAGGTCCCCGCTCATGCCCGCCGAGACCACACGCGCCTCGGGGTGCTCCTTGCGCAGGCGCTGGGAGATCTCCCAGAGTTTCTCGAACGCCTCCGCGGGATCGGCGTCGCGCGGTGCCACGGCCATGACGCCGCCCAGCCGCAGTCCCTCGGCGGCGGCGACGGCGCGGGCCAGCTCCGCGACGTCGTCCGGGTGGGCGCCGCCCCGGGAGCTGCCGGGGGTGGCCTCCGGGTCCAGGTCCACCTGGACCAGGCACGTGAGGTCCTCCGTGGCGCACGGCCCCGGCACCGCGGTGTCCTCCGCGACCGCCTGCCGGTGTGCACGCACGGCCTTGCCGAGGGCGGTGACCAGTGAGAGGCGGTCCACCGAGTGCACCCACGAGGCGTAGCGCACCACGTGCTTGGCCTTGTTGGACTGCAGCTGCCCCACGAAGTGCCACGCGGGCGGGGAGACGGGCGGATCCTGGGACGCGAGCACCTCGGCGACCTCCGCCGCCTTGGGCCCGGCCTCCTGGTCGCGGTTCTCCCCCACCGCGCGCACACCGAGGTTCCGCAGCCGCAGGACGTCCTCGGCGGGGAAGAACTTGGTCACGACCACCAGGGCCGGCAGCTCTCCGCCGTGCCCCCGGTCCTCGCTGCGTTGCTGCGCGGCGTCCAGGATCCGCTGGCGCACCGCCGAGAGCCGCTGGGCCAGCTCGGCCGTGCGCCCGGCATCCGCGTGCGCCACGTCCACGGTGGTCTCACTCATCACGTCCACTTCCCTCCCGGGCCCACACCACGCCGGCGAACCTGCCGGTGGTGCGGTCCCTGCGGTACGAGTACAGGTCCTCGTGCTCCAGCGTGCACCACGCGGAGTGGTCCAGCGTCTCCGGGCGGACCCGCACCCCGTTCGCCTCGAGCAGGGTGCGGGCGGCACCGGGCAGGTCCAGGCCGGTGGTGCCCCACGAGGTCGTGGACACGATCCCGGGCACCAGTGCACCGGCCTCGCGGGCCATCTCCTCGGGCACCTCGTAGCACGCACCGCACACGGCCGGGCCGATCCACGCCTCGATCCCGTGCGCGCCGTGCCCGCGCACCGAGTTCACGGCGGCCTGCAGGACGCCGCTCAGCAGACCCTTTCGTCCGGCGTGGGCCACGGCCAGGACGGGGGTTCCTCCGGGCACCTCGCCCACGAGCACGACCGGCAGGCAGTCCGCCGTGAGGATCCCCACGGGCCTGCCGTCCGCGCTCACCACGGCGTCCGCCTCCGGGGCGGCGGCGGGGTCGCCGTCCTGGGCTGCCGCGCCTGTGACGTCGTGCACCACGATCCCGTGCACCTGCCGCACGTAGCGCACCGGTCCCGAGCCCAGCTGCTCCTCGAGCCGACGACGCCGCCGCGCCACCTCCGCGGGGTCGTCACCCGTGTGCGCGGCCAGGTTCCCCTCGCACGCGTCCGTGAACGCGACGCCCACGCCGCGCTCCTCGCTGCGGTACCACATGCGGTCCTCCTCGAAAGTGCTGCCGTCCCGCGCCGGGGACGTGGAAGGGGGTGGCCACCTGTGCGGTGGCCACCCCCTGTCGCGATGATCCGCGGGTCACCGGGTGCCCGGCCCCTCACGGGGAGCGTGCGACCACGGTGCTCACGGGCCGGTCCTTCCCGTCCCCCGGCCCTGGTACGGCCCGGGGGACGGAGGGGCGCGCTGCGCCCCTCACCTCACTTCAGGAAGTCGGGGAAGTCCAGCGAGTCCTTGCGGGAGGACGAGTTCGAGGAGGACGGCGCGTCCGCCTCGGCCGGCAGGTCGACGTCGAAGCCGGCGTCGTCCGGGATGTCGTCGTCCGCGTTCTGGCGCGAGCCGAAGCCCGTGGACGGGGCGGCGTACGAGCTGCCGCCGCGCTGCGGGGAGCGGCCCAGGCCGGAGGGACGGGACGCGTCCCCGCCGAAGGTCGCGCGGGTGTTCTCCGCCTGGCGCTGGGCCGGGGAGGAGTTGTTCGCGTTGGTCTCCTGCGAGACGGAGTCGAAGCCGGCCGCGATCACGGTGACGCGGGCCTGGTCGCCCAGGGCGTCGTCGATCACGGCGCCGAAGATGATGTTCGCCTCCGGGTGAGCGACCTCCTGCACGAGGCGCGCGGCCTCGTTGATCTCGAACAGGCCGAGGTCCGAGCCGCCCTGGATGGACAGCAGCACGCCGTGGGCGCCGTCGATGGACGCCTCGAGCAGCGGGGACGCGATGGCGAGCTCCGCGGCCTTCACGGCGCGGTCCTCACCCTGCGCGGAGCCGATGCCCATGAGCGCCGAGCCCGCACCCTGCATCACGGACTTGACGTCCGCGAAGTCCAGGTTGATCAGGCCCGGGGTGGTGATCAGGTCCGTGATGCCGGAGACGCCCGAGAGCAGCACCTGGTCCGCGGACTTGAACGCGTCCAGCATGGAGACGTTGCGGTCCGAGATGGAGAGCAGACGGTCGTTGGGGATCACGATGAGCGTGTCCACCTCGTCCCGCAGGGTCTCGATGCCGTTCTCCGCCTGGTGGGAGCGGCGACGACCCTCGAACGTGAACGGGCGGGTCACCACACCGATGGTCAGCGCGCCGAGCGAACGGGCGATGCGCGCCACGACGGGGGCGCCGCCGGTGCCGGTGCCGCCACCCTCGCCCGCGGTCACGAAGACCATGTCGGCGCCCTTGAGCACCTCCTGGATCTCCTCCTCGTGGTCCTCCGCCGCCTGGCGTCCGACGTCCGGGTTCGCGCCGGCGCCGAGGCCGCGGGTCAGCTCGCGGCCGACGTCGAGCTTCACGTCCGCGTCCGACATCAGCAGGGCCTGGGCGTCCGTGTTGATCGCGATGAACTCGACGCCGCGCAGGCCCTCCTCGATCATGCGGTTCACGGCGTTGACGCCACCGCCACCGATGCCGACCACCTTGATGACGGCCAAGTAGTTCTGGGGGGTTGAGGAGTCCATATGCACCTAACTCGCGTGGTCTTGCGGGACCTGGGGATGATTCGCTGGCAAAGTCTAAAGTTTTACGTGAAGCTCACGTGAAGTGCGGCACCGGGAGGTACGGCATTCCGTTGAACGTAAGGATAACAACCATGACCGCGTTCTCCCTACCATACGAGGCCGTGTTACCCGGCTGTACCGCATGTCCCCAGGTCACACCCAGGGTGAATCCTTCGAGTCTCACGTGAGACTCGGGGGAAACGTCACTTCACGACCGGGTGCAGCGGGGCCGACACGTCGATCTCGCTCGCGTCCGCCGTGGCCTTCGCCTTCACGAACGCCGCGACCACCTGGGACTTCAGTTCGCTCTGGGAGGCGTCCCCCCACAGCACCTTCTTGCCGTCCTTGAAGGTCAGCTCCACCGCCGAGCCGGACGGCGCCGCGGCACTGTCCAGCCGGGACAGGACGTCCGCGGGCAGTGCGGCAAGGACGTCCGAGACGTCCGTGAACTTCTGCGAACTCAGCACCTTTCGCCCACCGGCCACCAGGGGGACGTCCGGGCGCTTCGCCTTCGGGCCGGTCGAGAGCTGCTTGCCCTCCGAGTCCACGAGCACGAAGGAGTCGCCGTCCTCGACCACGGCCACACCCACGCGCTCGTGCAGCTGTACGGCAATCGTGTGCGGCGGGTGGAAGACGACGTCCACGGACTTCACCTGCGGGACGTCGCCCAGGGAGTCCTTGATGTCCTGCTTGGAGATCCTCGTCATGGGCACCCCCTGGAATCCGGAGAGCGCCTCCTGCACGGCGTCCGGCGAGGTGAGGGTCGCCCCGTCCACCTCGATCGTGCGCGTGGCGAACAGCGGGGAGAAGAAGACCACGAGGGCCAGCACCACGAGCACGAGGAGCGAGACCAGCAGGCCCGTGAGCCGACGGCGTCGACGGCGCCGGTGGCCGCTGGGCGGGAACGGCACGACCGTCGAGGACTCGTCGCCCTCGGCCGGCTCGGCTGCGGCGGCCTCCTCCGCGCGTGCGGCCCGCCGCCGGGCACGCCAGGTGGAGAACCTGCCGACGGCCGCGGGCACGGCCTCGAGCTGACCGGTGTCCACCCGACTGACCTTGCTCTCGTTGTTGACACGGACCTCGGGCGCCTCGTCGTCCGTGACGGCGTTGTCGACGTCGTGCCACCGGGGGTCCTGGCCGCGGACGCCGAGCCCGTCGCGGGGGTCCACGACGCCGTCGTCCTCCCCGCCGTCGCCCTCCCCGGATCCGGGCGTGCGGCCGGCGAGCGGCGGCTGGTGCGGGGGCAGCGAGCGGGCCATCAGCGACGCGCCAGACCGGCGAGGATCTCGGGACCCAGCGCGGTGACGTCCCCGGCACCGACGGTCAGGACCACGTCGCCCGGGGCGGCGGCGGCCACCACGGTCGCCACGGCGTCCACCGTGGCGGGGGTAGAGACCACCTGGGTGCCACGGGCGAAGCGCGTGATGCTCTCCCCCGTGATGCCCGGCTCGGGCTGCTCGCGCGCGCCGAAGACGTCCACGACGCACGCGAGGTCCGCGAGTTCCAGGGCACGGCAGAACTGCTCCGCGAACTCGCGGGTGCGGGAGTAGAGGTGGGGCTGGAAGACCACGAGCACGCGGTGCTCACCGGCGACGTCGCGCGCGGCCGTCAGCGCGGCGGCGACCTCCGTGGGGTGGTGCGCGTAGTCGTCGAAGACGCGCACGCCGTGCTCCTCGCCGCGCAGGTCGAAGCGGCGGGCCGAGCCGTGGAACCCGGCCAGTCCGGAGAGCATGCGGATCGGCTCGGCACCGGCGGCCAGTCCCGCGGTGAAGGCGGCCGCGGCGTCGGCCACGTTGTGCGCACCGGGGACCGCGAGGCGCAGCTCGGCGCTGCGGCGCTCCCCCGCGACCGGGAACTCGATCCGGCACGTGGAGCCCGTGCCCACCGGCACGACGTCCGAGACGACCACGTCCGCGGCGGGGTCCGCGCCGTACGTCAGCACGGCGGCCGAGGCCTCACGACGGCGTCGGGCGAGCCGGGCGGCCCCGGGGTCGTCCGCGCAGGCGACCAGCGTGCCGCCGGTGCGGATGGTGTCCGAGAACTCGTCGAAGGCCCGGAAGAACGCCTCGGCGCTGCCGTAGTGGTCCAGGTGGTCGGGCTCGATGTTCGTCACCACCGCCACCGTGGGGTGGTAGGCCATGAAGGAGCCGTCCGACTCGTCCGCCTCCGCGACGAACCAGCCCCCGTCCGCCACGCCGGCGTTCGCGCCGAGGTCCGCGACGTACGCGCCGATCGCCCACGACGGGTCGAGCTCCGCGGCGCGCAGGGCGACCGCCGCCATCGAGCTCGTGGTCGTCTTGCCGTGCGTGCCCGCGACCGCGATGACGTCCCGGCCGTGCATGGCCGAGGCCAGCGCCTGGGAGCGGTGCAGCACGCGGATCCCCGCGGCGCGCGCGGTCGCGAGCTCGGGGTTCTCCTCCTTGATCGCTGTCGAGACCACCACGGTCCCCGCGCCCGCCACGTTCGCCGCGGCCTGGCCCACGAACACGGTGGCGCCCAGGGCCTCGAGCTCGCGCAGCCCCGGTGAGTCCTTGGCGTCCGAGCCGCTGACCGTCACGCCGCGGGCCAGCAGCAGCCGCGCGACGGCTGACATGCCCGCCCCGCCCATGCCGATGAAGTGCACGCGGCCCAGACCGTGGGGGTCGAGGGGTTGCTGGGTGTTCACGGTGATCTCCTGTGAGGCGGGGAAGCGGGGGTCAGTCGCGGGCGGTGTCGAGGGTGATCCGGGCCATCACCTGGGCGGCGTCGCGCACGCCGTGCCCGGCCGAGGCACGGGACATCTCCTCCAGGCGGGCCGCGTCCGTGACGAGGGGCGCCACGGTCTCCCGGTAGAACGCGGGGGTGAACTCGGCGTCGGCCACGAGCTGCGCGCCGCCGGCCGCGACGAGGGAGCGGGCGTTGAGCGCCTGCTCGCCGTTGCCGATGGGCAGGGGGACGAACACCGCAGGCAGTCCCACGGCGGCGACCTCGCACACGGTGGCGGCACCGGCACGGGCGACGAGCAGGTCCGCCGCGGCGTAGACCTTCTCCATGCCGTCCACGTACTCGGTCTGCACGTAGTGGGGCGCGCGCAGCAGCTCACCCTCCGGGGTGCGCAGCTCCTTGCCGCGTCCGGTGACGTGCAGCAGCTGGTAGCCCTGCTCCCCCACCTCGCGGGCAATCGCCTCCACCGTGCGGTTCATGGACTGCGCTCCGGAGGAGCCTCCCGTGACCACCACGGTGGGCAGATCCGGTTCGAGGCCCAGGGCGGCGCGCGCGGCCGAACGCTGCGCGGCGCGGTCCAGGGTGGCGATCTCCCGCCGCATGGGCATGCCGACGACGCGCGCACCGCCCAGGGGCGTGTCCGGGAACGCGGTGGCCACCGCGGAGGCGAAACGTGCTCCCACGCGGTTGGCGATCCCGGGCTTCGCGTTGGCCTCGTGGATCACCACCGGGATCTTTCGACGGGCCGCGGCGAGGTAGACGGGGGTGCAGACGTAGCCGCCCACGCCCACGACCACCGTGGCCTGGCGGGAGTCGAGGATCCGGCCCGCCTGGTGCACGGCGGCGGCCATGCGGCGCGGCAGCCGCAGCAGGTCCACCGAGGGCTTGCGCGGCAGCGGCACACGACCGATGAGTTCGAGGTCCACCCCGGCGGCGGGGACCAGACGGGTCTCCATGCCCGAGGCCGTGCCCACGGCGCACACGGTGGCGTCCTCGCGGGCCTCGCGGATCGCCTCGGCGATCGCCAGCAGCGGGCTGATGTGCCCGGCGGTGCCACCGCCGGCGAGGACGACGCGGGCCGAGCCCGCGCGCTGTCCGGAGGGTTCGCGGTCCTGCGTGGAAGTCATCGTCGTCCCTTTCCGAGCCGTGTGGTCATGCGCCGCAGCCACGCCCCGCGGGAGGTATCCCCCGCGCCGTCGAGACCGCGTTCGTGAGCCTCCTGGGCGTCGAGGATCTGCGGCCCCGCGACACCTCGTGCGCCGACGCGCACCGAGCGCGGCACCCGGGCGAAGGACATCACCACGCCCACCGCGGCCATGGTCATGAGCAGCGCGGAACCACCGTAGCTGATGAACGGCAGGGGGATGCCGATCACCGGGAGCAGACCCGTGACCATGCCGAGGTTCACGAACGCCTGGCCCACGAGCCACGTGACGATCCCCGCGGTGGTGATCCGCACGAACACGCTGCGCGTGCGGGTCAGGATCCGGGCCATGGCGATCACCATCACGATGAACAGCACGAGGATGATGGTGGTGCCCACCAGGCCCAGCTCCTCGCCGATGATCGAGAAGATGTAGTCGTTGTGCGCTTCCGGCACGTAGTTGTACTTCAACCGGGACTGGCCCAGGCCCACGCCCCACCAGCCGCCGGTGGCCAGCGCGTTGAGACCCTGCTGGGCCTGCCAGCACGCGTCCGTGGCACCGCACTCCCCGAAGAGCCAGCCGGTGATGCGGTCCAGGCGGTGCGGGGAGGTGACCACCAGGAACAGGCCGCCCGCCGCGGCCAGGGCGAGGCCGCCCCCGAAGATCTTCAGCGGCGCGCGCACGAACCACAGCGCGGCCGCGTAGATCAGGCAGAACACGATCGCCGTGCCGGCGTCACCGCCGGCGAGCACGAGCCCGGTGGGCACGAGGAAGCCGAAGGCCGAGGGCCACAGGGCCCGCTTCCAGTCGTGCTCGACCTCGTCCCCCTGCTTGGCGAACATCGCCGCGAGCCACAGACACAGCGCGAGCTTCGCGAGCTCGGAGGGCTGGAAGGAGAAGCCGCCGAACACGAGCCAGTTGCGGTTGCCGTTGACCTCGTGCCCCAGCGGGGTGAACACCAGCAGCGAGACGAACACGCTGAGCCCCCACAGCGGCCAAGCCAGCTTTCGGTAGAAGCGCACCGGGAGGACGGAGAGGACGAACATCGCGACCAGACCGAGCACGCCGAAGAGCGCCTGCTTGGCGAACAGCGCGTAGGCGGAGCGGCTGTCCGAGATGGACTCCACGGCGGACGCCGAGAGCACCATCATCACGCCGATGCCCGTCAGCAGCACCACGCAGCCGGCCAGTGCGTAGTAGGAGTGGAACAGCGGTCCGTCCGTGAGCTGGTGCCACAGGGAGCGCAACCGGGTGGTCAGGGCGGTTCCCGCGGGGCGCGGTGCCGCCGCGGATCCGATGTCGTGGCGCGACGACGGCGGTGTGGGTGTGCGGGTGCTCATGCCAGCCCCAGCTCCTCGCGGACGCTGCGGGCGAAGGCGTCCCCGCGGTCCGCGTAGTCGGTGAACTGGTCCATGGACGCGGCGGCCGGCGCCATCAGCACGGTGTCGCCGGGGGTGACGCGCTGCGCCGCGAGCTGCACGGCGCGCCGCATCACGGCGTGGCCGTCGGCGGGGTCGATGCTCGGCTCGTCGAGCGTCGTCTCCGCTGACGTGCCCTGGCCGGGTGTGCCCGCCAGGACGGGGACCTCGGGGGCGAGGCGCGCGAGCGAACCCAGCAGGGCGGCGTCGTCCGTGCCGATGACGACCACGGCCTTCAGGCGAGCGGCGTTGGCCCGCACGAGCTCGTCGTAGTCCACGCCCTTCGAGAGGCCGCCGGCGATCCAGACCACGGGGTCGAACGCGGAGAGGGAGGCCTGCGCGGCGTGCGGGTTGGTGGCCTTGGAGTCGTCGATCCAGCGCACGCCGTCCGTCTCGGCCACCACCTCGATCCGGTGGCCGCCGGGGTGGAAGGCGCGCAGGCCGTCGCGCACGGCCTCGGGCTCGACGCCAGCGGCGCGCGCGAGTGCCGCGGCCGCCAGCGCGTTGGCGACGCCGTGACGCGTGGGCAGCGGACCGGTGTCCGAGACGGCGCCGATCTCCGCGGCACTCGTGGCCCGGTCCTCCACGAACGCGCGGTCCACGAGCAGCTCCTCCACCACGCCGACCATGGACAGCCCGGGCATGCCGGTGGTGAAGCCCACGGCACGGCAGCCCTCGACCACGTCCGCGGCCTCCACGAGCTCCTCCGCGCCCTCCTGCTCGGCGTTGTAGACGCATGCGATCCGAGTGTTCTCGTACACGCGCGACTTGTCCGCGCGGTAGTTCTCGAAGCTGCCGTGCCAGTCCACGTGGTCCTCCGCCACGTTGAGCACCGCAGAGGCCAGCGGGGAGAGCGAGTGGGTCCAGTGCAGCTGGAAGCTCGAGAGCTCCACGGCCAGGACGTCGTACTCCACGGGATCGCGCAGGGCGTCCAGGATGGGGGTGCCCACGTTGCCCACGGCGATCGCCTTCAGCCCTGCGGCCTGCAGGATCGAGGCGGTCATCCCCACCGTGGTGGTCTTGCCGTTGGTGCCGGTGATGCACAGCCACTGCGGCGTCCTGCGCCCGCGCCGCTCGCTCACGCGCCACGCCAGCTCCACGTCCCCCCAGATCTGGATGCCTTCCTCGCGCGCCGCCTCCAACAGCGGGTTCGTGGGCCGGATCCCCGGAGAGGTCACCACCAGGTCGGGACGCTGCCCGCGCACGTCCGGGACGCGCGCCATGGCGTCCGCTCCCAGCACGACGTCGACGGCGCCCACGATCTTCAGCGTGTCCGCGGACTGCCGGTTGCGCTCGCCGTCCCCGGAGTCCACGACCGTCACGAGGGCACCGAGCTCGATCAGCGTGTCCGCCGCGGCAAAGCCGGAGACGCCGATGCCCGCGACCACCACGCGCAGTCCGGACCAGTCCGCGTCCCAGCTCGTGAGCCCGGCCAGGCGCGGGTTGTCCAGGACGGGGTTCTCGTTGCTCGCGTGCCTCATGGCCGGTCTCTGCCTCTTCCTGTGTTCCTCGGGTCGTTCGTGGGTGGGGTCGGCGCTCGTGGCCGACCCCGGGACGCGGTGCGTCAGTGCGTCAGTGCAGGATCTCGGTGCCGGGGAACGCTCCCCCGTTGTGCAGCAGCCAGTCACCGTAGAAGACCCCGAGGGCCGCGGCCACGAAGAGCCCGGCGATGATCCAGAAGCGCACCACGATGGTGACCTCCTGCCAGCCCTTGAGCTCGAAGTGGTGCTGCAGCGGGGCCATCTTGAAGATCCGCTTGCCGTGGGAGAGCTTGAAGTAACCCACCTGGAGGATCACGGACATCGTGATGACCACGAACAGCCCCGCGATCAGGATCAGCAGCAGCTCGGTGCGGGAGAGCACGGCGAACGCCGCGAGCGCCCCGCCCAGGCCCAGGGAGCCGGTGTCGCCCATGAAGATCTTGGCGGGCGAGGTGTTCCACCACAGGAACCCGATCAGGGCCCCCACGAGGGCGGCGGCCACGATCGCGAGGTCCATGGGGTTGCGCACCTCGTAGCACGCGGCCTGGTCCACGGTGTCGCACAGGTGCCCGGCCTGCCACAGGGAGATCAGCATGTAGCCGCTGAACACCAGGATGGACGCGCCGGTGGCGAGCCCGTCCAGGCCGTCCGTGAGGTTGACGGCGTTGGTGGTGCCGGTGGCGATCAGGTTCACCCAGATCACGAACAGCACCGCACCAATCAGCGGACCCGCGAAGGCGAGGTCGATCCCCGTGTCCCGCGTCCAGGAGATGGCCATGGACGCCGGGGTGTGTCCGGACTCGTCCGGGAAGAACAGCACGAGCAGCGCGAACGCGGTGCCGATCGCCCCCTGCAGAATCATCTTCCCGGCGGCGGTGAGCCCCAGGTTCTGCTTCTTGGAGATCTTCTTGAAGTCGTCCAGGAACCCCACGAGCCCCATGCCGAGCATCAGGCCCAGGGCCAGGACGCCGGAGAGGGTGATGCCCCCGTTCTCGGGCCACGCGAGGACGCTGATCAGGTGGGTCACGAGGTACGCGGCAACCACCGAGAGCAGGATCGCGACGCCGCCCATCGTGGGGGTCCCGCGCTTGGTCTGGTGGGAGGTGGGTCCGTCGTCCCGGATGTACTGGCCGTAGCCGCGCCGCGCCAGGAGCTTGATCAGCGCGGGGGTGCCGAAGATGGAGAACACGAGGCCGAGCCCCGATGCCATGAGCAGCTGGATCATGCGATTCAGCCCTCCTTGTCGGTGGTGTCGGTTGCCGCGGCCGCGATCCGGTCGCCCAGGTGGTTCAGCCCGGCGGCGTTGGAGGACTTCAGCAGCACGATGTCCCCGGGGCGCAGCTCCCGCGCGAGGTACTCCTCGGCGTGCTCGACGTCCGGGACCCAGGCGGCCTCCTCACCCCACGAGCCCTCGAGGGTCGCGGCGGTGTAGACCGGGCGGGCGACGTCGCCCACGGCCACCACGTGCGAGATGTTCATCCGCACGAGCAGCTGGCCGAGGTCCGCGTGAGCCTGGACGGACTCGTCGCCGAGCTCGAACATGCCCCCGAGCACCGCGATGGTGCGCCGCGCGGGGTGCTCGGCGTCCCCGCGGCCCAGCTGGGCCAGGGTCTGCAGGGCAGCCTTCATGGACTGCGGGTTGGCGTTGTAGGCGTCGTTGATGACCGTGACGCCGTCTGCCCGCTCCGTGCGCTCCATGCGCCAGCGGGACCGGGCGCCGCCCTTGAGCCCCGCCGCGATCCGTGCGGGGTCGACCCCGGCCGCCCAGGCGACCGCCGCCGCGGCGAGCAGGTTGGTCACGTGGTGCACGCCGATCAGCCGCGACCGCACCGGGTGGGCGGAGCCTTCCGGGAGGTGCAGGGTGAACGCCGGGCAGCCGTCCGCGCCCGCGGTGACGTCCTCGGCCCAGACCCGGGGATCGCCCGTGGCGGGGTCGTGGGCCTCGGGGCCCTGACCGAAGGACACGATCTGCGCCACGGTGCGCTCGCGCATGGCACGCACGCGGGCGTCGTCGTCGTTGAGCACGGCGGTGCCCTCCGGGGACAGGGCCTCGACCATCTCCCCCTTGGCGCGCGCGATGTTCTCGACGCCGCCGAACTCGCCCGCGTGCGCGGAGCCCACGCACAGCACCGCGCCCACGTCCGGGCGCACCATCTCGCACAGGTAGCGGATGTTGCCGATGTGCGTGGCGCCCATCTCGACCACGACGTACTCGGTCTCCTCCGTGGCGGTGAAGATCGTGAGTGGGACCCCAACCTCCCCGTTGTAGGAGTTGCGCGGGGCCACCGTGGGTCCCTGCGCGCTGAAGATGCCGTGCAGCAGGTCCTTGGTGGTGGTCTTGCCCACCGATCCGGTGACCGCCACGACCGTGACGGCGTGGTCCGCGCGCAGCTGCTCGAGCACGTGGGAAGCCAGCGCCCCCATGGCGAGCACGACGTCCTCGACGACCACCGACGGGTAGGGCGTGCCGGACTCGTCCGTGACCTCGCGCTCGGTGAGGTTCAGCACGGCCCCGGCCTGCGCGGCCTGCGGCACGAAGCGGTGGCCGTCCGTGGCCTCACCGGGCTTGGCGACGAACAGCGTGCCGTCCGTGACCTCGCGGGAATCGGTCGTCACCGAGGTGACCGTCACGGCGGTGGGCTCGGGCACGCCCACGAGCGTGCCGTGGACGGCCTCTGCCACCTGTGCGGCGGTGATGGCTATCATTTCTGCTCCTTCGTGTGCGCGTGCAGCGCCTCCAGTGCGTTCCGCAGCTCCACGCGGTCATCCAGCGGGACGTTCACGCCGTTGACGTCCTGGGCGGTCTCGTGCCCGCGCCCGGCCACGATGATCGCGTCCTCCGGCCGCGCCATGCGCACCGCGGTGTGGATCGCGGTGGCGCGGGGCTCCACGACCAGCACGTCCGTGGCGCGCGCGCCGTCGGCGACGGCCTCGCGGGCACCGGCGGCGACCTGCTCGCGGATGGGTCCCGGGTCCTCGCCGTGGGGGTCGTCGTCCGTGACGATCACGACGTCCGCCTCCTCGGCGGCCACACGACCCATGATCGGACGCTTGGTGGTGTCCCGCTGGCCGGTGGCGCCGAAGACCACGATCACACGGCCCTCGCCGTTCTCGGGCCGCACGGAGCGCAGGACACGCACGAGCGCGTCCGGGTTGTGGGCGAAGTCCACGAGGGACGTGGGCGCGGTGCCCACCAGCTGCATGCGCCCGGGGACACTCGTGGTCAGCGGGTCGTGCTCGTCGAGCGCGCGCTGCAGGGTCTCCAGGGGCACTCCGGAGTCCAGCACCATGAGCACGGCCAGTGCCGCGTTGGCCACGTTGAACTCTCCCGGCAGGCCCGTGTGCACGCGCAGCTCCCGGCCGTCGGCGTGCGTCAGCGTGAACGCCGTGCCAATCCCCCGCCGCTCGAGCGAGCGCAGGGTCCAGTCCGCGGCGTCGGCGTCCTCGCCGGAGTCGCTGCCGCGCAGGGCCACGGTCGAGACGCGCTCCGTCCCCAGGTTCTCGCGGGCGCGCTGCGCCATCGCGGCGCCCCAGGGGTCCTCCTCGGAGAGCACGACGACGGCGCGGCGCGTGCGGTCCGCGGTGAACAGCTGCGCCTTGGCCTCGAAGTACTCCGCCATGGAGCCGTGCAGGTCCAGGTGGTCCTGGGTCAGGTTGGTGAAGCCGGCGACGTCGTAGCGCACGCCGTCCACGCGGTGGAACTCCAGCGCGTGGGAGGAGACCTCCATGCCGGTGGCCGTGATGCCGCGCTCACGCATCAGCGCGAGCAGCGAGTGCACGTGCGGCGCCTCCGGCGTGGTGAGGTGCGACGGGATCGGCGTGTCGCCGGCGAGGATCTCGATGGTGCCGATCAGCCCGGTGGTGTGTCCCAGCGCCCGCAGCACCGACGTGATGAAGTACGTGGTGGTCGTCTTGCCGTTGGTGCCCGTGACCGCGAAGAGCTCCTGGCCGGAGCCGTCCGCGGGCTGCGAGTCGTAGACCGCGCGCGCCACGGGACCGACCCACGCCCGGGGGTCCGCGCACACGAGCACCGGCAGGTCCGTGCCCGCCCCCGCGAGAAGCCGTGCGCCCTCGGGGTCGGTGAGGACGGCCACAGCACCGGCCGCGGCGGCGTCGGCCGCGAAGCGCGCCCCGTGCACCCGCGCACCGGGCAGCGCCGCGTAGAGGTCACCGGGCTGCACCTCGCGCGAGTTCAGCACCACACCGGTCACCGGCTCGGCCGCACCCGAACGGGCGGGGACGGACTCGGCCCCCGTGAGCGCCGCGAGCTCCGCCACGGTGTGGGAGACGGGACGGGAGGGACGCATGCTCTGCGCGTCGCCCCCCTCGTGGGCAGATGTCGCCATGGAAGTCCTTCTCGAAACTGGCTGCGAACGGTCCCCGCTCACCCGGGCCGGCACGTCACCGGAAGATGTGCACGCTGTGTGCTCCTGCATGGGAGTTTAGCCCTGGGACTCGTCCCTGCTCGGTTCGGGCCAGGTCTGCTCGAGGGCGTTCTCCGGGGTCACGTCCCGCTTGATGTTCTCCGGGACCTGCATGTCGAACCTCGGGCCCTCGGTGGTGGAGGGTGCCACGTTGTAGTGGTGGAGCACCTGGGACATGATCGTGGAGAACGTGGAGGTGACCCCGACCGTGTGGACGTCGCCCTGGGGGCGCTGCATGGTCACGGCCACCAGGTACTGCGGATCCTCCATGGGCGCCACGCCCACGAACGAGGTCGTGTAGCCGTCGTAGCCGCCGTTGTCGCTCGGGGCCTCGGCCGTGCCCGTCTTGCCGCCCACGCGGTAGCCCGGCACGGCGGCCTCCTTGGCACCGCCCTGGGTCACCACGTTCTCCATCACGTCCAGCGTGTCCTGGGCCGCGGACTCAGAGAGCACCTGCTTGGGTTCGGGGCTCTGCGGGGTGCTCACGGTGCCGTCCGCCGCCGTGACGGAGTTCACGATGCGCGGCTCGATCTGACGGCCCTTGTTGGCCACGGCCTGGAAGATCGAGGCCGTGCGAAGCGGGGTCTGGGAGACGCCCTGGCCGAAGAGCACTGTGTACTCCTGGCGGGCGTCCCACTGGTCCGCGGGAGCGAGGATGCCGGTGGACTCGCCGGGCAGCTCGATGCCCGTGGCCTGGCCCACCCCGAAGTTCGCGAGGTTGTCGTGCCGGGTCTGTTTGTCCATCTTGGAGCCCATGATCACCGTTCCCGTGTTCATGGAGTCCCCGATGATGCCCGCGACCGTGCGGTTCTGCGCCGGGTGGTCGAACGCGTCCGTGATCTTCTCCGAGCCGATCTGCAGGTAGGAGGGCACCGTGATCTGGGTGGACGGGGTCACGATCCCCCGGTCCAGCGCACCGGCGAGTGTGGCGATCTTCTCGGTGGAGCCCGGCTCCACCGACTGCGTCACCGCGCGCACCCCGAGGTCCTCCGCCTTGGCCTCCCCGGGTGCGTTCGGATCCACGGAGGAGGTGTCCGCCAGCGCCAGCACCTTTCCGGTCTTCACGTCCATCACGACGGCCGTGCCCCACTCTGCCTTCAGGGCCTTGGCGCGCTCGCGCACCGCCTGCTCGGCGAAGAACTGCACGTCGCTGTCCAGGGAGAGCTGCACGTCCGAGCCGTTCTGGGCGGCCTTCTGCTCCTGCGGGGCCACGGGGATGCGCACGCCGTCGCCCGAGATCTCGAAGCGCCGCTCGCCGTCCGTGCCGCGCAGCGCGGAGTCCTGGGTCTGCTCGATGCCGCCCAGCGCCTGGCTGTCCCCGCCGAGGAAGCCCACCACCGAGCCGCCCAGGGAGCCGTTCGGGTAGCTGCGCTGGAACGTGGGCTGGCCGTAGATGTAGGGCAGGTTCAGCTCCCGCAGCTTGTTGTACTGCTCGGGGGTCACGCCGCGGGCCACATAGTTGAAGGTCTTGTCGCCGTCCAGTGCCTTCTTGACGTCGGTGTCGCTCATGCCCAGGGCGTCGGCGATCTTGTACACCGCCTGGGTGGGGGTCACGGTCTGGGTGGAGCCGTCCGTGCTGGGGACGTCCACCGAGGTGACCGCCGTCTGGTCCACCGTGATGTCGTAGCGCTGCAGTGTGCGGGCGAGCACCGTGCCCCGGGAGTCGGTGATCTCACCGCGCACCGCCGGGATCGGTTCCACCAGGGTGCGCTGCTGCGCGGCGGCCTCCGCGCGTCCGGTCGGGTCGAGTCCCTGGACCCAGAAGAGCTTGCCCACCACCAGCAGCAGCAGCACCAGCAGGACGGCGATGCCCACCTGCATGCGCGAGTACGGCCGGAACAGACGGTTCCTGCGCGGTGTGGATGATGACACGGTCTTCCTCGTTTCCTGGACTCCGGCGCGGTGCGGCTCCCTCCGACGGCTGGTGGACACGGGCCCGGCGGGCCCCCTGCGCTACTGGCCCGGGGCGCGCTGCGACGGCGCCGGGATCGACCCGCCGTTGAGGTCGCGGGCGTCGTCCGCCTTCTGGGCGGCCTCGCGCTCGGCGGTCTTCTTGTCCGCCTCCTCCTTGGCGCGCTTCTCCGCGCGCTCCTCGGCGGCGGCCCGGTTCTTCTCCGCGGCGTCGGAGCCCTTCATCTTGGCCGGCGGCACCAGGATGTTCTGGCTGTCGGTCTTCTCGGCGACGGCGGACGGCGCGGTGACGCTGCCCGAGGCCAGGTCCACGCTGCCCACCTCCTTGGCGCTGACCATCCCGAGGTCGTTGGCGCGCGCGGCGAGGTTCTGGGGTGCCGAGTTCGCCTCGATGTCCTGGGTCAGGGCCTCGTTCTCCTGGGAGAGCGCACGCTCCTGCCCGGTGAGGTCGGTGAGCTCGTACTGGCCTTGCGTGATCTGGATGTTCAGCAGCAGGATGCCGACCAGCGCCGCGGCGAGCGCGAGGGCACACATCACGCCGGTGGACACCCGGCTGCGGCCGCCGGCGCGGCGAGGGACCACCGAGAGCGGTCTGCGGTGGCCGACGCCTGATCCCGGGGGGAACTCGTCGGGGGCGGTGCTCGCCGCGCTGCTCATCGGACGCTCCCGGGGGTCGTGGTCTCACGGAGCTTCTCGACGGCCCGCAACCTCGCCGAGGCCGCCCGCGGGTTGCTCTCGGTCTCGTCCTGCGCGGCCCGCTCGGCGCCCCGGGTGAGGACGGTCAGCGTGGGCCGGTGCTCGGGCAGCTCCACGGGAAAACCTCTGGGGGCCGTGGAGCGGGCGCCACGGGCGAACTCCTGCTTCACAATTCTGTCCTCCAGGGAGTGGTAGCTCATGGCGACGACACGCCCTCCCACCCTGACAGTTTCCACGGCCGCGGGGACCGCCCGCTCCAGGACGTCGAGCTCCTCGTTGACCTCGATCCGCAGCGCCTGGAAGGTCTGCTTCGCGGGGTGGCCCTTCTTGTGCTGGGCGGCGGCGGGCACGGCGGAGCGGACGACGTCGACCAGCTGGGCAGTGGTGCGCAGCGGCTCCTCGGCGCGGGCGGCCACGATGGCGCGCGCGATGCGCGGCGCGAAGCGGTCCTCGCCCCACCGGTAGATGATGTCCCGCAGCTCGGACTCGTCGTACTCGTTGACCACGGTGTACGCAGAGAGCTCCGCACGGGAGTCCATGCGCATGTCCAGGGGCGCGTCGAAGGAGTAGGCGAAGCCGCGCTCGCGCTCGTCGAGCTGCAGGGAGGAGACGCCCAGGTCGAAGAGGATGCCGTCCACGCGCTCCACCCCGGCGAGGGCCGCGGCGTCCGCGACGTGGTCGTAGGTGGTGTGCAGTGCCTGGAAGCGGTCCCCGAAGCGGGCGAGCCGCCCACCGGCCAGTTCCAGCGCCTGGGGGTCGCGGTCGATGCCGACGACGCGCAGGGCGGGGAAGCGTTCGAGCATGGCCTGCGTGTGACCGCCCATGCCGAGCGTCGCATCCACCACGACGGGCTCCGGGGTCTCCAGCGCCGGGGCCAGCAGGTCCAGGCAGCGCTGCAGCATCACGGGGATGTGCCGTTGCTCGGCGGGGGTGTCGTCCATGCCGGGCTCCTGGTCCGTCGCGGGTGTTACCTGGGGGTGGGCCCGGCCGCGCGGCGCCGAACGGCTGCCGGTCACCAGATCCCCCTCCGCCGCTCGTCCCCCGAATCCGGCCTGACTCGGGGGAAGTCGAGTCAGGACGGTGACGTGGGCGGCTGGAGATCTCATGACCGGCAACGCGCGGAGCACGTGCCCGGGTGGCCCCCGGTCCCTAGAAGAGCCCGGGGATGACCTCGTCCTCCGTGTCGGAGAAGGCCGCTTCCTTCTCCGCGAGGTACTGCTGCCATGCGGTCGCATCCCAGATCTCGGCGCGGCTGCCCGCCCCGATCACCGCCAGCTCCCGGTCCAGGCCCGCGTACGAGCGCAGGGACGCGGGAATGGTGATGCGACCTTGCTTGTCCGGGATCTCGTCCGAGGCCCCGGAGAGAAAAACGCGGATGTAATCCCTGGCCTGCTTCGACGACAGCGGTGCCGCTCGCATCTGCTCGTGCACCCTGGCGAACTCCTCCGCGCTGAACACGTACAGGCAGCGTTCCTGCCCGCGTGTCAGCACGAGTCCGTCCGCCAGTTCAGCCCGAAACTTGGCCGGAAGGATCAGCCGTGCCTTGTCATCCAGACGCGGCTCGTATGTTCCGAGAAACATCGCCACCGCCTTCGGATAAAGGCCAGCCCGACCCTCGCTTCTCTACCGTCCTCCACTTTACTCCACTCCCCTCCCCCGTCAACGCAGATCCGCTCCACCTCCCTGCGCCGTGGCGTGCGCAGCCCCCGCTCCTGTGCGGCGCGGGCCCGCTCTGCGAGCCCGGAAAACCGGGGCTGACAAGGGGGGGAGAACGCGACGAACCCCCCGGCAGTGTGCCGGGGGGTTCGTGGTGAACGTGGTGCGGACCGGCGGGCCCGACGTGTCGTGGGGCGGTGCTCAGCGCCCGCCCTGGTTGCGCCTGTCCCACTTCTCCTCGAGGTTCTGGAGGAAAGTGGAGGACTTCCGGGGCCCGGCGGAGTCACCACGGGGAGCGCGCGGCGCGCGGCGCTGGGAATCGAAGTCCCCGGGAGCAGCCTTGCTCCGCAGCGTGGCCACGTACGCACCGCCGGCCATGACGGCGAACCCGAGCACCCCGACGACGATCAGGTGGGTGGAGACACCGGCCAGCAGGACGCCCAGTCCCACGACGGCGATGACCACTCCCAGCACGACGTTGCGCATGGAACCGCGACCCCGCACCGACTCGGTGTGCATGCTGGATGCAAAGCGGGGGTCGTCTTCGTGCAGCTGCTTCTCGAGCTGGGCGAGAAGCTGCTGTTCGTGCTCGGAGAGCGGCACGATTCCTCCTGTGGGGTTGAGAGTGCGAGGTGTCCCCCGGTGCCGGGCGACCCTCACGTGTCGTCCAGAATATCCCGTGCCGGGCGGTTTGGCACCGTGGGTCCCATGAGTCTGGCGGGGCGCACGGTGCCGGGACCGAATTTGCTATGCACGCGGTCCATGGCCTCCTCCGCGGAACCCCACTCGGCCTCGCGCCCGTCGAGGCTCAGCTGCAGCGCGTGCTCGCTGCCCGTGAGCTTCTCCGCGCGCACGCCGAGCAGCCGCACGGGCTGGGGACGCGGGCCCACCGCGTCCAGCAGCGCGCAGGCCTCCGTGTAGAGGTCGTGGGCGGAAGTCACCGGGTGGCCGAGCGTGTGGGAGCGGCTGATGGTGGTGAAGTCCGCGTAGCGCAGCTTCAGGCCCACGCGCCCCGCACGCAGGCCGTGCCGGCGCAGCCTCGCGGCGGTGTCGTGGGCGAGGCCCAGCAGCACGCGCTTCAGGGCGGCGGTGTCCGCGACGTCGCGCTCGAACGTCCGCTCCGCACCGAGGCTCTTCTCCTCGCGCACCGGTGTGACGGGGCGGGGGTCGTGGCCGTTGGCCAGCTGGTGGAGGTGGCTGCCCACCGCGGTCCCCACGAGCGAGTGCAGCCGCGGCAGCGGTGTCCGGGCGATGTCACCCACCGTGGGAAGTCCCGCCGCCTGCAGGGTCTCCGCGGTGCGCCGGCCCACGCCCCACAGCTTGTTCACGGGCAGTCCTGCGAGGAACGCCAGGGTATGTTCCGGCGCCACCACCAGCAGACCGTCCGGTTTGCAGTACGCGGAGGCGATCTTGGCGACCGTCTTGTTCTCCGCCACACCCACCGAGGCCGTGAGTCCCGTGCGCTCCTGGATCTCACGCCGCAGCCGCCGGGCGATCGCCACCGGGGGCCCGCAGCGGCGGATCGCACCGGAGACGTCCACGAACGCCTCGTCCACGCTCAGCTGCTCCACGCGGTCCGTGACCGAGCGGAAGATGTCCATGACGATCCGCGAGTAGTGGGTGTAGGCCTCGCGGTGGGGCTCGAGCACCACGGCGGAGGGGCAGCGGGCGCGGGCCTGCATGAGCGGCATGGCGGAGTGCACGCCGAACTCGCGGGCCTCGTAGGAGGCGGAGAGCACCACGGAGCGGGGACCGGAGCCCGCGACGATCACGGGACGGCCCCGGTGCTGAGGAGCGCTCAGCAGCTCGACCCCCACGTAGAACATGTCCATGTCCACGTGCAGGATCGCGCAGCGCCGGTACTCGGCGAGCTGCTGCGCACTCGGTCCCGCCATGCTCCGCGCCTCCCCCGGTTCTCGTCTCCCGCGCACCACGGCGTGCCCCGCGTCCGAGCCCCCACGATAGGCGCCGACTCCGACACGCACAGCGGGGGTGGGCCGCTAGGCTGGACGGGCGCGGAAGGCCCCGCGCGACGTCGTCCGCGCCGAGACCGCGGGCCCCGACCCACCGAAGCAGAGGTGCAGCGCCGCATGACCCCCACCGACGCGTCCGCGACCGCAGCGGCCCAGGACCGCGAGTTCTCCGAGCGCCTGGACTCCCGGCTGCGCACGTTCTTCGCGGCCGAGCGCGAGCAGGTCACGGGGATCTCCCCCGCCGCCACGGACCTCGTGGTCGCCATCGAGCGGCTCACCCGGGGCGGCAAGAGGCTGCGGGCCCGGTTGTGCCACTGGGGGTGGCGCGCCGCGGGTGGCCCGGCGGACGCCTCCGCGCCGGTGGTCGCCGCCGCCGCCCTCGAACTCTTCCAGAGCGCCGCGCTGATCCACGACGACATCCTGGACCGCTCCGACACCCGCCGCGGCAGCCCGAGCGTGCACCGGGTCTTCGAGGCCCTGCACCGTGACTCCGCGTGGGCCGCGGACGCCGAGCACTTCGGCGTGAGCGCCGCCGTGCTGACCGGGGACATGAGCCTCTCCTTCGCGGAGCAGCTGTTCGCCGGGGCCGCCGCGGAGGTTCCCGCCCCGGCCGCCGCGCGCGCCCGGCAGCTGTTCTCGACCATGAACACCGAGGTCATGGTGGGCCAGTACCTGGACGTCCACGCGGAGGTCGCACCCGCCCCGGAGGACCCCCGGGAGCAGCTGGAACGGGCCATGACGGTGCTGCGCTACAAGTCCGCCAAGTACTCGGTGGAGCACCCGGTGACCATCGGTGCCGCGCTCGCCGGGGCCTCGCCCGAGTTCCTGCAGCGGTGCTCCGCGTTCGCCCTGCCCCTGGGTGAGGCGTTCCAGCTGCGCGACGACGTCCTGGGGGTCTTCGGCGACCCGGAGACCACGGGCAAGCCCGCCGGGGACGACATCCGCGAGGGCAAACGCACCGCGCTGATCGCCCTGTGCGCCGCCGGCAGCGCACCGGAGCAGGTCACCTGGCTGGAGTCGGTGCTGGGCCGACCGGACCTCTCCGAGCAGGAGGTCTCCCGGGCGCGGGAACTGATCCGCTCCAGCGGCGCGCAGCACCGCTCGGAGGAGCTCATCGCATCCCTCGTGAGCGCGTCGGACGACGCCCTGGACGCCCTGGAGACCGACGACGTGAGCCGCGCGGGGCTGCGCCGTCTGGCGGACGCGGCAGTGCGGCGCACGCGCTGAGGGCGGCCGGCCGGGAGCGGGCTACCAGCCGAGGGCCTGTGCCCGCCGGCGCACCTCGGTCTTCTGACCGCGCCGCAGGGCGTCGATGGGGCGACCGGGGAGGGACTCGTCCTCGGTGAACAGCCAGCGGATGGCCTGCGCGTCCGTGAACGCGGCATCCCGCAGCACGGCGATCGTGCCCTTGAGGGAGTCCAGGGGGTGGCCGTCCTCCAGGAACTCGCCGGGCACCACGCGCACCCGGTCCTCCGGGCGGCGCACCTCGAGCAGCGCACCCGCGTCCATGAGCCGGTGCACCTTGGTGACCTGCACGTCCATGGCCTCGGCGATGTCCGGCAGGTAGGTCCACTCGCCCACGAGGGTGTCGAGTTCGGAGAATTCCTCGGGTGTCAGATCCGTTGCATAGTTCACGCCCACTACTCTGCCACGCCCCACTGACGTGCTCACACACCCTGGGAGGGGTGGAGAGGGTCGGGTAATCTGGGGGCATCCGCGTTGCGCGCGAGTGCGCTGCGGTGGCCCCCTTCTTCCCCCACACCGAGGCAGGAATCCCGATCATGCCGGTTGAGCCGCCCCACGACCGCCCCTCCCCGCGTCCCGCCTGGGGGCGCCGCGCCGCGCAGGGTTCGGCCGCCGCGCTGGCGGCCCTGACCGCGCTGGGCACGGTGGGCACCGCTCACGCCGCGCCCGCCGCCCCGCACAGCATCCACGCCTCCCAGGAGACCGGCGCCTCGTCCCTGACCGTGCGCCCCGGGGACTCGCTGTGGTCCATCGCGACCAGCCACGGCGTCACGGTCGCGGACCTCGTGCGGACCAACGACCTCCCGGCCCACGGCATGCTGCGCCCCGGCCAGCGGCTGTCCCTCCCCACCGCCGAGCGCGCGGGCACCGCCGCGCCCCGTCCGGAGCAGAGCGCCGCCCGGACCGCCGGGAACGACGCCGCCCGCGGCACCTCCGCGCGCCCCGCCGCCGCGCCGTCATCGGACGCCCCCGCCGCGCGCCACACCGTGGTTGCCGGCGACACCCTCTGGGACCTCGCCCTGCGCCACGGTGTGAGCGTTGCGGAGCTGGCGGCGGCCAACGACCTCGCACCCGGCGCCGGACTGCGCCCGGGACAGAAGCTCACCGTGCCCGCCGCCGCTGACGGCGGGGTGACGGCGTCGCCGACGGCGGAGAAGTCCACGGACGCGAGCCGGACCTCGCAGGGCGGCGCCGCGGGCTCCCCCACCCACGACGCCACGAAGGACACACCGCGCGGCTACCCCGACGCCGTCGTGGCCTCCGCCGCCGAGCACCGCGCCCAGCTCGCGGCCCGCAGCCACCCCTCCCCGGACGCGGTGCGGGAGCTGGTGCGCGGCACCGCCACCGAGATGGGCGTGGACCCCGCCCTCGCGCTCGCCCACGCCTCGCAGGAGTCGGGCTTCCGGCAGGGAGTCGTCTCGGACGCGGACGCCGTGGGCACCATGCAGGTGATCCCCTCCGCCGGGCAGTGGGCCTCAGAGTTGGTCGGGCGCGACCTCGACCTGCTGGACGCCCGGGACAACGTGACCGCCGGCGTGGCGATCATCCGCGAGCTGCAGGACAGGGCGCCCAGCAAGAACGTGGGCATCGCCGCCTACTACCAGGGTCTGCACGGCGTCCGGACCTACGGTATGTACCCGGACACGAAGGCGTACGTGAAAGCCGTGAGCGCACAGGAACGGAACTTTGCCCAGTAGCAGCACGCACGACCCCCGCGAGGGGACCCGGCTCGAGGACCGCTACACGGTCCTGCGCAGGATCGCGCGCGGCGGCTCCGCGACCGTGTACGAGGGCCTGGACGAGCGGCTCGACCGCCCGGTGGCCCTGAAGATCATGCACCCTCACCTCGCGGACGACTCCTCCTTCGTGCGGCGTGCCCAGCGCGAGGCCAGGTCCGCGGCCCGGCTGCAGCACCCCGACGTGGTCGCGGTCCTCGACCAGGGGCACACCCCGGACGGCGTCCTCTACCTCGCGCTCGAGTACGTGGGCGGGCCCACCCTGCGGGACGTGATCTCCCGCGAGTCCCCGATGACCGCGCGCCGCACCCTAGACCTGCTGATCCCCGTGCTGCGCGGCCTCGCCCAGGCCCACCGGATCGGGCTGATCCACCGGGACGTCAAGCCCGAGAACGTGCTGCTCACCGAGGACGGCCAGGTCAAGGTCGCGGACTTTGGGCTGATGCGCGCCGTGGACGAGCACACCGCGAGCACCACCGTGCTCGGCACGGTGGGCTACGCCGCACCCGAGCTCGTGGGCGACGGCCCCGTGGACCAGCGCAGCGACGTCTACGCCGTGGGCATCATGGCCTACGAGATGCTCACCGGTTCCCGGCCCTACACCGGCACCGCGCTGCAGGTCGTCAACGCGCACGTGAGCCGCGACGTCCCCGCTCCCAGCAGCGCGGTCCCCGGGGTGCCGCCCGCCCTCGACGAGTTCGTGCTGCGGGCCACCGCCCGGGACGCCGCCCGCCGACCCGCCGACGCCGCCGCCCTCCTGGACCTCGCGCTCGCCGTGCGCCGCTCGCTGCCCGCGCCCCACGACCCGCCCTCCCTGGCGGAGGCGCCCACCGAGGCGTTCGGGCGTACCGGGCGGTGGAGCGCTTCCACCGACGACGCCGCGACCGTCGCCATGGCCTCACAGGGGCAGGACCCGGACGCCACCCGCGTGATGGGCACCCACCGGACCGGGGACCGGGCCGCCGCCATCCTGCCGCACCTGGACGGGGAGACCACGTCCATGACCGGGGCGCAGTCCGCGGCCGGTCCTCTGACCGGCTCCACCGCGCGCCGGGCCCCCGAGGTCCCGCGCGTGCACCTGAACCCGGTGCTCTCGCCGCTGCACGTGGGCGTGGCCCTGATCCTCTTCGCGCTGCTGCTCACCGTGGCCGGGTTCCTCGGCTGGTGGCTGGGCTCCGCCCCGGGCTCCGCCACCGCGACCGTTCCCGGCGTGGCCGGTCAGGACACCGCGAGTGCCGAGCGCGCACTCAACGCCGCGGGCATCTCCAACGTGGGGGTCCGCTCCACCACGAGCCGGGACGCCCCGGAGGGCACCGTGATCTCCACGGACCCGGGCGAGTCGAGCACCGTGAGCGGGATCGAGCAGGTTAACCTGCTGGTCTCCGAGGGCCCCGCCCGTGTGGACGTCCCCGCCCTGACCGGGATGGCCGCCGACGCCGCCCGCAGCGCGGTCACGGACGCGGGCCTCGCGGTGGGGACGGTGGGTCGCACGTACTCCACGCAGGCCGTGGACACCGTGCTCTCCCAGTCCCCCGCCGCAGGAGCGAGCGTGGGCGAGGGCACGGCCGTGGACCTGACCGTGGCCGCGGACACCCCGCAGGGCGCGCCGCCCAACGTGGTGGGCCAGGACGAGGGCGAGGCCCGTTCCACGCTGGAGTCCCAGGGCTACACGGTGGAGGTCGCCACGCCCGTGGGCTCGCACCTGCACCGCGTGGTGCGACAGCGCGAGGAGGGCACCACCGTCTTACTCACGGTCCTCTGAACCCAGCTCCGGCCCGCACCGTCCCCCACGATGCACCTCGCCCTGCCCCACCACGGCACGTCGTGCGCTCCCAGGACGCACACCGCCCCGGCAGCCTGCCCGTGAAGAGCGGTGCCGGGGCGGTTCTACGTGTCGAGCGCGGAACGGGTCCGTCTCAGTCCTGGCTGGAGAGGTACTCCGCCACGAGGAACGCGATCTCCAGGGACTGCATGTGGTTCAGCCGCGGGTCGCACAGCGTCTCGTAGCGCTCCGCGAACGCGGACTCGTCCACGGGATCCGCGCCGCCCAGGCACTCCGCGACGTCGTCGCCGGTCATCTCCACGTGGATGCCGCCGGGGAAGCTGCCCAGCTCGCGGTGCACCTCGAAGAAGCCGCGCACCTCATCCATGACGTCGTCGAAGCGGCGGGTCTTGTACCCGGAGGGCAGGGAGACCGTGTTGCCGTGCATGGGGTCCGTGACCCACACGGGCTTCGCGCCGGCCTCCTGGACCGCCTTGATGACCGGGGGCAGCTTCTCGCGGATGTTCTTGGCACCCATGCGGGTGATGAACGTGAGGCGGCCGGGCTCGCGGTCGGGGTCCAGCGTGTCGATCAGGCGCAGGGCGTCCTCGCCGGTGGTGCCCGGGCCGAGCTTCACGCCGATCGGGTTGCGCAGCCGCGAGAGCAGGTCCACGTGGGCGCCGTCGAGATCGCGCGTGCGCTCCCCGATCCACAGGAAGTGGGCGGAGGTGCCGTAGGGCAGGTCCGTGCGGGAGTCGATGCGCGTGAGGGCCCGCTCGTAGTCGAGCAGCAGCGCCTCGTGGCCGGCGAAGAATTCCGTGGTGCGCAGGGCGTCGAAGTCCGCGCCGCACGCCGCCATGAACTTCACGGCGTGGTCGATCTCGCGCGCCATGCTCTCGTAGCGGGCGTAGGCCGGATTGGCCGCGAAGCCCATGTTCCACTGGTGCATGCGGCGCAGGTCCGCGAACCCGCCCTGCGTGAACGCCCGGATCAGGTTCAGCGTGGCCGAGGACGTGTGGTAGCCCTGCAGCATGCGGTTGGGGTCGTGCGCGCGGGACTCCTCCGTGAAGTCGAAGCCGTTGACCATCTCGCCGCGGAACGAGGGCAACGTGACGCCGTCCCGGGTCTCCTCGTTGGAGGAGCGCGGCTTGGAGAACTGCCCGGCCATGCGGCCCATCTTCACCACGGGCATCGAGGCACCGTAGGTGAGGACCACGGCCATCTGCAGCAGGGTGCGCACGCGGCCCGAGATCTTGTCCGCCGTGGCGCCCGCGAAGGTCTCGGCGCAGTCGCCGCCCTGCAGGAAGAACGCCTCGCCGTTGGCCACCTGGGCCAGCCGGTCCCGCAACCGGTCCATCTCGCCGGCAAAGACGAGCGGGGGGACCGTGCTGAGCTCCTCGATGCACCGCGTGAAGTCCGGGTGCTGCGCCCACTGCGGATGCTGACCGATGGTCTTCTCGCGCCACTCGTCCAGTCCGGGATAGTCGGCCGCGCGCAGGGACGAGGCCGGGGATCGGAACTGTTCAGGCAGGGTCAGGGAACTCATGCGCACAGTCTAGGCGGTTCGGTCCGGGCCCTGCTCGTCGGGCGTGTCGTGTGAACGGCCGCGCAGCTTCGCGCCGAGCGCCCCGGCCTGCTGGGACACGGCGTCCGTCACGGCGCGCCCCTTCTCCCGGGTGGCCTCGGCGACGTCGCGCGCCTGCTCGGCGAGCGCCTCGGACTTCTGCTCGGCGAGCCGACGTTTGTGGTCCGCGGCGTAGCCCTCGGCCCGTTCCTGACCGGAGAGCTGCTGGATGGCGGCCATAATCTCGTCCGTGACGCGGCGCAGGGTCGCGTGGTCCCCGTGCTGGGACATCAGGTGGGAGAAGTCCATGGGCTCGCCGAAGACGGTGGTGATCCTGGCCCGGCGCGGGTCCGGGAACCGAGATCCCAGGGGCTGCATGCGGTCGGTGCCGATCATCGCCACGGGGATGACGGGCGCCCCGGTCTCGAGTGCGAGTCGGGCCACCCCGATCTTGCCGCGGTAGAGCCTGCCGTCCGGGGAGCGGGTGCCCTCCGGGTAGATGCCCACGAGCTTGCCCTCCGCGAGCGCCTGGCCCCCGGCGCTGAGCGACTGCGCGCTGGCGCGGCCACCGCGGCGGTCCATGGGGATCTGATTGATGGCCCGGAAGAACCACGCCACGATGCGCCCGCGCAGCCCCGGGGTGGTGAAGTACTCGGACTTGGCCAGGAAGTAGACCTGCCGGGGCACGGCCACGGGCATGAAGATGGCGTCCGGAACGGAGAGGTGGTTGCTCGCCAGGATGGCCGGCCCCTCCGACGGGACGTTGTCGAGGCCCACCACGGTGGGCCGGCAGACGAGGTTGACCACGGGCGCCACCACGTAGGTCCGCAGGAACATGTACACCATCAGGGGAAGCCTTTCGTGGGCGCGTGCCGCTGGGAAGCGGTGCCCGGTCCGTCGTCGTCGCCGTGGGCGGTGTCCGTGCGCGGCCCGCCACCGGTCAATTCTGTCACGGGCCCCGCGGGTGGCTGGCACAATGGGCGCCATGTCATCGGATCTGGCGAACCACGGCCCCCTGCTCCTGCCCGGCACCTCGTCCGTGGGGGTGCTGGTGCTGCACGGCTTCACCTCCACCACCGCGTCCGTGGCGCAGTGGGCGCGGGCGATCCACGACGCCGTCGACGACGCCGGGGCCCACCCGGGCGTGCGCGTCCCGCTGCTGCCGGGGCACGGCACGCAGTGGCAGGACCTCGCGGAGCAGCCGTGGCAGGCGTGGCGGGACGCCGTGGACGAGGAGTACTGGGCCCTGCGGGCGCAGCACGATCACGTGGTGGTGTGCGGTCTGTCAATGGGCGGCGCCCTGGCCCTGCACACCGCAGCGCGCCGGGAGGTCTCCGGCGTGCTGCTGGTGAACCCGGCCCTGGCGCTCGTGAACCGGATGGCGCGGTTCAGCCACCTGGCCGCCGCCGCGGTGCCTTCGCTCGAGGGGATCGGCAGCGACATCAAGCAGCCCACCGGACTGGAGTCCACCTACGACCGCACCCCTCTGGCCGCCGTGGCCCAGCTCAACGTGCTCATGCACCGCACAGTGCGGATGCTGCCCGCCGTGACCGCACCCGCCGTCGTCTTCCGCTCGGACGAGGACCACGTGGTCTCCGGGGCGT
The DNA here is from genome assembly GCF_006539885.1 of Kocuria varians. Classification (GTDB taxonomy): domain Bacteria; phylum Actinomycetota; class Actinomycetes; order Actinomycetales; family Micrococcaceae; genus Kocuria; species Kocuria varians. The sequence goes on along the minus strand of NZ_BJNW01000010.1, from coordinate 52,771 downwards.
CCGCGGCCCTGCTGGCCGCACGCAGCGGCAGCGAGGTGCTGGTGGTGCCGCTGCACGAGAGCTACCACGTGGCCACGCTGGACCACGACGCGCCGCTGATCGAGGCGCAGTCCCGCGAGGCCGTGCAGCGGCTGTCCCGCGGCGGGCGCTTCCTCCCCGGGGAGGCTTCGTGAACCGGCCCGGGGCCTCCGACGACCCGTTCGAGAGCATCATCCGCGCCAACACGTGGGACGACGTCCCGCGCGACGGCGAGGACCTGGACCCCTGGGCCGAGGACATCGAGTGGGAGCCCCGCGAGCAGCCCGCGGAGGAGGTTCCGGTCGAGCTCGCCGCCTCCGCGGGAGACGCCGCTGTCGAGGACGACGAACGCTACGACCCCGATCCCGGGCCCGTGACGAGCGGCGTCTCCCCCGCCATGCTGCGGGCTCTGGGCGTGATCCTCGCGGTGCTCGTCATCATGGCAGGCCTCGCGCTGCTGCCCGGTCCGCTGCCCGCGCTCGTGTGGGTGGCCGGGATCGTGGGGATCGTCGCGGGGCTGTTCCTCGTCTTCCGCGCGCTGCCGGAGGACTCCCCCGCGGGCAACGACGACGGCGCCGTCGTCTAGGGCGCGTCCCGCCCACCGCACGCCCCGAGTGAGGCGGAACACAGAGTAGGCTGAGACCCGATCTCACCAGGAAGGGACCCCATGAGACGCGTCACCGCTCCCGCCATCGTCGACCCCCTGCCGTACCCCGGCATCGCTCACATCCTCGCCCGACGGGCGGAGCAGACCCCGGATGCGGTGCTCTACACGGTGCTGACCGAGGGCCGGGAGCGGGACGTCACCGCCCGGCAGTTCCGCGACGAGGTCGTCGCGCTCGCCCGGGGCATCGCCGCCCGCGGGATCGGCCCCGGGGACCGCGTGGGCCTGCTGAGCCGCACCCGCTACGAGTGGACGCTCGTGGACTTCGCGCTGTGGTGGCTCGGGGCCGTCCCGGTGCCCGTCTACGACACCTCCTCCCCGGACCAGATCGCGTGGATCCTCTCGGACTCGCAGTCCCGCGCGGTCTTCGTGGAGAACGACGAGCTCGCGGAGCGCGTGCGCGAGGCGGCGCAGGGCACGGCCTTCCCCGCCGCCGAGCGGATCTGCGTGTTCGACACGGACACCGCCGAGTTCTCGCTGGACGCCCTCGTGGCTCAGGGCTCGGAGCGCACCGACCTCGCCACGCCCCACGACGGCGTGAGCCTGGACGACACCGCGACCTTGATCTACACCTCCGGGACCACGGGACCGCCCAAGGGCTGCGAGCTCACCCACGGCAACTTCGTGGCGTGCGCGCAGAACACGATCCCCGTGGCCGGGCCCATCATGGCCGACGGCGCCCGCACCCTGCTCTTCCTGCCCCTGGCCCACGTGTTCGCCCGGTTCGTGGAGGTCACCTCCCTGGACGCCGGGATCACACTGGCCCACACGCCGGACGTCTCCCGGCTCATGGACGACCTCGCGCGCTTCAGGCCCACGTTCATCCTGGCGGTGCCGCGGGTCTTCGAGAAGATCCTCGCGGGTGCGCGCTTCAAGGCCCAGGCGGGCTCCCCCGTGAAGAAGCTGATCTTCGAGCGTGCCGTGGCCACCGCCGCCGCGTGGTCCCGCGCGGCCCAGGCCGGGAAGGTCCCCCTCTGGCTGCGGGCGCGGCACCGGCTCTACGACGGACTCGTCTACTCCACCCTGCGGGAGGCCATGGGCGGGGAGGTCCGCTACGCGGTCTCCGGCGGCGCGTCCCTGGGGGAACACCTGGCGCACTTCTTCAACGGCATCGGCGTGTACGTGGTGGAGGGCTACGGGCTGACCGAGACCACCGCCCCGATCGCGGGCAACTTCCCCTCCATCAACCGCATCGGCACCGTGGGCCACCCGATTCCGGGCAACGAGATCGCGATCGCCGAGGACGGCGAGATCCTCGTGCGCGGCAGCAACGTCTTCGCGCGCTACCACGGCCTGCCGGAGAAGAGCGCGGAGGCGTTCCGCGACGGCTGGTTCGCCACCGGTGACCTCGGGAGCCTGGACGAGGAAGGCCTGCTCACGGTCACCGGGCGGAAGAAGGAGATCATCGTCACCGCCGGCGGCAAGAACGTGATCCCCTCCCAGCTGGAGGACCCCGTCAGGGCGTCGGCCACGGTGGGCCAGATCATGGTCGTGGGCGACAACCGCCCGTTCGTCGCCGCACTGATCACGCTGGACCCGGAGACCCTGCCGGAGGTGATGAAGGGGCTGGGGCTGGATGCGAACATGGACCCGGCCCGCGCCGCGCACGACGAGACCGTGATCGCGCACGTGCAGAAGATCGTGGACCACGCCAACACCAAGGTCTCCCGCGCCGAGGGCATCAAGGCCTTCCGCATCCTGGAGCAGGACCTCACCGTGGAAGAGGGTTACCTGACGCCCTCGCTCAAGCTCAAGCGCGCCCGCGTGGCCGAGGACTTCGCGGACGTGATCGAGAGCATCTACACGAAGTAGGCACGACGGCGCCGCGGGGCCCGGTTCGCAGCGGGGGCCCCGCGGCGTCGTCGTTCCCGATGGTCCAGACCCCGCGGCTCAGTCGCCCGGGCGCTGGTCCGGGGCGTCCAGGCCGAGCAGCGCGTTCTCCACGACCTCCGCGAGCGCGGGGTGGATCCAGTACTGACCGCGGGCCATCTCGTGCACCGTGAGGCCGAAGGACATGCCCTGCACGAGCGGCTGCACGAGGTTCGAGGCGTCACGGCCGACCAGGTGCGCGCCGAGCAGCCGGCCGGTGCGGGAGTCCGCGATGAGCTTGCAGATCCCCGTGTGGTCGTCCATGGCCCAGCCGTAGGCCACGTCCCCGAAGTTCTGCTCCTTCACGGTCAGCCGGGCGCCGTGCTCCTCGGCCCACTCGCGGGCCTGGCGCTCGGTCATGCCCACGGAGGCGATCTGCGGCTCGGTGAAGACGGCCGAGGGCACGAACCGGTGGTCGGTGGGCCGCAGGTCCTCGGGGTGCACGAGGTTGTGCGAGACGGTGCGCGCCTCCGCGTTGGCCACGTGCTTGAGCTGGTACGGGGAGCAGACATCGCCGAGCGCCCAGAGCCCCGGAACGGGCTCGCCGTCCGAGAGCACTCGCTGGTAGTCGTCCACGGCCAGCAGTCCGGCGTCCGTGACGTCCAGGTGCGCGGCCTGCGGGTGCAGGGTGTCCGCGTTCGGGACCCGGCCGGTGGCCAGCAGCACGATCTCGGTGCTGCGCTCCCAGGTGCGGCCCGAACCGTCGGAGGCCTCGGCCGTCACCGAGAGGCGGCCGTCCTCGGCCCGCGTGATCCCGGTGATGCTCCACCCGGTCTGCAGGTCCCAGTGCCGGGCGGCCTCACGCTGGAAGCGCTCCGCAATGGTGTCGTCGTGGTGGCGCAGCAGGCGCTCGGAACGGTTGAGCTGGGTGACCGCAGCGCCCAGGCCGCGGAACACGTGGCAGAACTCGGCGGCCACGTAGCCGCCGCCCACCACCACGACGTCGCGCGGGAACTGCGGCAGACGCATCACGGTGTCGGAGGTGTGCACCCCGGGCAGGTCCGTGCCGGGGACGTCCGGTAGGTGCACGCGCGAGCCGTTGGCCAGCACGATCTGCGGGGCGGTGAGCTGCTCCCCCGAGTCGGTCTCCAGCACGTGGGGTTCCACGAAGTGGACGTACTCCCGGATCACGCTCACGTTCTCGAGCGACTCGCGGTACTTCAGCCCGCCCGAGGAGATGGCGTCGATCCGGGAGAAGATCCGGTCCCGCATGCTCGGCCAGTCCACCCCGCGGAACTCGATCTCCACACCGAGCCGCACGGCGTCGCGCGCCTGGTCCGAGACCGTGGCCGGGTACGCGTACATCTTGGTGGGGATGCACCCCACGTTCAGACACGTGCCCCCGAAGGGGCCGGGCTCGACGATGGCGACGTCCAGGTCCGCGTACTCGTCCGTGAGGATGGAGTTGCCGGAGCCGGAGCCCACGATGATGAGGTCGAATGAACGCATGGGCCCCATCCTAGGCCGCCGCCGTGGACGCCTCCCACGCGCCGTCGTCGGCCCCCGCCCGGGTACGACGACGCGGCCCACAACGCCAGCGCGGCCAGCCGGGACAGCGTAGCCAACCAGGACAGGGCAGGGAAGCGCACGGCACCGGCGCGGCCGACGGCGCGTCACGTCACGCGCTCACTCGGGATCGATCACCAGAACCAGGTCTCCGCCGCTCACGTGGGCGGTGTCCGCGAGCGCCACGCGCGAGACCGTGCCGGAGACAGGAGCCGTGATGGAGGCCTCCATCTTCATGGCCTCGATGGTCGCCACGGAGTCCCCCGCGGAGACCGTGGCACCCTCCTGGACGGCCACCGTGACGGCACCGGCGAAGGGCGCGGCCACGTGGCCGGGCTTGGAGGTGTCCGCCTTCTCGGTCTCCACGACCTGCGAGGACACGGACTCGTCGCGGATCTCGAGCAGGCGCAGCTGGCCGTTGAGCGTGACCATGACGGTGCGCATGCCCTTGTCGTCCGGCTCGGAGATCGCCTGCAGGGTGACGAGCAGACGCACGCCCTTGCCCAGGGAGATCACGTGCTCGAAGTCCTGCTGCAGCCCGTAGAGGAAGTCGCGCGTGTGCAACAGGGAGAGGTCCCCGTACCTGGCCCGCGAGCTCGCGTACTCCTTCGTGGGGCCGGGGAAGAGCAGCCGGTTCAGCGCCGCACGGCGAACCTCACCGGGCTGGCCGAGCTCCTCCTTGTCCTGGGCCGTGAGCTCCTTGTCCGCGAGGTTCACGGTGCGTCCCTCGAGCGCCTTGGTGCGGAACGGCTCCGGCCAGCCGGCCGGCGGCGTGCCCAGCTCCCCGGCGAGGAAGTTGATCACGGAGTCGGGGATGTCGAACTTGCGCGGATCCGCCTCGAACTCGGCGGGATCCACGTCCATGCCCACGAGCTGCAGGGCCAGGTCCCCCACGACCTTCGAGGACGGCGTGACCTTCACCAGGTGACCGAGCATGCGGTCCGCGGCGTGGTACATGTCCTCGATCGCCTCGAACTTCTCACCGAGGCCCAGGGCAATGGCCTGCTGCCGCAGGTTGGAGAGCTGCCCGCCCGGGATCTCGTGGCGGTACACGCGACCCGTGGGACCGGTGAGCCCGGACTCGAACGGCTTGTAGATGGAGCGCACGACCTCCCAGTAGGGCTCGAGGTCGCTCACGGCGTCCAGGTCCAGCCGCGTGTCCCGGGCCGTGTTCTCCAGCGCGGCCACGAGCGCGGAGCCCGAGACCTGGGAGGTGGTGCCGGCCATCGACGCCGAGGCGGCGTCGACCGCGTCCACCCCCGCCTCCGCCGCGGCGAGCAGCGTGGCGAGCTGGCCCCCGGCGGTGTCGTGGGTGTGCAGGTGCACGGGCAGGTCGAAGCGCTCGCGCAGCGCCGTGACCAGGCGCCGCGCCGCCTCCGGGCGCAGCAGCCCCGCCATGTCCTTGATGGCGAGCACGTGCGCCCCGGCGTCCACGCACTGCTGCGCGAGGTCCAGGTAGTAGTCGAGCGTGTAGACGGTCTCCTCCGGGTCCAGCAGGTTGCCCGTGTAGCACAGGGCCACCTCGGCCACGGCGGTGCCGGTCGCGCGCACCGCCTCGATGGCCGGGCGCATCTGCTCGACGTCGTTGAGCGCGTCGAAGATCCGGAAGATGTCGACGCCGGTCTCCGCCGCCTCCGCGACGAACGCGTCCGTCACCTCCGTGGGGTAGGGCGTGTACCCCACGGTGTTGCGCCCGCGCAGCAGCATCTGGATGGGGATGTTCGGCATGGCCTCGCGCAGCAGCCGCAGCCGCTCCCAGGGGTCCTCCCCCAGGAAGCGCAGCGCGACGTCGTACGTGGCACCGCCCCACGCCTCGACCGAGAGCAGACCGGGCAGGAGGTGCGCGTACGCGGGAGCCGCGGAGAGCAGGTCGCGCGTGCGGACGCGCGTGGCCAGCAGGGACTGGTGGGCGTCACGGAACGTCGTGGACGTCACCGCCAGCGGCTCGTACTCGCGCAGCGCCCGGGCGAAGCCCTCGGGACCGCGCTCCTGGAGCACCTGGCGCCACCCCGCCGGGACCTCGTGCTGGGACGGGCCGTCGAACGGGCTGCGGAACGGCTCGTCGCGCTTGTCCCCCGGGTAGTGCGGAAGCTTGTCGCGCGGGTCGATGCCGTCCACGCGCTCGCCGTTGGGCTTGTTGACCGTGACGTGCGCGAGGTAGTTCAGTGCGCGCGTGCCGCGGTCCGCGGAGCCCTTGCCCTTGAGCAGGTCCGGGTGGTTCTCGATGAAGTCCGTGGCGACGTCCCCGGCCAGGAAGTCAGGGTCGTGCAGCACCGCCTGCAGGAACTGGATGTTCGTGGCGATGCCGCGGATCCGGAACTCGGCGAGCGCACGGCGTGCCCGCAGCACCGCCGTTTCGTAGTCGCGGCCGCGGCACGTGAGCTTCACGAGCATCGAGTCGAAGTGCGGGGAGATCTCCGCGCCCGCGTAGAGCGTGCCGCCGTCCAGGCGCACGCCCGCACCACCGGCGGAGCGGTAGGCGGAGACCTTGCCCACGTCCGGGCGGAACTCGTTGGACGGGTCCTCCGTGGTGATGCGGCACTGCAGCGCGGCACCCCGGACCCGCAGGTCCTCCTGGGCGATGCCGAGCTCCGCGAGCGACTCCCCCGCCGCGATCCTCAGCTGGGACTGCACGAGGTCCACGTCCGTGATCTCCTCGGTCACGGTGTGCTCCACCTGGATCCGCGGGTTCATCTCGATGAACACGTGCTGACCGGCGCGCTCGCCGGCGGTATCCACCAGGAACTCGACCGTCCCGGCGTTCACGTAGCCCAGTTCCTTCGCGAACTTCACGGCGTCGCGGTGCAGGGCGTCGCGGATCTCCGGGTCCAGGTGCGGGGCCGGGGCGATCTCGATGACCTTCTGGTGGCGGCGCTGCAGGGAGCAGTCGCGCTCGAAGAGGTGGACGATCTCGCCGTCGTTGTCCGCGAGCACCTGCACCTCGATGTGGCGCGGGCGCAGCACGGCCTGCTCGATGAACACGGTGGGGTCGCCGAAGGCCGTGTCCGCCTCGCGCATGGCGGCGTCGAGCGCGTCCGAGAGCTGCTCGGGTGCCTCCACGCGGCGCATGCCACGACCGCCGCCGCCGGCCACGGCCTTCACGAACACGGGGTAGCCGATCTTCTCGGCCTCCGCGACCAGGAACTCCTTGTCCGAGGAGGGGTCCGAGGACTCGAGCGTGGGAATCCCCGCGCGACGGGCCGCGCGCAGCGCCTCGACCTTGTTGCCCGCGAGCTCGAGGATCTCGGCGCGCGGCCCCACGAAGGTGATGCCCTCGGCCGCAGCGGCGCGCGCGAGCTCGGGGTTCTCGGAGAGGAAGCCGTACCCGGGGTAGATGGCGTCCGCACCGGACTCCTTCGCCACCCGGATGATCTCGGCGACGTCCAGGTACGCCCGCACGGGGTGCCCGTCCTCGCCGATGTGGTACGCCTCGTCCGCCTTCTGCCGGTGGATCGAGTTGCGGTCCTCGTAGGGGAACACGGCCACGGTCTTGGCCCCGAGCTCGTACGCCGCTCGGAACGCACGGATGGCGATCTCGCCTCTGTTGGCCACCAGGATCTTGGAGAACATTGCTACCGTTTCCGCGCGCGGGACCGGTGGGTCGCCGCGCACTGGGTGAGGAGTCACATACCGCCACAGAGTTTACGTGAGCCGTGACTCACGGCATCGCATGGACACAACGTGTCCCCTTCCCGCACGCCGTGTGAACACGGCGTGCCACCACGCGTTCCCGCGGTGAACTCCACCCATTAACATGTACCTGTGGGCTGTATAGCCACACTTCGGTTGACAGAAGGGTGACCCGTGCAGATCGTCAGCATCAGCAGCCTCAAGGGCGGCGTGGGCAAGTCCTCCGTGGTCCTCGGGCTCGCCTCTGCGGCCCTCGAGGCGCAGGTCCCCACCCTGGTGGTCGACCTCGATCCGCACGGGGACGCCTCCACCGCGCTCGGCGTGCGCGCGGCACCGGGTCAGGACGTGGGCAGCGTCCTGCGCCGTCCTCGCAAGGGCGCCATGGCGAGCGTCGCCACGGTCTCCCCCTGGACGCGCCACCCCATCACCCCGGAGGTCCGGGGCACCCGGCACCACGCCGGGTGGCAGCCCTGGGGTTCGCCCACCGCCCGGGGGCCGGTGCTGGACGTGGCCCCCGGCTCCGCGGCGTCGTCCCACCTGGACCACGCGACCTACCGGGCCAAGGACCTCAAGCGCCTGGAGACGGCCCTGCACGGCCTGGACCGCTACGAGCTCGTGCTGATCGACTGCCCTCCCACCCTCAGCGCCCTGACGCGCATGGCGTGGGCGGCCTCCCACATGGTGCTCTCCGTGGCCGAGCCGTCCCTGTTCTCCGTGGCGGGCACGCGGCGCACGATGACGGCGCTCGCGCAGTTCGAGAACTCGCGGATCTGGGCGGTGCCGGACGCCGGGGTGATCGTGAACCGCTTCCGTGACGGATCCGACGAGCAGCAGCACCGCGTGCGGGAGCTCCAGGACCTCTTCGGTCAGCTCGTGGTGGACCCGGTGCTCCCGGACGCCCCCGCGGTGCAGCAGGCGCAGGGTGCCGCGTGGCCCGTGCACCGCTGGCCGGGCACGGCGGCGGAGGACGTCTCACGGCGTTTCAGCACGGTGCTGCAGGGAATGATGCACTGACCCCTCGCCCGAGGGGATTCCCCGCGGACACGCCGAGACCGTCCGGGGAACCGGAGTCAACCCGCGTTCTTCTTGCGCCGCCGGGCGCGGCGGGCCGAGAGCTCGTCCTCGGGGAACGCCTCGGCCTGGGCAGCGCCGTCCAGTGCGGCGTGCTCCGCTGGCATGGACGCGAGCGTGGCCTCGACCTCGCGCCACACGCGGCCCACGGCGATGCCGAAGACACCCTGACCGCCCTGGACGAGGTCGATCACCTCGTGCGGGGACGTGCACTCGTAGACGCTGGCGCCGTCGGACATCAGCGTCAGGCGCGTGAGGTCCTCGATGCCGCGCAGCCGCAGGGCACCGACGGCCGAGCGGATCTGCTGGAGCGAGACACCGGTGTCGAGCAGGCGCTTGACCACCTTGAGCACGAGGATGTCCCGGAAGCTGTAGAGGCGCTGCGAGCCGGAGCCCTTGGCACCTCGTACGGTGGGCTGCACGAGGCTGGTGCGCGCCCAGTAGTCGAGCTGGCGGTAGGAGATCCCCGCGGCCTTGCACGCCGTGGGCCCGCGGAAGCCGACGGACTCGTCGTAGTTGCTGAGGTCGTCGGAGAAGAGCATCTCCTGGGTGCCGCCCGCGAGGGAGGATGCGCGCAGCCGTGCCGCGTCCAGCGGCAGCTCGGGGTTGCTCAAGCGTCCTCCTCGGGTTCTGTGGCGTACACGGTGCTCGGTCGCCCGCCCCGCGCTCGATGGTGCATTCCTGACCGTAGACCCGCTCATGGACGGGGTCAAAGACATCCGGGCGGGGGCGGTCGTGTCGCCAGCCTACTCGCGGTGGCCCGCCACCGGGGGATTCACGGCTGGAAGTCCTCCGGGTCCACCTGGTCCAGGAAGTCGCGGAACTCCCGCACCTGGGCCTCTGCCTCCCGGGGCTCGTCCCCGGCCTGTTCCCGCAGCTCGCCATCCGCGCTGAGGACCAGCCCTGCTTCGTCCAGGACCGCCGCGGCGCACAGCACAGGGCACCCCGTGCGGGCGGCGATCGCCAGCGCGTCCGAGGCGCGGGCGTCCACGACCGTGGCGTCGTCGAACGTGATGGCCGCGTGGAAGACGGTGTCCTCGACCGTGTGCACGACCACGCTCGAGACGCTGCGGCCGAGCTTGTCGACCACGGCGAGCAGCAGATCGTGGGTCAGCGGCCGCGGCGGGTCGATCCCCTGGAGGGCGAAGACGATGGACGTGGCCTCGTTGGTCCCCACCCAGATGGGCAGGCGGCGCGGCCCCTCCAGCTCACGCAGCACCACCACGGGCTGACCGCTCGGCACGTCCATGCGCACGCCGGCGATCTCCATGCGGACGTCCACGCTCACCGGGTGTTCCTGGGCTGCCCCGGTGCCTCGAAGCCCCGGACGGTGTCATCCACCTGCGCGTGGACCATTGCGGACATTATGGACAGGCACAGCGACGAGATCTCCCGGGCCCGCTGCACGGCGGTCTGCCGCGTCTCCGGGTCGCGGCGGTTGCGCAGCGGCGCCACGCTGCCGTCCACGAGGGCCACGATCCGCTCGGACGCACCCCGCAGCACCCGCAGGTGGCGGGGCTCGATCCCGTAGCCGCTGAGCCCCGCGGCCGCGCGCGCAATGGCCAGGGCGCGGTCGTCGAACTCACCGGACCTTTCCACGAGCAGACCGTGGTTGAGCATCTCGCGCAGCAGGGGCACTTCGGAGCCCGAACGCGCCGCGAGCTCGCGCAGCGTGTAGCGGCGTTCGCTCGGCGCGCGGTCCCCGGCCGCCTCACCCTCGGGGCCCGCGGTGTCTTCCGGCGGCGTCGTCTCCGGGACCTGCGGCTCCGTGCCCGCCGCCGGGTCCAGGCCCCGGTCCAGCCGGTCGCGGATCACCCGCAGCGGCAGGTAGCGCTCCTGCTGCAGCGACAGGACGGTCTCCAGCCGCTCGATGTCCTGCTCCGCGTACTTGCGGTAGCCGGACGCCGTGCGCTGCGGGTGCACCAGCCCCTGGTCCTCCAGGAAGCGCACCTTGGAGGCGGTCAGGTCGGGGAAACGCGGCTGCAGGCGTCGCAGCAGTGCTCCGATGCCCACGCGGGGGGTCTGCGTCTGCTCGGATCCAGGCATGGAGGGCGTCAGGCCCCGTTCTGCACGGAGTGGTAGAAGGTGAACCGGAACTTGCCGATCTGCACCTCGTCGCCGTTGTCCAGGACCTTCGCGTTGATGCGGTCGCTGTTCACATAGGTGCCGTTGAGCGAGGACTGGTCCACGATCTCGAACGTGTCGTGGTGGCGGATGAACTGCGCGTGACGCCGGGAGACGGTGACGTCGTCCAGGAACACCGAGCACCCGGGGTGGCGCCCGGCGATGACCTCGTCCCGGTCCAGCAGGAACCGTGCACCGGCCTGACCTCCGTTGGTCTCGAGCAGCAGCGCCGAGCCCGGGGGCAGCGCCGCGACCGCGTTCTGCTCGCCCTCGGTCAGCTTGTGGTGCGCGGCGGTCGAGAGCACGTCCGCGACGATCTGGATGGACGTGGTCTCCGGACCCGTGCGGGACTCGGAATTCTCTTGATTGGACATGGATCCCCTCACCTCACGTGAAGTGTCGTTGTTAGTCCAGCAGCTGCTGGTAAGCCTGTGCGTCCAACAGGTCCGCGGTGGCCTCCCCCGAGTCCACGCAAACCGTGAAGAGCCAGCCGGCCTCGTAGGGCGACTCGTTGAGCAGCCCCGGGTTGTCCGCGAGCTCCTCGTTCACGCTCACGATCTCCCCGCTCACGGGCGCGAAGAGGTCGCTGACGGACTTCGTGGACTCGACCTCGCCCACGACGTCGCCGGCGGCCGTGGTGTCCCCGACCTCCGGGAGCTGGACGAAGACGACCTCGCCCAGTTCGCTCTGTGCGTGGTCGGTGATGCCCACGCGGAAAGTGCTGTCCTCGTGGAGGTCCTCGACCCACTCGTGCTCTTCGGTGTACGCGAGTTCCGCGGGAATGTCGGTCATGTCGGTCAGTTTAGGGCACGCGCGCCGCCGTAGCGTTCATCACACACGCGCACGGTGGACGAGCCGCGCGGCGTGGCCTACCCGCGGGCTCCGGACGGGTGTACTTTTACCCGGTGCCCATCACCGAGGCGTTCAGCCAGGCCGCGACCCGTGCGCGCACGCACGGGTCCAGAATCCCCCGCGCCGTCCCCCTGCTGCGGCAGCGCCGGGACCCGCTGCACGTCCACGAGCTCACACCCGCCCGCTCGGCGCGGATCATCGTCACCGCGTTCCTGCTCGCACTGCTGGTCGGCACCGGCCTGCTCATGCTGCCGCCCGCCACGACCGCCCCCGGGGGCACGGACCCGGTCACCGCGGCCTTCACCGCCACGTCCGCCCTGTGCGTGACAGGCCTGGTCACCGTGGACACCGCCACGTACTGGACCACGTTCGGGCAGGTGGTGATCATCTGCCTGATCCAGGTGGGCGGGCTCGGCGTCATGACCTTCACAACCATGCTGGGCATCCTGCTCGCGCGGAAGTTCGGTCTCTCCACCCGGCTGCTGGCCAACGCGGAGACCAAGTCCCGGGGTGGCGCCCGAGAGGTGGTCGCGCGGATCGTGCTGACCACCGCCGTGGTCGAGTGCACCGCAGCCGCCATCCTCTTCCTGCGCTTCTGGGGGCACTACCACTACTCCCCCGGCACGGCGCTGGCCCACGCGGCGTTCCACTCGGTGTCCGCGTTCAACAACGCGGGCTTCGCGCTGTACTCCCTCAACGTCATGGACTTCGCCGGGGACCCCTGGATCCTGCTGACGCTGGCCGCGTGCGTGATCCTGGGCGGCCTGGGCTTTCCCGTGCTCTACGAGCTGCGCCGCCACGTCCGCTCCCCCCGGCGCTGGAGCATGAACACCCGGCTGGTGCTGCTCGCGACCCCCGTGCTGCTGATCGGCGGCACCGTGTTCCTCGCGGTGCTCGAGTGGAACAACTCGCAGACCATGGGCGACGAGTCCCCCGCCGTGAAGGTGCTCAACGCGTTCTTCCAGTCCACGATCTCCCGCACCGCCGGGTTCAACAGCATCGACATCTCCCACATGCACCCCGTCTCGTGGCTGGGCATGGACATCATGATGTTCATCGGCGCCGGTCCCGCGGGCACCGCCGGCGGTCTGAAGGTGACGACGTTCGGGGTGCTGTTCTTCATCGCCCTCACCGAGATCCGCGGCGGCGCGGCCGTGCCCGTGCTCGGCAAGCAGCTCTCCCGCTCCGTCCAGCGCGAGGCCATGACCGTGGTGGTGCTGGCCACGGGCGCGGTGATCGGCGGCACCATGCTGATCATGCTCTCGGACGAGAGCCTCGGCCTGGACCGCGTGCTCTTCGAGTGCATCTCCGCCTTCGCCACGGTGGGACTGAGCACCGGGATCACCCCCACGCTCACCGCGTTCGGGCAGTGCGTGCTGATCGCCCTGATGTTCATGGGGCGCCTCGGACCCGTGACGGTGGCCGCCGCGATCGCGTTCGGCCGCAAGCCCCCCGCCTACGAGCTCCCCAAGGAGCGGCCCCTGATCGGCTGAGCACCGCGCGGCCCGCCTGCGGGTCCGCGGACGACGTCGCTCTCCGCCTCCCCGCGGCGCCCCCTCCCGCGCCGCGCACCCCACGACCTCACCACCCGCCAGACCCCGAAACCGCACGACCGCACCGAAAGGCACGTCCCATGTTCGGATCCCACCCCGCCGAGTCGAACCGCCGCGGCATGTCCAACGCCGTGGCCGTGATCGGTCTCGGCCGCTTCGGGGGCGCCCTGGCCCTCGAGCTGATGCGCAACGGCACGGACGTGCTCGGCGTGGACCACGACGAGGCCACCGTGCAGCGCTTCAACGGCAAGCTCACGTCCGTGGTGCGCGCGGACGCCACGGACGAGGAGGTGCTGCGCGAGCTGTCCGTGAACGAGTTCGAGCGCGCCGTCGTGGGCATCGGCTCGGACATCCAGGCCAGCATCCTCACCGCGTCCAGGCTCGTGAAGTTCGGCTGCCCCGCGATCTGGGCCAAGGCCATCACCGAGCCCCACGCGGAGATCCTCACGCAGCTCGGCGTGCAGCACGTGGTCAACCCGGAGAGCGACATGGGCACGCGCGCCGCGCACCTGATCCAGCAACGAATCCTGGACTTCGTGCCCATCGACGACGGCTACGCCCTGGTGCGCTGCACGCCACCGGTCCCCCTCCAGCAGCGGCCCATGGACCTGCTCAACGTGCGCCAGAAGCTCGGCGTCTCCGTGGTGGCGGTGTGCCGTCCCGGAGGACAGTGGGAGCCCATCGAGCCCGGGACCATGCTCTACGACGACGACCAGATCCTCGTCATCGGGCCCACCCGCAAGGTCGAGCGCTTCTCGAACCTGGCGTAGCACCCGGTCAGGGGACGTGCCCGACGGGCCGGTCACAGGAACCGGGTCAGCCTCCGCAGCTCGCGCGCCGTGGGCGTTCCCGCGCCGTCCGGGCGCACGAGGACGTCGAGCGCCAGGGGCGACGCCGCGGCGTCGTCCTCCGGGCCGATGGCCACGACCACGGAGTGCGGGGGTGCCCCCGCGGGGCGGCCCGTCCGCTCCACCGTCACGTAGCCGGCCACCGAGTGGGCCACGAACCGGCGCAGCCCGCCGGGGGTGCGGACGTCCGCGATGGCCTTGACGCGGTGGACGGCCGCCGGCGGATCCTCGAGCAGGTCCGCGAGCGCCCCGGGGTCCAGGCAGGCCGCGACGTCCAGGCTGACGGCCCGGTGGTGGAGTGGTGCGCGTGGTGGTGGTCGTGACCGGGGGCCTCCCCCAGGTCCCACAGGGGCAGCTGGCCGCCCTCCGGCACGGTGCGTTCGGCGGCGTCGAAGAACAGCCGCGGGTCCACGGCACCGTGGGGCGCCTCGAGGACCGTGGTGTGCGGGTTCGCGGCGGTGATCCGCTCCCTGGTGCGCGCGAGCTCCTCGGCCTGCGCGAGATCGGTCTTGGTGAGCAGCACGACCGCGGCGGCCTTGACGTGCTGGTCCAGGTCCCAGCCGGCGGACTCCGCGTGGGCCATGTGGGCGGCGTCGACGACCTCCACGAGCCCGCCGAAGCGCACCTCGGCGACCTCCGTGCCCAGCACCAGCTGGATCAGCGCGGGCGGTTCGGCCAGGCCGGAACCCTCGATCACGATGGCGTCGAGGTCCAGGCCGGGCCGTGACAGGGCACACAGGGCGGCGTCGAGCTGGCGCGGGTCCTCGATGCAGCACAGGCAGCCGCCGGCGATCGAGACCGGCTCCGCGACCTGCCCCGCCACGAGCGCGGCGTCCACGTTCACGTCCCAGAAGTCGTTGACGACCACTCCGATGCGTGCGTGCCCGGTGGCCAGGAAGTGGTTGAGCACGGTGGTCTTCCCGGCGCCGAGGTAGCCGGTGAGGATCAGCACGGGGACGGTCTCGGACACGAGGGGCCTTTCCGGGGTCTGGCCGCGCGGGCACGGAACAGCGCGGGGGCGGTGGGCGGACGGCGGGTGCCCGATGCTACCGGACCCGCGGATACACTCTGGGCGACGACGACGAAGGAGATCGCCCGTGGACCAATTGACCCTGCTGGCCGTGGCGGCGGTGATCGTGGTGGTCGCCGTCACGAGCATCTCCGACCGCATCGGGGTGGCCGCTCCCATCCTGCTCGTGATCGTGGGGGTGGGGCTGAGCCTGATCCCCGGGGTGCCCACGGTGACGATGAACCCGGAGGTCATCCTGGACATCGTGCTGCCGTTGCTGCTCTACGCCGCCGCGGTGAACATGCCGGCCACGGACTTCCGTCGCAACCTCGGGGCGACCAGCGCGCTGTCCGTGGTGCTGGTGGTCGTCTCCGCGTTCGCGGTCGGTCTGCTGATCTGGTGGCTGCTGCCGGACCTGGGCCTTGCCGCCGCCGTGGCCCTGGGCGCCGTCGTCAGCCCCCCGGACGCCGTGGTGGTGGCCGTGGTCATCGGCGTGCTCGTGGGGTGGGTCTCCATCCAGATCCGTGCCCACCTGGAGCAGCCCGTCACGAGCACGGCCATCTCCCTGGTGGTGCCGTTCCTGGCGTTCATGCCCGCCGAGCACTTCGAGGCCTCCGGCGTGCTGGCAGTGGTCGTGGCCGGGATCGTCACCGGGATCAAGTCTCCGCGGCTTCTCTCCTCCCAGGCGCGCGTGTCCGAGCGCACCAACTGGCGCACGGTCCTGCTGCTGCTGGAGCACGGCGTGTTCCTGGTGCTCGGGCTGCAGATCGCGGTGCTCGTGGACGAGGTCGAGGACGCCCACCTCAGCGTGGGCGACGCCCTGTGGCTCGGCCTGCTGGTCACCGTGGTGCTGTTCGTGATCCGCTTCGTGTTCGTGGCCCCCATGATCACGGTGATGTCCCGGCAGCAGGAGCGGGCCCGAGGGAAGTCCCAGTGGTACGACGACGCCTTCCAGCGGCTCGAGGGCCATCCGGAGGTCTCCGAGCAGCGCATCACCAACCTGCGCCACATGCTCACGAGGCGTCAGGCGGACGCCTCGTTCTTCAGCAACGAGGGCATCGGCAAACGGGGCGGGTTCGTGCTCGCGTGGTCCGGGATGCGCGGCGTGGTGACCGTGGCCGCCGCCCAGACGCTGCCGGAGGACCTCCCGTACCGGCCGCAGCTGATCCTGATCGCGTTCACCGTGGCGGTGGTGACGCTCGTGGTCCAGGGCGGAACGCTGCCGCTGCTCATCCGCGTCCTGGGCATCCGTGGCTCGGACGAGGAGGAGCTGCAGCGGGAGCTCACCCGCCTGATCAACACGCTCACGGAGGCCTCCGTGGACCTGTTGGAGTCCCCCACCCTGCACCGCGACGACGGCGAGCCGTACAGCGAGAAGGTGCTGGAGATGACCAAGAAGCGCACCCGGAAGATCCCCGAGTCGGTGTCCACCGAGACCATGCAGATCTGGACGACAGCGCGCCAGGAGCAGCAGGAGCTGCAGCGCAAACTGCTGGAGGCCCAGCAGGACGCCCTCCTGGACGCCCAGGCCTCCGGGGTCTACCGCTCGCAGACCATCGAGACCGCCCAGCAGTTCCTGGACCGCCGCAACATGGTCATCGACTGACCCTGGGGCCCGGTCTGCACGGGAGTGGGCGGCGCCGGGTGGTGCACGGACGGACGATGGCGCCCTCCCGGACCGTTCGCCATGCCCCGGACAGACGACGCCGCGGACCCGGGATGCGCGCGGGTCCGCGGCGTCGTCGTCGTCTGTGTGGCTCAGTTCTGCGCGGCCGCCCGCAGCCGGTCCACGGCCTCGACGATCGTCTCCGGGGCGCACGCGAGGTTCATGCGGGCGAAACCCGCCCCGCCGGTGCCGAACGTGGGACCCGGGGACAGCGCGACCCGGGCGTGCTCCAGGGCGTGCGCGGCGGGGTCCTCACCCCAGCCGAGGGCGCGCATGTTCAGCCACGCGAGATAGGTGGCGCTGCCGCGGCGGAAGCACACGGCAGGCAGCTTTTCGGCGAGCTCGCGCTCCAGGAGGTCGACGTTGGCCTGGATCGTCTCGATGGTGCGGTCCAGCCAGTCCGTGCAGTGCAGGAAGCCCTCCCGGGTGGCCAGCAGCCCCATGATCCCCGTGCGGTAGGAGACCGCGTCCGGCACGGCGCGCAGCCACTGCACCATGGGCTCGGAATCCACCACGAACATGGCCGCCTTCAGCCCCGCCAGGTTGAACGCCTTGCTCCCGGACGCCGCCGCCACGCCGTGGTTCCGCGCCGCGTCCGAGACCGAGAGGTACGGGGGTGAACTCCACGCCGTGGTGCGTCAGGGGCGCGTGGATCTCGTCGCTCACCACGTGCGCGCCGTGCTGCGCCACGATCCGCGCGAGCTCGGCCAGGTCCTCGCGGGAATGCACGAGTCCCAGCGGGTTGTGCGGGTTGCAGAGTAGGACCGCGCGCGCCCCGGCGGCCAGGGCGGCGTCGATCCCCGCGAGGTCCAGACGGTAGGGTCACGCCGTCGTCCTGCAGCGGCACCTCCACCGGGTGCCCGCCGGCCTCCGCGACCAGCGCGTAGAACGGGGCGTAGACGGGCGGGGTCAGCACCACGCCGTCACCCGGGCGGATCAAACGGCGCAACGACTCCACGATCACCACGGTGACGTCCGTGGTGTACACGATCCGCTCCGGGTCGGGGCTCCAGCCCCACCGCGACGCCGCGAACTGCGCCCAGGCGCGCGCCGCACCGCGGTCCCCGGTGGCCGCGTAGCCGGTGTCGTTGTTGGCGACCGCCGCCTCCAGCGCCGTCTTCACCCCGGGTGGCGTGGGAAAGTCCATCTCCGCGATGAACATGGGCAGCACGTCGTCCGCGTAGCTGCGCCACTGGGTGCTCGTGCGGCGGCGCAAGGAGGGCATCTGGTCGGCGGTGGTCATGGGGTCCTTCCGAAGGGTGCGCGCCGGGCGTCAGGACTGGGTGAGCTTCCCGGCCTGTGCGAGCCGCAGCCGCTCCAGCGTCCTCTCCTGCTCCAGGGCGCGCGCGTGCAGCTCCCGGAGCATGTCCGGGTCCAGCCTGTCGTCCGCGACCTCCATGAGCAAGCGCCAGCCCAGGCCCTTTGCATGCACTGCGGCCACCAGCGCCTCCAGCTCCTCGATGTCGGACAGCGGGGAGCGCCGGTTCAGGCGTTCGTTCGGCTTCAGCCGCGCCGCCTTCTCCGCGACCTTGGCGGGCAGGTCCTTGAGCGGGGCGGGCTTCGCATCCACTGCGGCCATGATCCGTTCCAGCGCCGCCTGGTCCTGCTCGACCTCCTGGGCCAGCCGCCCCACCTCCTCGCGGACCGTCTCGTCCCCGTGGAGGTCTGCCACGCGGTGGAAGGCGTCCACTCCCGCGGTCGCTCCCGCGTGGTGGTCCTGCAGGTAGGTGGTGATCACACTGGTCATGGCTCTGCCTCTTCCCGGAAGTGCGGCTGTCGGTGGTCCCAGCCAAGCACCTCGCGCGGACGCCGACCACACCCGTGCGGGTACCTGCCCCGGGAGACGACGCCGCCGGGCCTGTCTCCCGGGGCGTGAGAGGGCGGCCACGACGGCGTCGCGCGCGCCTGCAGACCTGCACGCCATACTGGAGGTGCCACCGCGCCCGCTGCGCGGCGGACCGCTGCCGGACGATCTGGGGGGATCATGTCACCGGAAACCTTCATCGACTTCACCGCGCCCAACGGGCTGAGCTCCTGGTACCACCTGTGGCCCACCGGCACGGCGGGGTTCCTGTACTACTTCGACGGCGACTACTGGGACCTGGACGACACCTCGATCAACTGGCCCGAGGAGGGGGACCTCGCCCGGCTGGCCATTGCCGCGCAGGCCCGGAACCTCATGTTCGTGGCCGTGAACACGCCGGATGAGGACGGCTCGGGGGACGGCTACACGTGGTGGGAGGACTGCAAGGCCAACGGCAAGTACTTCCGGGCGCTGCACGAGCAGCTGGTGGCGGAGCACCCCGAGGTGGACGCCTCCCATATCTGGCTCGTGGGCTACAGCGGCGGCGCGGAGTTCATCACCTACGAGCTGCTCGACCGCGGCATCCGCGGCATGACGCACGGCGGCGCCGTGATTATCGGGGGCGGCGGGGCGAACGCGCCCGTGGCGCGGAAGAAGAAGGCCCGCCCGTGCATCGGCGGCACGGCCATGCACTGGTGGGTGGGCGAGAAGGACGTGGACGGGGCCACCAATCCCCCGGAGTGGAGCGCGCTGGGCGCGGCCGAGGAGGGCGTGGCCGCCTACCGGGAGGCGGGCTTCGACACGCGGCTCCACGTCCTGCCGGGCGTGGACCACTCCGAGTACGACGCCGTGGCGTGCCTGTCCCACGCGCTGCCTGCGGTCTCCCCCGCCGCGGACCTCCGCTCCCGCCTCGCGGACGGCTGGCTGCAGCTCACGAAGGACACCTGAGACGCCCCCGGCCGCCACGCGGTGCTCTTGTCCTCGCGCCGCACTCAGGCGTTGCGCGGGCCCCGGGGTCCGTAGTCGAAGTCCGCGGTCATGGGCCCGAACGCCTTGAGCCCCGCGGGGGCGTCCTCGGGATCGAGGTGCAGCTCGAGGAACGCGCCCGCGGACGAGTTCTCGATCTGCGCCAGGGCGTCCTCCAGCTCCCCCTCCGTGCTCGCGGAGTGGGAGACCATGCTGGTCCCCGGGTGGAACACGCCCGGAAGCTTGCCGTAGTCCCAGTTCGCGATGTCGTTGTAGGCCGAGCGCATGCCCAGGATCCACCGCTCGATGGTGTACCCGCGGTTGTTGACCAGCACGATGATCGGCGCGAGGTCCTCACGCAGGATCGTCGAGAGCTCCTGCGCGGTCAGCTGGAACGAGCCGTCGCCGATGAACAGCAGGTGACGCCGTGAGGGGGCCGCCAGCTGGCTGCCGAGCAGGGCGGGGAGGGTGAACCCGATGGATCCCCAGATCCCCGAGTTGACGTACTTGACCCCCGAGGGCAGGCGCTGGGGGCCCAGACCGATGTTGGACGTCCCCGCCTCGGTGATGACGACGTCGCCCTCGCGGACGAAGCCCGCCATGCGGGGCCACAGCCGCTTCTGGGTGAGTGCGGCCCCGGGGGCGACCTCCCACTCGGGGGTGTCCTCCGCGGGCTGGGCCGGAGTGGCCTGCTCGGCCGCGGTGCCCTGGGTTGCGGGGAGCGTCTCCAGCAGGGCGTCGAGCAGCTCCTGCACCGTGATCCCGATGTAGTCCTCACCGTGGATGCTCACGTGCTGGTCACCGAGGTCCACGACGGCCTCGGACGGGAGCTTGTGGGTGAAGGACCCCGAGTTCGCCTCGATGAACCGGGGCGTGGTGGTCAGGAGCAGGTCCGTGTTCTCCACCTTCGAGCGCACGTCCGGCGCAGAACCGGCACCGTTGTACGTTCCCAGGAACAGCGGGCTCTGCTCGTCCAGGATCGCCTTGCCGGAGCTCAGCTGCGCGTACGGGGTCTGCGTCTTCTCGGCGAGCTTCTGGAGGGACTCCGCGAATCCGTGGCGGTCCGCATCCAGGTCCACGAGCAGCACCGGGGACTTCGCCTGCGCGAACAGCTCTGCAATGCGCTCCACCGCGGAGGCCAGGCGTTCCGGGTCGCTGGAGGGCCACGCGGTGTTCAGCGGCTCCTGCGGGGCCTCGATCGTGAGGTGGGTGATGTCGGAGGGGACCTGGATGTGGACGGGGCGCTTCTCGCGCAGTGCCGTGTGCAGGGCGCGGTCGATCTCCTCCACGGCGTTGTGGGGCGTGATGCGCACCGCCGCGACGGTGATCTGGCCGACACTGCTGAGGATGTTCTCGAAGTTCCCGTCACCCATGGAGTGGTGCAGGTCGTAGCGCGCCTCGGTGGCGTAGAGCGGCGGAGCGCCCGCGATCGAGACCATGGGCACGTGCTCGGCGGCCGCGCCGGCAATGCCGTTCAGCGCGCTCAGCTCCCCCACGCCGTAGGTGGTCAGCAGCGCACCGAGACCCCGGGACCGGGCGTACCCGTCAGCCGCGTAGGCGGCATTGAGCTCGTTGCAGGTACCGACGAAGCGGATGCCCTCCCGCGCGTCGATCTGCTCGATGAGGTTGAGGTTGAAGTCACCGGGCACGCCGATGATCTCGGTGATGCCGGCGTCCTGGAGCCGCGACAGGAGGAAGTCGCCGATGGCGATGCGCATGAGGGGCCTTTCGGGTGGATGGGGCGAGCGGTTCCGACCGCGGTGCGGTGCGTCGGGGTGGCACGGGACTGCAACCAGTCCGGGCCAGACCCTTCACGACCGATCGTACGGCTCGGGCGAGCCCAGCGCGCCCCCTCACGCCCGGCGGCTCCGCGGTCCCTCGACCGAGGCGTGACACCGCCCCGTGCCCGGGCACGAAAAAAGCGGCCCCGTCCGGTGTTTCCACCGGTCGGAACCGCTTTCTCGGTCGGGATGACAGGATTTGAACCTGCGACCCCTTGACCCCCAGTCAAGTGCGCTACCAAGCTGCGCCACATCCCGCGACCGTGTTCGGCGCTGGCGGACCAGCGCCGAACACCAGGGAAACACTACCCCACACCGGCCGGATTTTCACATCGTCGCGGACCCGTCCGGCCAGGAACCGGAGCGGGGCCACAGCCGGGGCGCCGCGGCGTCGTCGTCCCCCACTGATGCCCGGCAGCGCAACGGGCCGCCCCCAGGAATCCCGGAAGCGGCCCGTCAGCGGCGCGGCGGAGACTCAGCGCTTGCGCTGGCGCTTCTCGCGCACGCGCATGGTGACCTCCAGCGGGGTGCCCTCGAAGCCGAAGGTCTCCCGCAGGCGGCGCTGGATGAACCGGCGGTAGCCGGGGTCCAGGAAGCCGGTGGTGAACAGCACGAACTTGGGCGGGCGCGAGGAGACCTGCGTGCCGAAGAGGATGCGGGGCTGCTTGCCGCCGCGCACCGGGTGCGGGTGGGCCGCGACGATCTCGCCTAGGAACGCGTTGAGGCGTCCCGTGGGGATGCGGCGGTCCCACGAGTCCAGCGCGGTGTGCAGCGCCGGCACGAGCTTGTCCTTGTGCCACCCGGTCTTCGCGGAGAGGTTCACCCGCGGCGCCCAGGAGACGTGGGAGAGGTCGCGCTCGATCTCGCGCTCCAGGTAGAAGCGGCGCTCGTCGTCCAGGGTGTCCCACTTGTTGAACGCGAGCACCAGGGCGCGCCCGGAGTCCACGGCCATCTGCAGGATACGGACGTCCTGCTCGGAGAGCACCTCGTCCACGGCGAGCAGCACCACGGCCACCTCCGCGCGCTCCAGCGCGGTCTGGGTGCGCAAGGACGCGTAGAAGTCCGCGCCCTGCTGCAGGTGCACGCGGCGGCGGATGCCGGCGGTGTCGATGAACCGCCAGGGCTCGCCGCCCAGCATCACGATCTCGTCCACGGGATCGCGCGTGGTGCCCGCGGTCTCGTCCACGACCACGCGGTCCGAGCCCGCCAGCTTGTTCAGCAGCGAGGACTTGCCCACGTTGGGCCGCCCGATCAGGGCGACGCGGCGGGGCCCGCCCTCGAGCTCGGCCTCGGCCACCTCGGAAAACTCGGGCAGCGCCTTCACGAGGGCGTCCAGCGCGTCGCCGGAGCCCTTGCCGTGCAGCGCGGAGACGGGGAACGGCTCGCCCATGCCCAGGGACCACAGGGCGGTCGCGTCGAGCTCGAGCTGCGGCGAGTCCGCCTTGTTGGCCACCACGATGATCGGCTTCTTCACGCGGCGCAGCATGTTCACCACGGCCTCGTCCGTGGCGGTCACGCCCACGGTCACGTCCAGCACGAGCAGCACGGCGTCCGCGTTGTCCACGGCCAGCTCGGCCTGGTCCGCCACGCGCTTGTGGATGCCCTTGGCGTCCTGCTCCCAGCCGCCGGTGTCCACCAGGGTGAAGTTCTTGCCGTTCCACTCCGCCTTGTAGGACACGCGGTCGCGGGTCACGCCCGGGGTGTCCTCCACCACGGCCTCACGGCGGCCGATCACGCGGTTGACCAGGGTGGACTTGCCCACGTTGGGGCGGCCCACCACGGCCACGACCGGGTCCGGACGGCGCGCGTCACGGTCGTCGTCGCCGTCGATCCAGTCCGCGAGAAGTGCTGCGTCCTCGTCGTCCAGCTCGTAGTCCGCGAGTCCCTCGCGCAGGGCCTGGGCCCGCGCCTCGGCCTCGGTGTCGTCGATGGCCGCGAGGCGCTCCGAGATGTCCTCGTTGCCTCCGCCCAGCACCGACTGCTCGTAGGGGTCCACCGTGGGCTCGTCAGATGCGCTCATGGTCGCCTCCTTCCTCGGTGCCCTCGGCACCCGTCTTCTCGGGGACCGCTGCGGTCCCGTCGTATGTCGTGTCCGTGGCGCGGATGACCAGGTCGATCACGCCCTGCACGGTCTGTTCCATGGTCAGTTCGGAGGAGTCCAGCAGCTGGACGCCGTCCTGCGCACTCGTGAAGTTCACCACGGTGGAGTCCTTCGCGTCACGGCCCACCACCTGCGCCTCCAGGTTCGACGACGCCGCAGCGCCCAGCTGCTTGCCCCGGCGTGCCAGCCGCGCGGCCTCCGAGGCGGTCAGCAGGATCCGCACGTCCGCGTCCGGGGCCACCACGGTGGTGATGTCCCGGCCCTCCGCGACGATCCTGTAGCCGCTGTCCCGGATCACGTCCTGCTGCATGCGCACCAGCACCTCGCGGGCCGGGACCGTGGTGGAGACGGCGGAGACGTTCTCGGTCACGAGATCCCCGCGGATCGCGGCGCGGACGTCCTCGCCCGCGACCGTGATCTGCTCCTGGTCCGGGTCCGTGCCCATCTCCAGGGGAACCTCGCGCGTGGCACGCACGACCGCGTCCGCGTCCGCGAGGTCCACCCCGGACTCCAGGCACCACCACGTCACGGCGCGGTACATCGCACCGGTGTCCAGGTAGGCGAGCCCGAAGCGGCGGGCCACCTCCTTGGAGACGGAGGACTTCCCGGACCCGGAGGGCCCGTCGATCGCGATCACCAGTCGTGCGCCGGTGTCCCGAGCGTTCATCACTGCACCACCTTCCAGCCGCGTGCCTGCAGCTCGTCCACGAGATCCGCGTAGCGGTTCGGTTCCACGGAGACCGTCACCAGGCCCACGGGCTGGCCGGGCGAGTGCTCCAGTCGCATGTCCTCCAGGTTGACCCCGATCTCACCGATCTCGGTGAGCAGCCGGGCGATCGTCCCGGGGGTGTCGTCCACGGCCACCGTGAAGGTGGAGAACGCCTTGGGCGCCCCGCCGTGCTTGCCGGGGATGCGGGCCTGTCCCGCGTTGCCCTCGGCCATCAGCTGCGCGATGTCCAGCCGCGCGCCGTCGGCCTCCGGGTGCTCCAGCGTGGCGATCAGCCGGTCCAGGTCCTTGCGGACCTCGTGGAGCGAGCGCACCACCGGCTGCGCGTTGGCGGAGAGGATCTGGACCCACAGTCCGGGGTCCGAGCCTGCGATCCGCGTGGTGTCCCGCAGCCCCTGCCCGGCGAGCGACAGGTGGTGTAGCGGGGTGTCCTGGAGCCGGGAGGCCAGCAGCGAGGACATCACCTGCGGCACGTGGGAGATCAGGGCGACCGTCTCGTCGTGCTCCTGCGGCTCCATCATCGTGAGGGTCGCCCCGAGGTCCACGGCCAGGTTCTTGGCCACGGAGATCGCCCGCGCGCCCGCCTCCGGCCCCGGGCACACGACCCACGGCATGGAGGTGAACAGCTCGCCGCGCGCGGCCACCGGCCCGGACTTCTCCCGACCGGCCATGGGGTGGGTCCCCACGTACCGGGTGAGGTCCGCGCCCGCGGCCCGCACGCCGTCGAGGATCGGTGCCTTGACGGAGGCGATGTCCAGCACGACCGCGCGGGGGTGCTCCGCCAGGGCCTGCACCGTGAGCTCCACGACCACGTCCGGTGGGGCGGCGACCACCACGAGCTCGGGCTCGGGCAGCTGCTCCCCCGCGGCTTGCAGGGCGCGCACGGAGCGGCCCGCACCGATGTCCTGGGCCACGGCCTCCGTGGTGGGCGAGGAGTCGCGCACGTACACGTCCAGACCCAGGTGGCGCAGCCCCAGGCCGACGCTCGCACCGAGCAGCCCGGAGCCGATCACCAGCACCGGGCCGGTGCTGGTGGCGATGGCAGGAACCACGCTCACATCCCCACGGACGCGAGGAGGTTGCCCACCTCGGTGTGCGAGAGCTTGCGGACGGTGCCCTGCTTCTGGTCGCCGATCGCAATGGGTCCCACGTGGGTGCGCGCGAGCTTCTCCACGGGGTGGTCCACGGCGTCGAACATGCGGCGCACGATCCGGTTGCGCCCGGTGTGCAGGACGACCTCGATCAGCACGTGGCCCGGGGTGGAGTCCACCAGGCGGAACTCGTCCACCTTCGCCACGCCGTCCTCCAGGCGGATGCCCTCCTTCATCTGCTTGCCGATGCCCTTCTCCACGGGCCCGTGGACCTGCACCATGTAGCGCTTGGGCACCTCGTAGGAGGGGTGGGTCAGGCGGTTGGTGAGCTCGCCGTCGTTCGTGAGCAGCAGCAGGCCTTCGGTCTCCACGTCCAGGCGGCCCACGTGGAACACGCGCTCGTGCTTGCGGGGGTCCAGGTAGTCGCTCACGCAGCGGCGGCCGTCCGGGTCCTCCATGGTGGAGACCACGCCGGCGGGCTTGTTGAACGCGTAGTAGACGAGCTTCTCGTCCGTCTGGATGCGCATGCCGTCCACGTGCACCGCCTGCAGGGCCGGGTCCACGCGCACGCCGAGCTCGGTGACGATCTGGCCGTCCACGCTCACACGGCCGTCCTGGATCATCTCCTCGCACACGCGGCGGCTCGCCACGCCGGCCTGCGCCATGAGCTTCTGCAGCCGCACTCCGTTCTCGTCGTGCACCTCCAGGCGGTCCACGGGCGGGTTCTTGGGACGACGACGCCGGTGCGGGCCGTGCTCCTTGATCGCCGCCGCGCGGCGCTCGTACTTGTCCACGCCCGCGAACGCGCGGGGCTTCTGGGGGCCCTTCTGCCCCGCAGCGGCCTTGGGCTTGCTCTTCACAGGTCCCTTGCCGCGCCCGGCGGCGGGCCCCTTCGCGGAGCCGCGGGCTCCGGCGGCGTCGCCGGAACGGGGGCCCGAGCCCTTGCCGGGACCGGAGCGGAACCCGCCCTTGGGTCCGCCCTTGGAGCCCTTGCCGCGTCCCTGCGGGCCGCGGGCGCCGCCGCCGCGGGCGGAGTTGCCGTGTGATGCCATGTCTGATCAGTCCTCTACGTCGTCAAGTTGGTCGGTTCCGGGCAGCAGCGGTGCGATGTCCGGGAGCTCGTCCAGCGAGCCGAGACCGAGTTTTTCCAGGAAAAGGGGGGTGATGGAGTACAGGACGGAGCCCGAGGCCTCCTCGCGCTCGTAGGCCGTGAGCAGACCGCGCTGCACGAGGGTGCGCACCACACCGTCCACGTTCACGCCGCGGATCGCCGAGACGCGGGAACGGGAGACCGGCTGCAGGTAGGCCACCACCGCCAGCGTCTCCAGGGCCGCCTGGGAGAGCCGAGAGCTGTTGCCCTCCACCACGAAGTCCGTGACGAGCTGCGCGTAGTCGCTGCGGGAGTAGATACGCCAGCCCCCGGCCACCTCGCGCAGCTCGAAGCCCCGGACGCGGGGAGTCGTCGGGGCGTGGGAGCCCCGGTCCGCGTGCGAGACCGACCCTCCATCATAGTCGGGATCCGCGTGCTGCGGTGCGGCGGTGCCGGTGTTCCCGGTCACGCCGTCGTAGTCCGCCTTGAGGTGCTCCAGCGCGCTGCGCACGCGGTGCGAGGGCTCACCGGTGACCCGCGCGAACTCCTCGACGCTCACGGGGGCCGCCGCGACCATGAGCACGGCCTCCAGGGCTGCGTGCAGGTCCTCGGTTATGGGGGTGCGCCCCACGCTCTCGGCGGGGGCCGCGGGGTCCGTGTGTGCCACGGCGCCATCATCTCCTTCGGTACGGTTCACACCGATCCTGTGCGGGGTTCAGTCTCCCAGGTTTTCGTCCGCGGTGCTGGCCGACGAGGCCGCTGGCTCCCCCGCGGTCTCCTCGCCGGCGGTCTGGGCGCCGGTCGTCCTGGCCCCCGTGTACTCGCTGCTCAGGGCCTCCGCCGTCCACTCGGCGGGCCCGTCCCAGCGCACGAGCAGCGGGCCGAGCGTCTCCTCCTGGTGCAGGCGCACCACGCGGTCCCGGTACATCTCCAGCAGGGCGAGGAAGCGCACCACGATCACGAGCGTGGACTCCGCGTCCGCGATCAGCGAGTGGAACGTGTGGTCCGCGCCGTCCCGCAGGGCCTCGGCGAGCACCTCGGCCTCGTCCGCGACCCGCACCTGCGCGCCGTGGAGGTGGGCGACGTCGACCTCGTCCGGGACGTGGCGCTCCGGGTCCAGCGCGGCGACCGCGAGCTGCGCGAGCTGGTCCGGGGTGAGCGTCCACGTGAGCGGGGGCAGCGCGGTGGTCACGGCGGGGTCCAGGTCCACCTGGCGCGGGATCCGCACGGACTCGGCCGCGAAGCGCACGTTGAGCTGGCCCGCGACCTCCTTGAACGCCTTGTACTGCAGCAGCCGGGCGAAGAGCAGGTCGCGGGCCTCGAGCAGCTCGACGTCGTACTCGTCCTCCACCTCGCCGCGCGGCAGCAGCCGGGCCGCCTTGAGGTCCAGCAGCGTGGCGGCGACCACCAGGAACTCGCTCGCCTCGTCCAGTGCCTTGGGCGAGGCACTGTCCTGCAGCGCGCGCACGTACTGGATGAACTCGTCCGTGACCACGGAGAGGGACACCTGGGTGATGTCCATCTCGTGCTTGGCGATCAGCGAGAGCAGGACGTCGAAGGGCCCCTGGAAGTTCTCCAGGGCCACGGTGAAGCCGCTGTCCTTCTCCGTCTCGGCCGCCGTGGCGAGCTCGGTACTCGTGCTCACCGGGGCGCACGCCCCGCCGGGGTCACGGTGCGCCGCCGCGCGAGATCAGCTCACGCGCAAGCTGGCGGTAGGACTCCGCCCCGGGGTGGTTCGTGGCGAAGTTCAGGATGGGCTCCGCGGCCACGGTGGCGTCCGGGAACTTCACGGTGCGCTTGATGACGGTGTCGAAGACCTTGTCCCCGAACGCGTCCACGATCCGGGCGATCACCTCGCGCGAGTGCAGCGTGCGCGAGTCGAACATGGTGGCCAGGACGCCGTCGATCTGCAGCTTGGGGTTGATCCGGTCCTGCACCTTGGAGATCGAGTCCACCAGCAGGGCCACGGCGCGCAGCGCGAAGAACTCGCAGATCAGCGGGATGATCACGCCGTGCGAGGCCGTGAGCGCGTTGACCGTGAGCAGGCCGAGCGAGGGCTGGCAGTCGATGAGGATCACGTCGTAGTAGTCCTCGACCTTGCGCAGCGCCGAGGCGAGCACCTGCTCGCGTGCGACCTCGTTGACCAGCTGCACCTCAGCGGCCGAGAGGTCGATGTTGGCGGGCAGCAGGTCCACGTTCTCCACGTGCGTCTGCTGCACCACGTCCCACACGTCCACGGAGCGGTCCATCATCACGTTGTAGATGGTCAGGTCCAGCTCGTGCGGGTTGGAGCCGAAGCCCGCGGACAGCGCGCCCTGCGGGTCGAAGTCCACTAGCAGCACCTTGCGGCCGAGCTCCGCGAGCGCCGCACCGAGGTTGATCGTGGAGGTCGTCTTGCCGACCCCGCCCTTCTGGTTGACCATCGCAATGATGCGCGCGGGGCCGTGCTCGGTGAGCTCGGGGGGATCCGGGAAGGTCCGCAGGGGGCGACCGGTGGGGCCGACGGCGTCGGACACCGCGGCCTCGGTCTGCGCGGGCCTCTCTTCATGGGCGTTGCTCACGAGCGACAGCCTTCCTTCCTGGGCGTCAGTACGGGTCTCACCGCCCTACCCTACCGCCGACGTGCTGCGACGCCGATCCCGGCCTGCGCGGACACCCACCCCTCGGGGCGGGCGTCCGGGTGTCAGACGGCCGGTTCGCGGACGGGTGCGCGGTCGTCGTCGTGCTCGGAGTCCGGCACCTGCTCGCGACGGGTGCGCGCGCCGACGGAGGCGTCGCGGGACTCGCGGTCCGACCGTGGACGTGCGGCGGCCAGCAGGCACGCCGCCGTGACCACGGCGAGCGCGGTGGGCACGCCGCGGTTCACGAAGAACGCGTGGATCTGCGAGTGGTTGCTCACCACGGTGTACCAGAACGGGACGACGGCGGCGGGCAGGCTCAGCACGAGCGCGACGGCCCAGCGGCGGAACCCGCCGCGTCGCCAGGCGAGGAGCAGACCGACCAGCGCGGCGACCGCGCACCCGAGCAGCACCAGGTGGGACGTGGGGATGTGACCCCACCAGTAGTCGACGTTGCGCGTGACCCCCGCGCCGAAGGCGTTGGAGACGCCCTTCCAGTCCCCAGAGGTGCGGAAGCCCACGTTCTCCTTGACCATGGCGACCGTGCGGTCGAGGCCCAGGAAGGCGGCCCCGAAGGCCCACCGGGAGACCCACGTGAACGCGAAGGCGGCGCCCCACGCCACGGTACCCAGCACGCCCCACAGCGCGGCGGTCCCGAGCCGGCGCGTCCGGTACCAGGTGGCCGCGGCGAGCGTGAACCCGGACATCGCCCACGGGATCGCCGGGGTGGTCAGCAGGTCCACGTAGCAGAACAGCCCTGCGCCCACGATCGCCCCCAGCAGGCCGAGGTACCGGCTGCGCCCGGCGCCCACCGCGGTCAGGATGACCGAGAGGAAGATGAAGGCGATGGAGATCGACTGGCTGAAGGACGTGGAGGGCGTGGAGAGCATGTTCGTGCCGAGGACGAACGGCAGGAGGAGTCCCAAGGACACCGCCGTGTTGGTCCGGGCCCGCACCGCGAGCAGCGCCCCGAAGAGGCACGCGATCATGAGCGCACCGGAGGCGATCCGCAGCCCGTCCATGCCCGCGACCGCGAGCACGGGCCGCGTGAAGACGGTGTAGCCCGCCCAGTACTTGTAGTAATCGAAGTTGAAGACCTTGCCGGCGGCCACCGCCTTGATGTCCTCGGCGCCGCCGTCGCAGTTGCCGATCCGGGGCATGCGCGCGGCCCGACTGCGCGCCGACTCCTCCGGATCGGCGCCGAGTCCGGTCCCCACGACCACGCACTCCGTGAACGTGTCGGACGGGGTGCCCATGCGGTCCGGGATGGCGCTGGGACCGTAGGTTCCCTCCTTGACCGCGGTCATGAGGTTGTCCACGATCGGCTTGTCGGGCACGGTCTGACCCACCACGAGCAGTCCCATGAGGACGAACTGGAGCGCCACGAGGACACCCAGGGCTCGGAGGCCCTTGCGGAACCAGAGCAGACGCGTCCGGGACTTCACTGCCGTCGATGCCATCACAGGCCTGCTTCCCGGGGTGCGTGGTGCTGGAGGTGGTCGCCGCGCTCGGCAGAAGACCCACCCGTGGCCGGTGCGGGGTCCTCCCCCACGCGGGTGGTCGCGGACGGCAGCGGTTGGAACGGCGGGGCCGCCAGGCGCAGGTAGAACAACCGGGACGCCTCGCGCCGGGAGACGACGAGCCCGTTGAGCAGGACGCCCAGGACCAGGAAGACCCCGGCCATGATCATCAGCGCGGCGGCGAGCAGCGCAGTGGGCAGCCGCGGCACCAGGCCGGTCTGCACGAAGTCCCACACCACCGGCAGGCCCAGGACCAGGGCCACGAGACCGAGCGCGGCGGTGAGCAGGCCGTTGACGAGCAGCGGGCGTTCGAGGAACAGCAGCTGCGAGAGGATGCGGAGGATCCGGAAGCCGTCGTGGTAGGTCCGCAGCTTGCTCTCGGTGCCCTCCGCTCGGTCGCGGAACCCCACGGGCACCTCCACCTGCGGCACGCGGGCGTTGACGGCGTGGATCGTCAGCTCGGTTTCGATCTCGAACTCCCGGGACAGCGCCGGGAAGGACTTCACGAAGCGCCGCGAGAAGACCCGGTAGCCGCTGAGCATGTCCGTGACCTCACGGCGGAACGCGAAGCTCACCATGCGGTTGAACGCACGGTTGCCGGACTCGTGCCCGGCCCGGTAGGCGGTCGAGGAGATCTGCTGGCGCACCCCCAGCACGTGGTCGTAGGGACCGGAGAGGAGCGTGTCGATCATCGCGGGGGCATCGGCGATGTCATAGGTGTCGTCCCCGTCCACCAGCAGGTAGACGTCCGCGTCGAGGTCCGCGAAGGCCCGTCGCACCACGTTGCCCTTGCCCTTCTCGGTCTCGGTCCGCACGTGGGCACCCGCCTCCCGGGCGACCTCGGCGGTGCGGTCCGTGGAGCAGTTGTCGTAGACGTAGACCTCTGCGTGGGGAAGGTGGTGGCGCAGGTCGGCGAGGACCTTGCCCACGGCGGCCTCCTCGTTATGGCACGGCACGATGGCCACCACGGAGGGGCTGCGAAAATTGTTCACGGAGGATCCTGTCGGTTCTTAGGGGGACGAACGCACGTGGGGTTCAGTGTAGGAGAACTCCCAGGAATGCCGCGTCACAGCTGTTTCTTTTCGCAACTTCCACGGCGCTCCGGCTGCCTCCCCCATCCCGGGCCCGAGCTCCCCATGCCGTCGCCCCGTCCTCTCCACGGTGCCCAGCGGCCCGGTCCTGACCCGTCGCCACCTCCGGACCCCCGACGACGAACGCCCACCCCGCGGGCGCGGGGTGGGCGTTGGAGGAGGACACGCTCCAGGTGGGCCGGGCTACCGGTCCGCGGGCGACGTCGTCGTGCCGTCGCCCTGCGCGGTGCCCGACGACCACGCCGCGGCGCCCGCACCGCTGGAGGCACCGTCGGCCCCGACCGCCACGTGCGGGTCCACGGCCAGGCTGGCCTCGTCGAAGGGCTCCGCACCCGAGAGCACACGCTTCACGCGGTCCCTGTCGACCTCCTTGACCCACGTGCCGAGCACGAGCGTGGCCACGGCGTTGCCGGAGAAGTTGGTCAGGGCGCGGGCCTCGGACATGAAACGGTCGATGCCCACGATCAGGTCCACGCCGTTGAGCAGGTCCGGCCGGTGGGACTGCAGCCCGGCCGCCAGGGTGGCGATGCCGGCGCCGGTGACGCCCGCCGCACCCTTCGAGGCGATGATCATGAACACGAGCAGCGCGATCTGCTCCCCCAGCGCCATGGGCTTGCCCATCGCGTCCGCGATGAACAGCGCGCCCATGGTCAGGTAGATCGCGGTGCCGTCCAGGTTGAACGAGTAGCCGGTGGGCACCACGATGCCCACGACCGGCTTGGACACGCCCAGGTGCTCCATCTTGGCGATCAGGCGCGGCAGGGCGGCCTCGGAGGACGAGGTGGAGAAGATCAGCAGGTACTCGCGGGCCAGGTACTTCATGAGCTTGAAGATGCTCACGCCGGAGACGACCTTGAGGATCAGCCCGAGCACCACCACCACGAACAGGATGCAGGTGACGTAGAAGGCGACCATCAGCCCCAGCAGGGAGAACACGGCCTTCATGCCCGTGGCACCGACGACGGCGGCGATGGCACCGAACGCACCGATCGGGGCGAGCCACATGATCATGGACAGCAGCTTGAACACGACTGCCTGCAGGTAGCCCACGGCCTTGAGCACGGGTGCCCCGCCCGGGCCCATGGCTTGCAGCGCGAAGCCCACGAGCAGCGCGATCAGCAGCGTCTGCAGGATCTGCCCGGACGTCAGCGCGGAGAACAGTGTGGTGGGGATGATGCCGAGTACGAACCCGGTCAGTCCACCCTCCCCGCCTTCGGAAGCCCCGGAGTTCAGGGAGGAGGAGTCGAAGTGCGCGTTCGCCAGGCCCAGGCCCTCGCCCGGCTGCACGATGTTGCCCACCAGCAGACCGATGGCCAGGGCGAACGTGGACATCACGATGAAGTACAGCAGCGCCAGGCCGCCCACCTTGCCCACCGTGGCGGCCTTCGCGACCGATCCCACGCCAAGCACGATGGTGCAGAAGATCACCGGCGCGATGATCATCTTGATCAGTGCCACGAATCCCGTGCCGAGGGGCTTGAGCGCGACACCGACCGTGGGGAACAGCAGACCCACCACGATGCCCAGCACCACCGCGGCGATCACGGCGATGTAGAGGTAGTGGGTGCGGTCCCGCTTCTTGCGGCGGGGTGGCTGGGCGTCGCGCGGATCGCGCGCGACCGGTTGGCTTGTCATGGTGGCTCCTGGTGCCTCGGGATGGATCGTGGTGTGTCCGACGGGCGGGGCCGCGCGCCGGGGTGCGGGCGCGGGCGCGTCACGCCCGTCACAGACATGACGGGGCTCACCCTATCGGCGGGAGCCGCCCGCGGTGCGGAGGATCACGGCCACGGCGCCACTGTTTCAAGGGATGCCGACGCGTGGATCGCGGGTCACGGCCGCGGGGCTCACCGTTTCGGGGCGAGCACCGCGTGCAGCGCCTCCAGCACGGAGTGGTCCTCGATGGTGGAGGGCACCACGTACTGCTCGCCGTCGGCCATCTGGCGCATGGTCTTGCGCAGGATCTTGCCGGAGCGTGTCTTGGGCAGGGCCTCGACCACGGAGACGTCCTTGAAGTCCGCCACGGGACCGATCTGCGAGCGCACCATGGTCACGAGGTCCTCCCGCAGCTGCTCCTGCGTGACCTGCGAGCCGGTCTTGAGCACCACGTAGCCGGAGGGGCGCTGGCCCTTGAGGGGGTCGTTGACGCCGATCACCGCGCACTCGGCGACCTCAGGGTGGGTGGCCACGATCTGCTCCATCTGCCCCGTGGAGAGCCGGTGGCCGGAGACGTTGATGACGTCGTCGGTGCGGCCCATCACGAACACGTAGCCGTTCTCGTCGATGTACCCGGAGTCGCCGGTGGCGTAGTAGCCGGGGAACGCGGAGAGGTAGGAGGAGACGAAGCGCTCGTCGTTGCCCCACAGGGTGGCCAGGGTGCCGGGCGGCAGGGGCAGCCGCACCGCGATGTTGCCCTCCTCCCCGGGACCCAGGGGCTCGCCGATGGGGTCGAGGATCTCCACGTGGAACCCGGGCACCGGCACGGTGGGCGAGCCGGCCACGATGGGCAGCTTCTCGATGCCGAAGGGGTTGGCGCAGATGGCCCACCCCGTCTCGGTCTGCCACCAGTGGTCCACCACGGGGACACCGAGCACCCGGGCCGCCCAGTGGTAGGTCTCGGGGTCGAGCCGCTCCCCCGCCACGAACAGGGCCTGCAGGGAGGATGTGTCGTACCGGGCCACGAACTCACCCTCGGGATCCGCCTTCCGGATGGCCCGCAGCGCCGTGGGGGCGGTGAAGAGCACCTTCACGCCGTGCTCCTCCACGCGCTTCCAGAAGGCCCCGGCATCCGGGGTCCCCACGGGCTTGCCCTCGTAGACCACGGTGGTGGCCCCGGCCAGCAGCGGCCCGTAGACGATGTACGAGTGGCCCACGACCCAGCCGACGTCCGACGCCGTCCACATCACGTCCCCACCGGCGACGTCGTAGATGTTGCGCATGGACCACGTCAGCGCCACCGCGTGGCCGCCGTTGTCGCGCACCACGCCCTTGGGCTTCCCCGTGGTCCCGGACGTGTAGAGGATGTAGAGCGGGTCGGTGGCCTTCACGGTCACGGGCTCCGCCGGCTCCACGTCGTTCTGCGCCTCGGCCCAGGACAGCCACGAGGGACCCCCGGCGGCCCCGACGCGCTCGCGGGCGTCGGCGACGCTCGTGGTGAAGCCCTCGCGCTCGTGGACGAGCACCGCCGACGGCGCGTGGTCGCTGAGCTGCAGCGCCTCCTCGATCGCGGGCAGGTACTCGATCCGCCGCTTGGGCTCGACTCCCCCGGACGCGGTGACGATCGCGACCGGCTGGGAGTCGTCGATCCGGCTCGCGAGCTCCTTGGGCGCGAAGCCCCCGAACACCACGGAGTGCACCGCTCCGAGCCGCGCGCACGCGAGCATCGCGATCACGGACTCCGCGATCATCGGCATGTAGAGCAGGACCCGGTCCCCCTTGCGGACCCCCTGCGCAGCGAGCGCCCCCGCGAAGCGCGCGACGCGTTCCTGCAGCTGGGCGTAGCTGATGTGCTCCTGCACGCCCAGCACCGCGGAGTCGTAGATCAGGGCCGTGCGCTGCCCGTGACCTGCCGCCACGTGGCGGTCGACGGCGTTGACGCACGTGTTCAGCTCGCCGTCGGGGAACCACCGGTACAGGGGTGCGGCGGAGCCGTCGAGGGCGCGCGTGGGCGGGGTGACCCAGTCCACGGCCCCGGCGGCGTCGAGCCAGAACCGCTCCGGGTCCTCCACGCTCGCGCGGTAGACGGATTCGTAGGTGCTCTGCGACATGGCGTCCTCCGGAGGATGTGCCGTGGTGGGGTGGGTGTGGTGCCAGCGTAGTGTTGGGGGTCACACCGGGCAAGGGTTGTGTATACACAGACCGGATATTTCATCGCCAACCACCACGCGGCACTTGGCCCGCACCGCACGGATGTATACAGTGAGGGTGGTTGCCCACGTCAGGAGGAGTCATGCGAGCAGGTGAGCGCGCGTACCGCGAGCTGCGGGCGGACATCGTCTCCTGGCGGCTGCGGCCCGGGCAGGTCCTCGGCGAGGTGGACCTCTCAGAACGCCTCGGGATCTCCCGCACCCCGGTGCGCGAGGCCCTCTCCCGGCTCACCGCGGACGGGCTGACCGAGCCGCACGCCGGGCGCGGCGTCGTCGTCAGTGCCATCTCCGCGGACGACGTCCGCGCGCTGTACGAGCTGCGGGACACCCTGGACTGCCGCGCCGCCGAGCTCGCCGCGCAGCGCGGCGAGCCACAGACCTTCCGCGCGCTCGCCGAGGAGCTCTCCCACGCGGCGGAGGCGCTCTCCGACGACCCCGACCACCCCGCCTACTACGAGCTCGTGGACCGCATGGACGCGGAGATCGACCGTGCCGCCGGCAACCCGTACCTGCGCCAGGCGCTCGCGGGCGTGCGGCTGCACCTCGCCCGCGTGCGACGGCTGTCCACCTCGAACCCCCGGCGCCTGGCCGTGGCCGCCGCGGAGCACGAGGCCATCGCCCGCGCGATCGCCGACCAGGACCCCGCGCTCGCCGTCGCCACGACCCGCGTGCACCTGAAGAACGCGCTCGGCAACGCCCTGCGCACCCCCGAACTCGCCCCACTGGCCCCCGCGAGCCCCGTGGCCTCCTGACCCGGACCGGCACCCGCCGGCCCCAGCCCACCTCACCGAAAGGAACACCCGTGACCGTCACCCACACCGTGCGCACGTACTCGTCCCAGGAGGAGCTGCCCCGCGAGGAGCAGCTCGCCCACAAGCTGGCCGCCGTGGCCACGGACCCCGTGGCCGTGGAGCCCGAGGTCGTGGAGATGGTGATCAACCGGATCATCGACAACGCCTCCGTGGCCATCGCGTCCCTGAACCGCGGCCCCATCGTCTCGGCGCGCTCGCAGGCCCTGTGCCACACCGTGGTCCCGGACGGCGGCTTCACCGGCCGCGGTGCCCTGCTCTACGGCGCGCCCCAGGACGACGCCGCGGTCTCGCCCGAGTGGGCGGCGTGGGCCAACGGCGTGGCCGTGCGCGAGCTCGACTACCACGACACCTTCCTCGCCGCCGAGTACTCGCACCCCGGGGACAACATCCCGCCGGTGCTCGCCGTGGCCCAGCACGTGGGCAGCACCGGCGAGGACCTGATCCGCGGCATCGCCACCGGCTACGAGATCCAGGTGGACCTCGTGAAGGGGATCTGCCTGCACGAGCACAAGATCGACCACATCGCGCACATCGGACCCTCCGCGGCGGCGGGCATCGGCACCCTGCTGGGCCTGGACACCGAGACGATCTTCCAGGCCATCGGCCAGGCGCTGCACACGACCACCCAGACCCGTCAGTCCCGCAAGGGCGAGATCTCCACGTGGAAGGCCCACGCCCCCGCGTTCGCCGGGAAGATGGCCGTGGAGGCGGTGGACCGTGCCATGCGCGGGCAGACCTCCCCGACCCCCATCTACGAGGGCGAGGACGGCGTGATCGCGTGGCTGCTCTCCGGTCCCCAGGCCCGCTACGAGGTGCCCCTGCCGGCCCCCGGCGAGCCCAAGCGCGCCATCCTGGACACGTACACCAAGGAGCACTCCGCGGAGTACCAGGCACAGGCGTGGATCGACCTCGCCCGCAAGCTGCACCGTGAGCGCCCCGAGCTCGCGGATCCGGCCAACGTCGAGTCGGTGCTCATCAAGACCTCGCACCACACGCACTACGTGATCGGCTCCGGGGCCAACGACCCCCAGAAGTACGACCCCACGGCGTCGCGCGAGACCCTGGACCACTCGATCCCCTACATCTTCACCGTGGCCCTGCAGGACGGCGCATGGCACCACGTGGACTCCTACGCCCCGGAACGCGCGTCCCGCCCGGACACCGTGGCCCTGTGGCACAAGGTCACCACGCAGGAGGACCCCGAGTGGACCCGCCGCTACCACTCGCTGGACATCGCCGAGAAGGCGTTCGGCGGCTCCGTGGAGATCACGCTCGCGGACGGCTCCGTGATCACGGACCAGATCGCGGTCGCGGACGCGCACCCGCTCGGTGCCCGCCCGTTCGCCCGCGAGCAGTACATCGCCAAGTTCCGCACCCTGGCCGAGGGGCTCGTGGCCCCCGAGGAGATCGAGCGCTTCCTGGACACCGTGCAGCGGCTGCCGGCGCTCGGCGCCGGTGAGCTGGGACAGCTGAACATCGCCGCGGCCGTGCGGCTGGAGAACTCGCCGAAGGGAATCTTCTGATCATGCTGTACTCCACCGTCACCCCCGCCCAGAAGCGCGAGCGGTTCCGCGAGCTGCTGGCCGCGCCGGAGATCGCGCAGTTCCCCGGGGCGTTCACCCCGCTGTCCACGAAGCTCATCCAGGAGCAGGGCTTCGAGGGCGTCTACATCTCCGGAGGTGTCCTCGCCAACGAGCTGGGTCTGCCGGACATCGGGCTGACCACGCTCACGGAGGTCGCCACCCGCGCCGGTCAGATCGCCCGCAGCACGGACCTGCCGTGCCTCGTGGACGCGGACACCGGCTTCGGCGAGCCCATGAACGTGGCCCGCACCGTCCAGGAGCTCGAGGACGCCGGACTGGCCGGCTGCCACATCGAGGACCAGTTCAACCCCAAGCGCTGCGGGCACCTGGACGGCAAGAACGTGGTGGACACTGCCACCGCCACTCAGCGCATCCTCGCCGCGGTCGCGGCCCGCCGGGACCCGAACTTCGTGGTCATGGCGCGCACGGACATCCGCGGCGTCGACGGTTTCGACGCCGCGGTGGACCGCGCGAAGGCCCTGGCCGACGCCGGTGCAGACGTGATCTTCCCGGAGGCCATGGCGGACCTCTCGGAGTTCGAGCGCATGGCCTCCGCCCTGGACGTCCCGATCCTCGCCAACATGACGGAGTTCGGGAAGTCCGCGCTGTTCACCACGCGCCAGCTGCAGGACGCCGGCGTGTCCATGGTGATCTACCCGGTGTCCCTGGAGCGCCAGGCCATGGGCGCCATCGAGCGCCTGCTCACGACCATCCGCGAGGACGGCACCCAGCAGGCCCAGGTGGAGGCCATGCTCACCCGCAAACGCCTGTACGAACTCGTGGACTACACCGGGTACAACCAGTTCGACTCCGGGGTCTTCAACTTCGAGGTGCCGGGCACGCCGGAGTCCTGACACCAGGCCCCGCTCCACCCTGTGCGGTGGGGCGGGCCCCCGTTCTTTCCTGTTCACTCTTGCCTGTCCACCGATGTCGAAGGAGATCAATCGTGGCCGATACCGAAATTCGCAAGGGCCTCGCCGGGGTCGTGGCGGACGCCACCGCCGTGTCCAAGGTCAACGCCGAGACGAATTCCCTGCTCTACCGCGGCTACCCCGTGCAGGAGCTCGCGCAGAAGTGCTCCGCGGAGGAGGTTGCCCTCCTGCTGTGGAACGGTGAGCTGCCCTCCCAGGAGGAGCTGAGCGCCTTCCAGGAGCTCGAGCGCTCCCACCGCGCCCTCACCCCCGGGCTCAAGCGTGTCATCGACGAGCTGCCCACCATGTGCCACCCCATGGACGTGTGCCGCACCGCGGCCTCCGTGATCGGCGCGCAGCACCCGCTCGCGGAGGACAACTCCCCCGAGGCCGAGCTGCGCAAGGCCCAGGAACTGTTCGCGGTGATGCCCGCCGTGGTCTGCTACGACCAGCGGCGTCGTCACGGCCAGGACGTCGTGGAGCCGCGCGAAGACCTCGACTACGCCCAGAACTTCCTCTGGATGGCCTTCGGCGAGGAGGCCGCGCCCGAGGTCGTGGACGCCTTCCGCGTGTCGATCATCCTGTACGCGGAGCACTCCTTCAACGCCTCCACGTTCACCGCCCGCGTCATCACGTCCTCGCTCTCGGACCTGCACTCCGCCGTCACGGGTGCCATCGGCGCGCTCAAGGGCCCGCTGCACGGCGGCGCCAACGAGGCCGTCATGCACACTTTCGAGGAGCTCGGCATCCGCAAGGAGGAGACCGCCGAGGAGGCCGAGAAGCGCGCCAAGGAGTGGATGGACCAGGCGCTCGCGGAGAAGAAGAAGGTCATGGGCTTCGGGCACCGCGTGTACAAGCACGGGGACTCCCGCGTGCCCACCATGCAGGACGCGCTGTTCCGCATGCTGGCCCACTACGACCGCCAGGAGATGCTGGGGCTCTACAACGGGCTGGCCAAGTCCATGGACGAGGCCAAGGGCATCAAGCCCAACCTGGACTACCCCGCCGGGCCCACGTACTGGCTCATGGGCTTCGACATCCCCACGTTCACGCCCATCTTCGTGTGCGCCCGGATCGTCGGGTGGACCGCGCACATCCGGGAGCAGCGCGCGGCGAACTCGCTGATCCGCCCGCTCTCCGCCTACAACGGGCCGGACGAGCGGCACCTGGACTGAGTCCTCGGTCCACCACGTGACAGGGGCCCGCGTTCCCCTCCCGGGGAGGCGCGGGCCCCTGTCACTGCGCGCACCCGAAGACTGTCAGCGCGCCCGCGGGTGCGAGGTGGCGTAGACCTCGCGCAGCGATTCCACGGACACGCGCGTGTAGATCTGGGTCGTGGCGAGCGAGGCGTGGCCCAGCAGCTCCTGCACGACCCTCAGGTCCGCCCCGCCCTCGAGCAGGTGGGTCGCGAAGGAGTGGCGCAGGGTGTGCGGCGTGATGACCTCCTCCTTGTGGATGGTCCGCGCGGCGTCCTTGACCATGTTCCACGCCGTCTGCCGGGAGATCCGTGACCCTCGCGCGTTGAGGAAGACCGCCGGGGAGCCCTTGCCGTGGCGGGCCAGCTCCGGCCGGGCCCGCACGAGGTAGCGGTCCAGCGCCGCCACCGCGAAAGACCCCACGGGCACGAGCCGTTGCTTCTCGCCCTTGCCCTGCACCCGGATCAGGGCGAGGTCCTCGTCGTGGAGGCCCGCGACGTCGTCCACGTCCAGGGCCACGGCCTCGGAGATGCGGGCGCCGGTCGCGTAGAGCAGCTCCAGGAAGGCGCGGGCGCGCAACCCGGCAGGGGTTTCCGGGTCCGGGGCCGCCAGGAGGTTCTCGACCTCCGTCACGCCGATCGCCTTGGGCAGCCGCTGCCCGGGAACCGGAGGACTCACGCGCGAGGCGACGTCCGTGTCCACGCTCGACTCGGTCGTCCAGAACGCGTGGACTCCCCGCACGGCCGCCAGCACGCGCGCGCTGCTGCGGGCCGAGAGCGCCGCGCGGCCATCACCGCCCTCGCGCAGCACGCGGACGAAGGCCCGCACGTGATCCGTGGTGATGTCGCGGGGCACGCGGACGTCGCGCGCCGTGGTGGTGAGGTGCTCCAGGTAGCGCGCCAGGTCACGCCGGTAGGCCGAGACGGTGTTCGCGGACAGGCCCCGTTCGACGACGAGGTGGTCCAGGTACCGCCCGACGGCGCGGCGCAGCTCCGGGGCCGCCTCGCCCTCGGGGCCGGCCGGCGGTTCCTCCCGCAGCGGCAGCGCCTCCGAGATGACCGGTAGCGGCTCGGTGATCGGGCCGTCCTGTAGTTCTGTGTCCTCTACATCGCGCCCCTCCAACATCACCCCTCGAGACCGGGCCGCGCGGGCCACGCGGCGTCGGCGGGTCGGAGGGTGCTCCACCCCCGGGACCTGGCCGTGTGCGCGGCCATGATGCCGAGCGCCGCCGCCGGGGAGAGGATGCGCCCGTCCAGCACGGCGTCCACGGCGTCGTCGAGGGGCGCGAAGCCCGCCACGATCTCGGCCTCCTCGCCCTCGCGTTCGAAGCGGTCGTCCGTGTCCACCTCGCTCAGCCCGCGGGCGAGGAAGATGCGGTTGGCCTCCGCGGAGGAACCGGGCGAGTTGTCGAAGTCCACGAGCACGTCCCAGTGCTCCGCGCGAAGGTCCGCCTCCTCCCCCAGCTCGCGCCGGGCGGCGTCGACCGCGGGTTCGCCCGCGATGTCCAGGAGGCCGGCGGGGATCTCCCACATCCTCAGGCCCACGGGGTGGCGGTACTGGTTGATGAGCAGGATCCGGTCCTGCTCGTCCAGGGCCACGATCGAGACGGCGCCGGGGTGTGTGATGAACTCGCGGACCAGGGGCTTCTCCTGGTCGGCCATGCGGAACGTCTCGCGGCGCACGTCCCAGATCGCACCCTCGAGAACGGTCGAGGACTCGTCCACGGTGTGCTGATCCGGGCGGTCACGCAGCTGCTCCGCAGTGATGTCGATGAACTCCATGGTGCTCCGTTCCTGGGTGGACCGAGGTGGATCGTGTCGCCGACCGATCACCGGTGTCGGATGCCCGTGGCCCCTTGCTGACCGGTGCCACCCGCCGGAGGTGGTCCGGCCAGGTACGGGCCGGCTCGGTTCGGTTGATGAAGCGTGGACCAATGAAAAGTGGTGGACGCGGCACACCGCGTCCACCACTTCGTGCTCAGACCCCGGCCTGGACCCCGCGGCGCTCCAGGGCGGCCTTCACGAGACCGTCGAAGAGCGGGTGCGGGCGCGTGGGGCGCGAGGCGAGCTCCGGGTGGGCCTGGGTGGCCACGTAGTACGGGTGCTCCTCGCGCGGCAGCTCGACGAACTCCACGAGGGTGCCCTCCGGGGACGTGCCGGAGATCCGCAGCCCGGCTGCGGAGAGTGCCTCGCGGTAGGCGTTGTTGACCTCGTAGCGGTGCCGGTGGCGCTCGGAGACCTCTGTGGTGCCGTACGTCTCCGCGACCACGGAGCCCTCGGCCAGCGCCGCCGGGTACAGGCCCAGACGCATGGTGCCGCCCAAGTCGCCGGTGCCCTCGACGAACTGCTTCTGCTCCTCCATGGTCGCGACCACGGCGGTGTCCGTCTCCGCGTCGAACTCCGTGGAGGACGCGTTGGGCAGTCCCACGACGTCCCGCGCGTACTCGATGACCATGCACTGGAGGCCCAGGCACAGCCCCAGTGTCGGGACCTTGTGCTCGCGCGCCCACTTCAGCGCGCCGAGCTTGCCCTCGAGCCCACGGATGCCGAACCCGCCGGGAACGCAGACGGCGTCCACGTCGCCGAGCTCTCGCTGGGCGCCCTCGGGGGTGTCGCAGAGGTCCGAGGCAACCCACTTGAGATTGACCTTGGCGTTGTTGGCGAAACCGCCGGCGCGCAGGGCCTCGGAGACCGAGAGGTACGCGTCCGGGAGGTCGATGTACTTGCCCACGAGCGCAACCGTGACCTCGTGGTCCGGCTCGTGCACCGCGGTGAGCAGCCGGGACCACTGGCGCAGGTCGGCGTCGTCGTAGTCGAGGCCCAGGTAGTCCAGGATGTACGTGTCCAGGCCCTGGCTGTGCAGGGTGTTGGGAATGTCGTAGATGCTGGGGGCGTCCGCGCAGGAGATCACGGCGTCGAGGTCCACGTCGCACGCGCTGCCGACCTTGCGCATCATGGCGTCCGGCACGTCCCGGTCGCAGCGCAGCACCAGGGCGTCCGGCTGGATGCCGAGACCGCGCAGCGTGGCCACGGAGTGCTGGGTGGGCTTGGTCTTCAGCTCACCCGACGGGCCGATGAACGGGATCAGGGACACGTGCAGGTAGAACACGTTGCGCCGGCCCACGTCCTGGCGGACCTGACGGGCGGCCTCGATGAACGGCTGGGACTCGATGTCACCCACCGTGCCACCGATCTCGGTGATGATGATGTCCGGTGCGTTCTCGTCCTCCGCGCGGCGGCGCATCCGGCGCTTGAGCTCGTCCGTGATGTGCGGGATCACCTGGACGGTGTCGCCCAGGTACTCACCGCGGCGCTCCTTGGCGATCACGGTGGAGTAGACCTGGCCCGTGGTCACGTTCGCGGAGGCGTCGAGGTTCTCGTCGAGGAACCGCTCGTAGTGTCCGATGTCGAGGTCCGTCTCGGCGCCGTCGTCGGTGACGAAGACCTCGCCGTGCTGGAACGGGTTCATGGTGCCCGGATCCACGTTGAGATAGGGATCCAGCTTCTGCATGGTCACGGACAGCCCGCGCGAGCGCAGGAGCATGCCGAGCGACGATGCCGTGAGGCCCTTGCCGAGGGAGGAGGCAACGCCTCCCGTGACGAAGATCTGCCGGGTCACCTTGCCGTTGTTCTTTTCTGTGCCTGCCTCGTGGGCGGCGTCCTGAGCATTCACCACGGGATTCGATCCTACCATTCGTGTCAATCGGGGATCGGGGGCTGGGGTCGTGCTGGGGGGTCTTGGGAGATCAGGCGGTGGCGTCCCGCATGAGCTCTCGGGCGT
Organism: Kocuria varians; assembly: GCF_006539885.1. Lineage (GTDB taxonomy): Bacteria > Actinomycetota > Actinomycetes > Actinomycetales > Micrococcaceae > Kocuria > Kocuria varians. The sequence continues at coordinate 9,027 of NZ_BJNW01000010.1, read as the reverse complement.
GCTCGCGGGCTGCGTCGGAGTCCTCGTGGCCGGCCAGCATCCGCGCGAGCTCGACCACCCGCTCCTCGTCCGTGAGCACTTTCACGTCCGAGACGCTCGAGTCCGAGGACTTGGTCACGAGCACGTGCTGGTCCGCGAAGGCCGCCACCTGCGGCAGGTGCGTCACTACGAGCACCTGGACGTTGCGAGCCAGCATCTTCAGCCGCCGCCCGATCTCCACCGCGGCCTTGCCGCCCACGCCGGAGTCGACCTCGTCGAAGACGAACGTGGGGACGGGGTCCACCTCGGAGAGCACCACTTCCAGGGCGAGCATGATGCGGGAGAGCTCACCGCCGGAGGCACCCTTGCCGAGGGGACGCGGTGTGGCGCCTGCGTGCGGTGCGAGCATGAACTCGATGGTGTCCCGGCCGTCGTCGGTGAAGCGTTCGGCGGCCTCCACCGCGACCACCAGGGTGGCGTTGGGCATGGCGAGCGCGGTGAGCTCCTCGCTCACCGCTGCGGAGAGCCGTTCGGCGGCCGCGCGGCGCAGTTCCAGAAGGGTGGCGGCGTGCGCCTCGAGCGCCGCGTGCAGGGCCTCGCCCTCGGCGCGCAGCTCCTCCTCGCGCTGGGGGTCCACCACGAGCTCGTCGAGCGTGGCCCGGGCCTCATCCGCCCAGGAGAGGACCTCGTCGATCGTGGCACCGTACTTCTTGGTCAGGGTGCGCAGCGCACTGCGCCGGGACTCCACCTGCGCGAGCCGGGCGGGACCGTCCTCGTCGAGTCCGCTCGCGTAGCCGGAGAGGTCCGCGGCCACGTCCGCCGCGACCACGGTCAGTTCCCGCACCCGTGCGGCGAGCGCGGCGAGGTCCGGGTCCGCGTCCGACTCGTTGTCCAGGGCCTGCTGCGCCTGGGACAGGAGGGCGACGGCGTTCGCGTCCGGGGCGTCGTCGTCGTCCGAACCGCTCAGGGCCGTGCGCGCGGTGGTCGCCGCGCTGCGCAGCGCCTCCAGGTTCGTGAGCTTCTCGCTCTCGGCGTCGAGCTGGGTGTCCTCGCCGGGCACGGGCTCCACGGCGTCGATCTCCGCGAGCGCGGTGGTGAGGCTCTGGGCCTGCAGGGCGCGTTCGCGGGCATTGTCCTTGGCGGCGCGCAGGGTGGCGACAACGCGGCGGTAGCGGGCGAGCTTCTCCCGGAACAGGGCGAGCTCCTCGGCGACCGGCCGGCCGGCGTAGTCGTCCAGGGCCTTGCGCTGGGCCGCCGCCGTCTTCAGCCGGAGCTGGTCCGACTGGCCGTGCACGGCCACCAGGGTCTCCCCCACGGCGCCGAGCGTTCCCACGGGAGCCGAGCGGCCACCCACGTGGGCGCGGCTGCGGCCCTCCGCGGAGACCGTGCGGGAGAGCAGGACGAGCCCCTCCTGGGCACCGTCGACCTCCTCCCGGTCCACGGTTCCGCCGGACTCCTCGACGAGCGCGATCGCCGCGTGCTCGGCGGGCACCCGCACGGTGGCCTCCGCGAGCGCCTTGGCGCTGCCGGAGCGAACGGAACCGGCGTCCGCGCGGTTGCCCAGGAGCATGCCGAGCGCTGTGACCACCATGGTCTTGCCCGCGCCGGTCTCGCCCGACAGGACCGAGAGCCCCGGTCCCAGGGGCAGCACGGCGTCCGTGATGACGCCGAGGTCGTGGATGTGGATCTCCTCGATCACGACGCCGTCCCCCTTCCGGAGGTGCCGTCCGCGTCCCGGGGCGGGCGCATCCCGTCCGTGGGCCGCGGGTCGCCATGATGCGTGTCGCCGTGGTGCGGGATCTCCCGCCCCACGGTGAGCTTGGGCTGGTGCTCGTCCTGCGAGACCACCTTCGTGGTGGGCTGGACGAGCGGCAGTGCGGTGGTCATGGTCTCCACCTGTTCACCGGGCATGGGGCCGCGCCATCCGGCAATGGGCAGCTCGAACTTCTTCACGAGACGTTCCGAGAACGGCGTGGCGTGCATGCGCGCGAGGTTCACGGACTTCTCCGAGCGACGCACCTCGATGCGAGAACCGGGCGGGAGCTCCACGGTGCGCCGGCCGTCGCACCACAGCACCCCGCGGGCGTCCGTGCGGGTCAGCACCTCGACGGCCATCATGGAGCGCGGCGAGATGACCAGCGGACGCGAGAACAGCGCGTGGGCGGACAGCGGCACCATCAGCAGGGCCTCGACCTCCGGCCAGACCACCGGGCCGCCGGCCGAGAAGGCATAGGCGGTGGAGCCCGTGGGGGTGGCCATGACCACGCCGTCGCAGCCGAACGTGGACAGCGGCCGCCGGTCCACCTCGGTCACGACCTCGATCATCTTCTCGCGGTCGCCCTTCTCCACGGAGGCCTCGTTGAGCGCCCACGTGTGCAGCACCTTGCGCCGGTGCACCCACACGGTCACGTCCAGGGCCATGCGCCGCTCCACGGTGTAGCGGCCGTCCACGATCGCCTCCACGGTCTCGCTGAGACCGGAGCGCTCCGACTCGGCGAGGAAGCCCACGTGCCCCAGGTTGACGCCCAGCAGGGGTGTGTCGACTCCGCGCACCAGTTCCGCCGCGCGCAGGATCGAGCCGTCCCCGCCGAGGACCATGACGATCTCGATCTCCCGGAGAGCGACGTCCTCCTCGAGGATCTCCACGGGTGCCAGGCTGAAGCCGTCCGCGCGCAGCGCCTCGAGGTCCGGCCGCGAGAGCACGGGCACGAGGCCTGCGGCCGAGATCTGCTCGCAGGACTGCCGGGCGGCGTCCTTGGCCTCCGGACGCCCCGTGTGGGTCATCACCAGGATTTTGCGGGTCACGAGTGCGGGTCCATCCTCCTGCGGTCGGTTCCCACGGTGGGCTGACTCAGCCAAGACTACGCGAGCCCTCCGACGCGGACAGCGCCCCGGGGCGGTGGGCCCACACGAAGACCTCGACGTTGCCGTCCTGGCCGGGCAGGGGGCTCGGCACGGTGCCGCGGACCTCCAGACCGGCGTCGACGGCGCTGCGCACCACGCGCGCAACCGCCGCCTCGCGGACGGACTGCGAGGTGACCACGCCGGTGCGGGAGAGGTTGTGGACCCCCACCTCGAACTGGGGCTTGACCATGAGGAGCAGGTCGCCGCCGGGCAGCGTGGCACCGGCGAGCGCCGGCACCACCAGGGTCAGGGAGATGAAGGAGAGGTCGCACACCGTCAGCTCCGCCGCTCCCCCGATCTGTTCGGGATCCAGGTGGCGGACGTTGAGTCCCTCGTGCACGCGCACCCGGGGATCCTCGCGCAGGCGGTCGACCAGCTGGTCGTGGCCCACATCCACCGCAACGACTTCCCGCGCGCCGCGGCGCAGCAGAACGTCCGTGAAGCCGCCGGTCGAGGCGCCCGCGTCCAGGCAGCGCAGCCCGGCCGGGTCCACCGCGGTGAAGGCCTCCAGCGCACCCACAAGTTTGTGACCCGCCCGGCTCGCGTACTCGTCCTGCGCGGAGGGCTCGACCACGACGTCGTCGGCCTCCCCCACCACCAGTGACGGCTTCACGACCACCTCGCCGTTGACTCGGACCCGCCCCTCCTTGATGCGGGCGGCGGCCACCGTGCGGGAGCGGGCGAGACCCCGCGCGGTCACCTCGCGGTCGAGACGCGGGACCACCGGGCCGCTACCGTTCCGCCCCGAAGGCGCCGGGGCGCGAGGACGCGTGGTGGCCCGAGGGCTCTCCACCCTCCGGAGTCGTCGCCCAAGCGCCCGCGAGGGCGTTCCCGGGGCGCTCCTCCGCCTGGGAGGTGCCGGACGCCGGCCCACCGGTCAGCCCGGTCGGCAGCGCACCCGGGCGCTCCTCCAGCACGCGCTCGAGCTGCGCGTGCAGTGCCTCGTAGGCGGCGGAGCGCTCGGTCACGGGAAGCAGGGCGATCTCGGCCTCCCTCGCGAGCACTCGGTCCACCGGGTCCAGACCCGTGTGAGGAGGTGCGGGACGCTCGTCGCTCACGCCCGGTCCTGCCAGTCGAGTGTCGGGGCCGCGGCGTCGTGCGGATTTTCGGCCCACCACGCGGCGCACGCGGCGCGCCAGCCGTCCAGGTCCTCGCGCGGCGCCGTCACGGTCACGACGCCGCTCGCCACCTCCGCGCGCGCCGCACCGCAGCGCGCGCTCACGCGGCCTTCCTCGCGGTCCACGTCCACGCGCGGATACGGCCCGAAGAGTTCGCGCAGCGTCCCCAGGAGGTACGTGGGCCGCTGCTCGGGCGCCGCCGCCAGAACGTTCTCGGGGCCGTCCACACCGGTGAGCACCTCGATGCTCTCCATGCCGGCGTTGTGGGCGCCCAGGATGTCCGTGTCCAGACGGTCGCCCACGACCACGGGCCGCCGAGCACCCACGCGGTCGGCGGCCTCGGTGAAGATCGGCGCCTCGGGCTTGCCCGCCACAAGGGGCTTCCGACCTGTGGCCTCCGCGACGGCGGAGACGAGCGTCCCGTTGCCCGGCGCGATCCCGCGTTCCCGGGGGATCGTCCGGTCGGTGTTCGTGGCGCACCACAGCAGGGACTCGTCCGCGAGCGTGAACGCGGCCTCCGCAAGGTCCGCCCAGCCCAGGTGCGGGTCGAAGCCCTGCACCACCGCGCCGGGCTCCTCGTCCTGCGTGCGCACGGGCACCAGGCCCACGGCACGGATCTCGTCCGCGAGCGCCGTGGCACCCGTGACCAGCACGCGGGTCGACGGCGCCAGCCGGTCCGCGAGCAGCGCCGCCGCGGCCTGGGCCGAGGTCACGACGCTGTCCACGGTGGTCGGCGCGCCCAGCGAGGAGATGTGCTCCGCGACCGCGGACGGCGGACGCGAGGCGTTGTTCGTCACGTACATGACCGCGCGCCCGGCCTCGCGGACACGCCGCAAGGATTCCGGAGCGCCGTCGATCGCGTTCGGACCCGCGTAGACCACGCCGTCCAGATCGCACAGCAGCGCATCGAAGCGCTCGACGAGGGCCTGCCCCTCTTCCTCGGACGAACGCTCAGTCATCGGCGCGCTCCGGGTGCTGCGCAGCGGCGCTGTCGCCGTGCGTCGCCTCGGTCGCCTCGGCGGAGCCTGCGATGTGGGCGTGGAAGCCGTCCGCGTCCTGAACAGCGACGGCCTCAGGGCCAGGGGCAGCGGAACCATGGGCGGCCGTCTCCTCTGCACGACCAGCTTCCGGCGCGCCGGGGCGGTCGGCATCGGTCGCAGCAACGACCGTGCCGTCCTCGGCCGGCCGCCCGTCCACGGTGACCGCGGAATCGCTGTGAGCGGCGTCCTCGCGGGCGTCGTCCGCAGGGGGTGTGTCCCTGGAGGGAGCAGCCGTGGCCGAGTCCTCATCATTCGCGCGCTCGCCCCCTGGCGCGTCGACGCCTTCGTCGGGGGTCAGCACGTCCTCTGCCGCGGCGGTCTCGGCCGCGGCGTCGTCGTCACCGGTTGTCATGTCCGAGGACCCCGCCGACTCGAGATCGTCGGACTCCCCGGGTGCCCCCGCACTGTGACGCTTCTGCGCCTCGCGGACGGTCCGGGCAGCCTCGTCCTCGTCGAGGTCGTCGCCGAGGTCCACGATCTCCGGCTCGGAGAACTGGCCCATGCCCAGGGCGGCCTCCGCGACGATGGCCTGACGCTCCCACGTCATGGACTCCTTGTCGCGTCCCACGGCACGCAGCGCCTCGGCATAGGCACGGAAGAGCTTGGGGCTGTAGGAGAAGCCGCGGTTCTTGTCGAGCTGCGGGATCTCGAGGGCCGCGAGGGCGGCCTCCGGATCGCCGGCGTCCGCGTGCATGCCCGAGATCACCATGGCAAGCTCCACCTTCGCCTCGGTGTCCAGCGACGCCGCGGCCTCCGAAGTCGCCTCCTCCATGGCTTTGCCCGCCCGGCCGAGGGCCCGCTGCGCGTCGACCATCATGGGCAGGTGCTCCTGCGAGCCGGAAATGCGCCGGTGGGTGCGCAGCTCCTTGAGCGCGAGCGCGTAGTCACCCGCGGCATAGGCGGCGACGCCGGCGGCCTCGCGGACGACGCCGATCCGGCCGGCCGTGCGCACGGCCGCGTTGGCGTGTTCCAGTGCGAACTCCGGGTCCTCGTCCACGTAGCGCGCGGCCATGACCAGGTGCTTGGAGACGCGCTCCGCGTTGCTCGGCTCCAGCGCGTCGAGTTCGTGCCGGGTGACACGGTCGATCTCGCGACCGGTCACGTCCGGGTCGATCTCCGGCGCCACGAAACGGGGCCGCGCATCGTCAGAAGGACGTCGCCGGTCGTCACGGTCGAACCGGCCGCCCCCGGAGCTGCGGTCCGAGCCGCGGTCACCACGGCGGTCGTCGCGGCGGTCACCCTGCCGGGAGTATCCGTCGCGAGAGTCGTGCCCGTGGTCGAAGCGGTTGCCGCCACCGCGGCGGTCGTCGTCGGGACGCGGCCCCCCGCGCCGCTCGTCACCACGACCGCCACCCCGGCGGTCGCCGCCGAAGCCGCTGTCCCGCCGGTCGAAACCGCCCTCTCGACGGTTGTCACGTCGGTCGTCCCGGCCCCGATAGCCGCCACCGGCGCGCTCGTCCCGACCGCCCCGACGGTCGTCGCGGAAGTCTCCGCGGCCACCCCGGTCGGAACGACGGTCGACACCGCCCCGGTCCTCCCGACGCCCACGGTCCTCGTAGCGACCACCGCGATCCGAGCGACCCGCGCCGCCGGAGCGCTCGTCACGGCCCCGGTAGCCCTCGCGGTCCTGGGAACGGTCCGCACTGCCGCGGTAACCGCCGCCGCCCGAGGAGCGCTCGTCGCGTCCTCGGAAGCCACCCCGGTTCTCCGACCGGTTGTCGCGCCCGCCGAAGCCGCCGCGTGAATCCTGACGGTCGTCGCGACCCTGCGAGCCGAAGCCACCACGCGAACGGTCGTCCGACCCGCGGTAGCCGCCACGCGAGCTGTCGTCACGGCCCCTGTAGCCACCGTTCGAGCCCTGACGGTCATCCCGGCTCCGGTACCCGCCGCCAGTGCTCCGGCGGTCATCGCGGCCACGGTAGTCACCTGTGGCGCGGTCATCCCGACCTCCGGCACGGTTCCCCCGTGCGTCGTCGCGACGGTCGTACCCGCCGCGCGCGCCGCCGTCGTTGCGGCGCCGGTCGTCACGTCCACCACCGAAACCACCCTCGCGCCGCGCTCCACCCCGGTAGCCGCCGTCCCGGTCCTCGTCCCGACCGCGGAACCCGCCGCGCTCGGAGCGGTCGTTCCCGCCCCGGTAGCCCCCGCGGCGGTCGTCGCGACCACCCCGGTCCTGGCCCTGGGAACGGTAGCCGCCGCGCGCGCCGTCGTCCCGACGATCACGGTCCCGGGAGAACCCGCGATCGTCGCGCCGGTCGTTGCCCTCCTGCGAGCGGTCCTCGCGGTCGTGGGATCCGTGCTGTTCCGATGCGCTCAAGGCGTGACTCCTACTGCGGCCCGTGGCCACGACGTGTCGGACGCCGACTGGTCGCGGCGCCCACTGCTCTCCCCGCATTCTACTAAGCCGACGCCGAACACTCCCACCACGCCAGCGCCGCCCCGCCACGCGAAATGGCGCGCGGAACGGGACCGGTCCCTCGACCAGAGATAATGAACCATGCGTTTGAGATCCCTTTCCAAGAACCTGCTGCTGCGGGTCCTCGTCGCCATCGTCCTGGGAATCGTCGTCGGGCTGTTCCTACCGGAGTGGTTGGCCCGGGTGTTCATGACCTTCAACGGCATCTTCAGCCAGTTCCTCGGCTTCCTGATTCCGCTCATCATCGTGGGGCTCGTCACGCCGGCTATCGCGGACCTCGGCCGTGGCGCCGGCAAGTGGCTGGCTGTCACGGCCGCCATTGCCTACGGCTCCACGATCTTCGCCGGTCTGCTGGCGTTCCTCGTCGCCAAGGCCACCTACCCGTGGATACTGGGCGGTGAGCGCACCGTGAACGGGCTGGAGAACCCCGAGGACCACGCTCTGTCCGGGTTCTTCGAGATCACCATGCCCCCCGTGTTCGACGTGATGACCGCGCTGGTGCTCGCGTTCTGCCTGGGCGTGGGGATCACGCTCATCAAGGGCAACGTGCTCCACGACGGCTTCTCCGAGCTGCGCACGATCGTGATGCGCATCGTGGAGAAGGTCATCATCCCGCTGCTGCCCGTCTACATCTTCGGAATGTTCCTGGGCCTGACCATGAACGGCCAGATCATGCTCGTGATCACCACGTTCCTGCGGGTGGTGATCCTCGCGTTCATCATGACCATCGTCATCCTGGTCATCCAGTACTGCATCGCCGGTCTCGTCGCCCGCCGCAACCCGTTCGTCATGCTGAAGAACATGCTTCCGGCGTACGCGACGGCGCTCGGCACGGCCTCCTCGGCGGCAACCATCCCCGTGACCCTGGCCTGCACGAAGAGGAACGGTGTGGACGACCGCGTCGCCGGTTTCACCATTCCCCTGTGCGCGACCATCCACCTCTCGGGCTCCACCATGAAGATCGTGCTGTTCTCCCTCGCGATCATGACGATCTCGGGCATGCCCATCAGTACCGGCCAGTACATCGGCTTCGTGTTCCTGCTGGGCGTCACCATGGTCGCCGCACCCGGAGTTCCCGGCGGAGCCATCATGGCCGCCGTCGGCATCCTGCAGTCGACCCTCGGTTTCGACCAGACCGCCGTGGGCCTCATGATCGCCACCTACGTGGCGATCGACTCGTTCGGCACAGCCTGCAACGTCACCGGCGACGGCGCCATCGCCTCAGTCATGGACCGCATGCTGCGAGGCAAGGACGGTCAGCTGCGGGACGCGCCGCCCGTGCCGGCAGCCTCCTAACCCCCCACTGCTGGGAGCAAACCACAACACCGATAGAAGACGACAGAGGGCCCTGCGCTCCGCTGCACAGCGGAGCACAGGGCCCTCTGGCCATCCCCAAGCGCGGCCACGCGCCCGCCACAGTCGCCAGGGGGCACCCAGCAGGCCTCCCCGCTTGTTGCACCAGAGTCCACAGGCAGCGCAGCGGCATACGCCATACGGCGCAGGGGAAGGGCAGGAGAAACACCACGCAGGGCAGGGAAAACACAAGGGCCCCGGGGTTCGTCACCATCAG
>NZ_BJNW01000009.1 GCF_006539885.1 Kocuria varians | reverse complement strand
CCCGGTCCCCCGTACGGGGGACCGGGCCGGTGCCGTGTGCGGTGCCAGGTCGTGGACGGGCCGGCAGAAGCCCGCAGGTCTGCGCGCCCCGCGTCCAGGCGGACGCGCTGCCCGGGCCTCCTGTGCGCGGGGTTCAGGGGGCCGCCCGGGGAAACCGGGTCACCCGGGACCCGGACCCGTCCGCTCACCTCGCGCGGTCCTCGCTCAGCTTCCACTCGTGCAGCCCGTGCTCCCGCGCGGAGTCCGTGGTGACGATCCCGGCGATGCGCTCGCGGATCGCCCGGTCCTCCGCCTCCGAGCGGCACACACCTGAGGGGGCGTCCGAGGCCACGGGGCACCACGCGTACTCGCCGCCGCGGGTGTTGGAGCTGGGGACCCACGCGAGGTCGCTCACACGCCACGCGCCGTCGCCCTCCCGGGCGAACTGGAAGCGTGCGGTGATCCCCTGGTTGTTGGACTCGTTGACGGGCGGCGCGGTCTCGGTGACGTTGTTGCCCACCCCGTAGACGATCCACCGGCCGTGGTAGTTCTCGATGGGCTGCACGCTGTGGGAGCCGTGGCCGTAGACGGCGTCGAAGGCACCGGAGTCCGCGAGCGCGTGCGCGGTCGTCCGCTGGTACTCGTCCGCGGTGTCCGTGTACTCGAGGATCGAGTGCATCGCGGCCACCACCACGTCCGCGCCCTGTTCCCGTGCCTTCTCCGCCTGGGCCACCGCGTGGGCCACGTCCTGGGCCGCGGTGTCCTCTCCCACGCGCGGGTCTGCGCCGTCCCGCAGCCGGTCCACGCGCCACGGGGCGTCCTGGGGCTTCTCGTTGAGGCTGTTGGTCCCGGTGACCACGGCGATCTTTCCGGTGGGCGTGTCGACGATCATAGGCTGCTCGGCGTCCGCCTCGGAGGCGTAGGACCCGGTGTGCTGCAGGCCTGCCCGGTCCAGGGTGGACAGGGTGCGCTCCACACCCGCCACGCCCTGGTCCACGGTGTGGTTGCTCGCGGACGTGCAGGCGTCGTAGCCCGCGCCCTTCGCGGCGGTGAAGATCTCCGGTGGCACGCTGAACTCCGGGTAGGCCGAGTACGGCCCGCCGCTCGGAGCCACTGGTGTCTCGGCCTGGCACACGGCCACGTCCGCCGCGTCCAGGTACGGCTTCTGCTCCGCGAGCAGGGGAGCGAAGTCGAAGTTCGCGCCGTCCGTGCGCTGCGGGTCCGCGGCGAAGCGGCTCCACAGCCCCTCGTGCAGCAGCATGTCCCCGCTCACGGCCAGCGTCATGCACGTGTCCTCCGGGCACGCGGGCCCCCTGCCGGGGCCGGGGGACGGTGCCGCGCGGTTCGCGCCCGCGTCCCCACTCGCCGCCGACGCCCCGCCGGACGACGACGCCGCGGCGTCCCCGGCGGCGTCGTGCTCCCGTGCGCCGCAGCCGGCTGTGAGCAGCAGGGTGACCGCGGCGAGGGTTGCCGGAAGGCGGAGGGGCAGGCCGCGGCGGGCTCCCCGGGCCGGCGACGGTGCAGGCGAGAGGGTCATGCACCGATGCTAACGCGGGGCGTGTCCGGCACCCCGTGACGATTTAGGTCATGAAATTGTGCCCCAATTGTCGTTTCGGCTTTCGGATCGCCCACGTGCAGGTTAGGCTTTCCTAAGTTTTGCAGTCGAGATGAGCGGGGACGGTCGTGGGTCGGTCGAACAACCAGGTGCACCGCGGGCACGCGAGGGTCGAGGAGCGGGCGGTCTCGCTCGCCCACAGGATGCTCGCGGGGGCCGGGCAGGCCAGCGTGGTCGCCTACCGCCTGGACGAGCAGCCCGTGCTGCACTCCGTGGCCCACGGCTTCACCCGGCGCGGCGAGCTCGTGGTTGCCGCGATCGTGGACCCCCAGGAGGTCGGCGAGGATCTCGTGGTCACCGGCGAGCCCATGGACGTGCGCGTGGATGTCACCAAGGTGGCTCCCGAGCCCAACGTGCGGATCGTCGCGGCGAGCGCCCACCTGCTCGCGGTCCTCGAGTGGCTGCACCCGCTGGACGCCGAGCTGCTCACGGGCACCGGGGGCGTCCCCGAGCTCGTCGCGGCCGTGGCGAGCGCACCCCACGGCCGGCTAGGCGTCCTGGACGTTTCCCGCGTGGTGCTGCACGACGGCGCCGGGGTCACCCCGCTGACCTTCGGCCAGCTCCTGGACCACCGCCACCACGGCGTGGGGGACGCCCCGGACGCCGTCGCGGACACCGAGTCCGCCGGTCTGGACGTGGTGACCGGGGTGGACCGCGCGGACCTCGCCGCCATGTGCGACGCCGCTGAGCAGGGCTGGGTCCCGGCCCACGTGCTCACGCAGAAGCCCTCGCTGGGAGGCTGCTCGCACGCCATGAACAAGGACTTCGTGGTGGACGTGGACCTCACGGGGGTGACCGTCCTGCGGCACGGCGAACAGCTCACGAGCGTTTACTTCGTGCCGTTCCAGCAGGGCAAGACCTCTCTGGGGGAGCTGACCTCCAACCTGCGCTCGCTCTTCGGCGCGCACGCTGCGGCCTGAGCGTAGGTGGCCAGAGTGCATACCGTCTGAGGGCTCAGCGCCCAAGTGCCTACCGCCTGGGCACACGCAGCCGTCCGCGTGCACGACCAAGGACCGCGGGAGTTCCCGCGGTCCTTCGTCATGGGTGAGGTCGTGCGACCGAACGTTCCGGTGGTGTGTCACCCCCGGCGTGCTGCGAGGCTCAGGCGGCCTCGTAGCTGCTGCAGTTGGCATCCGCGGTGACCTCGATGGAGGACGCGGTGCACAGCAGGTCCTTGTTGAACGTGCACTCGAGGCGCTGGCACGCGCCCACCTGGCCGTTGGCGGTGGGCAGGCCACCGCGGGCATCCAGGGAGACGAACGTGGTGCAGGAGGCCTCGGCGCCCTGGCCGCCCACGGTGATCGCGGGGGCCTTGCAGCCGTTGTCGTTGAAGGCGCAGCCGGTGGCGGTGCAGGTGGAAACGGTGGTGAGAGTTGCCATGATGTGCTCCTCGGGTGTGGGTGGTGCTCGACTCAGCGGATGACGTTGAGACGACAGTAAAACCCTTTTTCGAGGCCGTCCAGTAAGTTCTACCTTACGGCACGCGGGTATTTTCTAATTGCCTGGCAGACCCTCCGGGGAATGAAGTAATACCTCAGTGGATTAAAAACCAGAGTGTTTCCTATTACCACCGGCCGTGGTGGGAGCCTCGACAGCCCCGGTATTCCGCGGATCCGGGCCGCACGCGAGGCCGGCGGGGGCGCGCGCGAGGTGCCGGCGGCGGCGTCGTTCCCGGGGGTGGAGCCCGGAAGCGGCGGCTCAGAAGAAGAAGCCGGAGAGGGAATAGGCCAGAAAGCCTGCCACGAATCCCAGCAGGAAGTTCTTCACACCCAGGTTTACGAGCACCGAAACCACCGCCGCGAGCACCAGGCGGGTCAGCTGAACCCCGGAGTCCGCCTCGAGCAGCGTGTAGACCACCAGGATCAGCATGAGGCCCGCGGGCAGCAGCGCGGCGAGCTCGCGCAGGTCCTCACGGTCCCGGAAGCGGTGCGCGAGCATGACGGGGAACAGGCGCAGCGAGAGCGTCACGGCGGCGCACACGATGATGGCGGGGATCATCTCAGACCGTCCCTTCTGCCGTGTCCGGGTCGGAGTGGTCCGACCGGCCCGTATCGTCGGCGCGACCCGCGGGACCCGCCGGGCCCGAGCGGCCCGCACGGCCCCTGTACCGCACCAGCAGGAAGCACAGCACCGCGTAGCAGAGCATGGAGCCCAGCAGGAAGAGCTCGCGCGGCAGCAGCAGGCCGACCGCTATGGAGACCCCCGCGGCGGCGAGGATGGCCAGCTTCCGGGAGGCCCCGGCCAGGGCGTCCACGAACAGCAGGGAGAACAGACCGGTCAGGGCGAAGTCGAAGCCGTCGTAGGACTCGGGGATCAGGCCGCCGGCCACGGCACCCACCGCGGCTCCGAAGACCCAGTAGAAGTGCGAGACCCCCTGGATCAGCAGCAGCTCGCGCTGCGTGGTGGGGTGCACGCCGCTGGTGATCAGCGCGTACGCCTCGTCCGTGAGGGCATAGGGGCCGTAGAACTTGGCGAACGGAGAGCGCAGCAGCTGTGCCGGGTAGGAGAAGCCGTAGAAGATGTGGCGGCTGTTCACGAGGAGCGTGGTCAGGGCGACCTGTGCGAGACCCGCCCCGGACGCCACGAGGCCCACGAGCAGGAACTCGATGGAGCCCGCGAAGACCACGAGCGCGGTGAGCGGTGCGAGGTAGGGCGCGAACCCCAGCGAAACGCTGTACGCACCGAACGCCATCCCCAGCGGCAGGTAGCCCATGGCCACCGGCAGGGTGACCTTCAGCGCCCACGGCAGACTGCCCTTCTCCGTGTTCATGCGGGGCCCGTGCTCCTTGCCGATCGCCGTGCTGGTCCTCGGTCACGCTAGCGTGAACGGGCTCCGACGAGGGCCTCGACCGCCGTCCGGGCGACTGTAATGTGCACCATATGACCTCTCGTTGCTCGCACCCTGCAGACCTCGTGGCAACCCCTCGACTGACAGGTCTCGCGGCGCACAGGAAGGGCCCGGTGGTGGCGCTGCGCCAGGAGCTCTCCTCGGACGGCACGCGCTACGTCACGCACCTCTGGGCCGCCCCGGCGTCGGGGGAGACCACGCGGCTGACCCACGGCGACCACGGCGTGAAGGAGGCATGTCCCACGGCCTCCGGCGCGGTGTGGTTCACCTCCGACCGTCCCGTGGCCGGGGACGACGAGAAGCGGACCCGGCTCTGGCTGCTGCCCGTGCACGGTGAGGCACGGGTAGTCCTGGACATGCCGGAGGGGATCTCGCGCCTGCGACTGGGCGGGGACCGCCTGTTCTTCGTCTCCGGTCTGTACCCGGCCGCACGGGGCGCGCGTGACGAGATCGCCCGCACCTGCGAGATCCACGACCGGCGGGAGGACACCGGTGCGAGCGCGATCCTCTACGACCGCTCGCCCATCCGCTTCTGGGACCACGACCTCCCGGCGGCGGAGGACGCGCTCTGGTTCCTGGACACTGCCGCGCTCACGTCGGACGACGACGCCGTGACGGCCGTGCGGCGCGTGGGTTTCCCGGCCGGGCGCCTGCACGAGTTCTCCGCGGCCCCGGACGGCACGTGGGTGCTCGCGGAGACGGCGGTGCTGCTCGACGGCGGCGTGGAGCGCTCGCGACTGTGGCGGGTCCCGCTGCCGGCGGTCCCCTCCGAGACGGACCGCACGGCGTGGCCGGACCATTCGTTGGAGAGTCCGGCCGGCGGGGGAGAGGCCGAGCTGCTGCACGACTGCTCCCTGACCGATCAGTGGTCACCGGGGGCGGTGAGTCCGGACGGATCCCGCGTGGTGCTCACTCGGCACCGGGCGTGGCGCGACGGCGTGAACATGGCACTGTCCCTGTGGCTGCTCGACCTGCACAGCGGCGAGGAGACGGAGGTGGTGCCCTGGAACGAGCACTGGGCGCAGGACGCCGAGTGGCTGGACGACGACTCCCTCGTCTGCACGGCGGACCACCGGGGCCGGGGCATCGTGCTGCGGGTGAGCTGCCCCTACGGCGGCGCCGTGCGGATCGAGACGGCGGCCGGGGGGTCGGGGCAGGACTGGACCTACTCGACCGTGCGCGTGGCGGGTGGGGACCTGGTGGCACTGCGGGCGAGCTATGCCCATCCGCCGGAGCTGGTCCGCTGGAGCGCCGCCGGGACTGGGGCCGACGACGGCGCGCGGGCGTCGTCGTCGATTGGTGCGGAGTCGTCGGCCGGCGCCGCGTCAGCGAGTGGTGCGGAGTCGGAGCGCAGTGCGGAGCCGTCGGCTGCAGGGGCGTCGGTGAGCGGCGCGGCGTCGTCGACCGGTGCGGAGTTGACGGCCGGCGCGAGGACCGCGGTGTGGGACGGGCCTGGGCCCCTTCCGGAGCCCGAGGCGGCCCCCGGCCTGGTGCCGGACGCCGCCGTGCCCGGCCGTCTCGAGGAGGTCACCACCACGGCCGAGGACGGCACCGAGATCCGCGCCTGGCTCGCCCTCCCGGACGGCGGGGACGGCGCGCGTCACCCGCTGCTGGTCTTCGTGCACGGCGGACCGTGGGGCTCCAGCAACCAGTGGAGCTGGCGCTGGAACCCGTGGCCCTTCGTGGCCCGCGGGTACGCCGTGCTGCTGCCGGACCCGGCGATCTCCACCGGCTACGGGCAGGTGATGATCGAGCGCGGCCAGCAGGAACTGGGCGGGGCACCGTTCACGGACGTCATGACGCTCGTGGATGCCAGCACGGCCCGGGCGGACATCGACCCCGAGCGGCAGGCGCTGCTGGGCGGCTCCTACGGCGGGTACATGGCCAACTGGGTCGCTACGCAGACCGGCGAACGGTTCCGGTGCATCGTGACCCACGCGTCCCTGTGGAACCTGGACTCGATGACCGCCACCACGGACAACACGGTCTGGCGCGAGGCGCTGGGGCCGCAGCAGGCCGCGACGTACTCCCCGCACCGGTTCGTGGAGCGGATCCGGGTGCCGCTGCTCGTGATCCACGGGGACAAGGACTACCGCGTGCCCGTCTCCCAGGGCCTGGAGCTGTGGGCGGACCTGCAGCGCAGCACCACGGTGGAAGGACACCGGTTCCTCTACTACCCGGACGAGGGCCACTGGATCCTCAAGCCCGCCAACTCCCGCACCTGGTACGAGACCGTGCTCGCGTTCCTGGCTGAGCACGTGCTGGGCGAGCCGTGGCAGCGCCCCGAGCTGCTGGGCTGAACCCGGTGCCGGGTCGCCGGGTGGGCGCCAGACCTGAACTGCTGGGCGGAGGGGCTCGGCCCCACCACGATCCGGCGGCCCCACCCCGAGCCGGCGGGCCGAACCCGGCCCGCCGGGTCACCGTGCCGCGCCCCGGGAACCGGCGGGGCGGCGTCGTCGTCCGGGGAGAACCGCGAACAGCGGCGGAGAGATCGGTCACGTGTGCGCGGGCGGGCTGGCGGAGGGGAGTAGAATCACCCCGATCCCCTCTGCCTCTATCTTGCGAAGAGAGACTCGTGTATGTCTGAAAACACCGCCCAGCGCGCCGATCTGCGCAACGTGGCCATCGTGGCCCACGTTGACCACGGCAAGACCACCATCGTCGATGCCATGCTCCAGCAGACGCACGCGTTCTCCAGCCACGGGGAGGTCGAGGAGCGCGTCATGGACTCCGGCGACCTGGAGCGCGAGAAGGGCATCACCATCCTCGCCAAGAACACCACGGTGTTCTACGACGGCCCCGCCGCGAACGGCGAGACCATCACCATCAACGTGATCGACACCCCGGGCCACGCGGACTTCGGCGGCGAGGTGGAGCGCGGGCTGTCCATGGTGGACGGCGTCGTGCTGCTCGTGGACGCGTCCGAGGGCCCGCTGCCCCAGACCCGCTTCGTGCTGCGCAAGGCCCTCGAGGCCAAGCTGCCCGTGATCGTGGTCGTCAACAAGGTGGACCGTCCGGACGCCCGCATCGAGGATGTCGTCTCGGACACCATGGACCTGCTGCTGGGTCTGGCCTCGGACATCGCCGAGGACCACCCGGACCTGGACCTCGACGCCGTGCTGGACGTCCCCGTGGTCTACGCCTCGGGCAAGGCCGGCCGCGCCTCCACCGAGCAGCCCGCGGACGGCGAGCTGCCGGGCAACGAGGACCTCGAGCCGCTGTTCAAGACCATCATCGAGCACATCCCGGCGCCGTCCTACAACCCCGAGGGTGTCCTGCAGGCGCACGTGACCAACCTGGACGCCTCGCCGTTCCTGGGCCGTCTCGCCCTGCTGCGCATCTTCAACGGCACGCTGAAGAAGGGCCAGACCGTGGCCTGGGCGCGCCACGACGGCACCATCAAGAGCGTGCGCATCTCCGAGCTGCTCGCGACCAAGGGCCTGGACCGAGTCCCGGCCGAGAGCGCCGGCCCCGGGGAGATCGTGGCCGTGGCGGGCATCGAGGACATCACCATCGGTGAGACCCTCACGGACCTCGAGAACCCCCAGCCGCTGCCGCTGATCACCGTGGACGATCCCGCGATCTCCATGACCATCGGCATCAACACCTCCCCGCTGGCCGGCCGCGTCAAGGGCGCCAAGGTGACCGCGCGCCAGGTTAAGGACCGCCTGGACAAGGAGCTGATCGGCAACGTCTCGCTGAAGATCCTCCCCACCCAGCGTCCGGACGCCTGGGAGGTCCAGGGCCGCGGCGAGCTCGCCCTGGCCATCCTGGTGGAGCAGATGCGCCGCGAGGGCTTCGAGCTCACCGCGGGCAAGCCCCAGGTGGTGACCAAGACCGTGGACGGCAAGGTGCACGAGCCGTTCGAGCACATGACCATCGACGTCCCCGAGGAGTACCTCGGCGCCGTGACCCAGCTGATGGCCGGTCGCAAGGGCCGCATGGAGGGCATGAGCAACCACGGCACCGGCTGGGTGCGCATGGAGTTCAAGGTCCCCTCCCGCGGGCTGATCGGCTTCCGCACCAAGTTCCTCACGGACACCCGCGGTGCCGGCATCGCCTCGTCCTACGCGGACGGCTACGAGCCGTGGGCCGGTGACATCGAGTACCGCACGAACGGCTCCATGGTCGCGGACCGCGCCGGCGTCGTGACCCCGTTCGCCATGATCAACCTGCAGGAGCGCGGCTCGTTCTTCGTGGAGCCCACCTCCGAGGTCTACGAGGGCATGATCGTGGGCGAGAACTCGCGCGCCGACGACATGGACGTGAACATCACCAAGGAGAAGAAGCTCACCAACATGCGTGCGGCCTCCTCGGAGACGTTCGAGAACCTCACGCCCCCGCGCAAGCTCACGCTCGAGGAGTGCCTCGAGTTCGCGCGCGAGGACGAGTGCGTGGAGGTGACCCCGGAGGCCATCCGCATCCGCAAGGTCGTGCTGGACGCCAACGAGCGTCTGAAGGTCGCACGCGCGCGGGCCCGCGCCTGATCGTGGTCGACCCGAAGTACCCGGGCGGGGGGCACGCGACCGAGGGAGCAGTGGATTCGCTGCTGCCCGAGGCCGTGGCCCCCGCCCGGGCGCGTCTGCTCTTCGTGCACGCGCACCCGGACGACGAGGCCGTGAACACCGCGGGCACCATGGGCCACTACAGCGCCCTGGGCGCCGAGACGGTGCTGCTCACGCTGACCCGCGGTGAGCGCGGCGAGGTCATCCCGCCCGCGCTGCGCCATCTGGAGGTTGGTCAGCCGGGGTGCCCGGACACGGACGGCACCGCGCTGGGGCTGTACCGGATCGGGGAGCTCGACGCCGCGGCGTCGGCCATGGGCCTCGCGGACAGGTTCTACGCGGGCGAACCGCCCGCGCTGGACCCCGCCGCGGGCTTCGCCAACGGTGCGGGCAAGTACGTGGACTCCGGCATGAGCTGGGGTCCGGACGGCTACGCGCAGCCCGCCGAGGACGTCTCCCCGGCGGCGCTGACCGCCGCGGACCCGGAGGAGGTGGCTGCGCACGTGGCCGCCGCGATCCGGGCGCTGCGCCCGCACGCCGTGGTTACCTACGCGGACGACGGCGGCTACGGCCACCCGGACCACGTGGCCACGCACCGGGTCACCGTGCGCGCCGTGGAGCTCGCGGCCGCCAGCCCGGACAGTGCGGACGACGCGTGGGACACGCCCCTGCTCTGGGGCATCGAGATCGAGGTGGAGCCGGGGGACCGGCGGCTGCAGGCCGCGATCCCCGGGGACCTCGCCGTCAAGCGCGCCGCGATGGCCGCGCACGCCACGCAGATCGTGCTCGCGGAGGATCCCCAGGATCCCACGTACGCGATGTCCAACGGTGTCCCGCAGACCATCACCACCACGGAGACCTTCCGGCTGCTGCGACGGGCCGCGGCGTGAGCGGCCCACAGCCGGAGCACCGCCCGGCACCCTGGGCGGCGGGCGGGAACGACGATGCCGCGGAGGCCGGCGGAACCGCCGCCGTGCGCGAACGGCCCGGGGCGGCGTCGTCCGCGGTGACCGCGGTCCTGACCGGTGTGCTCGTCGGAGCCGTGGCCACGGCCATGCACGGCAGCATCTGGTACCTGGACGGCTGGTGGCTGCCGTGGGGACTCGTGTTCTCCGGGGCGCTGCTGCTGTGCGCGGGCGTGTGGTGCGGCACCTCCACCCGCCGGGTGTGGGCCGCCGCGGTGCCCGGCCTGGGGACCTACCTGATCGCGTGGGCCATGGCCTACCTGCGCCAGGGCTCCGCCCTCGTGGCGACCGATTGGAGCGCCCCGATCGGCATCGTGGGCATCCTGTGGTTCGTCGTGGTCTTCGTGGTAGTCATGGTCTCCGTGATTGTTACGGGCCGCTGGCTGGTGCGTCGGCGGGCGCGGTAGCGTCGACACCCCGCCGCTAGAATGGTTGAAGACTTGAGAACAGAAGGAAAGGTCCTGCAACAGTGACTTACGTGATCGCACAGCCCTGCGTGGACGTCAAGGACAAGGCGTGCGTCGAGGAGTGCCCCGTCGACTGCATCTACGAGGGGGAGCGCACGCTCTACATCCACCCGGACGAGTGCGTGGACTGCGGTGCGTGCGAGCCGGTGTGCCCCGTGGAGGCCATCTACTACGAGGACGACACCCCGGACGAGTGGGCCGAGTACTACAAGGCCAATGTGGAGTTCTTCGACGACCTCGGCTCCCCGGGCGGTGCCGCGAAGCTCGGCAACACCCACAAGGACCACCCCATGGTCGCGGCGCTGCCCCCGCAGAACCAGGACTGACCCGGTGGCGGAGCGTCGCGGTTTCGGCCTGGACCTGCCGGACTACCCCTGGAACGCGCTGGCCCCGTACCGGCGCACCGCGCAGGAGCACCCCGGAGGTGTGGTGGACCTGTCCATCGGCACCCCCGTGGACCCCACCCCGCTCGTGATCCAGGACGCCCTGGCGGCCGCGGCGGACGCCCCCGGCTACCCGACCACCCACGGCACGCCCGCACTGCGCGAGGCCGTAGCCACTTGGTACGCGCAGCGGCGCGGGGTCCCGGACCTGGACCCGGACGCCGTGATGCCCACCGTGGGCTCCAAGGAGCTCGTGGCGTGGCTGCCGCTGCTGCTGGGGCTGGGACCCGGTGACGTCGTCGTGCGGCCCGTGGTCGCGTACCCCACCTACGACATCGGCGCGCAGATCGCCGGTGCCGAGTCCGTGGCGGCAGCCTCGCTGGACGAGCTCGAACCCGCCGTGCGCGAGCGCGTGCGCATGGTGTGGGTGAACTCGCCGGGCAACCCCACGGGCATCGTGCGGGACGTCGAGTCCTTGCGCCGGCTCGTGGACCAGGCCCGCGCCCAGGGAGCGGTCGTGGTCTCGGACGAGTGCTACGCCGAGCTCGGCTGGGGCCGCTGGGACGTCTCCGAGGGCGGGGAGCCCGTGCCCTCCGTGCTGGACCCCCGTGTGAGCGGCGGGGACATGTCCCTCCTGTTCAGCGCGTACTCGCTGTCCAAGCAGTCGAACCTGGCCGGCTACCGCGCCGCGTTCCTCGCGGGGGACCCCGCGCTGATGCCGTCCCTCGTGAACTCCCGCAAGCACGCCGGGATGATCGTGGCCTACCCCGTGCAGGAGGCCATGCGCGTGGCCCTGGGGGACACCGCCCACGTGGCCGCGCAGAAGAGCCTGTACCGGGACCGTCGCGCCGCGCTGAAGCCCGCCGTGGAGGCCTTCGGGCTGCGCGTGGAGCACTCCGAGGCCGGCCTCTACCTGTGGGCCACCGCGGGGGAGGACACCTGGACCACGGTCGAGCGCTTCGCACGCCTGGGCATCGTGGTGGGGCCCGGAACCTTCTACGGCGACGCCGGTCACGGCTACGTGAGGCTGTCCCTGACGGCCACGGACGAGCGCATGGCCGCCGCCGTCGAACGGCTCACCGCGGCGCTCTGACCGCCCGCACCGCCCCGCACCGAGAAGTGGCTCCCCGTCACACCAACGGGTAAGTTGGGGGCGGATCAACCCGTGTTCCCACCCGGCCCGCACGGACACCACCCGCCACGACGGCGTGGCGCAGCGGGCCCGAGCAGCGCGCGGAACACCCCAGCCGAATCACGAAGGACTCACCATGACAGAGGCCAAGAAGTCCACCGACACGGTGGCACTGAACTACGCGAAGGACAAGAAGCTCGAGCTCCCCGTGCTGGAGGTCACCGAGGGCAACAAGGGCTACGGCGTGGGCTCCCTGCTCAAGGAGACCGGCAACGTCAGCTTCGACCCCGGCTTCGTGAACACCGCGAACACGCGCTCCTCGGTGACCTACATCGACGGCGCCCAGGGCATCCTGCGCTACCGCGGCTACCCCATCGAGGAGCTCGCGGAGCACTCCAACTTCCTGGAGACCGCCTACCTGCTGATCTACGGCGAGCTGCCCACCCGTGAGCAGTACGAGGACTTCCAGCACCGGATCACCACGCACACCATGGTGCACGAGGACATCAAGCTGTTCTTCAACGGCTTCCCCCGTTCCGCGCACCCCATGCCCGTGCTGTCCTCCGCGGTCTCGGCGCTGTCCACCTTCTACTCGGACTCCCTGGACCCCTTCAACAAGGAGCACGTGGAGATCTCCACCATCCGCCTGCTCGCCAAGGTCCCCACCCTGGCCGCGTACGCGTACAAGAAGTCCGTGGGCGAGCCCATGCTCTACCCCCACAACGAGCTCAGCTACGCGGAGAACTTCCTGCGCATGTGCTTCGGTGTGCCCGCCGCGGACTACGAGGTGGACCCGGTGGTCGCCAAGACCCTGGACATCCTGTTCATGCTGCACGCGGACCACGAGCAGAACTGCTCCACCTCCACCGTGCGTCTGGTGGGCTCCTCGCACGCGAACATGTTCGCGTCCGTCTCCGCGGGCATCAACGCCCTCTACGGCCCGCTGCACGGCGGTGCCAACGAGGCCGTGCTGGCCATGCTGGACCAGATCCAGAACCGCGGGCTCTCCGCGGACGAGTTCATGGAGAAGGTCAAGAACAAGGAGGACGGCGCCCGCCTCATGGGCTTCGGACACCGCGTCTACAAGAACTACGACCCCCGCGCCCGCATCATCAAGGGCTACGCGCACGACGTCCTGGCCAAGATGGGCGGCAACAACGAGCTGCTGGACCTGGCCATCGGGTTGGAGGAGAAGGCGCTCGCGGACGACTACTTCGTGGAGCGCAAGCTGTACCCCAACGTGGACTTCTACACGGGCCTGATCTACAAGGCCATGGGCTTCCCGGAGAAGATGTTCACGGTGCTCTTCGCCATCGGCCGCCTGCCGGGCTGGATCGCCCAGTGGCGCGAGATGATCGAGGACCCGGAGACGAAGATCGGCCGGCCCCGTCAGCTCTACGTGGGTGCGCCCGAGCGCCACTACCCCTCTGCCAGCTGAGCCGCAGGCCCCGCCGGTACGACGACGCCGCCCCGGTCACCTTCTCGGTGACCGGGGCGGCGTTCTCGTGGGGCCTGGTGCGGCGCCGACCCGAGGTCGCCCGCAACCACGCGGCCGGCTCGGGCGCACACCGGCGCCGCGCTCTGGAACCTGACGCACGCGGCGTCGGTCCCGGACGCGCGGGAGGGGTTCAGCCCTCGTAGCCGTTCGGGTTGTTCTTCTGCCAGTTCCAGTGGTCGCGGCACATGGCGTCGATGTCGCGGTCCGCGGACCAGCCCAGCTCCGCGAGGGCGGCGGAGGGATCCGCGTAGGACACGGCGGCGTCGCCGGGGCGGCGCGGTGCGATCTCGTAGGGGATCTCCCGCCCGGAGGCCTTCTCGAACGCCTCGCGCACCTCCAGCACGGAGTAGCCGCGCCCGGTGCCCAGGTTCCACACGTGCAACCCGGGATCCGTGGTGATGCGGTCCAGCGCCTTGAGGTGACCGTCCGCGAGGTCCACCACGTGGATATAGTCGCGCACCCCGGTGCCGTCCGGCGTGGGGTAGTCCCCGCCGAAGACCATGAGCTTCTCGCGGCGTCCCACGGCCACCTGGGCCACGAAGGGCATCAGGTTGTTGGGGATGCCCGAGGGGTCCTCGCCGATCCGCCCGGACTCGTGCGCGCCCACCGGGTTGAAGTAGCGCAGCAGCGCCACCGACCAGCGCTCGTCCGCGGCGGCGAGGTCCGAGAGCATGTCCTCGATGTGCTCCTTGGTGCGCCCGTAGGGGTTCTGGGCGTCCATCTCGAGCTTCTCGGCCAGCGGCATGGTCTCCGGGGCGCCGTAGACCGTGGCGGAGGACGAGAAGACGATGCTGCGGCACCCGTTCTCCTCCATGGCCCACAGCAGGTTCACAGTGCCGCTCACGTTGTTCGTGTAGTACCACAGGGGCTTCTCCGCGGACTCCCCCACGGCCTTGAGCCCGGCGAAGTGGATCACGGCGTCCGGGTGGTGCTCGCGGAACACGGTGTCCAGGCCCGGGCGGTCCAGCAGGTCCACCTGCTCGAAGGCGGCGACGTCCCGTCCGGCGAGCTCGGCCACGCGCTCCAGGGACGTGCGGGAGGAGTTGGAGAGGTTGTCCAGCACCACGACGTCGTGACCGGCCTGCAGCAGGGCCAGGACGGTGTGCGAGCCGATGTAGCCGGTTCCTCCGGTGACAAGAATCTTCATGAGCCCAGCCTAACGACAGGACGCCGGAAACACGCGCGGCCGACCCCGTCTCCGGGACCGGCCGCTGTGCCCGACGACGCCGCCGCTCTCAGTTCGCGTGCAGCACCGAGTTCAGCTTCACGGAGCCGCCGCTGCGGGGCAGCGCCTCCACGGCACCGTTCACGGAGTTGCGGCGGAACAGCAGGTTGGAGACCCCGGAGAGGTCGGCGGCCTTGACCACGCGGGCCTCGCCGGCGGCGTCGTCGAGCACGGAGACCTGTGTGCCGGCGGTGACGTAGAGACCGGCCTCGACCACGCAGTCGTCGCCCAGCGAGATGCCCACGCCCGCGTTCGCGCCGAGCAGGCAGCGCTCGCCCAGCGTGATCCGTTGCTTGCCGCCGCCGGAGAGCGTGCCCATGATGGACGCGCCACCGCCCACGTCCGTGTGGTCGTGGACCACCACGCCCGCGGAGATGCGGCCCTCGACCATCGCGGCGCCGAGCGTGCCGGCGTTGAAGTTCACGAAGCCCTCGTGCATCACGGTGGTGCCCTCGCCGAGGTACGCGCCCAGGCGCACACGGTCCGCGTCACCGATGCGCACACCGGAGGGGACCACGTAGTCGACCATGCGGGGGAACTTGTCCACGGAGAAGACCGTCACGGGCCCGCCCGCGCGCAGGGCGAGCAGGGAGCGGGTGAGCTCCTCGGCCAGGACCGGCCCGCGGCTCGTCCACGCCACGTTGGCGAGCAGACCGAAGATGCCGTCCAGGTTGATGGTGTTCGGCTGGGCGAGCCGGTGGGAGAGCAGGTGCAGCCGGAGGTAGGCGTCCGCGGTGTCCTGCGGGGCCGCGTCCAGGTCGATCACCGTGGTCACGATCTCGGAGCGCACGTTGCGGTCGGGATCCGTGGTGGCGGCCACCCGCAGGTCAGCCTCGTAGCTCGTGTCGGGGTTAGCGCTGAGGGCGGGGGCGGGGTAGAAGACGTCCAGGATGGTGCCCGCACGCTCGCCGGCGTCCACCACGGTGGCCAGGCCCACGGCGGAGGCGGTGCGGGAATTCTCGGTGCTCTCGCTCGTTGAAGTCATGGCTCCATCCTAAGTGGCGGGCAGTCGTCCGCCGGTGGCGCGCGGGCCGCGTCTCACCAGGTGGGCCAGGCCCGTGGCGCCCGCCCGCGCGGCACCTGACGTTGCCCGGCGCGAGGAGACGCGGTGACTATGCTGGCCGCCATGGCAGCCGATCAGCAGACACCCGCACTCGACCTCTCGATGGACCCCGCGGACCTCACCGCCGCGCTCGTGGACATCGAGTCCGTCTCGGACCACGAGACCCCGATCGCCGACGCCGTGGAGGCCGCCCTGCGCGCGCAGCCGCACCTGAGCGTCCACCGCGACGGCGACACCGTGGTGGCCCGCACGGAGCTGGGCCGGGACGAGCGTGTCATCCTCGCCGGGCACCTGGACACCGTGCCCCTGCCCACCGTGGCGGGTGCGCTGGGCACCGTGCCGTCCGTGCGGCGTCGTGAGGGGGACCGGGACGTGATCTACGGTCGCGGCACCACGGACATGAAGGGCGGCGTGGCCGTGCAGCTCGTGCTTGCGCAGCAGCTGCGGGAGCCCACCCGGGAGGTGACCTACGTGTTCTACGACCACGAGGAGGTCTCCAGTGACGCCAGCGGCCTGGGGCGCGTGATGCGCAACTCCCCGCAGCTGCTGGAGGCGGACTTCGCGGTGCTCCTGGAACCCACCAACGGCACGGTGGAGGGTGGGTGCAACGGCACCATGCGCTTCCGGATCACCACGCACGGCAAGGCCTCGCACTCCGGGCGGTCGTGGATCGGGGAGAACGCCATCCACAAGCAGGCGGAGCTGCTGGGGCGGCTGGCCCGCTACGAGCCGCAGACCATCACCGTGGAAGGCTTGGACTACCGCGAGGGGCTCAATGCCATCCGGACCGGTGGGGGAGTGGCGGGCAACGTCATCCCGGACACCGCCTGGACCGAGATCAACTACCGCTTCGCCCCGGACAAGACCCTGGAGCAGGCGCAGCAGCACGTGCAGGAGGTCTTCGAGGGCTACGAGATCGAGTGGCAGGACCTCTCCCCGGCGGCGCGCCCCGGCCTGGACCGCCCCGCCGCCGCACAGTTCGTGGCCGCGGTGGGCCAGGAACCGATGCCCAAGTACGGCTGGACGGACGTCGCCCGTTTCTCGGAGTCAGGGGTGCCCGCCGTGAACTTCGGCCCCGGGGACGCGCTGCTCGCGCACACGGACGACGAGCACGTGTTCGACGACGCCGTCCGGGCCTGCCACCGCGCGCTAGCGTCCTGGTTGTCCTGAGTCCTGAACGGCCCGAGGGACGGGCGGCTCAGCCGATCTCGTTGCCCTCGGCGGCCTCGTGCAGTGCGCGCGTCTTGCCCGCCGTGCGGTAGCTGAACCTGCGGGACAGACGCCCGGCGGCGAACGACAGCAGCGTGTTGATCACGATGAACACCACCGCGGCGGCCAGCAGGGTCTGCAGGATGTTGCCGTCACCGGAGCCGAGCCGGCGCGCGGAGGCGAGCAGCTCGGGGTAGGTGATGATGTAGCCGAGCGCGGTGTCCTTGAGGATCACCACGAACTGGGAGATCAGCGAGGGCAGCATGGCGGTGAGCGCCTGGGGGAGCAGGATGCTGCGCAGGCACTGCGACGGCGTGAGCCCCACCGCGAGCCCCGCCTCGCGTTGCCCTCGGGGCAGTTGGTACACGCCCGAGCGCACGAGCTCGGCGATCACGGACCCGTTGTAGAGCACGAGCCCGATCACCACGGCCCAGAACGGCGTGCTGGACGGGGACACCAACCCGGTGCGCGCGAGCCCCAGGTAGAAGAAGATCATCATGACCAGCACGGGCACCGCGCGGAAGAACTCCACGACCACGGCGGCCACGGCCCGCACGGGCCACGCCCCGGACAGCCGGGCCAGCCCGAAGACCAGACCGAACACGACCGAGCCCACCACAGCGAGCAGTGCGGCCTTGAGGGTCTGGATCAGTCCGGGGATCAGGAAGTTGGCCCACGTGCGCTCGGTGAGCAGGGCCTGCCACTTGGCGGGCTCGAGCTGTCCTTGCGCGCCGAGCTTCTGCAGTACCACGACCGCCAGGCCGATCAGTACGAGCAGGGCCACCACGTTGAGCACGAGGGTGAGCCGCCGCGTGCGGGGGCCGGGGGCGTCGAACAGGACCGTGGTGCTCATCGCTTCACCGCCACCTTCCGGGACAACCACGTGGTCAGCAGACCCACGGGGATCACGATCACCACGAAGCCCAGCGCCACCGTCAGGAAGATGGCCACGATGACGTCCGGGCGGAATTCGATCATGGTCTTCATGAGGGCGGAGATCTCCGTGACGGAGGCCGCCGCGGCCACCGTGGTGTTCTTGGTCAGGGCGATCAACGTGTTGCCCAGGGGCGTCACGGCACCGCGCAGCGCCTGGGGGAAGATCACGTGGCGCGCCGCGGGGAAGAACCCCAGGCCGATCGCCCGGGCGGCCTCGGCCTGTCCCAGGGGGACCGTGTTGACGCCCGAGCGAATGGCCTCGCACACGAAGGACGCGTGGTAGAGGCTCAGGCCGATGATCGCGTAGATGAAGAAGTTGCGATTGAAGTCGGAGCTGAAGTTGATGGCCAGCTGGGACCACACCCCCAGCACCAGGAATACCAGGATGATCGTCAACGGGGTGTTGCGCACGATATTCACGTACCCGGCACCCACGGCACGCAGCGAAGCGACCGGGCTGATCCGCATCAGGGCCAGGACCGAACCCAGCACCAGGGACCCCAGGGCGGCCCAGAAGGTCAGTTGGATGTTGACCCAGAACGCCGCGAGGACGTCGTACTGGGACAGGAGTGACGCGAAGTCACCGAGGTAGTCGGACACTATTTCCTCCCGGGGGTCCCGGCGTGCGCGAACCACGCACGCCGGGAACGGACCAAACGGCGGATCAGGAGCAGGGCTCGGGCTTGGGCGGGTTGAGCTTGGTGTTGTACTTGTAGTCCGCGCCCTGGGTGTTGGAGGTCACGGACTTCTCCCACGAGCCGTCGTCCACCATCTTGGTGATGGCGTCGTTGATCGCCTGGCACTTGTCGGAATCCTTGGGGATGCCCACGCCGTACTTCTCCTCGGTGAACGGCGCGCCGACCACCTTGAACTTGCCCTTGTTGGCGTCCGTGGCGGCAAGACCCGCGAGGATGATGTCATCGGTCGTGACGGCGTCCACGCCGCCGGAACCCAGCATGGTCACGCAGTCCGCGTAGCCACCCTGCTCCACGAGATTGACCGAGCCCGCGTACTTGTCCTTGATCTTCTGCGCGGACGTGGAACCGGTCACCGAGCACAGGTTCTTGCCCTCGAGGTCCTCCGGGCCCTTGATGTCCGTGTTGTCGGACTTCACGAGCAGGTCCTGACCGGCCACGAAGTACGGTCCCGCGAAGTTCACGCTCTGCTTGCGGGCGTCCGTGATGGAGTACGTGGCCACGATCATGTCGACCTGACCGTTGGACAGCATGTTCTCGCGGTTCGCGGACGGGGACTCGACCCACTCGATCTTGTCCTCCGGGTAGCCCAGTTCCTTGGCGATGTAGCGGGCCACGTCCACGTCGAACCCGCTGTACGTCTCACCGTCCTTGAAGCCCAGGCCGGGCTGGTCGTACTTGATGCCCACGCGCAGGGTGTCCCCGCCCGCCTCGGAGGAACCTCCCGAGCCGCCCGAGTCCCCGGAACCGCCGCACGCGGTAAGGGACAGGGCGGCCGTGGCGGCCAGGGCGGTGACGACGGCGCTCTTACGGAATTTCACGATGTGCTCCTTGGGATCCAGGGAATGAACGGGTGGTGCTGTGGTGAAGAAGAGAAGTGGGAGTCCTGCGGTGCTGACCTCAGTGGCCCAGGACCTTGCTTAGGAAGTCCTTGGCGCGCTCGCTGCGGGGGTTGGTGAAGAACTCCTCGGGGGTGTTCTGCTCCACGATGGCCCCGTCCGCCATGAACACCACGCGGTCCGCGGCCCGCCGGGCGAAGCCCATCTCGTGGGTCACCACGACCATGGTCATCCCGGCCTTCGCGAGGGACACCATGGTGTCCAGGACCTCGTTGATCATTTCCGGGTCCAGCGCGGACGTGGGTTCGTCGAAGAGCATGACCTTGGGGTCCATGGCCAGGGAGCGAGCGATCGCCACGCGTTGCTGCTGGCCGCCGGAGAGCTGGGCGGGAAGCTTCTCCGCCTGGTTGCCCACGCCCACGCGGTCGAGCAGCTCCCGGGCGCGCTGCTCCGCGGCCCCGCGGTCCTTGCGCCGGACCTTGACCGGGCCCAGGGTCACGTTCTGCAACACGGACTTGTGGGCGAAGAGGTTGAAGGACTGGAACACCATGCCGACGTCCGCGCGCAACCGGGCGAGCCCCCGGCCCTCCGACGGGAGGGGCTTGCCGTCCACCGTGATCTCACCGCTGTCGATGGTCTCCAGGCGGTTGATCGTGCGGCACAGCGTGGACTTGCCCGAGCCCGAGGGTCCGATGATCATGACCACTTCCCCGCGGGCGACCTCCAGGTCGATGTCCTTGAGCACGTGCAGGTCCCCGAAGTGCTTGTTGACGCCCTTCATCCGGACCAGGGGCGCGTCACCGCGCTCGGTGCGGTGCGCGCGGTCCGCGGGAGCGGCGTCGTCCGCGGCGGATCGAGCGGTCGCTACGGGGGCCGACGACGCCGCCGAACGTTCCCCGGGCGGCGGGGTGGAGGAGGCTGCTGCGTGAGACATAGGAACAAACTAATGCACCGTCCGCGAAAAAAAGTGATGCGCAACACGACACGGGCGTCGTGGCGCGGCGGGCCCCGGTCCGGGCGGTGCGTGCCGGGCCGTTCTGCGGCGCCGTGCAGCACGAGAACGTAGCCTGGTGGGCATGCACACCCCTGAGACACCGCACGAACGTTCCGTACCCCCAGAGCGTCACAAGGGGCCGGTGGTGCTGCGCCGCAAGCAGCTGCACTGGCGCACGTCCGACCAGCGTTTCCTGGACCAGCGCCCTGCCGAACCGGACGACTTCACCCGCACCGACCCGTGGCGGGTGCTGCGGATCCAGGCCGAGTTCGTGGAGGGCTTCGACGCGCTCGCGAACCTGGGCCCGGCCGTCTCCGTCTTCGGGTCCGCGCGTACCGCACCGGGGCACCCGGAGTACGAGCTCGCGCGCGAGCTGGGCCGGGAGATCGGCAAGGCCGGCTACGCCGTGGTCACCGGAGGCGGCCCCGGCGTGATGGAGGCCGCGAACAGGGGAGCGGTGGACGTGGGCGCGCACTCGGTGGGGATCGGCATCGAGTTGCCCCACGAACAGCGCCTCAACGACTGGGTGGACCTGGGCATCAACTTCCGGTACTTCTTCGCGCGCAAGACCATGTTCGTGAAGTACAGCCAGGGTTTCGTGGCCCTGCCAGGCGGCTTCGGCACGCTCGACGAGCTCTTCGAGGCGTTGACCCTCGTGCAGACGGGCAAGATCACGCGTTTCCCGGTGATCCTGGTGGGCACCGAGTACTGGCGTCCGCTGCTGGACTGGATCACGGGCACCCTCGTGGCCGGGGGCAAGGCCTCGGACGCGGACCTCGACCTGCTGCGCGTGGTGGACACCGCCGAGGAGGTCGTGGAGATCCTCATCTCCGTCCACGCCGCGGACCCCGGCATGGGGGTCGCGGCCCCGGAGGACGACGCCGCCCCCCCCGGTTCCGAGGCATGAGTCCGGTTCCGCCCGACTCCCCGTCCCACGGCGGCCCGCCAGGCGGCACGATGCCCGGCACGGCGGGCAGGGGCTCGACGACGAACCGCGCGGTGACCGCGCCGCAGGATCCCTCGAGTCCCGGCACCCGCACATGCACCGGACGGAGCCGCGTCCGCCCTGCGGCCACTCGCGCGCGGGAGCTGTGTTCCCGCACGCCGTGGTGGCTCGCCGTCGTGGCCGTCTACGGTCTCTCCCGGCTCTGGGGCTGGGCCGTGTTCAGCACGGTGGGCGCCCAGCAGGGCCCGGGCCCGTGGGGCGACGGCGCCCTGGGGTACCTGGACTTCCTGAACACGTGGGACGCGGACTGGTACCGGCGGATCTTCAGCGACGGGTACCCCTCCGCGCTGCCCGTGGACAACCTGGGCACCGTGGTCGAGAACCAGTGGGCGTTCTACCCGGTGTACCCGCTGCTCGTGCGCGGCATCGTGGGCCTCACGGGCACGGGGTGGGCGGCCACCGCGGCCACCGTGTCCCTGCTCGCGGGGTTCGGGGCGGCCCTCGTGCTGTACCGGCTGTTCTGCACGACCCCGGCCATGAGGACCCCGCGCACGGCGGGAGGCGTCTCGCGGCCCGGGCTGTGGGCGGTGGCGGTGTTCGCGTTCAACCCCGTGGCACCCGTGCTGCAGACGCCCTACGCGGAGTCCTTGAGCCTGCTCTTCCTCAGCGCCGCGATCCTGTGCGTGGTGCGGGATCGGCCCGTGTGGGCGGCCGTGTTCGTGGTGGCGCAGGCGCTGACCCGGCCCACCGGCGTCGCCCTCGCGGCCGCCCTCGGGATCTGGTGGCTGTGGCGCAGCGTGCGGGACGTGCGCGCGGGACGACGCCCCTGGTACCGCTGCCTGGACCGCTGGCTCGTCGTGGCGCTGGTCGCGTGCGCGGCGGCGCTCGCCTGGCCTGCCATTGCGTGGGCCGTGACCGGGGAGCCCGGGGCCTACACCGAGACGGAGGCCGCGTGGCGGGGCAGCAGGGTGGTCGTCCCGGTGGTGCCGTGGTTCCATGAGGCCACCGTGCTGTTCGGCCCCGTGGCGGGACTCGTGGTGCCCGTGGTGCTCGTGGCCGGGGTGGTGCTGATGTTGCGCTCCGCGCCCGTCAGACGGGCCCTGCCGTTCTTCGTGCGCGTCTGGATCGCCGCGTACGGCATCTACCTGCTGTGCGTGCTCAACCCGCAGACCTCCACGTTCCGGCTGCTGCTGCCCTGGGCTCCGCTCGCCGCCGGACTCGTGCGTGTGAGCGACTCGCGGGCCTACCGAGTGCTGCTCGTGGTCACGGGGGCCGTCCTGCAGTTCGTGTGGGTGGGCTGGCTGTGGCACTGGAAGCAGCTACCGGGCGGTGGCGACTACCCGCCGTGACCCGGAGGCCCCGGGCCCTTTTGTCGACGGTCAGTTCCCTTTCCAAGCGTTCGATAAGATGGGGTGCGTCAATACACACGAAGAGGAGCTCACAGATGGCGGCCATGAAGCCGAGAACTGGTGACGGACCCATGGAGGTCACCAAAGAAGGACGCAGCCTGATCATGCGTGTCCCCCTGGAAGGCGGCGGGCGTCTCGTGGTCGAGCTCAAGGCGGACGAAGCCGCGGAACTGCGCGAGTGCCTGGCGTCGGTGACCCAGTAGGGCAGCGTTCCGTCCCCCCGGATGACCGAGAGGGCCCCCAGTGGTGGGGGCCCTCTCGGTCTGTCCGGGGGGGCTTTGTCGCGGCCGCCTCCGCCGGGGGCCGGAGCGGTGGGGCCCCTGCCTCGTGGACGGGTCACCCGGTGGACGGGCGGCTCAGTGGATGGGTGACTCGGCGGACCGGGGACTCAGGAGACCCAGGACGAGCCGAGGCTCATGCCCCCGGCGGCCGCGAGCAGGCTCCAGAGGACGGTGCCGAGCACCACGGTCACCATGGCACCGCGACGGCGCTCCCGCGCCAGTCGCACGGCGTCCACCATCGCGGTGGAGAACGTGGTGTAGCCGCCGCACAGCCCCGTGCCCAGCGCGAGCGTCCACTCCGGTCCGAGCACCATGCCCAGGCCGCTCACGAGGCCCAGCACGAACGACCCCGTGATGTTGATGACGACCGTGGCCGCGGGGAACGGGCGCTTCTGCCGCGAGGAGATCAGCCGGTCCACGAGGAAGCGCAGCACGGCTCCCGCGGCTCCGCCCAGCGCGACGGCCAGCGCCGCGATCACGGGGCCACCGCGTCGTCGTGCCCGGAGCGGTCCTGCTCGGAGACGTGGGCCGCGCCGTCGTGGGATTCCGGTTCCCGGAACGCGGTCTCCTGACGCGCACTGTCCGGAACCGCAGGGTCCGGAACCGCGGCGTCGTCGGCAGCGGCCACGCCACGACGGCGCAGGGCACTGCCGGCGGCGAGGCCCGCCGCCGCGGCCAGCAGGCCGAGCACCAGGGTGATGACCGCGTAGCCGAGGGCCGCGGCGGAGGCGCCCGCGTTGACCTGCTCCCACATCTCCTCCGCGAACGCGGAGTACGTGGTGAAGCCGCCCAGCAGACCGGTGCCGAGCAGCAGCCGGGCGGTGTGCGCGCGGCGGCTCTCCTCGCCCGGGTGGGTCAGGAACTCGAGCAGCAGACCGAGCAGGAACGCCCCCACGGCGTTGACGGCCAGCGTGGGCCAGTGCCACAGCGCGTCCGTGGGCAGCACGTGGGACACACCCCAGCGCCCGAGGCTGCCGAGGGCTCCGCCCACCGCCACCAGTCCGGCGTCCCGCATGAGAGCGCCGCTCATCGGCGCACGGCCAGCAGCACGCCCGTGCCCGTGGGCAGCACCGCGGTGGAGAGCCGGGGCTCGTCGCGCAGGGTGCGCACGACCTCGCGCATCACCACGGTCTCCTCCTGGCGCTGCGCGGGCTGCGGCACGAGGTCCTGGTGCAGGGCGTCGTTGACCACGAGCATCCCACCGCGGCGCAGCAGCCGGGCGCCCTCGATCACGTAGTCCGCGGTGTTGGCGATGTCCGCGTCGATGAAGACCATGTCGTAGGCGTTCTCCGTGAGCCGCGGCAGCACCAGCCCCGCGGCACCGGAGATGGTGCGGGTGCGCTTGGTCTCGAAGCCGGCCTCGCGGAACGTGTCCCGCGCGGCACGCAGCGCGCGGATGTCGGTGTCGATCGTGGTGAGCACGGACTCGGCGGGCATCCCGCGCAGCAGGGCCAGCCCGGAGACGCCGGCACCCGTGCCGACCTCCACGACCGTGGCGGGGCGCGCGGAGGACGTGAGCACCGTGAGCAGCGCGGCGGTGGCCGTCGTGACGGGATCGAGGCGGAGGGCCAGGGAGCGCTCGCGGGCACGGAAGGCGGTCTCGTCCTCCGTGGCGTAGGCCTCGCAGTAGGCCCAGCTCGTGGTTTTATCCGTGGTCATGGACGCGGGGTGCCCTTCGCTGCTGTGTCTCGACGGCGTGCTCCGGGGTCCGGCGGACCCCGCGCTCCCGAGGCTGGTGGACGGGGCCCGCGGGCCGGGTCGCCTCGGTACGGCCAGCTTATCGTGGACGGTGGGCGGGGTCGGGAACGCCCGGTCTGTGCCCAGAGCGCTGTCAGATTTCTGCACCAGAATGGAGCGCGTGAAGGCCCCGGGCTGGGGCCGCACCAGGGGACGACCACAGCGGGAAGGGGAACCACGTGACCGTTCGGGTGGACGCTCGCAGCACCACCGGCCCACGGCGGCGCGGACGGCCTGGCCGACGCACCCTGGGGCTCGTGGGTGCGTTCGCCGCGTGCGTGTGCGTGGCGCTGCTGACCACTGCGGTGTGGAGCGTGGGCAAGCGTGCGCAGCAGGAGAGCTCCGGGAGTGAGCGCACCACGGCCAGCTGGACACCGGCGGCCCAGGGGATGGTGGACACGACCTCCGAGTCGGACCTTGAGGCCCTGCGCTCGCAGGGCTGGGCCCTGCCCGGTCTCGCGGCTGAGGGCTACAGGATCGGGGACATCCGCCGCACGGACGTGGGCGGGCAGCCCGCCGTGGTGCTCACGCTGCACCACGACCGGGACACCGTCACCGTGGTGGAGCAGCGCGGCCGGGTCAACGGGAGCAACCCCGTGGACGGTGTCACGGGACTGCCGGTGAGTGCCGAGGGCATGGAGGCCTCCGCGGTCTCCGGCTCCCGGCTGTGGCTGGACCGCGAGAGCTGGCGCGCCGTGATGGTGCGTCCGGACGCCGTCTACACGGTGGCCTCGGACACCCCTCCCGCGACCATGGCGCAGACGGTCAGCGCGATCGTCGCGGAGGACCGCGGCCGGGTGAGCCTGCCCGCCCAGACGGACGAGGGCTTCGGCGCCACGGTGGCGGACGGACTGCGGAAGATATTCGGGTAGGAGTGCCCCCGCGGGCGCACTCCCTGACGTTGATAGGCTCGGCGAGTGTTCGGGATTTCTGGCGGAGAAGCCATCATCATTCTCATCGTGGCCCTGGTGATCATCGGCCCCGAACGGCTTCCGGAGTACACGCAGAAGTTCAAGGAGATGGTCAAGGCCGTACGCCGCTACGCCACCGGCGCCACGGACGACCTCAAGGAGACCTTCGGCCCCGAGTTCAGCGACCTCGACTGGCGCAAGCTGGACCCCCGGCAGTACGACCCCCGCGTGATCGTGCGGGAGGCGCTGCTCGAGGAGGACCAGGACCGGGCCGCCCGGAGCACCCAGGCACCCTCCGCGGCGAGTCCTACGGTGCGACGGCTCGCGCGCGGTGAGCGGGCCCCGTTCGACACCGAGGCCACGTGATCACTCCCGGGGCGTGATCCCCAGGCTCTTCCCGGCCAGCCCCCGGCCCTGGGCGTCCAGGGCGCGGGCCACCTCCCACAGTGCCTGCGCGGCGGGCGAGTCCGGATCGGCCCACACGGCCGGGACCCCGCGGTCCGAGGCCTCCCGCACGGTCACGTCCAGCGGCACGCTGCCCAGCAGAGGGACCTC
Organism: Kocuria varians; assembly: GCF_006539885.1. Lineage (GTDB taxonomy): Bacteria > Actinomycetota > Actinomycetes > Actinomycetales > Micrococcaceae > Kocuria > Kocuria varians. The sequence goes on along the minus strand of NZ_BJNW01000009.1, from coordinate 85,577 downwards.
GTAGCCCAGACGTTCCGTGAGGGTGCGGGCGATCGTCTCGCCACCGCCGGAGCCGAAGACCTCCATGCGGGAGCCGTCCGGCATGACCATGGCGGACATGTTCTCGACTACGCCCGTGACCCGCTGCTCCGTCTGCTCCGCGAGCGTTCCCGAGCGCTGGGCAACGCTCACCGCGGCGTGCTGCGGGGTGGAGACCACGACCACGCCCGAGCGCGGCAGCAGCTGACCGACCGAGATGGCGATGTCCCCGGTGCCGGGGGGCAGGTCCAGCAGCAGGTGGTCCAGGTCCCCGAAGTGCACGTCCGTGAGGAACTGCTCCACCGCGCGGTGCAGCATGGGTCCCCGCCACGCCACGGGCTGGGAGGGGTCCACGAACATGCCGATGGAGATCACCTTGACGACGCCGCGGGAGCGGTGTCCTGCACCGGCCGCGCTGTCCGCGGGGCGGCGGTCCACGCCCTCCGGGACCTCGACCACCGGCGGCAGGATCATGTCCCCCACGCGCGTGGGTGACTGGGTGATGCCCAGCAGGCCGGGCACGGAGAAGCCGTGGATGTCCGCGTCCACGATCCCCACGGTGCGTCCCATGGCGGCCAGCGCCGCGGCGAGGTTCACGGTCACGCTGGACTTGCCCACACCGCCCTTGCCGCTCGTGATGGCGTGCACACGGGTGAGCGTGTGGGGATCCGCGAACGGGTTGCTGCGGTGGTGACCCAGCCGCTCCTGCAGCTCCTGGCGCTGGGCCGGGGTCATGACGCCCACGTCCACCACCACGTCCGAGACGTCGGGAAGCTCACCGAGCGCCGTGGTCAGGTCCGCCTCGATGGTGGAGCGTAGCGGACAGCCGGAGACCGTCAGCAGCACGGTGACCCGGGCGGTGCCGTTCTCCAGGGCCGCGGCGGGGATCATGCCCAGCTCCGTGACGGGGCGGCGCAGCTCCGGGTCGATCACACCGTCGAGCGCGGTGCGCAGCCGCGGGTCGATGCTCTGCTCCGTCATGGCCGCCCGCCGTCGTCGTTCCGTGACTCCTCCCGGCCCCCGTGCTCGTCGTGCGGTGCCCGCCGGGATCCCGCAGGGGCCTCCGCCGCCCGCTCGGCCGCGACGCGCTCGACGGCGCGCTGGTCCTGGTCCTGGATGATCTCCTCGAGCAGCCCGCGCAGCTCCGAGCGCACGTAGTCGCGGGTGGCCACCTCGCGCAGCGCGATGCGCAGGGAGGCGATCTCACGGGTCAGGTACTCGGTGTCCGCGAGGTTCTGCTGGCCGCGCTTGCGGTCCTCCTCCGCGACCACGCGGTCGCGGTCGTCCTGCCGGTTCTGCGCGAGCAGAAGCAGGGGAGCGGCGTAGGAGGCCTGCAGCGAGAGCATCAGCGTGAGCAGGGTGAAGTTCAGGGACCGGGGGTCGAACTGCACGTCCTCCGGCGCCAGGGTGTTCCACGAGAGCCAGATGGCCACGAACACGGTCATCCACAGCAGGAACTGGGGTGTGCCCATCCAGCGGGCGATCGCCTCCGTGGACTGGCCGAACGCGTCCGGGTTCGGGCGGAAGCGGGTGAGGAAGCCCGGCCGCTTCTCCCGCGGCTGGTCCAGGGGTCCCGGGGAGTACTGGGTGGAGACGTTGCGCCTCGGGTTACTCATACCTCTTGCCCACCTTTCGGACCGGGGTGCCGTCGTCGTACGTGCGCCAGTCGTCCGGCAGCAGGGCGTCCAGGACGTCGTCGATGGTGACGGCGCCCACGAGACGCTGCTGGTCGTTGACGACCGGCAGGATCGTGAGGTCGTACGTGGCCAGCTCGCGGGCCACGTCGGCCAGGGAGGACTGGTCGGAGACCGGCTCGATGGAGCGGTCGATCAGGTTGCCGATGGCCTCGGGCGGCGGGTAGCGCAGCAGCCGCTGGGTGTGCACGAAGCCCAGGTACTTGCCCGTGGGGGTCTCCAGGGGCGGGCGGCACACGAGCACGGCGGAGGCGGCGGCGGGGATGATCTCCTCCTGCCGGATGTGCGCCAGGGCCTCCGCGACCGTGGCCTCGGGCGAGAGCACGATCGGCACGGGGGTCATCAGCGACCCCGCGGTGCCCTCCTCGTACTCGCGCAGACGCCGGACGTCCTCGGCGTCCTCCGGCTCCATCATGGTCAGCAGGCGCTCGGCCTCGGCCTCCGGGAGCTCGTTGAGCAGGTCCGTGGCGTCGTCCGGGTCCATCTCCCCCAGCAGGTCCACCGCGCGGTCGTTGTCCAGGTGGGTCAGGATGAAGACCTGGTCCTCCTCGGGCAGCTCCTCGAGGACGTCCGCGAGGCGCTCGTCCTGCAGCTCGGCGGCGATCTCCAGCTTGCGCTTGTCCGGCATGTCCCGCAGCTCGTCCGCGATGTCCGCGGCCTGGTCCTCCTCGTGCTGCGCGATCCACTGGGTGGCCGGCTGGGGGCCTGCGTTGGAGGGGTCGGCGGCGTCCTGCCAGTCCACCACGAGGGTCTGGTTGCGCCGGCGCAGCAGGCTGCCGGTGGCCTCGGAGCGGCGCACGAACAGCTGCGAGACCAGCCAGTCCCCGCGGTTGTTGGACTTCTCTATGGCGACGTCCTCGATGGTCGCGGTCCCGGAACCGTCCAGGAGCACGACCGTGCGGTCGAAGAGCTCGCCCACCACCAGGGTCTCCGCACCGCGCTGCTCGAAGCGGCGCAGGTTCACGAGCCCGGTGGAGATGATCTGGTCCGCGTCGATGCTCGTCACGCGGGTCATGGGCACGAACACGCGTTTCTTGCCGAGGACCTCCACCACGAGACCCACCACGAGCGGGCGGGTCTTCAGGCTCGGTTCGCCCTCGCGCAGCAGCACGACGACGTCGCGCAGCCGCCCCAGGCGGTCGCCCATGGGGTCGAAGACGTCCAGGCCGATGAGCCTGGCGACGAAGATCTTGGAAAGGTTTGTGCTCACCCGCCCAGCCTAGTGATCCCGGCGACGGGCACATACTCGGCCGCCGGCGTCGTGTTCACCCGCTGCGATGAACCGGGGTTCTCCGTGCCGGCTCCGGGGCGGATACGGGACAATGACGGACATGAGCAACTCGAGCAGAGGTCCCGCACAACTGTCCATCGCCCCGGAGATGCCCCGCGGAGAGGTGGTCGGCCGGTACCGCACCTACGCGCAGGCCCAGGAGGCCGTGGACCACATGGCGGACGAGAACTTCCCCGTGGCCATGGTCTCGATCATCGGCAGCGACCTGAAGTCTGTGGAGCAGGTCACCGGCCGTCTCTCCTACCCGCGTGTCGCCCTGCAGGGCGCGCTCAACGGCATCGTCTTCGGTGCGTTCTTCGGGCTGCTGATGTCCCTGCTGGGGGGCGCGGACATCGGCGTCTCGCTGGGGCTGACCATGGTGCTGGGCGGGGCGTTCTGGATGCTGATGGCCACCATCACCTACGCCTTCTCGCGCGGCAAGCGCGACTTCACGTCCACCAGCCGGATCGTGGCCGGAAGCTACGAGGTCCTCGCGGCCCCGGAGGTCGCCGGGCAGGCCCGGCAGGTGCTCGGTGCCATGCAGCGCGGCCAGGGCTCGGGCCCCGGTGGTCCGGGCCAGCCGTCCGGTGGGTACCGTGACCCGGTCGGCCCCTCCCAGGGCGGGTGGAACGGCGGCCAGAACGGTGGGCACCCCGGCGAGCAGGGCCGGGGACAGCAGCCCCCGTACGGCGGGCAGGGAATGCCCCCGCAGCAGTACCGCCCCCAGCAGCAGGACCCGCGCGCCCAGGCGCCGGCTCAGGGCGGCTCCGGGCAGCCGCAGGGTTCTTCTCCGGCCGGTGCAGAGCAGCGGCCCGCGCAGGACAGTGCCAACCGCTCCGCCAAGTTCCCGGACCTGCCGGACGGCCGCCCGCAGTACGGCATCCGGCTCGAGCCGGAGGCTCCCGCCGCGCCCCAGCAGGGCCAGGGCGCGCCCTGGAACCGTCCCGCCGACGACGCCGCGGCGCCCGGTCGCGCCACCGACGGCCCGGTCGTGGACAGCACGTCCGAGCGCGACCAGGAGACGGCCCGCCTCCCGGAGGACCGCCGGGACTCCTGAGCCGGCCAGGCACGGCACACGACGAACGCCGCGCCCCACCGATGTGGTGGGAGCGCGGCGTTCGCCGTCTCCGAGACGTCCGGTGCCCGCTGCTCAGGCGGCGGGACCCGCCGAGGGGCCCACGTTCTCGTCGCGGTTCCAGATGCCCTGGATCCAGGACTCGACGTCCTCCGGGCGGCGGGGGAGCGCGGCGGAGAGGTTCTCGTTGCCCTGCTCGGTGATGAGCACGTCGTCCTCGATGCGCACGCCGATCCCGCGGTACTCCTCCGGGATCGCGAGGTCCTCGTTCTTGAAGTAGAGCCCCGGCTCGATCGTGAAGACCATGCCGGGCTCGATCACGGCGTCCAGGTAGAGCTCGCGCTTGGCCTGCGCGCAGTCGTGGACGTCCAGGCCCAGGTGGTGGCTCGTGCCGTGGGGCATCCAGCGGCGGTGGTGCTGACCGGCCTCGGAGAGGGAGACCTCCGGGGTCACGGGCAGCAGGCCCCACTCGGCCAGGCGGGCGGCCAGCACCTCCATGGCGGCGGCGTGGACGTCCCGGAAGCGGTTGCCGGGCACGGCGACCTCGAAGGCGGCGTCCGCGGCGTCGAGCACGGCCTGGTAGATCCGGCGCTGCACGTCCGTGTAGCGCCCGTCCACGGGCAGGGTGCGCGTGATGTCCGCGGTGTAGAGGGACTCGGCCTCCACGCCGGCGTCCACGAGGATCAGCTCGCCCGGGGTGACGGAGCCGTTGTTGCGGATCCAGTGCAGGACGGTCGCGTTGTTGCCCGCGGCGGCGATCGTGTCGTAGCCGAGGTCGTTGCCCTCGAGACGTGCCCGGGAGAAGAATGCGCCCTCGACGACGCGCTCCCCGCGTTCCCCGCCGATGGCGCGCGGGAGCACGGAGACAATGTCCTCGAAGCCGCGGATGGTCGCGGCCACGGCCTTGCGCAGCTCGCCCACCTCGTAGCGGTCCTTGACGAGCCGCAGCTCGCTCAGGGCCTCCGCCAGGGTGGCGTCCTTGGCGTCCGCCTGCTCCAGATCCACTCCGGTGTTGATGCGGGAGGTGTCCACGAGCGCGTCCATGTTCAGGTCTACGTCACGCACCAGGCGGATGCTCAGCCCGCCCAGGGCGGCGTTGCCGGCGTCCTTGGTCACGGCCGTCTCCAGCCCGGAGAGGTCTTCCGTGGGCAGTGCGAACTCGTCGCGCAGCTGTTCGAGCGTGGGGCGCGGGCCCACCCAGAACTCGCCGTTCTTGGCGTCCGCGTAGAACTCGGAGGAGTCCCGGCCGGCCATCGGGTGGAAGTACAGGGTGGCCACGTGGCCCGAGCGGTCGTCGCCGGAACCCTCGTCCGTGGGCTCCATGACCAGCACGGCCTCGGGCTCGTGGTCCACGCCCATGCCCGTGAGGTGGGCGAACGCGGAGTGCGGCCGGAAGCGGTAGTCGGTGTCGTTCGCACGCACCTTGGGGGCACCGGCCGGGATCACGAGACGCTCGCCCGGGAACAGGCGCGAGAGCCGGGCACGGCGCGCGGCGGCGAACTCGGCGACCTCGGAGCGCGGTGTGCTCGTGTGCTCCGGGGCCGCCCAGCCGGAGGCCATGAACTCGCGGAACTGCTCGTTGTCGGGGCGCTGCGACCGGTTGTCCACGCGCTCCTCCATGGGCTGCGCGGCGTCCTCGCTCGCGTGGCCGGAGCCGGTGCTGTGTTCTGGGCCCTGGGTCATGGGGGCGCTCATCTCCTTCGTGGCGCGGATCCTCGCGCCCGTGGCGGTGTCTGTCCCGTCCATGGTGCCACGGGGGTCAACCGCCCGGCGTGTGGGAGCCCGCGGGTATCGTGGCCCGGGTGAAGATCGATCTGCACACCCACTCCATCGCCTCGGACGGCACCCAGACCCCGGGGGACGTCGCCCGCTCCGCCCACGAGGCCGGGGTGGACGTCTTCGCGCTCACGGACCACGACACCACCGCCGGCTGGCGCGAGGCCGGGGACACGGCCGTGGCGCTCGGGGTCGCGTTCGTGCCCGGCATGGAGATCACCTGCACCACGCGGGACGGCATCTCCGTGCACATGCTCAGCTACCTCCACGACCCCCGCTACCAGCCGCTCGTGGACCGGATCGAGGAGGGCCGCCGCCACCGCCTGACGCGTGCGCGGCGCATGGTGGAGCTGCTCTCCGAGGACTACCCGATCACGTGGCAGGACGTGCAGGACCAGGTGGGCCCCGGCGCCACGGTGGGACGTCCACACATCGCGGACGCCCTGGTGGCCCTGGACGCGGTGCCGGACCGCTCCGCCGCGTTCGCCGGTCTGCTCTCCGGGCGCTCGCGGTACTACGTGCGGCACCAGGCCCTGGACCCGGTCGAGGCCATCAAGCTCGTGCGCGCGGCCGGCGGCGTGCCGGTGTGCGCGCACCCCATGGCACCACTGCGCGGGCGCGTGGCGAGCCCCGCGGACTTCGAGGAGATGATCGACGCCGGCCTGGCCGGTCTGGAGGTCGCCCACCGGGACAACCCGGACGAGTCCCGCGCGATCCTGATGCGCCTCGCCGCGGAGCACGACCTGCTGGTCACCGGCTCCAGCGACTACCACGGCGCCGGCAAGCCCAACCGGCTCGGGGAGAACTCCACGTCCGTGCGCTCGCTGACCCGGATCTGCGAGCAGGCCACTTCCGGCGTGGAGGTGCGCTGGCCGTAGTCCCCGGTCAGCAGGCCTGGGCAGCAGACGCGCCCGCGGCGACGCGGGCTACGACCGCTCAGGACGACGACGCCGCGGCGGGACTGTCTGGCAGTCGCGAACCGAGCCGCGGTGCAAGCGGGCGGCAGGGCGACGTCGTCCCCGGTCAGCGCCGGTTCACGGCGCCCTGTAGACCGGCGTGTCCGGCAGCCGCCGGTGCATCACGTCCACGGCCTCCGGGTTGCGGTCCACGCACACGAAGCGGCGGCCCAGCTCCGCACTGACCGCCCCGGTGGTCCCGGAGCCGGCGAAGAAGTCGAGCACCCAGTCCCCGGGCCGCGAGGACGCCGTGACGATCCGCCGCAGCACTCCGGCGGGCTTCTGGGTGGGGTAGCCGGTCTTCTCCTTGCCCGTGGGCGAGACGATCGTGTGCCACCACACGTCCGTGGGCAGCTTGCCGCGGGCGGCCTTGGCCGGGCCCACGAGCCCGGGTGCCATGTACGGCTCGCGGTCCACCGCGGTGGAGTCGAAGTGGTAGGCCGAGGGGTCCTTGACGTAGACGAGGATCGTGTCGTGCTTGGCGGGCCACCGCTTGAGCGAGCGTGCCCCGAAGTCGTAGGCCCACACGATCTCGTTGAGGAAGCATGCCCGGCCGAAGATGGCATCCAGCAGGATCTTGACGTAGTGCACCTCGCGGTAGTCCAGGTGCACGTAGAGGGTGCCGTCCTGGGCGAGCAGGCGGTGGGCGTGCAGCAGCCGCGGTTCCAGGAACCCCAGGTAGTCCGCGAAGGAGTCCCCGTAGGAGCGCAGGGTCCCCAGCACGGTCTCGTACGAGCGTCCGGCGAAGCCCACGCGGTCCCCCTCGCCGTTCGCGGCGTGGACCGCGCGGGTGGTGCGTCGTACCTGGTCCCTGCCCGTGTTGAACGGGGGATCCAGGTAGATCAGGGTGAAGCTCTCGTCCGGCAGCGTCTCCAGGACGGTGAGGTTCTCACCCGCCACGATGGCGCTGGCGCCCTCCGGGTCGAACGCGAAGGGCGCCCGCGCCGTCATCCGCCTCAGTCCTGGGCGGGGGAGTGCTGCTGCTGTCCGCCCTGCGCGGCCTTCGACGCGCCGGAGGGGCGGCGCCGACGACGACGCCGCTTCGCGCCCGTTCCCGAGGTCTCGACCGACTTCTCGCGGGGGGCCTGCTGGTCCGTGCGCTCCGAGCGGGCGCCGTCCGAGGCGTTCTCGCCCGCGGAACGGGACCCGCCGCGGTCCTCGGAACGTCCCTCGGAGCGGCCGGAGCGGTCGCGGCCCGAGCGGGACCCACCGGAGCCGCGTCGTGAGTCCGAGCCGCCGCGCGAACCGCCGGAGGAGCGCTTGTCCCCGCGCGCGGGGCGGGCGTCGCCGAGGTCCTCGAGCTCCTCGCCCGCGAGACCCTCAAGCGTGCGCTGCGCCTTGGGCAGCTTGCCCTTGGCCGTGCGGGGGATGTCCAGGTCCGTGTAGAGGTGCTCTGAGGACGAGTAGGTCTCCACGGGCTCGGGGATGCCGAGGTCCAGGGCCTTGTCGATCAGGCGCCAGCGGGGAACGTCGTCCCAGTCCACGAACGTGATGGCGGTGCCCTTGTTGCCCGCGCGGCCCGTGCGCCCGGTGCGGTGCAGGTAGGTCTTCTCGTCCTCGGGGCACTGGAAGTTGATCACGTGGGTGACGTCCTCGACGTCGATGCCGCGCGCGGCGACGTCCGTGGCGACCAGGACGTCCACCTTGGAGTTGCGGAACGCACGCAGGGCCTGCTCGCGCGCGCCCTGGCCGAGGTCGCCGTGCAGGGGAGCGGCGGCGAACCCGCGGTGGATCAGCTCGTCCGCGAGCTTCGCGGCGGCGCGCTTGGTGCGCGTGAAGATGATGCTGCGCCCGCGACCCTCGGCCTGCAGGATCCGCGCCACGACCTCGTCCTTGTCGAGGTGGTGCGCACGGTAGATGACCTGGCGGATGTCCTTCTTGGTGCTGCCCTCGTCCGGGGCGGCCGCACGGATGTGCATGGGGTGGGTCATGTAGCGCCGGGCCATGGCGACCACGGGGCCGGGCATGGTGGCGGAGAACAGCATGGTCTGGCGCACCTCGGGAACGGCGGCCAGCAGCTTCTCCACGTCCGGGAGGAAGCCCAGGTCCAGCATCTCGTCCGCCTCGTCCAGCACCACGATCCGCACGTTGCTCAGGTCCAGGTAGTGCTGGCGGTTGAGGTCGATCAGGCGCCCGGGGGTGCCCACCACGACCTCCACGCCCTTCTCCAGCTCGGCGATCTGCGTCTCGTAGGGGCGGCCGCCGTAGATGGTGGCCACGCGGGCGTTGCGGGTCTTCGCCGCGATGGCGAGGTCGCTGCCCACCTGCACGGCGAGCTCACGCGTGGGCACCACGATCAGGGCCTGCGGGGCGCCCGGCTTCTTCAGCTGCTCCCACCCGGGGTCGTCGCGGCCCACGGCGCGCTGCAGCGCCGGGATGCCGAAGCCCAGCGTCTTGCCGGTGCCGGTCTTGGCCTGGCCGATGATGTCCTGCCCGGACAGGGCGATGGGCAGCGTCATGGCCTGGATGGGGAACGGGGAGGTGATGCCGTGGGCGGCCAGCGCGTCCACGATGTCCTGGCGGACGCCGTAGTCCGCGAACGAGGCTTCGGCCACCGGCTCGGCGGTCTCGACGGCCTGTTCGCCGCTCTCGTCGACCTCGGGGGCCTCGTCCTGGGATGTTGCGGTGATGTCGGTCACGAAGATCCTTCACGGGTAGGCGCGGGGCGCGAGCCACGGTGCCGCTGGCCGGGGCCGTCCGGTGCGGACGGGCGGCGCGGACCGGGGGCCGCCGCGCGGGGAGAGGAAGCCGATCGCGAAACGCACCCCGTCCGGGTGCTCAGCGAAGGGCCTGGGCCCTCCGGGCGGGATCCTCGGAACGGGTGAAGTGTGAACGTGACGGTCTCATGGGACGACCGGTCATCCTGGTAGACCGTCCCAGTGTACCCGCTGGGACGCACGACGCCCCCGGTCCGTGGACCGGGGGCGTGGCTCATGGGTTTCGCCACCGCGCGAAGGCAGTGGTCCCACCGCGGATCAGGCGAGGGGCAGCGGCGTGAAGCCCACCTTGCGCCTGGTCTCCTGGGCGGTCTCCACGTAGCCGATGCTCGCGGCGGGTACCACCGTGGTGCTGCCCTTGGCGTCCTGCAGCACGAGCGGGGTGCCGGCGTTGAGGGCCTCGGTGACCTTGGCCTGCACCTCGTCCGCGCCGAGCTCGGAGTTGATCACGAGCTCGCGGGCCACGTTCTGAATCCCGATCTTGATTTCCATGGGTGTCCTCCTGCGACGGTGCCGGGACGCCGTGGGCGCGAAGCATTGGGACTGCTGCGCCGCGGCCGGTCCCCGACGGTGGTTCCGGGTGTGCACCGGACGCGCGGACCCGCGCGGGGCGGGGAGGTGCGCGTCAGGCGTGGTCGTTGCCGCCCAGTCTAGGAGCAGCCCCCGCGTGGTCCCCCTCGAGGGTCTTGATTCCGCCCCAGGCTAAACGGAACACGCGCCGCTGCACTTCTTCCCGGGAGCCGGCGTCCGGGTGGTCCATCCAGTACACGGCGGAGGACTGCACCATGTGGACGAGCCCGCGGGAGAGCAGGGTGGCCTGCAGGGGCGGCACGCCCGTGTGCGGGCCGAGCAGGGCGGCGACGGCGTCCGCGACCCGTTCGTAGAACTCGTCCAGCTGGTCCGCGACCTCCGGGAAGGACATCAGGTCCGCGGAGAACACGAGCCGGTGCGCCTCGGGGCGCGTGCACACGAAGCCGAAGTGCGTGTCGATCACGTTGCGCACCCGCTGCTCGTTCGTGTCCGCGGTGGACAGCGACTCCTCGAGCCGTTCGGAGAGCTCCTGCAGCGTGAACTCCACGAGGGCGAGGAACAGTTCCCGCTTGCCGGGGAAGTGCTGGTAGAGCACGGGCTTGGAGACGCCCGCGGCGGTCGCGATCTCGTCCATGGACGTGGCGTGGTAGCCGCCCTCGGAGAACACCCGCAGCGCGGTGCTCAGCAGCTGCTCGCGCCGCTGGTCGCGGCTCATGCGGCTCATGCGGCGCGTGCGGGGGTGCTCGGGGCGCTCGTGCGCCTCGCCGGGATCGGTCGCGTTCAAGGGGTCCTCCTCTGGGACGGGCGGGACGCCCGTGCTGGAATCATCCGGCGGCGCGCGGCCGCGGGGTATCTGAGGGGGATCGTTCAGCGGGGGGTTCCTGTGCGTCCGTGGCGGTCTGCGGGGAGCCGACCTCCAGGCCGTACAGCGCTTGCAATCCGGTGATGTACTCGTCCGCGCGGCCCTCCGCGGCGAGCTGCCGGGCCCGCACGGTGGGGGTGTGCAGCAACGAACGGACCATGCGCCGCATGGCCATCTCGATCTGCTCCTCCGCCCCGGTGCAGCCGTGGTGGGTGCGGACCTTCTCGAGCTCGGCGTCGAGCACGGCCATGGTGTGCTTGCGCAGCGCGACGATCGCCTCGTCCATGCCGCGCGCGCTGCGCTCCGTCTCGAAGCGCCGGGCGGCCTGGTCCACGATCTCGCGCGCGGCGCTCACGGACTCCAGCGTCTCCTCCGGCGCGGCCACGCGCACGGACTCGAGCGTGATCAGCTCCACGTCCGGCAGGTCCGCGACGGCGGGGTCGAAGTCACGGGCGAGGGCGAGGTCCACCACGGTGCGCGGCCCCACGGGGAACGCGGCCGCGGGCATGGGCGCGGAGCCCCCGGAGCAGCCGATGACGACGTCGGCGCGGCGCAGGGCCGCGGGCAGCCCCGCCTCCGCGACGGGGGAACCGCCGCGCTGGTCTGTGAACTGCTGGGCCCGGCCGGAGCCGGAGTAGACCTCGATGTCCGCGCAGCCGCGGTCACGCAGGGCTGCCATGGTGGCACCCGCGTACGCGCCGGTGCCGAAGACGAGGGCGTGACGCTCGGGCCAGCGGCCCGGGGTGATGTCGTCCGCGAGGTCCAGGGCCACCGAGACGATGGAGCGCCCGCGCTCACCCAGCGTCGTGCGCGTGCCCACCTCGCGGGCGGTGCGCGCGGCGGCCTCGAAGAGCTGCACGAGGTGCGAGGAGGCGGTGCCGGACTGGCGGGCCTGGTTCAGGGCGCGGCGCACCTGGCCGGTGATCTCGCGCTCGCCCACCACGGCGGACTCCAGCCCGGAGACCACGGTGAAGAGGTGGCGGGGGACGCCCTCGCCCTCGTAGGCATCCATGGTCTCGAGCACGAAGCGCTCGTCCAGCCCGGACTGCTGGGCGATCCGGTCCAGGACGGCCTGCTGCGCGCGGTGCACGTCCCGGACGTCCTCGCCCGGGACCTCCCCGTAGAACTCGAGGCGGTTGCAGGTGGACAGCGTGATGGCTCCCGTGAGGGCACCGCCGGCGACGGCGTCCTCGGCCACACCGAGGGCGCCGGTGCTCAACCGGGCTACCGTGTTGAGGTCAACGGATCGGTGCGATGCGACAAGACAGAAGAGAACCACAATCCAGCCATCCTAGACGAAGTCGGTCCGCCGCGCCCAGCACAGCCAGCGGGCCCGCAGCGGAGGGGCGAGACCGGAACGGACAGGTTGTCGCCAAAAATTCCCGCCCTCCTTTGGCACAATGAGAGTCACTATGGCTTCCCAGAACGAGCGCGCCGCCGAGTCCCGCGAACCCCTCACCGACGAGACCCCCGCCGCACCCGGCCCGGCCGAATCGGGGGACGCCGGGGCCGACTGGGCACGACGCCTCTCCGCGGTGCCCCAGGGGCACCCGCTGCACGGCGCGGTCCGGGACTCCGCTCTGATCCGCACCCTGGGCGGACTGCCCGCCGAGCACGCCCCCGTGTGGTTCATGCGCCAGGCCGGGCGCTCGCTGCCCGAGTACCGCGAGGCGCGCGCGGGCACGGGGATGCTGGAGGCGTGCCTGACCCCGGTGCTCGCGGCGGAGATCACGCTGCAGCCCGTGCGACGCCACGGCGTGGACGCCGCCATCTTCTTCTCGGACATCGTGGTGCCCATGAAGCTGGCTTCCGTGGCCGTGGACATCGTGGCGGGCCGGGGCCCGGTGCTGGAGCACCCCGTGCGCACGGCCGCTGACGTCGCCGCCCTGCCGGAACTGCCGGACGCCGCGCTGGACCCGATCCGTGAGGCCGTGGCCCGCACGGTGGCCGAGCTCGGTGGCACCCCCCTGATCGGCTTCGCGGGTGCGCCCTTCACCATTGCGGCCTACGCCGTGGAGGGCGGCCCGTCCCGCGACCACCTGCGCCCGCGCACGATGATGCACGCGGACCCCGCCGCGTGGGATGCGCTGGCCCAGTGGGCCGCCCGGACCTCCGGCGCGTTCCTGCGCGCCCAGGTGGAGGCCGGCGCGAGCGCCGTGCAGCTCTTCGACTCCTGGGCCGGTTCCCTCTCCCTGGCGGACTACGAGCAGCACGTGCAGCGCCACTCCGCGGACGCGCTCGCCGCCGTGGCGGACCTGGGCGTGCCCCGCATCCACTTCGGCACCGGCACGGGTGAGCTGCTGGGCGCCATGCGGGACGCCGGTGCGGACGCCGTGGGCGTGGACTACCGCATCCCGCTGGACGTGGCCGCGCGCCGGCTCGGTGGGCGTACCGTGGTGCAGGGCAACATCGACCCCGCCCTGCTGGACGCCCCGCGAGACGTGCTGCACGAGCACACCCGTGACGTCCTGCGCCGGGGCCGCGCGGCCCCGGGGCACGTGGTCAACCTGGGCCACGGCGTCCCCCCGGGAACGGTCCCGGACGTGCTGAGCGAACTCGTGACCTTCATCCACAAGGAGACCCGGTGACAACTACCTCCGGTGAGAAGCGGCGCACCCCCAGGCGCCCCCGGACCGCACTCGTGGTGGGCGGCGGCGTCGCGGGGCTCACGGCCGCCCGCGACCTCGCCGCGGCCGGTCTGCGGGTGACCCTGGTGGAGGCCTCGGACCACTTCGGCGGTGCCGTGGGCGCGCACCAGGTCGCGGGACTCGTGCTGGACTCCGGCGCGGAGTCCTTCGCCACGCGCTCCACCGCGGTGCCGGAGCTGCTGGACGAGCTCGGGCTCTCAGACCGTGTGGTCACCCCGGATCCCGCGGGCTCCTGGCTGTACCTGCCCGAGGGCGCGATCCCTGCGCCGCGCTCCGGCGTGCTGGGGATCCCCGCGGACCCCTCGGACCCGGAGCTGCGCGTGCCCCTCGGCCGCGCCGGTCTGGCCCGGGCCCGGATGGACCGCGTGCTGCCCGCCGCCGTGGGTGCGGGGGAGCGCACCGTGGGCGGGCTCGTGCGCGCCCGCATGGGGCAGCGGGTCGTGGACCGGCTCGTCTCCCCGTTCGTCTCCGGCGTCTACTCCACGCACCCGGACCGCCTCGACGTCGACGCCGTGGCGCCGGGTCTGCGCAGCAAGCTGCGCGAGTACGGCAGCCTGGGGGCGGCCGCCGGTGCGCTGCGCCAGGCCACCCCCGCGGGCTCGAACGTCGCCGGGCTCGACGGCGGCATGAACCTGCTCAGCGAGCGTCTCGTGCACGACGCCGAGCGGCTGGGTGTGAAGCTCGTGAGCCGCTACGACGTGATCGCCCTGGACCGCGACCCGCGCCGCCCGGGGTGGATGGTGATCCAGCGCCAGCCCACGGACGGGGACAAGACCGCCGTGGCACGCGGCGAGCTGCTCGTGATGGCGTCGGACGGGCCCACCGCCGTGCGCCTGATGGGCAGCCACATGCAGGACGCCCAGAACTACACGCCGCGCTCGGGCCCGCGCGTGGCCCTGGCCACCCTCGTGGTGGACTGCCCCGCGCTGGACCCCGCCCCGCGGGGCACCGGGCTGCTCGTGAGCGACGACGTCCGCGACGTGCGCGCGAAGGCCCTGACCCACGCGAGCGCCAAGTGGAAGTGGGTGGCCCGTGAGGCCGGCGAGCACCGCCACGTGCTGCGGCTGTCCTACGGCCGGGCCACCGCACGCGGCACCGGCTCCTCGCCGGAGGTCGCCCTGGAGGACAAGCACCTGATCGCCCTGGCGCTCGCGGACGCGAGCACGCTGCTGGGGGTGGGCATCGAGCCGGAGCAGCTCGTGGGCGCGGACGTCGTGCGCTGGCACGCCGCCCTGCCGCGCACGGACGTCGGGCACAGGGCCCGGGTGACCGGGTTCCGCCGGGCGCTGAAGGAGATCCCGGACGCCGTCGCCGTGGGCGCGTGGCTGTCCGGGACGGGGCTGGCCGCCGTCGTCGCGGATACGCGCCGGCAGGTTCGCGAGCTGCTGAGGCACCACGGGTACGACGCCGCACCGCAGGGCGCCGCGCGCACGACCCCGCAGTAGTCTCGCGCGGTGGCCGGGCGGCGTCGTCCGCGGGTGGGGAACCCGTACCGGGGCACCGCCGCGGCACCCGGGTGGGAAGAGAACACGACGAGAGGAACTGTGACGATGAGTGAGCACGCAACCAAGAACCACGAGCAGGCCGGGGCGTCCCAGGGCGGCGGGGACACGCTCTACTGGGCGCAGTACACCGTGCTCGAGCGCACCGGTCAGCGCCCGCAGGACGCCGACACCACCGCGAACAGGGAGAGTTTCGACGCCCTCGTGGCGCGCCTGGCCGAGCGGGACGTGACCGTGCGCGGCGTGTACGACGTATCCGGGATGCGCGAGAGCGCGGACCTGATGCTCTGGCTCATCGGCAAGGAGCCGGGCGCGCTGCAGGCCGCGGTGCGCGAGCTGCGCCGCGAGCCCCTCGTGGCCGGGACCCGCCAGTCCTGGAACGCCATGGGCGTGCACCGCGAGGCGGAGTTCACCTCCAACCACTCGCCGGCGTTCGCGCGCGGCGCGGCGCCCAAGGACTGGGTGTGTGTCTACCCGTTCGTGCGCTCCTACGACTGGTACTACATGAACCCGCAGCGCCGCGGGGAGATGCTCAAGAACCACGGCATGAAGGCCCGCGAGTACCCGCAGGTGCTCGCCAACACCATCGCCTCCTTCGGGCTCAACGACTACGAGTGGCTGCTGGCCCTCGAGGCCCCCGAGCTCGTGGACCTCGTGGATATCATGCGCCACTTCCGCAACACCGAGGCCCGGCTGCACGTGCGCGAGGAGACACCGTTCTACACGGGCCGGAGGATCGGCACGGAAGAGATCGGGGAGGTCCTGGCCTGAGATGACCGAGACGACGAACGAGCAGAGAGAAGAGACCGTGACCACCGAGGCCGTCCACGACGAGACCAACGCGCTGAGCGCGGCGCGCGCGGAGCAGCCGCGGGACTTCCATGCGCTGATCCTCTCGTCCTTCGGCGGCCCCGAGGGCCAGGAGGACGTGATCCCGTTCCTGCGCAACGTCACGGCGGGGCGCGGGATCCCGGACGAGCGGCTCGAGGAGGTGGCCACTCACTACCGTGCCAACGGCGGCGTCAGCCCCATCAACGCGCAGAACCGCGCCCTGCGGGACGCCCTGGAGGCTGAGCTGTCCCGGCGCGGCATCGAGCTGCCCGTGCTGCTCGCCAACCGCAACTGGGACCCGTACGTGGCGGACGTGCTGCGCGAGTGCCACGAGCGCGGCTACACGGATCTGCTGGTGATGGCCACGAGCGCCTACTCCGGGTACTCGAGCTGCCGGCAGTACCGCGAGGACTACGGCGTGGGTCTCGAGGAGACCGGTCTCCAGGACGTCATGCACGTGGAGAAGATCCGGCAGTACTACGACTCCGAGGGCTTCCTGCGCCCCTACGCCCGCAAGCTCCGCGAGTCCCTGGAGGCCCTGCGCGAGCGCACGGACGGGGGCGCGCTGCGGGTGCTGTTCACCACGCACTCCGTGCCCATGACGGACGCGAACGCGGCCGGACCGGAGCGCATGGACTTCGAGGGCGACTCCGCCTACGTGGCCCAGCACCTCGCGGCCGCGCGCTGGATCGTGGAGCAGGTCGGGGAGCCGATGCGGGACGTCGAGTGGGAGCTCGTCTACCAGTCCCGCTCCGGGCCCCCGAGCGTGCCATGGCTCGAACCGGACATCTGCGACGTGATCGAGACCCTGCCCGAGCAGGGCGTGACCGGCGTGGCCGTGGTCCCGCTGGGCTTCGTCTCCGACCACATGGAGGTGCTGTGGGACCTCGACACCGAGGCCCGTGACGCCGCGGCACAGGCGCACCTGGAGTTCGAGCGGATCCCCACCGCGGGCACCGACCCGGACTTCGTGAGCGCGCTCGTGGACCTCGTGGAGCAGCGGCTGGGCACGCCCAGCGCCCCGCCGCGGGTTTCCGTGTGCTCGCAGGGCACGTGGTTCGACGCGTGCGCGCCGGACTGCTGCGTCAAGGTGCTGCGCGGACAGGCCGAGCCCAAGCCCACCATTGCCCAGCGCCCCGTGGGCGAGCCGATCCCCGTGGGTCTGGACCAGGACAACGGGGTGGTCTACCGGTGAGTCCCGACCCCTTCACCGTGGGCACCCGTGGCTCCCAGCTGGCGATGACCCAGTCCCGCTGGGCCGCGGAGGCCGTGAGCCGCGCGGGCGGTGCTCCGTACGAGCTCGTCACGGTGCGCACCGAGGGGGACGTCCTCACCGGGCCGCTCTCCCAGCTGGGCGGCACGGGCGTCTTCGCCACGGCCCTGCGCGCCCGGGTGCTCGACGGTGACGTGGACCTCGCGGTGCACTCTCTCAAGGACCTACCCACGGCGTCCGTCGAGGGCTTGGAGATCGCGGCGCTGCCCGCGCGCGAGGATCCCCGGGACGCCCTGTGCGCCCGGGACGGCCTCACGCTGGACGAGCTGCCCGCCGGCGCCCGGGTGGGCACCGGCTCACCGCGGCGCGTGGCCCAGCTGCGCGCGCTGCGCCCGGACCTCACTATCGTGGACATCCGCGGCAACGTGGGCACGCGCCTCAACCGCGTGGCGCCCGCGGACCCGGGGGACCTGGACGCGGTCGTGCTGGCCGCGTCCGGGCTGCTCCGGCTCGGGCTCGAGGGCCGGATCACCCAGTACCTCGATCCGCACCTGATGCTTCCCGCGCCCGGTCAGGGTGCGCTCGCGCTGGAGGTCCGCGCGAATCTGGATCCGGACTCCGCGCTCGCGCACGGGCTCACCGCGGTGGACGACCTGCCCACGCGGCTCGCGGTCACCGCCGAGCGCACCGTCCTGGCCACACTGGAGGCAGGGTGCGCGGCGCCGGTGGGCACGTACGCCCGCGCGGTGGACGGCACGCTGGAGCTGGACGTGGTGGTCGCGAACCCGGACGGCTCCGAGGTCATGCGCCGCAGCGTCTCGGTGGCGGACGCGGGCCTCGACGATGCCGTGGCCCTCGGTCGTGACGTGGCCGAGGACCTGCTCGCCCACGACGCCGGCCGCCTGGCCGGGTTGGGGCTGTGAGTCCCACGCGCGTGCTGATTACCCGGGATCCCGCGGCGGCGGAAGAGCTCGCCGCGCTGCTGCGCGAGCGCGGTCTGCAGCCGTGCGCCTCTCCCATGCTGGAGGCGCAGCTGCCGGCGGACCCTGCTGCGCTGCGGCGGCTGCTGCTGCGTGAGGCGGCGGCACCCGAGCGGCCCACCTGGCTGTGCGTGACCTCCGCGACCACCGTGAGGGCCTTCGACGCCGTCAGCGACGGCGCGGACTGGGGCGCGGAGCTGGCCACCGCGCGGCGCGGCGGACTGCTGCGCGTCGCGGCGGTGGGCGGGGCGACCGCCCGGGCGCTGCGGCAGCGTGGCGTGGACGTGGACCTGCTCCCCTCCGGCGCGTCGAGCGCGGAAGGAATGCTCGCGGCCTGGCCCTCGGAGGACACCGGCACCGACGCCGCCGCTCCGCGCGCCCTCGTGCCCGTCTCAGCCCTCGGCTCCGGGACGCTCGAGGACGGGCTGCGCCGCAAGGGCTACGACGTGCGGCGCGTGACCGCCTACGAGATGGTGCCCGTGCCCGCGCAGCGGCCCGTGCGACGTCGTGATCCCGCGGCGCAGACGGCGGTGCCCGGACCGGACGTTCCGGAACTGGACCCCGAAACCGCCCGGGCCGCCTGCGCCCGTGGCGAGGTGGCGGCGGTGGTGGTCACGGCGCCGTCGCGCGCTGCCGCCCTGCTCGAGAATGCCGCGCCCCGGGCCGACGTCGCGTGGATCGCCATCGGCGAGCCCACCGCCCGCGCCCTGCGGCAGCGCGGCGCGAGCCCGGTGACCGCCACGCACCCCACCTCCGAGGCGCTCGCGGCGGCCGTGACCACCGCGCTCGCCCGGCACTGACCACCCGTCCGCCGCGCCAGCGCACGGCGGAGGGGCACGACACAACCGACGATCGGCTCCGGCCGGATCAGGAGAACGAGAAGATGAACGACGACCACGTTGCGTACGACCTGGTGTCCCGCCCGCGCAGGCTGCGCACCACGCCGGCCATGCGCCGGTTCAGCGCGGAGACCCGCGTGGCACCGGCGGAACTGATCCTGCCCGTGTTCGTGAAGGAGGGCCTGAGCGAGCCCCAGCCCCTGGCCTCCATGCCGGGCGTGGTGCAGCACAGCATGGACTCCCTCCGTCGCGCGGCCGCGGAGGCCGTGGAGCTCGGGCTGGGCGGCTTCATGCTCTTTGGCGTCCCGGAGACCCGAGACGCGGTGGGTTCCGCCGCCCTGGATCCCGAGGGCATCCTCAACCGCGGCATCCGCGCGGTGCGCGAGGAGGTCGGGGACGACATCGTGGTGATGTCCGACCTGTGCCTGGACGAGTTCACCGACCACGGCCACTGCGGCGTGCTGGACGAGCAGGGGCGCGTGGACAACGACCGCACCCTGGAGATCTACGGCCGCATGGGCGTGGCGCAGGCGGAGGCCGGCGCGCACATGGTGGCGCCCTCCGGGATGATGGACGGCCAGGTGGGCGTGATCCGCGCCGCGCTCGACGCCGCCGGTCACGAGGACATCTCGGTCCTCGCCTACAGCGCCAAGTACTCCTCCGCGTTCTACGGCCCGTTCCGCGAGGCCGTGGACTCCACGCTCACGGGTGACCGCAAGGCCTACCAGATGGACCCCTCGAACCGCCGTGAGGCCCTGCTGGAGATGCAGCTGGACCTGGACGAGGGCGCGGACATGGTCATGGTCAAGCCGGCCATGAGCTACCTGGACATCCTGCGCGAGGTCGCGGATGCCTCCCCGGTGCCGGTCTCCGCCTACCAGATCTCCGGCGAGTACGCGATGATCGAGGCCGCCGCCGCCAACGGCTGGATCAACCGCGACGCCGCCATCCGCGAGTCGGTGCTGTCCATCAAGCGTGCCGGTGCCAACTCGATCCTGACCTACTACGCCACGGAGCTCGCGCGGTGGTTCCGCGACGAGAACGGCCGGTAACCACACGGGCGCCGCGCGGGCCACACCCGCTGCACGGAGCCACCGGGACGCGGTCCCGGCGAAAGGAATGATGTGATCTCATGAGTGTTTCCCAGGAACTGTTCGACCGCGCGCGGCGCGTGATGCCCGGCGGTGTGAACTCGCCGGTGCGCGCGTTCAACTCGGTGGGCGGCACGCCGCCGTTCATCGCCGCGGCCAAGGGGCCCTACCTCACGGACGTGGACGGCCGCGAGTACGTGGACCTCGTGTGCTCGTGGGGTCCGGCGCTGCTCGGGCACGCGCACCCCGTGGTGACCGAGGCCGTGCACGAGGCCGTGGAGCGCGGGCTCGGCTTCGGCGCCACGACCCGCGGTGAGACCGAGCTCGCGGAGCTCGTGGTGGACCGCGTGGCACCGCTCGAGGAGATCCGCATGGTCTCCACGGGCACCGAGGCCACGATGACGGCGCTGCGCCTGGCCCGCGGGTACACCGGCCGGGACCTCGTGGTGAAGTTCGCCGGCTGCTACCACGGCCACGTGGACTCCCTGCTCTCCGAGGCGGGTTCGGGTGTGGCGACGCTCGCACTGCCGGGCTCCGCCGGTGTCACGGCCGCCACGGCCGCGCAGACGCTCGTGGTGCCCTACAACGACGTCGCCGCCCTCGAGGCCGTGTTCGCCGAGCACCCCGGGGAGATCGCCGCGGTGATCACCGAGGCCGCGCCGTGCAACATGGGCGTGGTCACCCCGGAGGCCGAGTTCAACGCGCAGATCCGCCGCATCACCGAGGACAACGGCGCGCTGATGATCCTCGACGAGGTCCTCACCGGCTTCCGCGTGCACGAGGCGGGGTACTGGGGTCTCAGCAACTCCCGCGGGGAGAGCTGGGCGCCTGACCTGTTCACCTTCGGCAAGGTGATCGGCGGCGGGCTGCCCACCGCGGCGCTCGGCGGCCGCCGCGAGATCATGGAGCACCTGGCTCCCACCGGACCCGTCTACCAGGCGGGCACGCTGTCCGGGAACCCGGTGGCGATGGCCGCCGGACTCGCCACGCTCAAGCTCGCGGACGACGTCGCCTACCGGACCATCGACCGCCGTTCCGAGCAGCTGCGCGCCGGTCTGCGCGAGGCGCTGGACGCCGCCGGCGTGGACTACTCGATCCAGGAGGCGGGCAACCTCTTCTCGGTCGCGTTCGGCACCTCCGCGCACGGTGTGCACGACTACGCGGACGCGAAGGCGCAGGAGAGCTTCCGCTACACGCCGTTCTTCCACGCGATGCTGGACGCCGGGGTCTACCTGCCGCCCTCGGTCTTCGAGGCCTGGTTCCTCTCCGCGGCGCACGACGACTCCGCGATGGACCGGATCCTCTCGGCCCTGCCTGCGGCGGCGCAGGCCGCGGCGGCTGCGGAGCGGCCGCAGGACTGAGGTCCGGGGGAGCGGGCGGTTCCCGTTCCGCGACCTGAGCCGACGACGACGGCGCGGCGCCCCTTCGCGGGGGTGCCGCGCCGTCGTCGTGCCCGGGGGTGGCCGGGTCCGGACCGGGGTGTGGCCGGTGTGTGCGGGCCGTGCGGACCGGGCTCTCGCGTGTGCCGTTCGTCCCTTGCCGAGCGGAACGCCGCACGGGGCCGTGTCCCCGTGCGGCGTGCTCAGGGACGCGGGTGCACCGGCCACGTGCCGTCCACGACGGCCCCGGGATCCTTGCGACGGAAGTACTCCTGGAGGGAGGCCGCCTGCTCCGCGGCCCACCCGATCTGCAGCTCGTGCAGCCGCGCGGCGGGCTGGCGCAGCTCCACGAACCGCTCGCCCAGCGCGGTGGCGAGACGCTCCGTGGCCAGGGCGTCCGCTGCGGAGGTGTGTGCGGCGTCCAGGACCACGCCGTACTCCTCGCACAGGGCGCCCAGTGTGCGCTTGCCGCGACGGTAGCGGTGCACCTGCTTGTTGAGGACGAACGGGTCCAGCACGAGCTTGGGTGCGGGAACGGGCAGGCCGTGGCGCTCGCACTCGCGCGTCAGCACGGTGAGGTCGTAGGCGGCGTTGAAGGCGAGGACCGGCAGGCCCTCGCGCCAGAACCCGGCGAGGACCTCTCCCAGTTCGGCCGTGACCTCGGCGGCGGGGCGGCCCTCCGCGCGGGCGCGCTCCGTGCTCACCCCGTGCACCGCGGCGGCCTCCTCGGGGATCTCGATGCCGGGATCCGCCAGCCACTCCCACTCGCGCAGGACGTCCCCGTCCGCCGTGACGAGCACGACGGAGGCCGTGACGATCCGCGCCTGCTGGGGGTCGCGGCCGGTGGTCTCGAGGTCGAAGCACGCGCGGGGCCCCTCGGTCCAGGAGGCCTCGGGGTCCACGGTCGGGTGGGTGTGGAGAGCGGGTGTGTCCTGCTCGGCAGGGTGGCGAACGTCCGCTTCAGGGGTGCCCTTGCCCTGGACGCCCGTGTCCTGGACGCTCGCGTCCGTCTTTGCGGGGTTCTGGGTCCCGCGCTGCGCGCCGGTCTCCGGGGCGTCGAACAGGGCGGGCTGCTCGGGAACCGGGGGAGCGGCGTCGTCGTCCGGGGCCCGCGGCGGAGCGGGGGCGTCGAAGAGCGCCTGCTGGTCGGGGTCGTCGGGGAGCTGCGCGGAAGCCATGGCCCCACGGTAGCGGCGGGCTCGGACACGGTTATGCGTGTCGGAGCGCCGTGGTCTGATGTGGTCATGCAAACGCAACGAGAACCGTCGTGGCGCGTCCTCCCGCCCCGCGGCACGGACCGGTCCCAGGCTCCCGTGGCGCTGGACGCGGCGCAGCGCAGGGTCGTGGACCTCCCGCCGGGCCACGGTCCCGTGCTCGTCCTCGGGGCGCCCGGGACCGGCCGCAGCACGGTGACCGTGGAGGGGGTGGCGCAGCGGATCGCGCGGGGCACCGATCCCCAGCGGATCCTGGTCCTCACACCCTCGCGTGAGACCGCGGCCACGGTGCGGGACGCCGTGAGCCGCCGGGCCGCCGCGACCATCAGCACCCCGCTCGTGCGCGCGTGGCAGGCGTACGCCTTCGACGTCCTGCGCCGGGCCCAGACCCAGGACCTGTTGCCGGGGGTGAGCACCGCACCGGTGCTGCTGTCCGGACCGGAACAGGACGCCTTCCTCGCGGAGATGATGCGCGGCCACGAGGCCGGCTACGGCAGCGCGGTCGTGTGGCCCCCGGAGCTGCACGAGGCCCTGGGCACCCGCGGCTTCCGGGGCCAGCTGCGCGAACTCTTCGACCGCATGAACGAGTACCGGGTGGCCCCGGAGCAGCTCGCGGCGTGGGCCGAGCCGCTCGGGCACCCGGAGTGGCGCACCGCCGCGGCCTTCCGGGCGGAGTACCAGCAGATCCGCGCGCTGCGCATGCCCAACGCCTTCGACCCCTCGGAGCTCGTGGACCGCGCAGCGCGGGTGCTCGAGGAGAACCCCGACTTCCTCGCGGCGGAGCAGGAGCGTCTGGACGCGGTGCTCGTGGACGACCTGCACGAGGCCACGCCCTCCGCCCACCGGCTCATCGGGGTGCTCACCCGCGGACGTGACGCCGTCTTCACCGCGAACCCGGACACCACCGTGCAGGGCTTCCGCGGTGCGCGGCCGGACCTGCTGCGCACCCTCGAGGAGCGCGTGGGGACCCCCGCCCATCCGCTGCAGCGCCTGCACCTCGGCACGAGCCACCGCATGCCGCCGTCGGTCAACCTCGCGTGGCAGCGGGTGGCGCGCGCGGTGTCGGTCGTCGCGGGAGCGCGCACGAACCGCGCCCCGGAGAATCCTCCCGAACCCTCCCTGGAAGCAGCGGACGCTGTCGGGGGCATGGCGGGCCTGCTGGGAGCGCACGGCGTCGGGGGAGTCGAGGGGGATCTTCCGGAGAGCGGGTCGGACATCGCCGCGGCCGCGGGCTCGGACACCGCATCCGCGCTGCGCGAGGGCTCGGTGCGCGTGGCCCTGTTCGACTCGCCCACCGCTCAGGCGCGCTGGTGCGCGGACCACTTCCTGAGGCTGCACGTCCTGTACGGTGTGCCGTACCGGGAGATGGCGGTCATCGTCCGCAGCGGCTCCCAGCTCAATGCGCTCACCCGCCAGCTCGCGGCCCTGGGCGTCCCCACCACCACGTCCGCGGCGGAGACGCCGCTGCGCGAGGAACCCGCAGTGATCCCGCTGCTCAACGCGCTGCGCATCCTCCTGGCGGCACAGGAACCTGCTGCTCCCGCCGTGGCGGACGAGCACCCGGGGGCCGACGCGGACGGGTGCGGGGTGGCGCTCGCCGATGACGGCGCGGTCACCACGTCCGGGGAACGCCCGGACCCAGCGGCTGCGAATCCGGCCGACACACCGCAGGTCGAGGCCACTCCTCTCGATCCGCAGCGGCGCGGCGTCATGCTCACCGCCACGGCGGCCGTCTCCCTGCTCACCTCCCGGATCGGAGGAGCTTCCCCCATGGAGGTGCGCCGGATCCGGCAGAAGCTGCGCGGCTACGAGCTGCGCACCGGGGGCGGGCGCACGAGCGACGACCTCCTGGTCCAGGCCCTCGCGGACGGTGTGCTGCTCGAACTCGCGGAGGTGCGCTCGGACGCCGCGTCACGCGTCGCGGACATGATGCTCGAGGGCCGGGACGCACTCGACGCCCCGGGGCCCACCGCCGAGTCCGTGCTGTGGGCGCTGTGGGAGGCCTCGGGTGTGGGGCCGCGCTGGCGGCGTCGTGCGCTCGCGGGCGGCAGCGAGTCGGTGCGCGCGGACCGCGACCTCGACGCCGTCGTGGGCCTGTTCGAGGCCGCCGAGCGTTTCGTGGACCAGGTGCCGGGAGCCACGGCACGGGCCTTCATGGACTACATGGACCACCAGGAGCTGCCCATGGACACGCTCGCGGCCCGCGCGCCCGCGGAGGACAACGTGTCGGTGATGACCCCGGCCGGATCCGCGGGCAGGCAGTGGTCGCACGTGGTGGTCGCCGGGGTGCAGCAGGGGGTGTGGCCCAACACCGCGCTGCGCGGACAGCTGCTCGGCACGGACGTCCTCACGGACGCGCTGGACCACGGCCCGGAACAGGCACTGCGGCTCGGCGCGGTGGACAGGCTGCGACAGGTGCGCTTCGACGAGCTGCGCCAGTTCGCGACCGCCGTGTCCCGGGCGGGGGAGAGCCTCACCGTCACGGCGGTGGCCACGCAGGACGAGCAGCCCTCGGAGTTCGTCGACCTCGTCGCCGCGGGCACCGGGGAGGAGTCGGAGGTTTCCGTGGAGGAGCTCTCCGCCCCGGAGCCCCTGACCCTGCGCCAGCTGACCGGCACGCTGCGGCGCACGGTCACGAGCCCAGCGGCCTCCCCGGAGGAGCGGGAGGCTGCGGCCCGCCTGCTGCACGAGTTCGCGGGGCTCCCGGAGCCCGTGCGGGGTGCGTCTCCCGCCGAGTGGTGGGGACACGAGCCGCTGTCCACGGACGAGCCCCTCTTCGAACCGGGAGAGGCCGTGCGCGTGTCGCCGTCGAAGATCGAGACCATCCACCGCTCGCCGCTCGACTGGTTCGTGGCGGAGGCCCGCGCCACGGAGGTCACGGACATGCGGCGCAGCCTCGGCACGCTGGTGCACGACATCGCCGAGCACATGCCGGACGCGGACGCCGTGGAGCTCGTGGCGGAGCTGCGCCGCCGCTGGCCCTCGCTCGGCATGCCCGCCGGGTGGACCGGGGACCAGGAGCTGGAGCGCGCCGAGACCATGCTGCGCAAGTTCGCGCAGTACGCCCGGGAGATGCGCAGCGAGCACGGGCGCCACCTCGTGGGCGTCGAGGGCAGCTTCGAGGTGCTCGTGCGCGGTGCCGCGAGGGACGCGCTACTGACCGGGCGGGTGGACCGGCTGGAGGTGGACGGCCACGGCCGCCACGTCGTCGTCGACCTCAAGACCGGCAGGAACAAGCCGTCCAAGGAGGACCTGCCGGAGCACCCGCAGCTGGCCGCCTACCAGGTGGCGCTGCAGGCCGGTGCCGGGGAAGCCATGGCGGGGGTCAGCAGCCCGGAGGATCTGCACGAGTCGCGGCGTCCGGAGCGCATCGAACTGCCGGAGGGGGCCGTGCTGGCCCAGCCGGGAGGTGCGCTGCTGGTGCAGCTCGGCGGCGCCACGGCCGCGCCGGGCGTCCAGGAGCAGGAGCCGCTGGACGACGAGCAGAACTGGGCCCGGGAACTCATCACACGGGCGGCCGTCCTGGTGGCGGGCACCCGGTTCGAGGCCCGCCACGGTGCCGCGCAGCAGTCCGGCCACGGGATCCACTGCACCGTGCCGTGGGTCTGCCCGCTGTGCGCACAAGGACGACAGGTGACGGAGAAATGACCATGCAGGACACCGGAACACCGGAGACCAGGTACTCCCCGGAGGAGATTGCCGCGGCGCTGGGCGACCACCCGCCCACGGAGCAGCAGTCGCAGATCATCTCCTCGCCGCTCACACCGCGACTGGTCGTGGCGGGCGCCGGATCGGGCAAGACCACCACCATGTCGGACCGCGTGGCGTGGCTCGTGGCCAACGAGCTCGCCCGCCCGGAGGAGATCCTGGGCGTCACCTTCACCCGCAAGGCGGCGGGGGAGCTCTCGCAGCGGATCAACCACAAGCTGCGCATGCTGCGCCGCGTCGGGCTGATCTCCGAGCCCGAGGAGCAGGACCAGGACGACGACGCCCCCGCGGCCGTCCAGGAGCCCACCGTCAGCACCTACCACTCCTACGCGAACTCGCTCGTGCGCAGCTACGGGCTGCGGCTGGGCGTCGAGTCCGACACCGTGCTCCTGGGGCAGGCGCAGGCGTGGCAGCTCGCCCACGACCTCGTGCAGAGCTGGGACGGGCCGCTGCCCGCAAAGCTGCCGGCCGCCGCCACGCTGACGTCTGGCCTGATGAAGCTCGCCTCCGAGGCGTCCGAGCACCTCGTGGAGCCCTGGCGGATCCGCGAGTACGTCCACGGGCTGCGGCTGCGCTGCCAGGACGCCCCGCCCGAGGGCCGCAAGCGCACTCCCGGGAGCAAGGTCAAGAGCGCGATCGAGCACATGGAGCAGACCGAGGTCCTCACGGAGCTTGTGGAGCGCTTCCAGGCGGTCAAGCGCGTGGACTCCGCGCTGGACTACGGTGACCTGCTCGCGCTCGCCGCGCGGATCGTGCAGGTGGACCCGCACGCCCGGGCCGCCGAGCGGGACCGCTTCCGGATCGTGCTGCTGGACGAGTTCCAGGACACCTCCCACGCCCAGCTCGCCCTGTTCTCCGGACTGTTCGGGGAGGGGCACTGCGTCATGGCGGTGGGTGATCCGCAGCAGTCCATCTACGGCTTCCGGGGCGCCTCCTCCGGGCAGCTGTTCAGTTTCGTGGAGAACTTCCCGCTGCGTCCCGCGAGCGAGGACGCCCCCGCCCGGTTCGCGGACACCAGCTTCCTGACCACCGCGTGGCGCAACAGTCTGTCCGTGCTGGAGGTCGCCAACGCGGTCGCAGAACCGCTGCGAACCCCTCCGCCGTGGAGCCGCTCGGCGGCCTCGCTGGAGGTCCCCCCGCTGGACGCCTCGCCGGGGGCCAAGGACGGGCGTGTTCGGGCCAGCCGCTACCTCACCGACACGGAGGAGGCCCGGACCATTGCCGGGCTGATCCACGACGAGCGGGCGGCCCACGCGGGCCAGCCCGATGACGAGATGCCCACCATGGCCGTGCTGTGCCGCCGCCGCGCGCAGTTCGAGCCGGTGCGCCTGGAGCTGGAGGCCCGGGACATTCCCTACGAGGTGGTGGGGCTGGGAGGCCTGCTCGACACCCCGGAGGTCGGCGACGTCGTCGCGGTGCTGCACGTGCTCACGGATCCCGGACGCTCGGACGCCCTGGCCCGTCTGCTCACCGGCGCCCGGTGGCGGATCGGACCGCGGGACCTCGCCGCGCTGGGGGACTGGGCCGCCGCCCTGGAACGCGGCCACGCTCGTGCCGCGCGGGGGGAGGACGTCCCGGAGCCGGGCGAGCCCGGAACCGGACCGGCCACGGAGGGCGCGGATGCCGCGGCGGAGGAAACTGCGGTTGAGGAGACCGTGGTGATGTCGGACATCGTGGACCAGGCCAGCCTGGTGGAGGCGCTGGAGAACCTGCCGCGCGAGGACTGGGTGTCTCCCCGCGGCCGCGGCATCACATCGGGGGGGCTGCGCCGGATGCGCGCGCTGCGAGAGGATCTGCGGGAGCTGCGGCAGGTGCTCGGTGACGAACTCACCACCGTGATCCACGAGGTCGAGACCGTGCTGGGGCTGGACGTGGAACTCGCCGCGCTGCCGGACACCGACCCCGCCCAGGCGCGCCGCCACCTGGACAGCTTCTACGACCAGGCCGTGCAGTTCACCGCCACGACCCGCACCCACGACGTCCCCGCGTTCCTGGAGTGGCTCGAGGCCGCCTCCCACGAGGAGAACGGGCTGGAGCTGCCGCCGTCTCAGACCCGCCACGACGCCGTCCAGCTGCTCACCGTGCACGCCTCCAAGGGCCTCGAGTGGGACCACGTGTACGTGCCGGGGCTGAACAAGGACGACTTCCCGTCGAAGAAGCTCTCGGCCTGGACCGGCGACGCCGCCACCCTGCCCTGGCCCCTGCGCGGGGACGCTCGGCAGCTGCCGCAGTGGGAGGCCCGCACCGAGGACGTCCGGGAGCTGGAGACCTCCTTCAACGAGTTCGCCGAGGACGTCACGGCCCACGACCTCGCGGAGGAGCGTCGCCTCGCCTACGTGGCCTTCACCCGCGCGAAGTCGCTGCTGGAACTCTCCGGGTGCGTCTTCCGGGACACCACGAAGGGCGCGCGGGAGGCCTCGCCGTTCCTGCTGGAGGTCCGTGAGCTCGCGGAGCAGAACCGGCTCGGCGTCGAGCTGGGTCCCTGGGTTGAGCCGGAGAGCGGGGCGAGCAACCCCCAGCTGGACACCAGTGTCAGCGCGCTGTGGCCGTACGACCCCCTCGAAGGTCCCGAGATCCGCCGCACCGCCCGCAACGCGGAGGGGGAACTGACCGAGACGGTTCTGCCGCCGGCTCACCAGGGGCGGCGCGAGCGCATGGACCTCGCCGCCCGGGCGGTGGCGGCGGGCGGTTTCGAGGAGACCCGTGAGCTGGCGGACGAGGAGCTGGAACGCGGGCCCTCCGGGGAGACGATCGCCCGCTGGCGCCGCGAGGCCGAGCTGCTGCTGGCGCGCCGCGCCGTGACGGACGAGCAGCGCACCGTGCACATGCCCTCCCACGTCTCCGCGTCCGCGCTCGTGGTCATGGACACGGACCCGGAAGGGTTCGTGAGCACGCTACGTCGTCCCATGCCCCGCAGACCGGGAACGGCCGCCCGGGCGGGCACGGCGTTCCACGCCTGGGTGGAGGACTTCTTCGGGGACAGCGCCATCTTCGACCTGGACGAGCTGCCCGGCTCGGACGACTACGTGGACGAGGACCTGGACCTGCCCCGGCTCGCGGAGACGTTCCGGCGCAGCCCGTGGGCGTCCCTGCAGCCGTACGCGGTCGAGCTGCCGGTGGAGACACCCGTGGGTGGCCTCACCGTGCGCGGCCGCATCGACGCCGTGTTCCGGACCGCGGACGGGTGGGAGCTCGTGGACTGGAAGACCGGTCGTGTGCCACGCGGCCGGGACCTGCGGCAGAAGTCCGGGCAGCTGGCGCTCTACCGGCTCGCGTTCGCCCGGCTGCACGACGTTCCGCTGGACACCGTGTCCGCGGCGTTCTACTACGTCGCGGCGGACGAGGTCGTGCGGCCGCACGACCTCGCGGGAGAACGGGACCTGGAACGGATCGTCACATCCCTCTACGCGCGGGGATCCTCGGTCTCGGACGAGGAGGCACGCGGGTAGGGCTCGGACGACGACGCCGGCCCGCCACCGGTCACGGCCGGGCCGGTGGGCGCCGCTCCCGTGTCCGTGGCGCCGTGCCCGGACGCGCCTGTCTCGAGCCCGGAGTCGTCGTGACCCGGCGCCGGGACGGTGGGCACGGATCCCGTCGGGGCGGAGGAAGGATCGGCACCCTCGGGCGACCGTTCGGCCACCGGCCCGGTGACACCGGGCGATGGCGAGGCCGTCGCACGGACGTCCTCCGCGAGCGTGGCGAGCATCCGCTGGGCGTTCTCGACCATGGACGGGATCCCACGGTCCACCCCGCGCACGAGCCACTCGGCCAGCGCGAACTCCGCCTTCAGGTGTGCGCGCCGCAGCAGGTGGCGGTCCGGGGGCTGGACGGCCGCGACCGAGTAGGCCTCGAGCACGGTGTCCGCGAAGGT
Source organism: Kocuria varians (assembly GCF_006539885.1). GTDB lineage: Bacteria > Actinomycetota > Actinomycetes > Actinomycetales > Micrococcaceae > Kocuria > Kocuria varians. The sequence continues at coordinate 55,402 of NZ_BJNW01000009.1, read as the reverse complement.
GGGGTCAGCCATGCCCACGAGCCACGAGAAGTCCTCGGCGGGGTCGCCCACGTGCAGGTCGCTCCATCCCGTGAAGGACACGAGCGCGCCGTGGTCGATGGTGATGTTGTCCTCCTGCAGATCCCCGTGGACCACGCGCGTGGAGAACTGCCACAGGGTGGTGTCCTCGAGGGCGTCCTCCCAGCGCCGCAGCAGCTCACCGGGGATGAGTCCGGTGGTGGCGGCCTGGTCCAGGTCGTGCAGCATCCGCTTGCGGCACTGGTCCGCGGAGTAGGCGGGCAGGTCCGCGTCCATGACGAGTGCGCGGGGCAGGGAGTGCAGTGTGCCCAGGGCCCGCCCCAGCTGCACGGCCAGGGGTGCGCGCGGGGCCGCACTCGGCGAGGGTGCGTGCAGCGGCGGCTCGGGGTCCGTGTTCTGGCGCTGCAGCTCCCTGAGGCTCAGCGTGTGCCCGGCCAGGTGCGAGTACACGAAGGTGCGCAGCCCGTTGTGGGCCACGGACCCGGCCACGCTGGGAAGGTGGAAGGGCAGGCGGGCGCGCACCGAGGGCGTGAAGGCCTGGAGCACCAGGTGCTCGGTCTCCAGGCGCATGCTGGCCTCGGTGTTCAGCGGGCTGCGGACGCGCCAGCGCCGGCCGTCCGCGTCCTGCACGACGCACGAGCGGAAGTCCGCGGCGTCGTCGGGGGAGGGACCGGTGGCCACAGGGGCCACCCCGGGCACGGCTGCGGCCGCCACGGCGGCAAGCAATTCGGGGGTCGTCCTCACGCCTTCCACCCTACCGGCCCAGCCCCCGGCGGGGCGGTTCGCACACCCCGGCGGGGCGGTTCGCACACCCCGGCGGGGACTGTCCACACCGCCCGGTACGGGTGTCCGAGCCCCGGTCTACAGTGGGCGGGTGATATCACCCCAGGACCGTCCCGGCGCCGTCGCGCCCCTGCTCGACGACGCCCAGCTGCCCTTCGCGGGGTGCCCTTTCGACCGCGACGCCGTCGCCCGGGAGCAGCGCGACCTCGTCGCGGAATCTCTCGAATCGGCGGACGCCCGCGTGCTCGTGCTGCGCGGCGGCAAGGCGCCGGTCTCCGACACCGGTCTCGTGCTTCCCCGCGTGTCTGAGATCCCCGGCGCCACGGGTGATCCGGCGTTCCCCGACGTCTACCTGGGGCGCCTCGCGCAGGGCACCCAGGTGATCCTGCGCAGCTTCCCCGAGGACACCCAGCTGCCGGCTCTCGACGCCGCCCGCTGGGAGGGCCTGCGCACGCTCGCCACCGCCGTGGATCCGGAGCAGACCTCCCTGCTCGTGACCGCTCAGGCCGTGGCCCTGTGGCACCGCGACCACCCCCGCTGCCCGCGCTGCGGTGCCGTCACGGAGGTGATCCGCTCGGGCTGGGCGCGGCACTGTCCCGAGGACGGCTCGCTGCACTTCCCCCGCACGGATCCCGCGGTGATCGTGGCCGTGGTCGACGACGCCGCGGGTCCGGCCGAGCAGCGCATCCTCCTGGGCCGCTCGGCCGCCTGGGACGGCAACCGCTACTCCACGTTCGCCGGGTTCGTGGAGCCGGGGGAGTCCGCGGAGCAGGCCGTGGTCCGTGAGCTCGGCGAGGAGGCCGGCATCCGGGTCCACACCGTGCAGTACCAGGGCTCGCAGCCGTGGCCGTTCCCGCGCTCGCTGATGCTGGGCTTCCGCGCGGTGGCGGGTTCCGTGGCGGCCGTCGCGGACGGCGAGGAGATCCTCGAGGTCCGCTGGTTCACACGCGATGAACTGGTTGCCGGTGCGCGGGACGGCAGCATCACCCTGCCGGGCCGCGTGTCGATCGCGCACGCGCTGATCGTGAGCTGGCTGGGCCGCGAGCTGCCGGAGACGGGGTGGTGAGCATGGCGGAGGAGACCGCGGAGGAACGGATCCTGGGCGGGCTGGACCCCGAGCAGCGCGCCGTCGCCACCACGCTGCACGGTCCGGTGTGCGTGCGCGCCGGTGCCGGCACCGGCAAGACCCGGGCCATCACGCACCGGATCGCGTGGGGGATCGCCTCGGGCGTCTACACCCCGCAGAAGACGCTCGCCCTGACCTTCACGGCACGCGCCGCGGACGAGATGCGCCAGCGCCTGCGCGTGCTCGGGGCGCCGGGTGTCCAGGCCCGCACGTTCCACTCGGCGGCCCTGCGGCAGCTGCAGTACTTCTGGCCCCAGGCGGTGGGTGGGCCGCCGCCGGAGATCGTGAACCACAAGGCGCGGCTGATCACGGAGGCCGCGCAGGGCATGAGGCTCACCACGGACCGGGCGACCATCCGGGACGTCGCCGCGGAGATCGAGTGGGCGAAGGTCTCCATGCTCACACCGGACACCTACGCCCCGGCGGCCGAGCACCGTGACATGCCCGCGGGCTACGACGTCCGCACCATGCAGCGGCTCTACCAGTCCTACGAGGACCTCAAGGCGGACCGGCACCTGATCGACTTCGAGGACGTCCTGCTCATCACGGTGGGCATCCTGGAGGAGGACGAGCGGATCGCGGCGGCGGTGCACGCCCAGTACCGGCAGTTCGTGGTGGACGAGTACCAGGACGTCTCGCCCCTGCAGCAGCGCCTGCTGGACGCCTGGCTCGGCTCCCGGGACGACCTCTGCGTGGTGGGCGACGCCTCCCAGACCATCTACTCCTTCACGGGTGCCACGTCCCGGCACTTGCTGGAGTTCCCGTCGCGCTACCCGGGGGCCTCGGTGGTCGAGCTCATCCGCGACTACCGCTCCACCCCCCAGGTGGTGAACACGGCGAACCGCCTGCTCGCGGCGCGTCGGCCGTCGGTGGGGTCCACGTCGGACACGTGGGCCACCCCGCTGCGCCTGGTCTCCCAGCGCCCGGCCGGCCCCGAGCCCACGTGGAACGAGTACCCGGACGACGAGGCCGAGGCCGCGGGCGTGGCCGCGCGGATCCGCGACCTGATCGACGACGGCGTGGCACCCCACGAGATCGCCGTCCTGTTCCGCACCAACGGCCAGTCGCAGGCCTTCGAGGCCGCACTGGCGGACGCGGACATCGGTTTCCAGCTGCGCGGCTCCGAGCGCTTCTTCCACCGCCCCGAGATCCGCCAGGCCATCGTGCAGATCCGGTCCGCGGCGCGCACCGAGGGCGCGGACCGCGCGGACGTCCCCCGGCAGGTCCGGGACATGCTGCGCTCCCTGGGCTACAGCGACCACGCCCCGCGCGCGGACAACGCGACCCGCGCTCGCTGGGAGTCCCTGCGGGCACTCGTCTCGCTTGCGGACTCGATGGCGGTACGGGCCCGGGAGAAGGACGAGACGCTCTCGCTCGCGGGCTTCGCCCAGGAGCTCGAACGCCGCGCGACCACTCAGGAGGCGCCCGTGATGGACGGCGTCACGCTCGCGTCCATGCACTCCGCGAAGGGCCTCGAGTGGGACGCCGTGTTCCTCGTGGGGCTCTCGGAGGGGCTCATGCCCATCTCCTTCGCGGACACCCCGGACGGTCTCGACGAGGAGCGCCGCCTGCTCTACGTGGGCATCACGCGCGCCCGCGAGCACCTCGTGTTCTCGTGGTCGCTGTCCCGCACGCCTGGCGGGCGCCCGAACCGTTCGCGCTCCCGGTTCCTGGACGCGGTGCTGCCGGCGGCCGCGGGGGCGCCCCCGCGGCGACGTCGTCAGCTGCGCGGATAGCACGACGACGCCGCGGCGCCCGTCGCGCGCGAGTGGCGAGCGGCCGCGCCGGGTCGGACGGCGCCCTCTCCCGGCGCCCATGGGCCGTGGCCCCGGGCGTTGGCGCTGCGCTCCGGGCGTTCGCGCTGCGGTCCGGCGCGCGGGCTGCCCCGCGACCTCCGGTGCCCCGCCCGCTCCGCGACCTGCGATGCGCCGCCCGTTACCCGTGGCGGGCCGCTCAGGACCGGCTGTCGACCTCGTCCCAGAACTCGCTGGCGAGCCGCGCGAACTCCTCCGCGCGCTCGATCTGCGGACCGTGGCCCGTGTCCGGGAAGCGGTGGCTGCGGGCCCCGAAGTAGGCGGCGCCGCGCGCCATGTGCCGGAAGGGCAGAACCGTGTCCTTGTCACCCCACACGATGAACACCGGACGGCCGGTGGCGCGCACCCGGGGCAGCAGTGAGGCGCGCCAGCCCTTCTTCACCCCCGCCACGCCGCCGAGCGAGCGCAGCATCTCCAGGAACGCGCGTGTGCCACCGGGGTGCCCGGCCAGCTGGTAGCCGCGCTCCACGCGCTCGTCGGTCACGAACGCGGGGTCGTGGTACATCGCCCGCTCGGAACGGCGGGCCCCCTCGCGGCTGGGGCGCATCGCGCGCTCGCCGAGGACCGGAATGGTCGCGAGCCGCAGCGCAGGGCTCACCCCGCGGCCGAGTCCGGCCGAGTCCGCGAGCAGCAGGCTGCGCACGAGCTCGGGGTGGTCAGCCGTGAGCTGCATGGCCACGGCCCCGCCCAGGGAGTTGCCCACCACGTGCACCGGGCCCGTCTCCAGCTCGCGGAGGAGGCCGGCGACGTCGTCGGCGAGCCGCGCGAGCGTCATGCCGCCTTCGGCTGGCACCGGTGTTTCGCCGAAGCCCGGCAGGTCCACGCTGAGCACCCGGTGGGAGCCCTCCAGCAGCTCGTGCTGCTCGTTCCAGTCCGCGCGGCTGCGTCCGATGCCGTGGATCAGCAGCACGGGGGTGCCCTCGCCGCCCGCGCGGTAGGCGAGGCCGGAGCGGGAGAACTCGGTCACGACGCCACCTCCGTGGTCGCGGGGGAGGCCTGCGTGAACTCGAGCTGCTCGTCGCGCTCCGTACCGGGGCGGAAGAGCACCTTGTCGCGCAGATAGTTCTGCCGGACGTGCCACGCACCGTCCCGGCCCTGCCTCGGCAGCAGGTGCGCGCCGCGTGAGATGTAGCCGGCGGCCAGGTCGATCAGCGGCCGCAGCTGGGAGCGCGGACCGTCGTAGTGAGGTGTCACGGCCACCGCACCCCTGCGGTCCGTCTCGTCCAGCAGCCGCCGGAACCAGTCCGTGACCAGGTCCACGCGCAGTGTCCAGGAGGAGTTGGTGTAGCCGATCGCGAACGCGAGGTTGGGCACACCGTCCAGCATCATGCCCCGGTAGCTCACGCGCGTGGCGGGGTCCACGGGATCGCCGTCCACCTCGACCGCCACGTCCCCGAAGAACCGGACGTTCAGCCCGGTCGCCGTCACGATCACGTCCGCGGGCAGGTGCCGCCCGGAGGTGAGGTCGATGCCGTCCCCGGTGAAGCGCTCGATGGTGTCCGTGACGACCTCCGCCCGGCCGTCCCGGATGGCGTGGAAGAAGTCGCCGTCCGGGGCCGCGCACAGCCGCTGGTCCCACGGGTCGTAATCGGGCGTGAAGTGCTCGTCCACCGGGTAGTCGGAGCCCAGGTTCTTCACGGCGCCCTTGTGCAGCAGCGAGCGCATGGCCTGCGGGCGGCGTCGGCTGAACTCGTAGATCGCCATGCTGCGCGCGATGTTGCGCCAGCGGTTGGCCTCACCGGCCAGCCGGGGCGGCAGCCACGCGCGCAGCCGCTTGCCGACGGCGTCCTTGCCGGGCACGGACGCCACGTAGGACGGCGAGCGCTGGAGCATGCTCACCCGGGCGCCGCGCTCCGCCAGTGCGGGCACAAGGGTCACGGCGGTCGCGCCGCTGCCGATCACGACGACGCGCCGCCCGGCCACCTCCAGGTCCTCCGGCCAGTGCTGGGGGTGGACCACGGTGCCACGGAAGTCCCCGAGGCTCGGCCAGTCCGGGGTGTATCCCTTGTCGTAGCGGTAGTAGCCGGTGGCCATGAACAGCCAGCGCGAGCTCAGCCGCTCGGTCTCGCCCGTGCGGACGTCCTCGTGGGTCACCGTCCACGTGTGGGTCGCGGAGGACCACTGCGCCGTGCTGACGCGGCGCCCGAAGCGGATCTGCGAGGTGACCCCGGCCTCGTCCGCGGCCTCGCGCAGGTAGTCGAGGATCGTGCCGCCGGCGGCCAGGCTGCGCTCGCCGGTCCACGGGTGGCTGCGGTACCCGAACGTCGCCATGTCCGAGTCCGAGCGGATGCCGGGGTACCGGAAGAGGTCCCACGTGCCCCCGAGGTCGTCCCGGGCCTCCAGGACGGCGACCGAGCGCCCCGTTCCCGCGAGTTCCCGGGCGGCCCCGATCCCCGAGATGCCTGCCCCGACGACGATCACGTCCACGTCATAGGTGCCCATGGTGCGACCCCACTCCCTGCTGCTGCGTTCCCGTCCGCTGTGCGCGACCCGGGTGGGCCGCCCGGACGAGGTACTAACGCGTGTTAGTTTGAATGCCCCAGAGTGTAGCAGGTCACACTCGGGGGTCTGAGGGCCTGGTGGGGAGACCTATTCTGTGGAGGGCCAGCACCAGAGCTGGAAAAACCACGGGAGAGGACACGGATGCCCGGCCACGAGAGCCCCGGACGGCGGGCCACGAGCGCGGACGTCGCGAGGCGGGCCGGCGTCTCGCGCACCACCGTGAGCTTCGTGCTCAACAACACCGCCTCGCAGTCGATCTCTGCCGAGACACGACGGCGCGTGCTCGACGCGGCGCGCGAGCTCTCGTACGCCCCGTCCCCGGAGGCGCGTGCCCTGAGCCGCGGCCGCTCGAGCTCCGTGCTCGTCTACCTGCCGCCGGCACGCTCCCTCACCGAGAACATCGGGCAGATCGTGGAGCGCCTGTCCGAGCTCTTCTCCGAGGCTGGTCTGTCCATGGTCATCCACGCGTGGACCCGCCGCCCCGCCGCGCAGGTCTGGTCCTCGGTGACACCGGCGGCCGTGCTCGCGTGGGACCTGACGGACGAGGACGCCCAGCTCATGCGCGGCACGGGTGTTCGCGGTGTGGCGTCCTGGACGGGATCGGACGCCATCGGCCGGTGGGTCACCGGCTCCCGGGAACGCGACGCGGCCCGGCTCCAGGTGGAGACGCTCGTACGAGCGGGGCACCGGGTTCTCGGCTACGCGGTGACCGGGGCGGACCACATGCACGGCGTCTCCCAGTGGCGCTACGAGGTGCTCCGGCGCGAGTGCCAGGAGCGAGGCATCCCCGAGCCCGCCGTGCTGCAGCTCCCCGCCGATGCCCACGGTGCGCAGACGGCCCTGGGGGAGTGGCGCGAGCGGCATCCGGATGTCACGGGACTGTGCGCCCACGACACGACGGCCGCGCTCGCCGTCCTCGCCGGGATGCGGCGCGTGGGGCTTCGGGCACCCGACGACCTTGCCGTCCTGGGCGTGAACGACTCCTCCGCGGCGGCCCTCGCCGATCCACCCCTCACCATGGTGGACCTGGACGCCGAGATCACCGCTCGGTACATCGTGGACGTGGTGCTGGCCCTCGTGAACGGTGAGCCCGAACCCTCGGCCCCGACCGGCGGTGGGGCGTCGCTCGTGGCGCGTGACTCGGTCTGATCCGGCAGCCGGGACCGGCCTCCTGAACCGTCGTGCCGCGACAACCCCCGGCCGCCCAGCTGCCCGGGAACCTCCGGGCACACTCGCGGCAGGGGAGACGGCGAGGCCATCCAGTGGATCGAGGACCAGCGCGCGTCGCCGCCTCGTCTCACGGCTTCGCGAACGCGAGCGAGCACAGGCAGTCGGGGGCGGGTGGCAGGGGAATGCGCCGCAGGCCGTGGCGCGCGACCGGCCCGGCGTGCGAGCCGGTCGCGGCGTCGTCGTCGAGTCCGAGGGCCGTGGAGAGCACGAGACCGGTGATCTCGCCGGCGGCCACCGCGTGGGTGACGCGGCGGATCGGCTCGGCGCGCTCGGAGAGCGGAGGGGCGCCGGTGACGAGCGGATGCCCTCGCGCGATCGCCCGCGCGCGTCGGGCGGCGTCCGCAACGCAGCGTGCGCACGGTCGGTGGGCCGAGTCCGTGAGGGGCCACCGGAGGACGCACGGGCCGTCCGCGAGCACGGTGAGCGTGGGCATTCGTGGGTCCACGTCCGGGGCCGGGGGCTCCTGCAGGTCGTCCAGGAGTTCACCGGCCACGGTCCAGCCGTGCAGCACGACGGCGCCGCGCACCGCCGCGCTCGGGAACAGGTCCGGCGCGGAGATGGGGGCGCACCGCGGGGAACGGCGGCGCAGCAGGGAGCGCAGGGCGAGCTCCCGCGGCAGACCCTCGGACTCCGCGGGGTAGGGACCGTCGTGGATGTCCGAGACCCGCACCCGTGCCGGGTCGGTGACGTTGAGCAGGCACACGCCGGCGTCCGCGAGCGCGAGAGCAACGGCGGCGGGGAGGGGCCCGAGACCGGTGAGCAGCACCCTCGCCTCGTCGGTGCTGGGCAGCTCCCGGGTCGGCTCGTCGGAGCGCCCGGTCCCGACGCCGATGGCGGCAGCCCCCGGGGCGATCGTGGCGGCGGGTCGGGACGGGGACGGGTGCAGAGAGTGAGGTGTGCGGCGGGATCCGTCGGTCATGCTCCCACTGTCGGGCGAAGGCGGGACCCCGGCCAGTCGAGGTGAGAAATCCACAGGGCGGGTGCGAGTCGGGCGGAAGTGACTGGCCCCCGGCCCACGCGGGTGGTGGACTGGACCCATGCCCAGCAGACGAGCCCCCCAGCCCCCGGCGGACCTGCCGGAGATCATCGTGCAGCGCAGCGCCCGCCGCACCAAGACCGTGAGCGCGCACTTCAGCGGGGACGCCATCGTGCTGGCCGTGCCGCAGCGCGCGACCCGGGCGCAGATCGACCACTGGAGCGCGACCCTCGTGCCGAAGGTCCTGGCGAAGCGGCGTGCGGCGGAGTCGGCGGCGCGCTCGCGCTCCACGGACACCGCGCTGGAGGAGATGGCGCGGCGGCTCTCGGAGGCCTACCTGGACGGTGCCGCGCGGCCCACGAGCGTGCGCTGGTCCACGCGGCAGCACTCGCGCTGGGGCTCGGCGACGCCCAGCACGGGCACCATCAGGATCGCCCACCGCCTGGCGCAGGCACCGGAGTGGGTGCTGGAGACCGTGGTGCTGCACGAACTGGTGCACCTCCTGGAGGCTCACCACAACGAGCGCTTCTGGTCCCTGGCACGCCGTCACCCCCGAGCGAACGACGCCGCCCAGTTCCTGGACGGCGTCGCGTGGGCGGAGAGCCACGGTGCGGGGGAGGCCCCGCGCACCGGTACGGAGGAGGCCCCGCGCGACCCGGCGCACTGATCGACGAGCGGGGACCGAAGCTCGGTGGTCAGATGGCCCGTGTCCGGCGGCCGGGAATCACCGAGGAGGGACAGTCCGCGGGAGGTTGATCACCGGGCAGCCACGATCAGCGGGTCACGATCACCGAGCGGGGCCGCCCCGCCCGGAATCGTCGTCGCCGGAGTTGCCCTGGTCCTCGTCCTCGGGGGAGTCTCCGTCAGAGCCCTTGTCAGAGCCCCTATAGGCTTCCTGGCCGGACCCGTCGTCGTAGCCGCCCGAGAGCAGCTTCTCGAGGGCGGCGTCCATCTCCTCGTCGCTCGCGGTGAGCAGGCCGCGGCGCTCCTCGAAGCCCTGGGGGTCGTCGAGGTCCTCGTCCGTGGGCAGCAGCTCGGGGGACTCCCAGAGGCTGTCCCGCTCGGTGATGCCGCGCTGTTCCTCGAGGTAGCCCCAGAAGTCGGCGGCCTCGCGCAGCCGCCGGGGCCGCAGTTCGAGCCCGACCAGCGAGCCGAAGGTGCGCTCGGCCGGCCCGCCCTCCGCGCGGCGTCGGGCCATCATCTCGGTGAGCGCGGGCGCGGACGGGATGTTCACGGTCGCGGCCACCGTCACGCGGTTGACCCAGCCCTCGATGAGCGCGAGGACGGTCTCGAGCGAGGCGAGCGTGGCCTCCTGGCGCGGGGTCATCTCGGGGCTGAACACGCCGGAGCTGAGCGCGTCCTGGATGCCGGAGGGGTCGGACGGGTCGAGGTCCTGGGCGATGGACTCGATGCGGTCCATGTCGATGTGGATCTCGGACGCGAACGCCGTGATGAGGTCGAGCACGTGCTGCCGCAGCCAGGGCACGCCGTGGAAGAGGCGCGTGTGGGCGGCCTCGCGGATGGCGAGGTAGAGCATGACGTCCGAGGCGGGCAGGTCCAGCCCCTCGCTGAACTCGGCCACGTTGGACGGCACGAGCGCGCACTTGTCCTTGGCCAGGGGGATGCCCACGTCCGTGGAGGAGAGCACCTCGCAGGACAGTGCGCCCACGGCCTGGCCGAGCTGCATGCCGAACATCATGGAACCCGCACCGGAGAGCATCCCGGAGAGGTCCGCGCCGCCCATGGCCTGGGACAGCTCGGGCGGCAGCTGCTGGGTGAGCGCCTCGGTCATGGCCTTGGACACGGACGTGGCGACCGGCGCGGACATCTCCTGCCAGGTCTGCCAGGTCGCCTCGATCCACTCCGCACGCGACCACGCGCCCGGCAGCACCGGGGCCTCGTCGAACGCGGTGTGCTCCGTGAGCCACAGGTCCGCGAGCTTCATGGCGTCGTTGACGGCGCCCTTCTGCTTCTCGGAGACGGAGGGGTCGCCCTTCTGGGCGGCGACCTGCCGGGCGTTCTGGTGCGCGAGCTCCCAGTTGACGGGTTCGCCGGAACCGGAGGAGCTCATCATGGACTGGATCTGCTGGAACATCATGGACATCTGCTGCGGGTCCACGGGCATTCCCGCGGGCATGTCACCGGGCTTCATGGCGCCGGAGCCGAGCAGACGCTCGAACATCTCCTGGAACGGGTCCTTGGAGCTCTCGCCGTTCTCGCCGTCGGAAGGATTCGAGGGCATGTGGCCACCAATCGTCGAAGGAGGTCTGGGTCTGGCCCCAGACTATCGGGCGGGCCCCGGGCCCAACCACCGTCCGAGGGCCGGTTCGCTGACGGCTCAGGTCCTGCGAGGAACCTGGGAGCAGGCCCCCGGCGTCCCTGGATGTCCACCGCGCGAGGGCGGGGGAGAGGAACCCGCCGCGACCCCGGTGGCCGTGGCCGCGCCGTCGTCGTGCCCGGCAGCTGCGGAACCCTGGACGAGGACGCCGCGCGGCCGGCCCCGCGCCGCCGGCCCCCCGGGTCTCGTGCCGCGAGTACCCTGGGACGGTCCGGAAGGCCGTGGAAGGGAAACGGGACGTGAGCGAAGAGCACCAGGCGCGGCGCAGGCTGCGCGTGCGGCGGCCGTCCCTGCCCTCGGCGGCGCTGGCCGGGATGAGCATCCTGCTCGTGGCCGGCGTGGTGCTGCCCGCCCCGTACGTGATCGAGGCCGCCGGACCCACGTTCAACACGGTGGGCAGCATCGACGACAAGCAGCTCGTGAAGATCACGGGCGCGAAGACCTACCCGAGCGACGGGCAGCTGGACCTGACCACCGTGTACGTCAAGGGCGGCCCGTCCGGGCGCATCAACTCCGTGAACGCGGTTCTGGGCTGGCTGGATCCCACCCAGGCCGTGATCCCGGAGGACACGCTCTACCCGCCGGAGACCTCGGGCCAGCAGGTCGAGGCGTCCAACGCGGCGGCGATGACCACCTCCCAGGAGGACTCCGTGGCCGCGGCCATGACCTACCTGGACAGGCCCTTCACCACCACGCTGACCGTGCACGCGGTCGTGCACGAGGGACCCGCGGACGGCGTGCTGCGCAGCGGTGACGAGATCACGGCCGTGGACGGCAAGGAGGTCACCTCGCTGGCGCGGCTGCGCGAGCTGCTCGACGACGCCGGTTCGAAGGGCGCGCAGGTCACCGTGCGCCGCGACGGCAAGAGCGTCACCGAACACGTGGACCTGCAGCGCAGCGAGGGCAGCTCCCGCTGGCAGCTCGGGGTGTACCTGGTCCCGGACTACGACTTCCCCGTGGACGTGGACTTCCAGCTGGACCAGGTGGGCGGGCCCAGTGCCGGCACGATGTTCGCCCTCGGGATCATCGAGGAGCTCACCCCCGGCTCGATGGCGGGGGACAAGCACATTGCCGGCACCGGGACGATCGCCGCGGACGGCACGGTCGGCCCCATCGGCGGCATCCGCCAGAAGCTCGAAGGCGCCAAGGACGCCGGAGCCAGCTATTTCCTCGCGCCGTCCGGCAACTGCGACGAGGTCGTGGACCACGTTCCGGACGGGCTCACGGTCGTGCAGGTGGACACTCTCGGGGAGGCCGTCAACGCCGTGGAGCAGGCGGCGGCGGGCAACGTCTCGGACCTGCCCAGCTGCGGCACGCGCTGACGTGCGGTGACACCCCGGCGCCGCCTAATTGCACCCCCGCGCGGTGGCCCGCACAATAAGGTGGACACCGATCATTGACAGATCGCCATCCGCGCCCAGGGAATTCAGAGGTATTCAGTGACCGCCGGAGCCGCATCCCCCCGTCCATCCAGCAGCTCGGCGACGGGCCGGCGCAAACGCGGGGCCCTGCTGCCCACGGTGATCGCGGTGGTCGTCCTGATCGCGGCGTTCGTCGGGTTCACGCAGGTCTACACCAACATCCTCTGGTTCGAGCAGCTGGGCTATCTGCGCGTCTTCATCACGCGCAACCTCACGGTGATCGGCCTGTTCGTCGTGGCCGCGCTGATCGTGGCCGCCCTGATGTTCGTGAGTCTGCTGCTCGCGTACCGGCTGCGCCCGCGGGACGCGGAGCGGATCAGCGAGAACATGGCCAAGTACCAGCAGGCGCTGGACCCGGTGCGCAAGGTCGTGATGGTGGCCGTGCCCGTGATCTTCGGGCTCTTCGCGGCGTCCACGGTGGCCGCGCAGTGGCAGACCGTGCTGCTGTTCTTCAACCAGGAGCCGTTCGGGCAGACGGATCCGCAGTTCACCATGGACCTCGGGTTCTACGTGTTCACGCTGCCGTTCCTGCGGCTGCTGATCGGCTTCCTGGTCACGGCGCTGCTGCTCGCGGGCGTGGCCGGTCTGCTCATGCACTACGTGTACGGCGGGATCCGGATCCACGAGCGCGGGATCGAGTCCACGCGCGCCGCCCGGGTGCACCTGGGCTCCGTGGTCGCCGCCTTCCTGGTGCTGCAGGCCGTGAACTTCTGGCTGGACCGCTACTCCACACTCACCTCCACCTCGGGCAAGTGGACGGGCGCGCTCTACACGGACGTCAACGCCGTGATCCCCACCAAGGGCATCCTGGCGATCTCCGCCGTGCTGGTGGCCGTGCTGTTCGTGGTGGCCGGCTTCATCGGCCGCTGGAAGCTGCCGCTGATCGGCGCCGCGATGCTCGTGGTGGTGGCCGTGGTGGCCGGCGGTCTGTACCCGTGGGCCATCCAGCGCTTCCAGGTCACGCCCACCGAGCAGGCCCTGGAGAACGAGTACATCCAGCGCAACATCTCCATGACCCGGCAGGCCTACGGGCTGGACGACACCCAGGTCACTCCGTACGACGCCACGACCCAGACCGAGCAGGGCGCACTGCGCGAGGACACCGAGACCACCTCCAACATCCGTCTGCTGGATCCCAACGTGGTCTCCTCCGCGTTCGCCCAGCTGCAGCAGTTCCGGCCGTACTACCAGTTCGGTGACACGCTCAACGTGGACCGCTACACCGTGGACGGCCAGACGCAGGACACCGTGATCGCCACCCGCGAGCTGAACTCGGACCAGATCCAGGGCTGGTACAACCAGTCGGTGGTCTACACGCACGGCTACGGCGTGGTGGCCGCGTACGGCTCGCGCGTGCAGAGCGACGGCAAGCCGAAGTTCATGCAGGCCGGCATCCCGTCCAAGGGCCAGATCTCGGACAGCTACGAGCCCCGCATCTACTTCGGCGAGAACTCGCCCAACTACTCCATCGTGGGTGGCGCCGAGGGTGACGCTCCGCTGGAGCTGGACCGTCCCCAGACCAACGAGGGCGACGCCGCGGACGCCAAGACCACGTTCACCGGCAACGGCGGCCCGAACGTGGGCAACCTGTTCAACAAGCTCTCCTACTCGATCAAGTTCCAGTCCACGGACATGCTGCTCTCGGACGCCGTGCGCCCGGACTCGCAGATCCTCTACGACCGCAACCCGCGCGAGCGCGTGGAGAAGGTGGCCCCGTACCTGACCGTGGACGGCAAGCCGTACCCGGCGATCGTGGACAACAAGGTCGTGTGGATCGTGGACGCCTACACCACGGCGTCGTCGTACCCGTACTCCACCCCGTCCGTGCTGGAGGACGCGACCAAGGACACCCAGACCGCGCAGGGCACGAGCGCGGCGCTGCCGCCGGAGCGCGTGAACTACATCCGCAACTCGGTCAAGGCCACGGTCAACGCGTACGACGGCTCCGTGGACCTCTACGCGTGGGACGACCAGGACCCGGTGCTGAAGTCGTGGCAGAAGGTCTTCCCCAGCACGGTCAAGCCGTACTCGGAGATGTCCGCGGACCTGATGGCGCACGTGCGCTACCCGGAGGACATGTTCAAGGTCCAGCGCGACCTGCTCAACCGCTACCACGTGACGGACGCGAACAGCTTCTACGCGAACGACGACGTCTGGTCCGTGCCCAACGACCCCACCCAGCAGAACCGGGGCGTCTCCCAGCCGCCGTACTACCTGTCCATGCGGATGCCGGGTGACAAAAAGGCCAGCTTCTCCCTGACCTCGTCCTTCATCCCCCAGCAGAACGAGTCCGGCAACACCCGCAACGTGATGTACGGCTACCTCTCCGCGAACGCGGACGCGGGCACGGGCAAGGACGGCGTGAAGAACGAGAACTACGGCAAGCTGCGGCTGCTCGAGCTGCCGCGCTCGTCCTCGGTTCCCGGCCCGGGCCAGGCGCAGAACAACTTCAACTCGGACACCGCGGTCTCCAACGAGCTGAACATCCTGCGCCAGGGCGCCTCCGAGGTCATCAACGGCAACCTGCTGACGCTGCCGGTCGGCGGCGGCATGCTCTACGTCCAGCCGGTCTACGTGCAGTCCTCCGGCGACGCTGCCTACCCGACCCTGCGCAAGGTGCTCGTGGGCTTCGGCGAGAAGGTCGGTTACGCCCCCACGCTCGACGGCGCCCTCGACCAGGTCTTCGGCGGCAAGTCGGGTGCCACCACGGACTCCGGGGCCGGCGTGAGCGACAAGGACGCCACGGCGGCCCAGGGCTCGGGAAGCGACTCGAAGGACGGCGGGGACAAGGCGAGCGCAAGCCCGTCGCCGTCCGCCTCGGCGTCGGACCCGCAGCGCTCGGCGTCCCTGCAGGAAGCGCTGGACAAGGCGAACACCGCCATGAAGGACGCGGACCAGGCGCGCAAGGACGGTGACTGGGCCAAGTACGGCGAGGCTCAGGACCGGCTGCAGAAGGCCATCGAGGATGCCATGGCGCAGGACGGTGCCTCGCCCTCCAAGTGAGCACGCAGCCAGCAGCGCCGAGGGGCGGTTCCCGGGACACCGGGGGCCGCCCCTCGGCGGTTGCCGGGGTGCGGGCGTGTTCCAGCACTGCAGGGCCGGGGCCTCGCGGGAGCGTGTTCCGGGACGGGGCGTCCGAGACCGCCGGTCCGCGCCCGGCAGGGGAGCGCCGGGGATGTGAGTTCCGGCCCCGATTTGCACGACCCACCGGGCACCCGTATAGTGGTCGATGTCGCCGCGGGGTGGAGCAGTTCGGTAGCTCGCTGGGCTCATAACCCAGAGGTCGCAAGTTCAAATCTTGCCCCCGCAACCACGAAGAAGCCCGGTCTTTCGAGACCGGGCTTCTTGCATGTCTGGCGCCTTTGAGGGTTCGGGGCTTCCGCGCGTCCGGGCCTTCTGCGTGTCCTGCCCTTCTGGGCGTCTTGGGAGTACCGACGCGGTCGCGCATTCCGGGCCCGTGCGACGACGCCGCCGCGTCCCGGAGAGGGGCGCGGCGGCGTCGTCGTGCGGCGGGTGCGTCAGCGGCGGCGCCGCGACGTGCCGAACAGGGAGCGCGTGATCTCCCGGCCCAGCGCGGAGCCCGCGGAGCGCATCATCGAGCGCACCGCCGGGTTCTCCATCACGGAACCGAGGAAACCACCGCCGTCCTCCTCCTCGTGCGTGCGGCGGGGAGCGTCCTTGCGGTCCTCGTCACGACGCCGCTCGTTCGGTTCCTCGGCGCGGTCCGTGCCGCCGTCGGAGGGTTCGGGCTCGTCGTGCACCGCCTCCAGGCGGCCCCGCAGCAGCTCGTACGCGGACTCGCGGTCCACGGCCTCGCCGTAGGTCGCGAGCAGCGGGGAGGCGGAGACGATCGCGTCGATCGCCTCCGGGGACGCGGGCTGCATGAGCGACTGGGGCGCGCGCATGCGGGTCCACGCCACGGGGTGGTCACCGGTCTCGGAGAGCACGGTGACCACGGCCTCGCCGGTCGCGAGCTGCGTGAGCAGCTGCTCGAGGTCGTAGGCGCTCTTCGGGTACGTGCGCACTGCGGACTTCAGGGCCTTGGCGTCGTCCGGCGTGAACGCCCGCAGCGCGTGCTGCACACGGTTGCCGAGCTGCGCCAGGATGTCCGAGGGGATGTCCTTGGGGGACTGGGTCACGAAGAAGATGCCCACGCCCTTGGAGCGGATCAGCCGCACGGTCTGCTCGATCGAGCTCAGGAACTCCTTGGAGGCGTCCTCGAAGAGCAGGTGGGCCTCGTCGAAGAAGAACACCAGCCGGGGCTTGTCCGCGTCACCGACCTCCGGGAGGTCCTGGAAGAGGTCCGCGAGCAGCCACATCAGGAACGTGGAGAACAACCGGGGCTGCTGCTGCACCTCGGAGAGCTCGAGGCACGAGACGATGCCCTTGCCGTCCTCGGTGGTGCGCAGCAGGTCCGTGGTGTCGAACTCGGGCTCGCCGAAGAAGACCTCGGCCCCCTGGTTCGCGAACGTGGTCAGCTCCCGCAGGATCACGCCGGCCGTCTGCTTGGACAGCCCGCCGATCTCCGCGAGCTCGTCCTTGCCCTCCGGGGAGGTCAGGTGCACGATCACCTCGCGCAGGTCCTTGAGGTCCAGCAGCGCCAGGCCGTGCGAGTCCGCGTAGTGGAACACGAGCCCGAGCGAGGACTCCTGCGTGGCGTTGAGGCCGAGGACCTTGGAGAGCAGGGTGGGGCCGAAGGACGTGACCGTGGCGCGCACGGGCACCCCCTTGCCCTGACCGCCCAGGCTGTAGAACTCCGTGGGGCTGGCCGTGGGGGACCACTGCTGGCCCACGGACTCGGCGCGCTGGGCGACCTTCGGGTTCTCCTCACCGGGCTGCGAGATGCCGCTGAGGTCACCCTTGACGTCCGTGAGGAACACGGGCACGCCGTCCGTGCTGAGCTACTCCGCGAGGGCCTGCAGCGTCTTGGTCTTGCCCGTGCCGGTGGCACCGGCCACGAGGCCGTGCCGGTTCAGCGTGGCCAGGGGCACCCGCACGACGGCGTCCGCGTGGGGACCCTCCTCGTCGAGTGCGGCCCCGATCTCGAGGCACGGGGCGTCGCTCGCGTAGCCGGTGCGGATCGCGTCGAGCTGCTCGTGGGCACCGCCCTGGGCTGCCGCCATGCTCAGACCTCCTCGGCGGAGACGATGTTCTCGCCGTCCTTGGCGCCGGAACCGGCCTTCAGCGCCGCCAGGCGGGCCTCGATCTCGGTCTGCTGACCCATGTTCTCGAGCGCTTCGAACTGGCGGTCCAGGGACGAGTCCGCGAGCTCCTGCTGGCCGGCCACGCGGGCCTCCTCGCGGCGCACCTTCTCCTCGAAGCGGGAGACCTCGCTCGTGGGGTCCATGACGTCGAAGGACTTCAGGGCGTCCTGCACCTGGGACTGCGCCTGCACGGTCTTCTGGCGGGCAGCGAGCTCGTCCCGCTTGGCGGAGAGCTCCTGCAGCTTGCCGCGCATGCTGTTCAGGCCGGTCTTGAGCTTGTCCACGACCTCGGTCTGGGACGCGATCTGCGGCTCGGCGGCGCGCGCCTCGTTCTCGGACTGGATCTGGCGCTGCAGGGCCACCTTGGCGAGGTCGTCGAACTTCCCGGCCTCGACCTCCTTGCCCGCACGGCGGAACTCCTCGGCCTTGTTGGACGCGGCCAGGGCCTTGCCGCCCCACTGCTGCGCCTCCTGGACGTCCTCCGCATGGTCCTTCTCGAGTAGGCGCAGGTTGCCGATGGTCTGGGCCACCGCGGACTCCGCTTCACGGATGTTCTCCGTGTAGTCGCGGACCATCTGGTCCAGCATCTTCTGCGGGTCCTCCGCGGAATCGATCATCGCGTTGATGTTGGCCTTGGCCAGCTGGGCGATGCGCCCAAAGATCGACTGCTTGGTCATGGTGTTCTCCTCTTCTCGTGTGTCGGTGGAGCTGAGTTCGTCCGGGTCCGCGGGGGAGCCGGTGATCTGTGCCGGGGCCGGTGGGCGGTCAGAAGTTGCCGCCCACCCCGCCGTCGAAACCGCCGCCGTCCCCGAAGCCGCCACCGTCGCCGAAACCACCGTCGCCGAAGCCGCCACCGCCGAATCCTCCTCCGAAGCCGCCGCCGTCGTGGTGGCCGCCGCCGAAGCCTCCGCCGTTGAGGATGCCGCCCAGCAGGATCCCGCCGAGCACCGCACCCCCCAGGCCGTTGTTCTGGCGTCCGCCGTAGCCGCCGTAGCCGCCGGGTGAGCTGTAGAAGCGGTCCACGTCCTCGCTCGCGGAGCGCTGGGCGGAGTCCGCGAGGCGGATGGACTGGTTGGCCTCGTCGAGGGCGCGCTCGGGGTCGGAGTTGCGCAGCTGCTGGGCGATCTGCAGGTGGCGCTCGGCCTCCGCGATCTCGGTGCGGGCCCGGGCGCCCACGCCACCGCGGCGCGCCCAGACGTAGTCGGAGGCGGTCGTGAGGCTCGCCTGTGCGCTCACGAGGGTGTGGGAGAGGGTCTCGCGGGCGGAGCGGGCGCGGTCCTGGGACGTGCGGACGTCCTGCAGCCCCTTGTCGAGCTCGGCCTTCGCCTGGGCGAGCCGTCGCGCGGAGCCCACGGGGTCGTAGTGGCCCGAGGACATCTGCCGTGTGATCGTCTCGACCACGGAGCGCACCCCCGCGGCGGCCCCGGCGAGTTCCGGGCGGGAACCCTGCTGCACGAGGCCCTCGGCCTCCGCGACGTCCCGCTGGGCAATGCTCACAGCGTCCTTGAGCGACTCCTCTGCGGCGGCGAGCTCCCGGCGGGCGTTGTCCACCGAACCGATCAGGCCCTCGGCCTGACCCTGGGCCTCCTCGGCGGCGCGGATCGCGAGCACCGCCTCGGAGACCTTGCCGGCGTCCAGGTGCTGCTGGGCGTCACCGATGGAGGTCGCGGCGAACTCGAGCCGGTCGCGCGCCTGCGTGCCGTTGTCCACCACGGGGGCGAGGGCGGCGTCGTCGTACGTCTCGTGCAGCCCCACCAGGGCGGCCTCGGCGTCCGCGAGGCGGGGCCGGGTGGCGTCGACGGCGCGGCGCACCGCCTCCAGGGCCTCCGGCGCGCGCGTCTCGAGCTGCCGCAGCCGCGTGAAGCTCTGCTCCTGCTCGGCCAGCGGGGCGCGGGCCTGGCGGGTGCGGTCGATGATCTCCCCGAGCCACGCGCGCTGGTCCGCCTCGGAGTCCGGGATGTCGTCCTCGAGCTTCTGCTGCAGCTCGAAGGAGGCGCGCATGTGCTCCTTGGCGCGCGCGATCGCCTCCTGGAACGGCTGCGTCTGCTCCTCGCCGTACTGCAGCTGCGCGAAGGCCAGTTCCTGCTCGGAGTGCTGGATCGCGTTGTCCGCCTTTACGAGCGCGGAGCCCGCCTGCCGGTGCAGCTCGGGCAGGGGCACGAGCGGACGCTCGGGGGCGCGCTGGCCGCGCGGGGCGCCGTCGGCCCCGCCCTGACCCGCCTGGTCCTGACGACGACGCCGCCTGCGCGCCACCACCGCGGCACCCACGCCCGCGGCGGCGAGACCGCCCACGGCGACCGTGCCGAGCACGGCGCCGCCCGCGCCGCCCAGGCCGCCGCCGAGCGAGGAGTTGATGCCCTTCACGGCGCCCTCCGCGGCGCCGTCCCAGTCACCGCTGCTCAGCGCCGGGGCAATGTTGTCCTGGTAGATCTTCTGCTGGTCGCTCTTGGACAGCGGCCCCGCGTTGTTCGCGCTGAAGCGCGCCTGACGGCTGGTGGTGGCAACGGCCAGCACGGCGTCGTTCGTGCCGAAGCCGTTGCGCTGCGCGAAGTCCTCGACCCAGTCGTCCGGGTTCGTGGGGTCCGTGAACCGGTCCACGTAGACCACGTAGAGGGTGACCTGGTGCTCCTTGGCGAGCGAGGAGATCTCGTCCTTCACCGCGGAGGCGTTGCTCAGGGCGTTGACGGTGTCCACCACGCGCACGCCCGGCTCCACCGTGGGAGGGGCCTCGGCCAGCGCCGCGGGGCCCAGGAAGAGGAGGGAGGACCCCGCCAGTGCGGCCACCGACATCGTGCGCCGCCAGTAGGTGCGTGAACTCATGACCCTCGTTCCCTCGACATCGGCGCGGTGCGGCAGGGGCCCGTGTGGCCGGTGGTGCTTCGCGGGAGCCGCGCCGCTCGCGTCACAGAATACGCTGTGGTGGATCACGGGGTCACGAATTCAGTGGATGTCCGGAGAGGTAACAGGGAACTCACGAGAAGCCGTCAGTTCTCACAGCCCCGGTACAGTAAGGGCGAGCATACTGGGTCATCAAAACTGACCGGCCCAGGTGGCGGTCCCACAGGTTTTGGAGGAGAGAGCATGGCCGATTCCCACGATCCCCGCGAGGGCGGCGATCCCCAGCGTCCCGTGCCCCGGTACGGACAGTACGGTTCGGGCGCGGGCCGCAGCGGTGCCGACGGCTCCGGTGCTCAGGGCCCCGGCTCGCCGTGGACCGCGGACGAGACCCAGCCGATCCCCTCGGCCTCCCGTTCGGCCGACGACGACGTCCGCTACCCGGGTGAGACCCGCGAGTACAGCGGTGTGTACCAGCCCGCCGACGCCTCCTCCGGTGACCGCGACGCCTACGGGCAGGGCGCGGTGCACGGCCACGGCGCGGCGTACGACGACGGTGCGCGCCCGGCGGTCGGGGCGGCCTCCGGCGCGGGCGGCGGCGGTGGCCACGACGGCGGCTACGGCGGGCCCGGCCCGGCCGGTTCGGGCTACCCTGCCCAGGACGGCCGCGGCGGCACGAAGACGAAGCGGCGCTTCTCGGGTGGGGCGATGATCGCGGGCATGGCGCTCGCGGGCCTGCTCGGCGCGGGAACCGCGGTGGGCACCGGAGCGGTGGCCACGGGCAGCGGCACGAACAGCACCAACAGCTCCCCGGTGATCGTCAACAACACGGACTCCGTTAACGAGATCACCGGGGCCACGCAGAAGGCGTTGCCCTCCGTGGTGACGATCTCCGCCACCTCCGGCAACCAGGCCGGCACGGGCTCCGGCGTGGTCCTGGACGACCAGGGGCACATCCTCACCAACACCCACGTGGTCACGCTGGACGGTGCGAGCTCCAACGCGAACCTTGAGGTGCAGACCTCGGACGGCTCGGTGCGCAAGGCCACGGTCGTGGGCACGGACCCGGAGTCGGACCTCGCGGTCATCACGGTGGACGCCAAAGGGCTGACCCCGGCGGAGTTCGCGGACTCGTCCAAGCTCAACGTGGGGGACGCCGCCATTGCGATCGGTGCGCCGCTCGGGCTCAGCGGCACCGTGACGGACGGCATCGTCTCCACGCTCAACCGCACGATCGCGGTGGCCTCCTCCGCGGCCCAGGAGACCCCGGACACCTCCCAGTCCCAGCAGGGCAAGGGCAGCGGCGGTCAGGACTTCTTCTTCAACTTCCCGGACAACGGGCAGTCCGGCTCCCGGTCCGCCAAGTCCAGCGTGTACCTCAACGTGCTGCAGACGGACGCCGCGATCAACCCCGGCAACTCCGGGGGTGCGCTCGTGAACTCGAGCGGACAGGTCATCGGCATCAACGTGGCGATCGCCTCCGCCGCGGGCTCCTCCTCCGGGGACGAGAGTAGCTCCGGCAACATCGGCGTGGGCTTCTCGATCCCCTCCAACACGGCCAAGCGGGTCGCGGACGAGATCATCAAGGACGGCAAGGCCACCCACGGCTACCTGGGCGCCTCGGTCACGGATTACACCGCGCCCGGCAGCAGCTCCGGGCAGTTCTCCTCCGGGGCGCTCGTGCTCAAGGTGGAGAGCGGTTCACCGGCCGCAGACGCCGGGCTCAAGGCGAACGACGTCGTGACCAAGTTCAACGGCAAGTCCGTCACGGACGCGGACGCCCTGACCGCAGGTGTGCGCGAGCTCGCGGCCGGTTCTCAGGCGGAGATCACCTTCCGCCGCGGCAACGACGAGAAGACGGCCACGGTCACCCTGGGCAACGCCGCGGACCAGAAGAGCAACTAGTCCGCGGGGTTTCCCACCCACGTAGGACGGCGCCCTCCCCACGAGAGTGGGGAGGGCGCCGTCGCACACGGGGACCGGTCGCGGCTCAGACGCCGTCCGGGAAGCCGAGCTGGCGCCAGGCCTCGTAGAGCGCGATGGACGCGGAGTTCGCGAGGTTCAGGGAACGCCGCCCGGGCAGCATGGGGATCCGCACGCGCTCGCTCACGTGCTCGTCCGCGAGCACTTCCTCCGGCAGGCCGGTGGACTCGCGGCCGAAGAGCAGCACGTCCCCGTCCCGGTAGTCCAGCTGCGTGTGACGGGTGGTGGAGTGCGAGGTGAACGCGATCACCCGCGCATCCCCGAGGGAGTCCCACAGCGCCTCCGTGCTGGGGTGGACGTCCATCACCGCGAGATCGTGGTAGTCCAGGCCCGCGCGGCGGAGGTTGGCGTCGTCGAAGTTGAAGCCGAGGGGCTCCACGAGGTGCAGCCGCGCGCCGGTGCAGGCGGCGAGGCGGATGGCGTTGCCCGTGTTGCCCGGGATCTCGGGGGAGTGGAAGACGAAATGGAGCATGGGTGCGAGTGTAGGCGCACCGCGGCGGCGTCGGTGGGGATCCCTAGACTGGGCCCATGCCCACACCCCGCGTCTACATGGACCACGCCGCAACCACGGACATGCTCCCGGAGGCCGTCGAGGCGTACGTCGAGCAGGCTCGCCGCGGCGGCAACCCGGCGTCCCTGCACTCCGGCGGCCGCGCCGCCCGGATGGCCCTGGAGACCGGGCGGGACCGGATCGCGGCCGGCCTGAACGCCGAGCCCGTGGAGGTCATCCTGACCTCCGGCGGCACCGAGGCGGACAACATGGCCGTGCTGGGCCTGTTCCGCGCGGCCCGGGAGGCGGATCCCCGGCGCACGGTGATCGCGCTGTCCACGGTCGAGCACCATGCGGTCTCGGAGGCCGCGGAGTGGCTCGCGGCGCACGAGGGCGCGGAGCTCGCGTGGCTCGAGGTCGACGAGGTCGGCCGGGTGGATCCGGCCACGCTCGCGGACCTGCTCGCGCGCCGCGGCCCGGAGATCGCCCTCGTCACGGTCATGTGGGCCAACAACGAGGTGGGCGCCGTGCAGCCCGTCGCGGAGCTCGCAGCGCTGTGCGACGACGCCGGTGTCTCGTTCCACGTGGACGCCGTCCAGGCGTTCTGCGCCGTGCCGGTGGACGCGCACCTGCGCGGCATCAGCACCCTCGCCGTCTCGGCGCACAAGCTGGGAGGACCCATGGGCGTGGGTGCGCTCTACGCCCCGCGCACCGTGCGCCTGGCCGCCACGAGCTTCGGCGGCGGCCAGGAGCGCAGCGTCCGCTCGGGGACGGTCAACGCCGCCGGTGCCGCGGCGTTCGGGGCGGCGGTCGAGGCCGCCCAGGCGGGGCTGCACGAGGAGTTCCTGCGCCGTGCCGCCCTGCGCGACACCCTCGTGGCCGGAATCCTGGAGCGCGTGCCGCGGGCGGTGCTGCGCGGCCCGGCCCCCGGCGCGCCCGAGGCCGAGTGGGAGCACGCCACCCGCCTGCCCGGCAACGCGCACCTCACCTTCCCCGGCTGCGAGGGGGACTCCATGCTCTTCCTCTTCGACGCCGCGGGCATTGCGCTGTCCACGGGCTCGGCGTGCAGCGCCGGGGTGCCGCGGGCCTCCCACGTGCTGCTGGCCATGGGGGTGCCGGAGGAGACGGCCCGCGGGGCCCAGCGCTTCTCGCTGGGCCACACGAGCACCCCGGAGGACGTGGAGCGCGTGCTCGACGTCGTGGCGGACGTCTACGAGCGCGCCCGCACCGCGGGGCTCTCGGGGCACGTGCCCGGCACGTTCTGAGCCCTGCCGGGGGAATAGCACCCGGGACTCCCACGTTGTTAAGAAGTCCGATCCGACGATTCTCACCTGGAGGCACATCCGTGCGCGTTCTGGCAGCCATGAGCGGCGGCGTGGACTCGGCAGTGGCCGCGGCACGGGCCGTGGACGCCGGGCACGACGTCACCGGGGTCCACCTGGCCCTGTCCCGCACCCCCGGCACGCTGCGCACCGGTGCGCGCGGGTGCTGCACCATCGAGGACTCCCGGGACGCCTGGCGTGCCGCGGAGAAGCTCGGCATCCCGTACTACGTGTGGGACTTCTCGGAGCGTTTCCAGGCGGACGTCGTGGACGACTTCGTGGCGGAGTACGCCGCGGGGCGCACGCCCAACCCGTGCATGCGCTGCAACGAGAAGATCAAGTTCGCCGCGCTGCTCGAGAAGGCGCTCGCCCTGGGGTTCGACGCCGTGTGCACCGGGCACTACGCGAAGGTCGTCGAGGGCGCGGACGGCCACAAGGAGCTGCACCGCGCCGCGGACTGGGCGAAGGACCAGTCCTACGTGCTGGGCGTGCTCACGGCGGAGCAGCTCGAGCACGCGCTGTTTCCCCTCGCGGAGACGCCGTCCAAGGCGCAGGTCCGTGCGGAGGCGGAGGAGCGCGGGCTGTCTGTGGCCAAGAAGCCCGACTCCCACGACATCTGCTTCATCCCGGACGGGGACACCCGCGGCTGGCTCGCGGACCACATGGAGCTGGACCCGGGACGGATCGTGGACACCGAGGGCAACGAGCTCGGCGAGCACCGCGGCGCCCAGGCCTACACGGTGGGCCAGCGCCGGGGGTTGCACATCGGCCGCCCCGCCCCGGACGGCAAGCCCCGGTTCGTGCTGGAGATCCGGCCCAAGACCAACGAGGTCGTCGTCGGGCCGGAGCAGCTGCTTGCGATCGACGTCATGGAGGGCATCCGGCCGTCCTGGGCCGGCCTCCCGCCCCGTGAGGTCACCGAGCTGGGGGAGAGCGGCGAGGGGTGCTCGCTGGAGTTCCCCGTGACCGTGCAGGTGCGCGCCCACGGCGACCCGGCCCCGGCAAGCGCGTGGCTCACCCGCGAGGCCGGGGACTCCCGGCTGCACGTGCGGCTGGAGGAGTCCCAGCGCGGCGTCGCCCCCGGTCAGACGATGGTGCTCTACCAGGGCACCCGGGTGCTCGGGCAGGCCACGATCGACGCCGCGTACGCGGACCGAGCGGCCGTCACCGCCTCCTGAGCGCAGCCCCGCCTCCTGGGGAGGTTGCCCCCCACCGCCTCCCGCCCGTTGCCCCGTCCAGGCCGGGGCGGGTGGCTCCCACCCGGTTCGGGGTGCCCGCTCCACGGTGATTACAGTGGGCGCATGACCTCTGCCACTCACCCGACCGACCGCCCCGAGGACCACGCCCCGGTGGATCCCGCGGCCACCGACGCACCGCACCGGACCTCCGAGACGGCCATGGAACGGCTGACCTCGATCCGCGGCACGATCGACAACATCGACGCCGCCCTGATCCACCTGCTCGCCGAGCGCTTCAAGGCGACCCAGCGCGTGGGCAAGCTCAAGGCGGAGAACGACCTGCCGCCGTCGGACCCCGAGCGGGAGAAGGCCCAGATCCAGCGGCTGCGCAGCCTGGCCGAGGCCGCGCACCTGGACCCCGAGTTCGCGGAGAAGTTCCTGACCTTCATCATCAGCGAGGTCATCCGGCACCACGAGGCGATCTCCGAGGACCACCAGCGCGGCCACGACGCATGAGCGCGCCCACCGGGGACGCCGTGACGGCCACCCTCACCCGTGCGCTACGCGGCACGGACCCGTTCGAGACGTTCACCGTGCTGCGCGGCGAACTGGGCGCACCGCACCTCGCGAGCGTGCCCGTGCTGCCGGACCGCGGCCCGCACGCGGAGCTGGCGGCCCGCACGGCCGCCATGCTGGACTCCTTGCACGCGGACCGTCAGCCCCACGGCTGGCGCATCACCGGCGTGCCCGGTGCCGACTCCCGGCAGGCCCGGAACCTGCTCGCGAGCGACCTCAACGTGGTCGCGGACGTCCTGGGTGCGGAGTCCGGCGCGGACACCGGACCCATAGCCTTCTCCGTCCTGGGGCCCGTCTCCCTGGCCGCCACCGTGCACGTGCACAACGGCGAGAAGCTGCAGTCGGACCCCGGCGCCAGGCGCGACCTCACCCAGTCCTGGTGCGCGGGCCTGCCGGACCTCGTGGCCGCGCTGCGGCGCAACACGGACGGGCGCGGCACCGTGCTGGTGGTCGAGGAGCCGGAGCTGGAGCGGGTGCTGGCGGGGACGATCCCCACGGCGAGCGGCTACCGCACGCTGCGCTCGCTGCCCCGGCACGAGGTGCGCACGGCGCTGACGGAGGCCGTGACGGCCGCGCGGGAGGCCGGTGCGCAGCGCGTGCTGCTGGCCGCCGGGGACGCCGAGCCCGCCTGGGCCCTGCGCACGGGCGCGGACACCGCCGTGACGGGCGTGCCTTCGGGCGCCACCGAGCGGTGGGAGCCCCTCGCGGCACTGCACGAGGCCGGGGTGGGACTGTGCTTCGACTCCGCTCCCGTCACCGGGCGCCCCGCCGTGCGCAGCCTGGTGGAGCGCGTGCTGCGGCCCTGGACGGAACTCGGCATGGACCCGGCCGCCCTGCTCGGAACCCTGCTCGCGCCGTCGTCGGCGATCCACGAGACGACCCCGCCGGAGCTCGCGGGCGCGCTGCGCCGTGTCACCGACCTGGGGGACGCGCTCACGGAGGCGTGCAACGAGGCCTGAGGTCCACCAGGCCGTAGAATCGTGCGAGAACGCGGGGCGCCCGGCCACGGCCGCATCCGGTGGAGGACTCGAGTGCGAAAGCGGGCCATGAAGGCGAGAATCTTGGTAGTGGACGACGACGCCGCCCTGTCGGAAATGATCGGCATCATCCTGGCCTCGGAGGACTTCGAGCCGGTGTACTGCTACGAGGGCTCCAGCGCCCGCGAGGTGTTCCACGCGTCCGAGCCGGACCTGATCCTCCTGGACCTCATGCTCCCGGGCATGGACGGCATCCAGGTGTGCCAGCAGATCCGCGCCGAGTCGGACGTCCCCATCGTGATGCTCACCGCCAAGTCGGACACCGCGGACGTGGTGCGAGGGCTCGAGGCCGGCGCGGACGACTACGTCCCCAAACCGTTCAAGCCCGCGGAGCTCGTGGCCCGCGTCAGGGCGCGGCTGCGGCCCACCGAACGCGGCACGTCCCAGGAGATCACCCTGGGGGACATCGTGATCGACGTGACCGGGCACACGGTCACCCGGGACGGTCAGGAGATCCCCCTGACGCCCCTGGAGTTCGACCTGCTGGCCACCCTCGCGCGCTCGCCGCACCAGGTGTTCAGCCGTGACGAGCTGCTGCGGGACGTGTGGGGCTACCCGCACGCCGCGGACAACCGCCTGGTCAACGTGCACGTGCAGCGGCTGCGCTCCAAGGTGGAGCGCGATCCGGAGAACCCGGAGGTGGTGCTGACCGTGCGCGGGATCGGCTACAAAGCGGGCGGGCACCCGCATAAATGAGCGCGGCCCCGGCACCCGCCACGGCGCGACCCCCCGCCGCGCGCCGCCGCCCGAAGCTGCTGCGCAGGCTCCGGCTCAGCCGCCGTGTGCTGTTCCGGCGCTGGCGGCAGTCGCTGCAGTTCCGCGCGATCGCGGTGGCCCTCGCCCTCACGTCCATGGCGTTCTTCGCCACGGGCAGCTTCCTGTCCCACCAGATCGCGGACCGGCTGTTCACGGACCGTCTCAACCAGGTGCTCGAGGAGGCCCGCACGGACATCAGCACCGCGCAGGCGAGCTTCGACGCCTCGGACGCCTCCGACCGCACCGAGGTGCAGGCGCTGATCAACTCCACGCTGGGCGGACTGAGCCAGGACACGAGCACCACGGACCACCGCTGGGTGCTGATCCCCATGGACCAGGGCACGGGCCAGTCCTTCGTGGGCGTGCAGACCGAGAGCCCGTGGATGACCTCCGCGTCCGTGCCGCAGCAGCTTCAGCAGCGCGTGGCCAACGGGGACGGCACCTACTGGCAGCCGGCGTCCGTGCGCATGGCGGAGAACGCGCCGCAGCAGCCCGTGATCGTGATCGGGGACGTGGTCCAGCTCAACCAGAACTCGCGCTACGGGCTGTACTTCGTCTACGACTTCTCGGACCCGCAGGCCACGCTGGACTCGATCCACGCGGTGCTGCTGCTGTCCATGGTGGCCCTGCTGCTGCTCGTGGGAACGATCGTCTGGTACGTCACCCGGGAGGTCGTGCGCCCGGTCTCGAACACCGCGCGCGTGTCCCAGCGGCTCTCCGAGGGTGACCTGGACGTGCGCATGGAGGTGCGCGGCAGCAACGAGGTCGCCCGCCTGAGCCGTTCGTTCAACCGCATGGCCGACTCCATCCAGACCCAGATCACGCAGCTCGAGCAGCTGTCCTCGATTCAGCAGACCTTCGTCTCGGACGTCTCCCACGAGCTGCGCACCCCGCTGACCACGGTGAAGATGGCCGCGGAGGTGCTCTACAACGCGCGCGAGGACTTCGACCCCGTGAACCGGCGCTCCAGCGAGCTGCTGCACAACCAGGTGGAGCGCTTCGACTCGATGCTCTCCGACCTGCTGGAGATCTCCCGGTTCGACGCCGGGGCGGCGCGCCTGGACATCGCGTCCACCGACATCTTCTCGGTGGTCTACGACGTCGTGGAGGCAGCGGCACCGATCGTGCTGACCTCCGGCTCCGAGCTCACGGTGCGCTCCACGCTGACGCGCGCCGTGGTGCAGATGGACCAGCGGCGCATCGACCGCATCCTGCGCAACCTGGTGACCAACGCCCTGGAGCACGGCGAGAGCAAGCCCGTGGACATCTACGTGGGCGCCAACGAGAACTGCGTGGCGGTCGCGGTGCAGGACCACGGCATCGGCATGACGGAGGAGCAGACCACCAAGGTCTTCAACCGGTTCTGGCGCGGGGATCCCGCCCGCGCGCGCACCGTGGGCGGCACAGGGCTGGGGCTTGCGATCGCCACCGAGGACACCCGCCTGCACGGTGGCCGCCTCGAGGTCTGGGCGGAGCCGGACAACGGCGCGTGCTTCCGGCTCACGCTGCCGCTGCTGCGCACCCAGCCCCTGGACCCGGAGCTGCCCAATCCGCTGCCCCTGCCCCCGGACGAGGACTCCGCGGCCTCTACGGCCCGCGTCACGGACACCGGCTCCCTGCAGCTGACGGCCCCCGCGCCCCTCTTCGTGGGGGACCCGGTCACGGGCCAGTTGAGCATCGACTTCACGGAGGGCGTGGACGACGCCGCGGCCTCCGGCTCCGGCGCGGCCCACGGTGCGGACGAGCCGGCCGGCGGTCGGAGCCTCTCGGACGCACTGGCCGGGGAACGGCCCGGGGCCGAGGACACCGCCCCGACCGGGGTCACCCCGGACGACGGCACCGCGGACGACGCCGCGGCGAACGGGACCGCCGGCGGGGCGGGGCGGCAGGGCGGCGTCGTCGGCCCGAACGGTGGCACGGCACGTGCCGCCACGGACACCGCGTCCCGAGCCCGCAGCGGAACGGACGGGCCCGGGCACCACGGAACGCACCCGGGGTCGAGCGCGGCGCAGGACGGCCGCGGGACGGAGGAGTCATGACGTCACGGTCAGAGCACCCGAGCGCGGGCGGGACCGGCGAACGGGACGGAGCTGCAGAACTGAGCGGTACCGCCGAACCGGGCGGCGCCGCGGGACGGCGTCGCGACGGGGCGAGGACCCTGTCGCGCCGGGTCCGCTTCGCGGGCGCGCTGACCGCCGTGGCCCTGGGCGTCATGCTCTCGGCGTGCGGCGCCATGCCGCGCTCCGGGCCGGTGCACAAGGTGATCGAGCCCACCGAGCAGTCCGAGCAGACCACCATGGCGTTCAACCCGCAGGCGCCGCAGGCGGGGGCGTCCGCGCAGGAGATCGTGGAGGGCTTCCTCGCCGCCGGGGTGGGTGCGCAGGACGACTACTCGGTGGCGCGCAAGTACCTCACGCCCCAGCTGGCGACCACGTGGAAGCCGGACACGCGCGTGCTCGTCCACTCGGGCGAACCCACCACGGTGCCCCGGCTGAACGAGGGGGAGTTCCGCACGAGCCTGGAGATCAGCGGTGAGCTCGGCTCCAACGGTGTGCTCACCGCGCAGCCCGCGGGCAGCACACGCGTGCTGGACTTCGTCCTGACGTCGGTGGACGGCCAGTGGCGGATCTCGAAGGCCCCGGACGGGGTGATCGTGCCCAAGGCGGACTTCGAGCAGATCTTCGCGCCCACCACGCTGTACTTCTACTCGGCCAAGGACCCCAACTACCTGGTGCCGGATCCGCGGTGGTTCGTCAAGCGCTCCACGGCGTCCACGGGCGCGGTCCGGGCACTGCTGAGCGGGCCCGCGGGATACCTGGGCGACTCGGTCACGAGTGCCCTGCCGCAGACGGCGTCGCTCTCGCGCTCCTCGGTGCCGGTCTCCGGCGGAACCGCTTCGGTGGACCTGACGCTGGCGAACTTCGACCCCGCGGACGTGAACCAGGCCCACCGGATGGACCAGCAGCTGCGCACGACCCTGCGCTCGGTCTCGTCCGTGGAGGATGTGGACCTCACCATCAACGGGGCGCCGGTAGAGACGCCGGGCAGCTCGGGGACCGACGCCGTCCGCGCGGTGACCGTGCCCAACCGGCAGATCGGCGTGTCCAACGGGCACCTGGCGTTCTACCAGGGTGGGCAGACGGAGGAGATCCCGAACATCTCGCTGCCCCAGGGTGCCTCGGTCTCGCGCCCGGCGATGGGCACCGAGGCCACGACCTTCGGCTTCGTGAACACCGCGGACTCCACGGTCTACACCGTGGCCTCTGGGCAGGAGCCCGAGAAGCGCTGGTCCGGCACGCAGCTCAGCAGGCCCAGCTTCGACCGAGTGGGCTACGTGTGGGGGTCGGACCGCTCCGGCACGGTGCACGCGGTCCGCGTGTCCGAGGACGGCGTGGGGGACACCGTGAGCGCCGCGTGGCTCGACAAGCAGCACGTGGCCTCCCTGCGGATCTCGCGCGAGGGCAGCCGCGCGCTCGTGGTGACGACGACGGGCACCTCCCACCGCGCGACCGTGTGGCTCGCCGGCGTGGTCCGCGACAGCTCCGGCAAACCCACCGAGCTCGTCAAGGGCAACGCCGTGGCCGCGGACGTGGACGTGGACACTGCCCAGTGGATCGGCCCGGACGAGTTCGTCACCACCGCACTCGGCCAGGACGGCAACGCCCAGCCCCGGCGCTACACGGTGGCCGGGCGCTACGACGAGCTGCCCTCCCTGACCGGCGTGACCTCCATCGCCGGGGGCAACGGACCCGCGGCCGTCTACGGTGCCTCGGACGGGAAGCTCTACATGCTCACCGGCAGCTCCTGGGCCCTGCAGAGCGAGCAGGTCACGGACACCGCGTTCTCCGGCTGACGCGGGGACGCTTTTTCCGCGGAGGGAAGGGCTGCGGGGCTGCCGCCGTCCGGTCTGGGCTCCCCATGGCGCTCTGCGGCTGACCCGGTGCCGTCGTTCGGGATGGACTGGGGCCATGACGACGCCACGGGCTCCCGGACATCTCTCACCCACCCGGTCGGATCCCACCCGGCTGCCGCCCGGCCGTGCCGCGCGCTGGGACCTTCGCACTGCTCGCTGCGGTGCCTGGTGGGCGCAGGCGGCGGAGCTGCTGCTGCCCGTCTCGTGCGCCGTGTGCGGTGAGCCCGGAGCCACGCTGTGCCGACTCTGCCGGATCGTGCTCCGGCGGGCCACCGCACGTCCCGGTGTGCTGGTCACACCGGCGCCCCTGGAGGCCACCGGGGTGCGCGTGTGGACGGCGGGGGAGTACGAGCACGAACTGGCCTCGTGCCTGCTCTCGTTCAAGAACGGTGGTCGCAGCGACCTCGCGCCGGTCCTCTCCGCCGTCCTCTCGCCGGTGCTCGCGGCCGTGGCCCGGGAGCTGCGGGGAAGCCCGGCCGCGGGGCCGCGGAGACTGCACTGGGTGCCGGTGCCCACGAGTGCCCGCGCGCGGCGTCGTCGGTGGTTCGACCCCGTCGCCACGGTCCTCGACGGCGCCGCGCTGCCCTCCGGCACGCGCGTCACGCCGGCGGTGGGCCACCGGCGCTCCGGCTGGCGGCGGCGAGGTCGGCAGGCCGGGAGCCAGAAGACGCGCGGTGGCGCGCAGCGCGAACGGGCGCTGCGCGGCACGATGCAGGCGCGGGACGTCCGGGGGCTCACGTGCGTGGTCGTGGACGACGTGCTGACCACCGGGGCCACCGCGGCCGAGGCCGTCCGGGCACTGCGGTCCGCCGGTGCCCGGGTGCCGGCCGTGGTCACCCTTGCCGGGGTGCGCGTCCCGCGTTCACCGGGGGAGAACGCGGGCGGCTCGGACGCTGCGGTCAGTGAATTTCATCACCATTTCATCTAGCGTTGGATCACGGGAATCAAACGGTGTCCCGCGTGGGAGAGCAGCAGGTCCCACACCATCCTCAAGATGTGGAGGGTCTCATGGAACTGAACATCAAGGGTCGCAACATCACCCTCCCGGATCGTTTCCGGGAGTACGTGGAATCCAAGAGCGAGCGCTTCCAGCAGCTCGGCGACAAGGTGCAATCCATCGAGGTCAAGGTCACGAAGGAGAACTCCGGTTCGGGGCACCAGGGGATACGCGTGGAGATCACCGTGGACGGTCGAGGTCCGGTGCTGCGCGCGGAGGCACGCAACGAGGACAAGTTCGCCGCGTTCGACGAGGCCTACGCCAAGCTCGTGGAGCAGCTGCGCCGAGCCCGCGACCGCCGCAAGATCCACCGAGGGGGCCACCAGCGGCCCGTCGCCGTGCACGGGGCCACGGGTTCGCTGCCCGTGATCCCGCTGGATGCCGGCCCCACCTTCGCCTCGGACCAGGAGCTCGCCGCGGCGGAGGACGAGGCCTTCGACACCGAGTACCCGCTGAGCGACACTCCCTCCCCCGTGGAGATCCGGCGCAAGCGCTTCCCGGCCCACGCGATCACCGTGGACGAGGCCGTGGACCAGATGGAGCTCGTGGGACACGACTTCTTCCTGTTCGTGGACAAGGACACGCAGGAGCCGTCCGCCGTCTACCGCCGCAAGGGCTGGGAGTACGGCGTGATCAGCCTCAGCGCGGACGGTGCCTCCGGCGAGGAGAAGGTCCCCTACCAGGCGGAGCCCGCCTCCTGAGCCAGCCACGCACCACTGCCGCACCGGGAGCCCCGTGACCACGTCGCGGGGCTTCCGCCGCGAAGGTGGGCGCGGCACGCGCACCGGGTGCACGCGGGAACCGACCGTCCAGACTCACTCACGTACACTGTTCGGCGGTGCACCCTCAGCCCATCTCCGGTGCCCACCCCTGATCTCGGAGGAGCGAACACACGTGGCGTCATTCCTGGAAAAAGTTCTTCGCACGGGGGACAAGCGTGTCCTGAAGCGGCTGAGAACTTACGCGGACGCCGTCAACAGCCTCGAGGACAGCTTCAAGGAGCTCACCGACGCCGAGCTGCGCGCGGAGACCGACTCCTTCCGTGAACGCATCGAGGGTGGCGAGTCCCTGGACCGCCTGCTGCCGGAGGCCTTCGCCGCTGTGCGCGAGGCCGCGTCCCGCACCCTGGGTCAGCGCCACTTCGACGTCCAGGTCATGGGCGGCGCGGCCCTGCACCTCGGCTACATCGCGGAGATGAAGACCGGTGAGGGCAAGACGCTCGTCGCCACCCTGCCCGCGTACCTCAACGCGCTCACGGGCAAGGGCGTGCACGTGGTGACCGTCAACGACTACCTGGCCGAGTACCAGGCCAACCTCATGGGACGCGTCTACCGTTTCCTGGGGCTGGAGACCGGTGTGATCCTGAGCGGACAGGATCCGGCCACGCGGCGCGAGCAGTACAACGCGGACATCACCTACGGCACCAACAACGAGTTCGGTTTCGACTACCTGCGCGACAACATGGCGTGGGACAAGGACGAGCTCGTGCAGCGCGGCCACAACTTCGCGATCGTGGACGAGGTGGACTCCATCCTCATCGACGAGGCCAGGACCCCGCTGATCATCTCGGGTCCCGCCTCCGGCGAGGCGAACCGCTGGTACCGCGAGTTCGCGACCGTGGTGAAGAAGCTCGTGCCCGAGACGGACTACGAGGTGGACGAGAAGAAGCGCACGGTGGGCGTGCTCGAACCGGGCATCGAGAAGGTCGAGGACTGGCTCGGCATCGAGAACCTCTACGAGGCGCAGAACACCCCGCTGATCGGCTTCCTGAACAACGCCATCAAGGCCAAGGAGCTGTTCCGCAACAACAAGGACTACATCGTCGCCGGGGGCGAGGTGAAGATCGTGGACGAGCACACGGGCCGTGTGCTCGCGGGCCGCCGCTACAACGAGGGCGTCCACCAGGCCATCGAGGCCAAGGAGGGCGTGGAGATCAAGCCCGAGAACCAGACGATGGCCACGATCACCCTGCAGAACTACTTCCGCCTCTACGACAAGCTCTCCGGCATGACCGGCACGGCCCAGACGGAGGCCGCCGAGTTCATGAACACGTACGAGATCGGCGTCGTCGCCATCCCCCCGCACCGCGGCATCGCCCGCGAGGACAAGCGGGACGTGGTCTACAAGAACGAGGCCACCAAGTACGCCGCCGTGGTCCGCGACATCGAGGAGCGCCACGAGAAGGGCCAGCCGGTGCTCGTGGGCACGGCGTCCGTGGAGAAGTCGGAGTACCTCTCCAAGCTGCTGGCCAAGCGCGGCGTGCGGCACGAGGTGCTCAACGCCAAGAACCACGCCCGTGAGGCCGCCATCGTGGCGCAGGCCGGACGCAAGGGCGCCGTGACCGTGGCGACCAACATGGCCGGTCGAGGCACCGACATCATGCTGGGCGGCAACGCCGAGTTCAACGCCGTGGAGAAGATGGCCGAGCTGGGCCTGGACCCCGAGCGCGACGCCGAGGCCTACGAGGCGCGCTGGCCCGAGGTGCTCGAGCAGTGCGAGGCCGCCACCAAGACCGAGCACGACGACGTTCTGCACGCCGGCGGTCTGTACGTGCTCGGCACCGAGCGCCACGAGTCCCGTCGCATCGACAACCAGCTCCGCGGCCGTTCCGGGCGCCAGGGCGATCCCGGGGAGTCCCGGTTCTACCTGTCCCTCTCGGACGACCTGATGCGCCTGTTCAACCCGGGTGCGGCGCAGCGTCTGATGGCGATCGCCCCGGACGACGTCCCGGTGACCGGGCGCCTGATCACCTCCGGCATCGCCAACGCCCAGAACCAGGTGGAGGGACGCAACGCGGAGCAGCGCAAGAACGTGCTCAAGTACGACGACGTCCTCAACCGCCAGCGCGAGGTCGTCTACCGCGACCGCCGCCGGATCCTCATGGGCGAGGACATCAAGGGCCAGATCGAGCAGTTCACCGAGGAGATCATCACCTCGACCATCACGGACCGCACCCGCGTGGGCCACTCCGAGGACTGGGACCTGGACGAGCTGTGGACCGCGCTGCGGGCGGTGTACCCGATTTCCCTGACGCAGGAGGAGGTCGTGGCGGAGGCCGGTGGCCGCCCCCGGCTCTCCTCCGAGTTCCTGCAGGAGCAGGTCCTCTCGGACGCGAAGGTGATCTACCAGGAGCGCGAGGAGGAGCTGGGCTCCGAGGCCATGCGCAACCTGGAGCGTCGGGTGCTGCTGTCGGTGATCGGTCAGCGCTGGCCCGAGCACCTCTACGAGATGGACTACCTCAAGGAGGGCATCGGGCTGCGGGCCATGGCGCAGCGCGATCCCCTGGTGGAGTACCAGCGCGAGGGTCACGCCATGTTCCAGGACATGATGGCCGCGATCCGCGAGCAGACCGTGGTCACGCTGTTCAACCTCGAGGTCCGCAAGCAGCGCACCGGGGAGTCCGGGGGAGCGGTCCAGCTGACCACGCCCCAGCGCCCCGCCTTCCTGCAGTACACCGCGCCGGACGAGGACGGCGAGCCCCGCGCCGCGGTGGATTCGGAGCAGGATGCGCAGGCCACCTCCGGTGCCGTCGGCTCCGACGCGGGAACGACGGCATCGGACTCTGCCTCCGCCTCCGAGGACGGCGAGGGTGCCAACCGCGCCCAGCGCCGCACCAGGGCGGGCAAGGCCGGGAAGGCCAAGCGCGGCAAGCGCCGCTGAGCCGCGCCGCGGGGGAGCACGCTCACCCGACTTCGAGATGGGTGACCCGCCACTGGCGGGTCACCCTTTCGATGCGCAGCGCCACGGCGCGCGCCCGCGTGGCCTCCTCGACCACGAGCGACGCCTCCCAGCACCCCGGCGCGGGGTTGCACACCCGCACGCGACGCACCCTGGCCGCCCGGTGGACGTCGAAGGCGGCGCGGCGTTCCGGGCACTGCTCCTGCACGAGCTTGAGCATGGCCGCGCGCTGCGTGAAGCGCTCGACCACCTCCGGCTCGGTCCAGCGGGAGAGCTGCGATGCCGGCCGGGTGCCCGCGAGGATCTCCACCGCGGCCTGACCGATGCTGCGGGCGATGGCCCCGACACGTTCATTCTCGTTCTTGCCGGTGAGTGCGGCGGCGGATCGGTCCTGCCGCCAGGTGTAGCCGCCCGCGGGAGTGCGCGGCGTGGACTCGGGAACGGCGATGCTCATGGTGTGCTCCTCTGGATGGTGCTGCACCGGGCCGGCGGTCCGGTGGATCCTGGGTGGTCGTGTGGTGGTACTGGCCGTGCAGCCGGGTGGCTGTGGGCTGGGAGCCCGGGCCGTGTCAGCCGTGGGCGGTCTGGGGATCGAGCAGCTCGGGCGGGACCCGCAACTGGTCCCCGGGGTGGATGAGATCGCCGTGCTCGGCGAGGGCGTTGTGCTCCAGCCACTGCGTGAGGTGCTGCGAGACGGCGCAGTCCGAGGCATCCGGGCCCATCAGCTGGGCAGTGAGGTCCCACAGCGTGTCCCCGGCCATGACGGTCAGCACGCCGTCCGCCACGCGTTCGCGGGCGGGAGGATTCGGGGCGGATGCCGCGGGTTCGGTCACTGACGGCTGCGGTGCGGTGGCGGCGGGCGCGCTGGGCGCATCCGTGCCGGAGGGCGTCTGGACGTACAGGGCCCCTGCGCCATCCCGAGACCCGTTCTCCGCCGGCGCGGGAACCACGGCTGGCTCCGGGGAGGACGTTGCCGTGACGCCCGGGGCGGCCGCGGCGGCGCTTCCGGCGGCGCTCTGATCCGCCGTGTCGCCGTTGCCTGCACCGCTGCCGGTTGCGTCGGCGCCCCCGGTGGGCCCGTCCAGCTGAGCGGTGCCGGTGGCCGCGGTGCCCCAGAAGGGGTCCAGAGCGGCGTCGTCCGCATGGGCGGGGGCCACGACGGCGAGCTGGATCCCGACGACGGCGGCCGCCGTGCGGGCCACGACGCCCGGTGTCAGCCGCGAGGCCCACCGCTCGAGGCCGGACCAGTGCAGGCGGCGGGCCGTGGCCGCGAGGGCCAGCATGAGCAGGCCGCCGAGCCACCACCCCGCCACCGCGAGGCACGCCGCAGAGGCGAGCACCGCGACGTCGAGCACCGGGTCACTCGCTGAGCCGGCGGCGCGCAGCCGACCCGCCTGCACCCAGCCGAGCGCACCGAAGGCCGAGGCGAGCACCGGGACCGCGCACCACAGGGCCGCGCTCCGGTCCGGTGCAGCCTGTTCGCGAACCTGGTGTCGCATCGTTGACCCCCGATGTTGTTATTTGATGTCGTTTGGTATTTTTAGATCATTCAGAGGTTTCTCTCCGGAGTCAATGATCGATCCGAAGGCATGGAGTGGCCACCGCAGTTCGGATGGGCTGCCGGGTGTTCAGCTCGTACGGTGGACCGGTGGCGGACAAGGCGCCTGAAGTGTGTGAGGGGGGAGAACGCGCGGCATGAGGTGGGACGAACTCTTCGACGACATGGAGTCGCAGCTCGAACAGGCCCACGTGCGCATGGTCGAGCAGGAGGCCGTGGAGACGGCGCGGGCGGAGCTGTCGCGGCTCACACTGCTGGAGCGTCTGGCCGCCCACCGGGATGGGCCGGTGCGGCTGCGGCCCGCGGAGGGGGACACGCTGGAGGGCGTGCTCGCGGACGTGGGTGCCGGATGGGCCGTGGTGCGTGAGCATCACCTTCAGCACCTCGTGCCGCTGCACAGCGTGGTGTGGTGGGAGGGCCTGCCGCGGCGCTTCGAGGTGCTCCCGGACACCTCGACGATCCGGCGGCTCGGCATGGGGCACGTGCTGCGGGCGCTGAGCACCGCGCGCGTGCCGGTCCGGGTGCTGCTGAGGGACCACTCGGGTCACGGCGAGCTCGAGGGCACCCTGGACTCGGTGGGTCAGGACTTCTTCGACCTCGCGGTGCACCCGGCGGACCAGTTCCGCCGACGCCGCGCGGTCACCTCGGTGCGCACGGTCGGCTTCTCGGCGGTTGCGCTGGTCTCCTCGCTCGACGCCGGCTGACGGTGAGGGCTGCCGGTCCCGGGCGGCAGACCGGGGCCGCGGGGATCGTCGTCCACGTGGGCCGGTGGCCGGGGAGGGTACCGGGGTGGCGGGATCAGTCCACCCGAAGGTCGGGGCCCGTCTGCCTCAGTGCAGCGTGCCTTCTCGCACGGCGATCTCCGTGCGCTCGTAGCCCTGCTGGATGTACTCCTCCAGCTTGCTCTTCTCCACGCGCCACTGACCGCGGCCGCCCACCTGGATGGCGGGCAGCTCGCCGGAACGCACCATGGCCCGGGCCTGCGCCACGGAGACGGAGAGGATCTCGGCGACGTCCGCGAGCGTGAGGAATCGTTGCTGCGCCATGGCCCTGCATCACTTCCTTTGGTGCTGTTCGATGCCGAATCATCGGAGTCCACCGGACATTGTCCCACGTGGCACGAGGCGCCCTTGCTTATCAACAGGATCGGGCGGGCATGCAGACGTGGTCAGCTTTGTCCACAGTGTTCGGCGTCACACTTTTCCGCCGTGTCCGCCCCGGGGCACACTCGGAGGGATCCGGTGGGGGACCGGACACGGGGAAAGGACGGGCGCATGGGCAGTTCTGCATCGAAGGGGTCGGCACCCGCGGCGGCGGCGCGGTTCCGCAAGCCCTCCTGGCGGGATCCGCGACTTCTCGTGGGGCTGCTGCTGGTGCTCCTCTCCGTGATGGGAGTGGTCCTGCTGGTGGCTACGGCCAACCGGAGCGAGCCGTACTACGTGGCGGCGCAGGACCTCGCGGTGGGGCAGCGGATCACGAGGGAAGATCTCACCACCGTGGATGCCCACCTCCAGGACTCCGCCGAGCGCTACGTTCCCGGCTCGCGCGACCTCCAGGAGAACGCCGTGGTGACCCAGCGGGTGGCGCGCGGGGAACTCGTCCCTGCCGCCTCGGTGGGAACCGCGGACGCCCTGGACCGCACGCCCGTGGGGATCGCACTGGAAACGCCGATCCCCGCCGAGGCCGGCCCGGGCTCCCACGTGGATGTCTGGGTTGCCCAGCCCCGCCCCACCGGCCGGGGCTACCTCGAGCCCAAGAAGCTCGTGAAGGCGGCGGAGATCGCCCGCGTGGACACCAAGGACACCGCGCTGGGCGGCACGGGCGGCGTTACGGTGCACGTGCTCGTGCGGCAGTCGCAGGTGGGTCCGCTCGTGGACGCCCTCGGCAACGACGCCAAGGTGACGCTCGTCCTCGATGTGACGGGCGGCGGCTCGTGAGCACCTCCCTGGCCACCCTGGGGATCAGCACCTGGGAGCTCGTGGACCGGGTCGAGCGGCTGCACGGGGAGGTCACGGTGGTCCGGCGCTGCCTCGAGCTCTCGGAGCTGCTCGCGTGCTCGCACACCGGTATGGCGGACGCGGCACTCGTGGCGGAGGGCGCCGAGGACCTCACCGCGAGCCTGCTGGAGCAGCTCGCGGACAACGGCGTGCGGGTGCTGGTCGTCGAAGGGCACGACGACGCGCGCCTGGCCAGGCTGGGCGTGCCCAGCATCTCCGCCTCGGCGACCGGGGCCGAGGTCGTGCGTGCGGTGCGGGAGGCCATCGGCAGCAGCACGATCACGTCGGGCGACAGCGGCGCGGACCACACGGCCGGTGCAGGCCCCGACGCGAGCGGCGTCGTTCCGTTCGCGGAGCCGGGACGTCGGATCCGCGGTGCCGGTCAGAACTCGCCCGAAACCGGCCGGAAGAGCCACTCAGGCCCCGGGCACGAGGTGGATTCCCCTGAACCGGCTACCGCGGGCGTGTCGGTCTCCCCGGCCGATCCCGCGGATGAGGGGTGGCAGCCGGACGCCGGCGCGGCGGCGACGTCGGGGGCTGAGGAGGTGTCCCGGGCACCCCGCGGCATCGTGGCCGTGTGGGGGCCTGCCGGTTCCCCCGGGCGCACGGTGACGGCCGTGAACCTGGCCGCCGAAGCGGCGCTGAGCGGGACCCGGGTCCTGCTCGTGGACGCTGACACCTGCGCGGCCTCGGTGGCCGCGAGCCTGGGGATGCTCGACGAGGCCGCCGGTCTGGCGCAGGCGTGTCGGCTCGCGGACCAGGGGCGGATGGACGATTCCGGACTGCGGCGGTGCGTCACCGCCGTCTCGGTCGCGGGCGCCTCCATGGACGTGCTGACGGGGATCACGCGCTACGACAGGTGGCCGGAGATCCGCGGCTCCGCGCTGGGGATCGTGCTCGAGCGGGCCCGTGGCGACTACGACCTCGTGGTCGTGGACACCGCATTCTCCCTGGAGTCGGACGAGGAGATCAGCAGCGACTTCCTGGCACCGCGACGCAATGCGGCGGCCCTCGTCGCCGTATCCGAGGCCGACACCGTGGTGGCCCTGGGCGCCGCGGACGCGCTGGGCGTGCCCCGCCTCGTCAAGGCGCTCCCGGACCTGCTGGACGCGGCGCCCGGCGCGCGACCCGTGGTGGTCATGAACAAGCTGCGCGCCGCCGCGGCCGGCCGCTCTGCGGCAGCCGCGGTGCAGGAGGCGTGGGAGCGTTTCTCCCCGGGGCATCCCGTGGTGCACACGCTCTCGTGGGACCCGGGGTCGTGCGACGACGCGCTGCTCGCGGGCGCCGTGCTCGCGGAGACGGCTCCCCGTTCCGTCCTGCGCTCGGAGCTGCGCGACCTGGTGCGGCTGCTCGCGCGCCCGGAGGGACGGGGGCCCGCGGAGCCGGTCGGGGCGGCCGCCGGTGGGACTAGGCTGGGTCGTCGGATGGGCGCGTGGCTGCGCCGCGGTTGACCCTCGGAAAGCGAGCACCAGATGTCGTTCACGGACCCCCTGCGTTCGGTGCCGGACTTCGACGCGGGCGACGCCGAGTGGCTGCACCTGCTCGTCGGCGACTGGCAGATGGTCGCGGACCTCGGAGTCGGGGACCTTCTGCTGTGCTTTCCGCGCGGGGTCGTGCCGGGCCCGCAGAGCCCCACGGGCCGTCCGATCCCCGCCGAGGGAGGCGACTTCCTTGTCCTGGCCCACGCTCGCCCCACGACCGGAGCCACGGCCTTCCAGAAGGACATGGTCGGGGAGATCGTGGCCGACGACGCCGCCCAGGCGCTTCGGCGGGCGTGGATCGACCAGCGCATCGAGCAGGCAGGGGCCTCCGAGTGGGAGAGCCTTGCACCGCGCTCCGTGTTGCTCGTGCCCCTGGTCCGCAACGGCCGCACGATCGCGGTCCTCACGCTCACGACGGAGTCCCACCACGACCGTCTGCCGTCCCGGATGGAACTCGTCTACCGGCAGTCCGCGAGCGACCTGCTGCGCATGGCCAATGAGGGGACGTGGCCCGACTTCGCCGTGCGCATCGACTCCCGCCGCGGTGCCCCGCGCGTGGGCGACGGCCTGATCCGCCTGGACACCGACGGCGTCGTGGAGTTCTGCTCGCCCAACGGGCTCTCGACGTTCCGCCGCCTCGGACTGCACGGGGACATCACGGGGCAGAACCTGGTCCGGGCGGCGCGTCAGCTGCCGCTGAACGCCCCCGGCGTGGACGAGACCCTGGCTCCCGTGCTCGCGGGCACCATGCCGTGGCGGGCGGAGCTCTCCGCGGTCAAGGCCTCGGCGACGCTGCGTGCCATTCCGCTGCGACGGGGCGGCGAACGGACCGGCGCGCTCATCCTGTGCCGTGACGTGACCGAGCTGCGGCGTCGTGACCTGCAACTGGTCTCCAAGGACGCCACGATCCGCGAGATCCACCACCGGGTGAAGAACAACCTGCAGACCGTCTCGGCCCTTCTGCGCCTGCAGTCGCGACGGATGAACTCTCCGGAGGGGAGGAACGGGCTGCAGCAGGCCATGCGGCGGGTCAGCTCGATCGCCCGCGTGCACGAGTCCCTGTCCCACGAGATCTCGGAGGACGTGGACTTCGACGACCTGATCCGCCACCAGGTCCAGCTCGCGGTGGAGACCGCCTCCGCTGGGCAGCACGTGCGCACCGCCGTGCACGGACACTTCGGACGGCTGCCGTCCAAGAGCGCGACGTCCGTGGCGCTCGTGGTCAACGAGCTCGTGGCCAATGCCGTGGAGCACGGTCTCAAGGACAGGAGCGGCACGGTGGAGCTGTCCGTGCGGCACCTGGAGGACGAGGTGAGCGACTCCGGGACCACGTACGTCGTGCTCGAGATCGCGATCGAGGACGACGGCCGGGGCATGGGTGACACCGTGATCGAGGAGTCGGGCGTGAGTGCCTACAGACCGCCCTCGGAGGGGGAGGGGCTGGGGATGCAGATCGTCCGCACGCTCGTGGCCAGTGAGCTGCGGGGAGTCATCCGCTGGCAGCCGCGCGAGCCGCAGGGCACGAGCGTCGTCATCACCGCCAGGTTCCCGCAGCCGCACACGGGCCGAGGCTGAGGGGACACCCGGACCGGGGATCTTCCAGCCTCAGGTCTCCCGGGTACGGGAACGGCCCGCGATCCACCTCCGGGGAGGGGATCACGGGCCGAGTCAGCGGGTCAGCAGGACCCGGGGAGCTGTTCGCTCAGGACGCGCGACGGGCGCGGGCGGCGCGGCGCTTGAGCGCGCGGCGCTCGTCCTCGCTCATGCCGCCCCAGACGCCGGCGTCCTGGCCGGACTCGAGCGCCCACTGCAGGCAGGTGTCCATGACCTCGCACGTGCGGCACACGGACTTGGCCTCCTCGATCTGCAGCAGGGCGGGGCCCGTGTTGCCGACGGGGAAGAACAGTTCGGGGTCTTTTTCGAGGCAGGCTGCGCGACTACGCCAATCCATAGTGGTTGCACCGTTCCTTTCGCGTTGGTGGTGTGCCGGTCGCTGGACATGCCGTGGGGCGCGACGGATCGCCGCGGTACGAGCATGCAGGGGAGGGACACACGAAAAGGCCCGGGGGATCGGGCCTTTGGGATCTATCGGTAGTTTCCCACGTAAACACACCCGAAACAAGAGTATGAGCGATACATCACAGTTGAGATGCCGCGGGGTTACCGCCGCGTACGGTGCGCAGTTCCGGGGAAGAGCGAAGGCACAGACCGCGCGGCGCGCTAAAAGGCTGCCGGGGGCGGTCATTAGAGTGGACGGTGTTCCCCTCCCCACCGAAAGGCCCCGTTCATGGTCACCACGGTTTCCCGTCCGTCCCAGGAGTCCACCGAGAACCGTCCGTGGACCGCAGGGGTGGTCACGGTCCTCGTGGGTGTGGAGTCGCTGGGGCTGCTGGCGATTGCCGTGGGCCTCGTGGCCTCCGTGTTCACGGGCCACGTCCTGCCGCTGAGCGGGATCGTCTTCGCCACCCTGGTGATGCTGGGCGGTTTCCTGTGGCTCGGCGCGGCGGCCCGGGGCACCTGGAACGGCCGACGGTGGCCGCGAGCCGCGGTGCTGGTCACCCAGGCGTTCCTTCTGATCGTGGCACTTTCCCTGCTGCGCATGGCGTTCGGCTGGTGGGGCTTCGTGATCGCGGCGGTTCCGGTGGCCACGGTCCTGTGTCTCTTCGCGCCGCCCACCACCGCGTGGATGCACCGCACGCGCGACGACGCCGCCCGCTGAGTTTTCCCGGAGGCCCCGACTGCGTGGGGTTCGGGCGCGACGAGCTGGGCGCCATCGGCGTGGATGCCGGAAGCCCCCGGGCACGTGGGTTTCAGGGACCATCGGCTCTGCCGCGACGGAGCGCGGGCGTCTGCACCGCTTCGGTAAGGCCCCGGTGGATCCAGAAGCCGCGACCGGGCGGACCGCCGAGGGCCTGACCCGCCAATGACGCCCCGAACAGGTCGCCGTCGAAGGCCCGCCGTGGTTGCAGGAGAAGCGCGTCCACGCGGTGACGCCACGGAAGCATCGGTGCAAAAGTGCCCGTCAGTGCATCCGTCAGACGCACGGAGAGCACCAGGCGTGCCCCCGGCAGCCGGTCCGGTGCTGCGTCACCCCCGGATGCCGAGCGGCCCGGCGCATGTGACGGAGCTGCGGGACGCGGCTCCCACGCTGTCGAGAGGGCGCGCAGGGCATCGAGGGGCAGCGCATCGGCGTCGTCGATGAGAACCGTGACGGGACCGTCGTGTTCCTGTGCCTCCCGGAGCAGGGCGTGGACCTCCGCAGCGGTGCAGGGGAACGCGCGCAGCACCGTCGGAGGCAGCCCGGTGGCGGGCGGTCCAGAGGGACCGCGTCCGGGCCGGGGAACGTGCCACCGGTGCTGGACTCCGTCCAGGAACGTGCTGCGGCCCGACCGCGCGGGACCGGCAACGAGCAGCGTGGAACCCGGTCCCCAGGGATGCCTTACGGCGTCGCCGTCCCGGGTGACTCCGACGAGCAACCCGGGTCCCGAGTCGTCGGGCGGTCGCCAGAGG
The DNA here is from genome assembly GCF_006539885.1 of Kocuria varians. Taxonomy (GTDB): domain Bacteria; phylum Actinomycetota; class Actinomycetes; order Actinomycetales; family Micrococcaceae; genus Kocuria; species Kocuria varians. The sequence goes on along the minus strand of NZ_BJNW01000009.1, from coordinate 10,679 downwards.
GCCGGCAGCGGGAAGGACCGCGGCCAGGGGGACTCCTCCTCCAGGGCGCGAACGGAGGCCCCTGGGTTCTTCAGCGGTACCGCTGGCGCGGATGCTCTGCCGTCCGCGATCTGCACGACGGCTGCCCGCTCCGTGAGAGAGGACGCTTCCGGGGGAGCACACCGGTCTGCCCCGGCACCCGTGTAGGCCGCGCGGAGGCGGTGCGGTGTCATCGGGGGCAGGTGGGGCCACTGCAGAAGGGCCTCCGCGGTCTGGGCGGCGGGGAAGTGCAGTCGCGTGTGTCCGAGCTGGGCGGAACGCCCCGCCACGAGTGACCTGTCACCGGCCACCACCGCCGAGAGCCCCCGCGCGGGGCCGTCCGCGACGAGGGCGAGCAGCTCGTCCTCCAGATGTGGCCATGCCCCCGAGCGCAGGACCTGGCAGCAGCGGTCCCAGTCGTCGACGGCCAGCACCGCCCGCCACCCGCGCCCGGCGGGAGTGTCACGCCTCCGGTCGAGGGTGTCCCGGATCCGGGCCAGCAGGTGTGCGAGGTCCGCGGGATGGTCGGCGCGCGCCCAGCCCCGCACGGCGTCGTGCCGGGGAACGCCCTCGGCCGTCGTGAGACCGGGAAGATCGGCGCCACCGGCCGACACGATGTAGACAGCATCCGCGTGTGGGTCACCCTGCCGTGCCGAGGACGGCAGGCCGGAGTCCTCGATCGGGGACGGCTGTTCATCCGCACCCGGGAGCCGCGGAGGCGCCCACGCGGCGTCGGCGCACCGCACGGTGATGGCCACGAACGCGTCGCGAACGGCGGATGGCCGCCCGATCAGCAGCAGCGCACCGTCGCGCCAGGGCCGCCAGGTGGCCCGGCCGCACCAGTGCTCGCCCGGGTTCTCCGCGGGTCCCAGGTCCACGGCAGCGCCCTGCACGTGCACAGCTTGCGCACGCGCGGGCAGAGGCGGCGGCACGGCTGCGGAGCGAGGATCCATCTCCTCCCGACCCGGGCTCGAAGCCGGATTCGACCTCGAATCCGGGTTCAGCCATGCCTCCGCGACGTCGTGCACCGAGGTCTCGATCCCGATCGACCGGGCGCCCTCGACTACTTCAGGGTGGCCCCGGGTGGCTCCGGCACGGTGACCGTGCGTCGCACCGCGGGCAGCCGCGTCGGCCGGGTTCCGGGGGCCGGGACCCTCGTGGGGCGAGCCAAACCCATGACCGTGACCGTCGTCGTCGGCAGGTTGCGAACCGCCCGGGGGAGCCGCTTGGAGCTGTGGGAGATTCGGAACGGGGTGGCGCCACGAGACTGCGGGGTCGGGGAACGTGAGCCGCAGCCGCTCCGGTTCCGGCGCGGCCATGCGGGTGGCCACGGCGCACTGCACGGCGATGCAGGCTCCGTCCCCGCGCACGAGGTACCCGCGCCCGGGGACGGCCGGAAGTCGAGCGGCGGCAGGGGCACCCAGCACGTCCATGGACTCCTGCTCGGTGCGCACCCGCAGGCACAGCGCCTGGGTCACGTTGGCGCGCACGTCCGCGGGCAGCGCGCCCTGGGGGCGCTGCGTGGCCAGCACCAGGTGCACGCCCAGCGACCGTCCCACGGTCGCGACCACGGCGAGTTCGCGCGAGGCCTCCGGAAACGCGTCGGTGAGCATCTTCGCCTCGTCCACCACCACGACCAGGTGGCGGAGCGCGGGCACGGCGCCACCGTCGCGGAGCACGCTCGTCATGTCGTTGTGGCCGAGTTCCGAGAGGACTCGCTCGCGGCGGACGAGTTCGGCCCGCAGGAACGCGAGGGCACGTCGCACGTCGTCCGGACCCAGATCGGTGAGCAGCGTGGTGGGGTGCGGCAGCCCGTCCAGCGGCGACAGGGCGGCCCCGCCCTTGAAGTCGACGAGGACAAACTCGAGGTGTGTGGGCGCGGCAGCCGCGGCGAGCCCCAGCACCAGCGTGCGCAGCACCTCGGACTTCCCGCAGCCGGTGGTCCCCGCGACGAGCAGGTGCGGGTTCTCGTCGTCCAGCACGATCCGTTCGACACCCGCGGGGGAGACCCCAAACGTCGCGCTCAAGCTCACGGCGTGACGGGCGCCCTCGCCGTGAGCGGTGCGCGGGGAACGACGCCGTCCGCTCGCCGTGGGCGCGTCGGCCAGGATCTCGTGCGTGCCCAGCGATGCGGGGAAGGGGCGTCCCGTGAACAGGCCTGCCGCCCCGGCGGCCCGGCGCCACGTGGCCACGGCCCGGGCTGCCGTTGTGGCGGACACAGTGTCCGCCAGGAAGTCCAGGGACGTCCGCTGCTCGGACGCCCTTAGACCGGGAACCGCCCTGTCCTCGTGGGCCGTGAGCCGCAGCCGTGGCCCGTGGGCGGTCAGCACCGCGTGCGGTCCGCCTGGTTCCTCGGTGGCGACCACGAGCCGCACGACCCCCGGGCGCGGCGGCCTGCGGGCGGCGTCGTCCGGCAGCAGCACCTCCAGGACCGCGGGGCGCGCCAATGGTGAGGCGGAGGGCGAGGAGGTGGAAGGGACGTTGACCGGGGAGGGGGTCCCGTCGGAAGCGTGGGCAGGGGGCCCGTCCGGGCCGGTGGCTGCGCGGGCGGCCAGCGGAGGTGCCCAGGAGAGCCCCGGTGACACGACCAGGTCGTGCAGGGCCCCGGGCCCCGTGAACAGCTGCACCACCAGGGAGTCGAGAACGCCCGCTAGACGCTCACCGGGAAGCACGAGGGTCAACGACGAGAGCCCCGCCAGGTCCACGAGAACGGGTGCCCACGGGTGGGCCAGTCCACGGTGTGCCGTGCCGCGCTCGCGGGCGATCTGCGCAGACCGTGGCCCGTGTCCCAGTCGCACCCAGCAGCGAGGCCGGTCGCCCGGGGTCGGCCGGGGGAAAGAGGACGACGCCCCCGTTGGCTCGGGGAGCCCCGCGGGCTGGGATTCCAGCGCCGCACTCCGCGCGAGGATCTCTGCCGTGGACGGCGCCGCGTGCTCCGCTCTGCGCAGGTCCCTGGCGAGCGCGGCCCGCAGCCGCAACCGGTGGTCGCGGCGCTCGCCGCGGTGCGAGGACCAGCCCGCCAGGGAGGTGACCGCTCCGAGGGCGCTGAAGAGGAGAAAGAACCACCACCCCGTCACGAGGGCGATTCCGATCCCCGCGATCAGCGGCAGGAGTCCTGTGAGGAGCGCGGTGCGACTCCCGCGGCGCCCTGCGGGGTCCACGCGCAGCAGGTGGGCGGGATCCGCCTCCTCGGCGGAGAATCCAGGGGCCGGCCGGGTGGGATCGGGCCCCGTGATTGAGTTCGAGGCGGTCCCCGGCAGCTCCACGCGCAGCCACGACTCGTACTCGCCGGAGGCGACGCGCAGCCGGTCACCGTGGCCGAGCAGCGTCCTGCGGGGGCCGAGCCGCAGCCCGGTGTCGTCCATGGTGAGAACGGGGCATGCGCTGTGCCCCACCGGGCGGTCGTGATCTGCAGGGACGCGGGTGAGCAACGGTGTGCCGTCACGCAGGACGACACGACACGTGCCGCGTGGCAGCACCAGGCGTGTCCCCACGGAGGTTCCCTCGGCGACCACGAGGCACGCGGCGTCGTCGTGGTGCGGCGTTGAGGTGGCGGACGGGACTGTGGCCCCGGTGGCCGCGGCTGTTCGCGAGTGGTCCGGGCGGGACCCGCCCGCATACTCGGCCGAGCGGAGGCAACCGTGCGCCGGGCCGGCCCCCGGAACAGACCCCGCGGGCGACCGGTCGTCGGACGCGGCACGCGCCGAGGTGTTCTCCCTGGGCCGGAGCAGCACCGTGACGCCATCCACGAGCGGGGCCGTGCCGAGACGCAGCCGTTCGAGCGGGACTCCCGCGACCGTGGCCGTGTGCTCCGCGCCGAGCCGCGCGGTGAGCTCCCGGGCCAGCTCGGCCCCGCTCGTGCCCTCGGGTGCGGTGACACCCACTCGGTGGGATTCGAGGACCCCGTGCCAGGCGAGGTGCAGGGTGAGATGCATGCCTTCATTCGTAAGTCGTCACCGTCGCCCATGGCCCGCGGAGGGGACGTCCGGTGGACTCCTCATCCGCTGCCGGGGCGCAGAGACATCCCGTGGAGGACGGTCGCCGTGCGGCGGGGCACCCGGGACCGGTGGACCCCCCACCTGCACCCCACCAGGGCGAACACTGTCGGGAATCGTGAGACAGTAATGCCCATGAGACCCCGCAAGGTTGTCATCGTCAGCCGCATCTTCCTCCCCGAGCCGGCCGCCGCGTCCTTCCGCCTGGCCGCGCTGGCCAGGGGTTTCGCCGCCGAGGGGGCCGAGGTCACCGTCCTGACCACCCGGCCGCCCCGGTCCATGGCGGACGCCGTGGTGGACGAGCCGTACGAGATCGTGCGCGTGCCCGTGCTGCGGGACGAGGAGGAGTACGTGCGCGGTGTCGCGCAGTACCTCAGCTTCGACGTCCAGGCGTTCGCCCGGCTGCTCGTCATGGACGCGGACATCGTGGTGAGTGAGCCGCCGCCCACCACGGGTGTGGCCGTGTGGCTCGCGAGCGCGCTGCGGCGCCGTCCGTACATCTGGTACAACCCGGACGTGTGGACCTCCGCGACGCTGAACATGAACGTACCCGCGGTCGTGACCCAGGGGATGCGCGCGGCGGAGACGATCGCCGCGCGCGGTGCCGGCGGCGTGATCACGGTCTCCGAGTCCATGGGCGAGGAGCTGCACCGCGTCACCGGAGCGCGCTGGGACAAGATGTTCGTCGCGGAGAACGGGATCGACACGGGCGTGTTCACCGAGCTGGGGCCGGTAGAGCCGGTTCAGGACCCGTACTTCGTCTACGCGGGCTCCATCTCCGAGTGGCAGGGCATGGATGTGTTCGTCGAGGCGCTCGCGGAGATCCTGCCGGAGCACCCGGACGTCCGGCTGCACGTGCTGGGCCGCGGTTCGGACCTGGCACGGGTCCAGGAGATTGCGCAGCGCCTGGCTCCCGAGAACGTGGTCTTCCACGGGGTGCAGAGCCCGGCGCGCACGGCGGCGTTCACACGCGGTGCCGTGGCGGCCCTCGCCTCCGTGGTGCCGCACGCCGGCTACGACTTCGCGAAGCCCACCAAGCTCTATGCCGCCGCCGCGTGCGGGACGCCCGTGATCTACGCGGGCATCGGGGTCGCGGCGAGCCTGGTCACGGACAACGACCTCGGTGCGGCCGTGGACTTCACGCCGCGGGCCGTCGCCGCTGCCATGCGCGAGGCCCTGGACGCCGCCGGCTCCGGAGCACGAGAGGTCGGTCGGGAGCGGCGCGCCGACTGGGCGCGGGAGAACGCCTCGCTCGCCGCCTCCGGGCGCGCCGCCGCCCGGTGGGTGCTTAGCGGGTTCGACGGCGCGGGCCACTGACCCGGGACGACGACGCCGCGTGGCCGCGCGCACTGCCCCGCCGGGCGGCGTCGTCGGTGCGGCTCGTGGTGGCCGCAGCGGGAGGCGCACCGGCGGTGACGCTCCGCACGTCACGGACGGTGGACAGCGGGTCACTCAGGGTGCTCGCCGCCCCGTCCGGTATTTTTAGCCCAGACGATGTCCGTGCATGGAACGCGGAAGAGGGTAGGAGAGACGTATGAACACTGATCTTGTGGTGGTGGGCTCGGGGCTGTTCGGGCTGACCGTGGCCGAGCGCGCCGCGCGTGAGCTGGGCCTGAAGGTCACCATGATCGACCGTCGCCCGCACCTGGGCGGCAACGCCTACAGCGAGAACGAGGAGCGCACGGGCATCGAGGTGCACCGCTACGGCGCCCACCTGTTCCACACCTCGAACGAGCGCGTGTGGGAGTACGTGAACCGCTTCACGCAGTTCACCAACTACGTGCACCGCGTCTACACGCGCCACCAGGGCGAGGTCTACCCCATGCCCATCAACCTGGGCACGATCAACCAGTTCTTCCGCTCGGCGTACTCCCCGGGCGAGGCGCGAGAGCTGATCCGGGAGCAGGCCGGCGAGCTCGCGGGCACGGACCCGCAGAACCTCAACGACAAGGGCATCCAGCTGATCGGACGCCCCCTCTACGAGGCGTTCATCAAGCACTACACGGGCAAGCAGTGGCAAACGGATCCCAAGGACCTGCCGGCGTCGATCATCTCGCGGCTGCCCGTGCGCTACACGTACGACAACCGCTACTTCAACGACACCCACGAGGGTCTTCCCGTGGACGGCTACACCGCGTGGCTCGAGCGGATGGCGGACCACCCGAACATCGACGTGCGCCTGGACACCGACTTCTTCGACGACTCGCAGGAGTTCTCCAAGGCCAGCGTGGTGGGCCAGGTCCCCGTGGTCTACACCGGTCCCGTGGACCGCTACTTCGACTACGCGCAGGGCGACCTCTCGTGGCGCACCATCGACCTGGAGGAGGAAGTTCTGGACATCGAGGACTTCCAGGGCACCTCCGTGATGAACTACCCGGACGAGGACGTTCCCTTCACCCGCATCCACGAGTTCCGCCACTTCCACCCGGAGCGGGACTACACGAAGGACGCCACCGTGATCATGCGGGAGTTCTCCCGCTTCGCGGAGAAGGGCGACGAGCCCTACTACCCCGTGAACACCTCCCTGGACCGCGAGAAGCTGCTGGCCTACCGTGACCTTGCCAAGGGGGAGTCCTCGGTGCTCTTCGGCGGCCGCCTGGGCACGTACAAGTACCTGGACATGCACATGGCCATCGGCTCCGCCCTGTCCATGGTGGACAACAAGATCGCACCGCACTTCACGTCCGGTGCCCCCCTGACCAGCGGAGGAGTGGACGAGTGAGCGAGCAGAACGTGGAGCAGGTCGGCCAGCCGGAGCCGGAGACGAACGAGAACCAGGAGTACCTGGCGAAGATCAACACCCAGCCGAGCATCGCGGCGGACCTGCGGGAGGTGGCACGGGTCGTGTTCCCCGCGAACAAGGACCTGGACGCCCTGCCGCTGTACATCGACGGCCCCATCAACGTGGAGGGCCCGTCCTCGGCGGGCTCCGACACCGCCAACCAGCACCCGGACGACATCATCTCCCGCCGTTCGGTGCGGATCCGCCCGGGGCGTCGCGTGTCCTTCGGCTCGTACTTCAACGCGTTCCCGGCCTCCTACTGGCGCCGGTGGACCGTGGCGGAGTCCGTGGTGCTGCGCGTGCGCACCACCGGCGCGGGATCGCTGATCGTCTACCGCTCCAACGCCCGCGGCGTCTCACAGCGCGTGGAGGACCGGCGTGTCACGGGGGAGACCACGTGCGAGTTCGAGCTCACGCTGGCACCGTTCGGCGACGGCGGCTGGTACTGGTTCGACCTGATCTCGGACGAGGAGGGCATGGTCCTGGACGCCGCGTCCTGGCTCGTCCCGTCGCACGGCCGCCCGGTCGGGCGCGTGACGCTGGGCGTGACCACCTTCAACCGCCCCGACTACTGCGTGAACACCATCAAGACCATTGCCGGGGCGGACGGCTTCGACGAGGTCCTGGACGAGCTGATCATCGTGGACCAGGGCAACAAGCTGGTGCAGGACGAGCCGGGCTTCGCCGAGGCGGAGAAGGCCATGAACGGCAAGCTGCGCATGATCCGCCAGGGCAACATGGGCGGATCCGGCGGCTTCGCGCGGAACATGTACGAGGTCGTGGAGGGCCGCCAGGGTCCGGACGGCGTGAAGAAGTCCGACTACGTGCTGATCCTGGACGACGACATCCTGCTGGAGTCCGAGGGCGTGCTGCGCGCCGTGGCCTTCGCGGACATGTGCCACACGCCGTCGATCGTGGGCGGGCACATGTTCGACATGTACAACAAGCCGCTGCTCAACGCGTACGCGGAGGTCGTGAACCCCTACCGCTTCCTGTGGGGCCCCATCGAGGACCTGGGGGCCGTGGACTTCGCGGAGCGCGGCCTGCGCTCGCGGCCCAAGCTGCACCGCCGCTGGGACGCGGACTACAACGGCTGGTGGATGTGCCTGATCCCGCGCACCATCCTGGAGGACATCGGCCTCTCCCTGCCCGTGTTCATCAAGTGGGACGACTCCGAGTACTCCCTGCGCGCCAAGGCCGCGGGGTACCCCACCATCTCGCTGCCGGGCGCGGCCGTGTGGCACGTGTCCTGGGCGGACAAGGACGACGCCGTGGACTGGCAGGCGTACTTCCACGAGCGCAACCGGCTCATCGCGGCGCTGCTGCACTCGCCGTTCGCGAAGGGCGGGCGCATGCTGCGGGAGTCCCTCACCACGGACACCAAGCACGTGGTGTCCATGCAGTACTACCCCGCTAAGTCCGTGCTGCTGGCCATCCAGGACGTCCTGGCCGGCCCCGAGCGGCTGCACGAGATGCTGCCCACGCGCATGCCCGAGATCCGAGCTATGAAGGACGAGTACTCGGACGCCCGCGTGGTGAAGGACCCCGCGGAGCTGCCCCCGGTGCGGCGAGCGAAGCCTCCCAAGACGATGGAGGCCCCGAAGTCGCCCACCAAGGCCCAGCTCATCCCGTGGGCCGTGCGCACCGTGCTCAAGCAGACGCTGCGGCCCGTGCGCAGCATGGCCAAGGAGTACCCCGAGGCGACCGTCGCCCACATGGACGGCCACTGGTCTTACCTGGCCACGCTCGACTCGGCGATCGTCTCTAACGCGGAGGGCACCGGCGCGTCCTGGTACCGCCGGGACCCCGCCCAGGTGCGCGAGCTGATGGCGGAGAGCGTCAAGCTCCACGCCGAGCTGCTCTCGCGCTGGGACGCCCTCAGCGAGCAGTACCGTGCGGCACTGCCCGAGATCACCTCGGTGGACGCCTGGGCCCGCACCTTCGCGGAGAACGGCCCCGCGCAGTAGTTCGCTCACCCGCTCGACGCCGCACGCCCACCCGGGCGTGCGGCGTCGGCGTGCATGCGGTGCGCACGCTGGAAGAACGCACCGTGCCAGGAAAGGACGGCAGATGGAAACCCAAGCTCCCGCTACGCACTTGCGGCCCCCGGGGCAGGACCGCGGGCTGAGGGACGTGTTCGCGAACAGGTTCCTGCTCAAGCTGATCGTGGACAAGGAGATCCAGATCAGGTACCGGGGCACGGTCCTCGGGCTGCTCTGGTCCTACCTGAAACCGGGCGTGCAGTTCCTGGTCTTCTACATCGCCATGGGCGTGTTCCTGGACCTCAACCGCGGCATCGAGAACTTCGCCGTCTACCTGTTCTCGGGGATCGTGGTGATGAACCTCTTCGGCGAGGTCTTTGGCAACGCGTCCCGCTCCGTGGTGGCCAACGGCGGTCTGCTGAAGAAGATCTACCTGCCCAGGCAGCTGTTCCCCGTGTCCAACCTGCTGGTGGCGATGATCCACTTCGTGCCGCAGCTGGTGATCCTGCTGCTCGCGTGCTTCCTGACCGGGTGGCACCCGGGGCCCAAGCAGCTGCTCGCGGTGGTCGTGGCCACCGCGATCATCGCCCTGTTCTCGCTCGCACTGGGCATGCTGTTCACCACGTTCAACGTGTTCTTCCGGGACGCGGAGAACATCGTGGACCTCATCATCATGGTGTCCACGTGGGCCTCTCCCGTGCTCTACATGTGGACCATGGTGCACGAGAAGCTGTGGGACTGGGTCTACTACGTGTACATGGTGAACCCGCTGACCGTGGCTGTGGAGCTGTTCCACTACGGCTTCTGGTTCCCCACCACGGACACGCCGCAGATCTGGCACGTCCCGCCGCACCTGCTCACGGGGTGGACCCCGTTGGCGATCGTGACCAGCCTCATCCTCTTCTTCCTGGCGGACCGCCTGTTCCGCTCGCAAGAGGGCAACTTCGCTCAGGAGCTGTGAACCATGTCTAGTTCAGTCACCCAGTCCACCCCCGGGCGCACGGACGCGGACCTGGCCATCAGGGTCCGCCACATGACCAAGGAGTTCGTGCTGCGCCACACGCGCTCCATGAAGGAGGCGTTCGTGTGGCTCGTGAAGGGCCGCAAGGGCGATCTCACCGCCAAGTTCACGGCGCTGAACGACGTCTCCTTCGACATCCACGACGGCGAGACGGTGGCCCTGCTGGGCTTCAACGGCTCCGGCAAGTCCACCACCCTGAAGATGATCTCCGGGGTGATGAACCCGGACTCCGGAGAGATCCTCACCCGGGAGAAGGTCGCGGGACTCATCGAGGTGGGCGCGGGCTTCCACCCGGATCTCACGGGCCGGGACAACGTCTACCTCAACGGCGCCATCCTGGGGATGAGCAAGGAGGAGATCGACGCCAAGTTCGACGACATCGTGGAGTTCTCCGAGATCGCGGAGTTCATCGACACCGAGGTGAAGTTCTACAGCTCGGGCATGTACCTGCGTCTCGCGTTCTCGGTGGCGGTGCACACGGACCCCGAGGTCTTCCTGGTGGACGAGATCCTCTCCGTGGGTGACGAGCCGTTCCAGAAGAAGTGCATCGGCCGCATCAAGGACCTCGTGCGCCGCGGCAAGACCCTGGTGGTGGTCAGCCACGACCTCAACCTGGTCATGGACATCTGCGAGCGCGGGATCGTCATGGACCACGGCACCAAGGTCTTCGACGGCAACGTCTACGGCGCGGTGGCCCACATGCGCAACCAGCCGGAGGAGGACGTCCGGCGCGAGCACGCCGAGGGGCTTGCCCGCGCGCTGGAGGACAAGCGCCGCAAGCGGGAGTGGCAGGCCCAGGAGGCCGCCGAGCGCGGTGAGGAGTTCGTGCCCCAGTACGACCCGGACCTGGACGGCCCCCTGGAGGGCTGAGCCCTCCCTGA
>NZ_BJNW01000008.1 GCF_006539885.1 Kocuria varians | reverse complement strand
GGGCGGGAGCGCGACGAACCGCGCTCCCGCCCGCTCGTGACGAACGGCGCCCCGGCGGGCGCCGGGTCAGCCCTCGAAGCTCTTGGGCGCCTGCTGCGCCCACCGGCGCAGCTCCTGCGTGGACTTGCCCTCGTAGCCGCGGTACCGGGGGCCGGTGTGGCCGTTCTTGCGGCGCTTTCCCTGGTTCTCGCCCTTGCCCGGCTGGTCGCTCACGTTGCCCGGGAACTGGGGCTTGTCGTTCCGGTTCTTGCGGAAGACCTGGATCACGGCGGGGCGGGGCATCGAGAACTCGCCGGGGCCCAGGCGCGTGGGCAGGGCGTAGTCCGGGAAGTAGGAGCGGGGCTGCTCGAAGGAGCCGTCCTCCCCCGGGTGCTGCACGGAGATGTAGACCATGCCCTCGGCGTCGTGCACCACGGGGCCGCACGTCTCCGCGTCCTGCGGGACGGAGAGGAACTGCTGCACGCGGCCACGCTCGGAGCCGCCCAGTGCGACCTTGAACAGGCCGTCGTTGTAGCCGATCGTCGAGGGCGCGCCGTCCGTGGAGATCCACAGGTTCCCGGCGGTGTCGAAGGCCACGTTGTCCGGGCAGGAGATGGGCGAGACCTTCTCCTTGGGGAAGCCGCCGAAGTACGTGCCGGAGTCCTTGGTGGGATCACCGCAGACCAGCAGCAGGTTCCAGTCGAAGCGGGTGGCCAGCGGGAGGTTGTGGCGCTCCGTCAGCTCCAGGACGTAGCCGCTGCGGTTGCCGGTCCTCGGGTTGGCCTCGTCCACGCCGGCCTTGCCCGGTGTGCCGCGGTCCGAGTTGTTGGTCAGCGCCACGTAGACCTTGCCGGTGTGCGGGCTGGGCTCCACGTCCTCGGGGCGGTCCATCTTGGTGGCGCCCACCTGGTCCGCCGCGAGACGCGTGTGGACGAGCACCTGTTCCACGGACATGCCCTTGACCATGGACTTCCCGCCCTTGACCAGGGGCAGCCACTCGCCGGAGCCGTCGAACTCGCCGTCCTTGGGCAGGGCGCCCGTGCCGGTGATCTGGCGCTGCGGGGAGTTGCCCTTGAGGCGGGCCACGTAGAGGTCGCCCTCCGAGAGCAGGGTCATGTTGTGCTTCTTGTCACCCTTCCGGAACTTCTTCGCGGAGACGAACTTGTAGATGTACTCGAACTTCTCGTCGTCGCCGGAGTAGGCCACCACGGTGCCGTCGTCGCCCACGCGCACGTTCGCGCCCTCGTGCTTGAAGCGGCCCATCGCGGTGTGCTTCAGCGGGGCCGAGTTGGGGTTCTGGGGGTCGATCTCCACGACCCAGCCGAAGCGGTTCGGCTCGTTCCTGTACCCCGGGATGCGGGCGTCGAAGCGCTTCTCCACCTCCGGCCAGCGGCGCGAGGGCATGGTGGTGCGGAAGCCGTAGCGCTTCTCCTCCGCGGTGCCGGAGGTGATGAAGTACTGGTGGATGTTCTCCTCGCCGGAGAGCACCGTGCCCCACGGGGTGACGCCGCCGGAGCAGTTGTTCTGGGTGCCCAGCACGCGCTTGCCGGTCGGGTCGTCCTGGGTCTTGAGCAGGTCCGAGCCCGCCGCGGGACCGTCCATGACGAACGGCGTGGTCAGGGTGATGCGCCTGTTGCGGGCCCCGCCGCGCACGTAGGTCCACGGCTCCCCCACCTTCTCGCGGGTGATCTCCACGACCGACATGCCGTGCGCCTGGATGGCGGTCCGCACCACGTTGGCCAGGTTCGTCTTCTCGGAGCCCGCGGGGAACATGGTGTTCTCGTTGGTGTACTCGTGATTGTTGACCAATACGCCCGTGAGCCCGTTGGGGTCCGGGATGACGTCCAGGTAGTCCGAGTTGAAGCCGAACTGCTGGGCCTGGGACTCCGGGGTCTGGTTCTTCGGGTCGAACTCCGGGGAGTCGTAGAACAGGGGGTCACCCCAGCGGATGATGGGCGACCAGTCGTAGCCCTTGGGGACCGTGAGGTCGTCCACGGTCATGCCCACGGGCGTAATGGGGGTGAAGTCCAGGCGCGCTCCGCCCTGGCCCCAGTAGCCGTACGTGGCCTGCGCGGGCTCGGCGGTCGCGGCCACCAGGCCCACCGTCACGGCACCGGCGGCACCCAGGCCCAGCGCGGCGCGGCGGCTCACGGCGGCGGAGATGATGTCGTGCGCGTACTCGTTGGACGAGGTGTTCGCGTCCGGGGTCATGCACTGGCTGCCGCACTTGAGTTCGCACGTGAGCGGGCTGCGCTTGCCGTTCACGTGGCCCAGCATGGGCAGCAGACGGCGGCGTTCGGGTGCTTGGGTCATGGAGTGGCTCCCTGGGGTGGGACATGCGTCGGCGCATGTCAGCGAGTGGTTCCACACCCACTAGAGCATCCCGGGGTGATCGCTTCGCGACCGCCCGGCGAACCGGAGGTTAACCCCGAGCGGCGAGCACGGCGTGGGTGCGGCGCAGCCGGTCCAGCCACCAGTCGCGGCGCGCGCCCGTGACGGCGTGCTCGGCGAGCAGGGCCTCGTCCACGGCCATGTCCCGCACGGGCAGGAAGCCGTCCACCGGTCGCAGCGGTTCGGCGGTCACGTCCGCCGTCATCAGCGAGAGCGTGCCGAGCCCGCACGCGTACGGCAGCTCGGGCAGGGCCGCGGCCAGGGCGACGCCCGCGCGGATGCCCACGGAGGAGTCGATGGCGGAGCTCACCACGGCGGGCAGCCCCGCCTGCGCGACGATGTCCAGGGCGCGGCGCACGCCCCCGAGGGGCGCCACCTTCACGACGATCAGGTCCGCGGCCCCCGCGCGCGCCACGGCCAGGGGGTCCTCCGCCTTGCGCACGGACTCGTCCGCGGCGATCAGCGTTCCCACACCCGCATGCCGCAGCCGACGCCGCACGCTCGCCAGCCCCTCGACGCTCGCTACGGGCTGCTCGGCGTAGGCGAGACGGAACTCGCTCAGGGCGCTCAGTGCGGTCACGGCGGCGTCCTCGTCCCAGCCCATGTTGGCGTCCACGCGCAGCTCGGCCTCGGGGAGGAGGTGGCGGACGGCGGCGACGCGGGCGACGTCGTCCGCGAGGCCCTGGCCGCGCTCGGCCACCTTGATCTTCACGGCGTGGACCCGGCCCGCGTAGCCGCCCAGGACGTCCGGGACGCGCTCCGCCGAGACGGCGGGGACGGTCGCGTTGACCGGCACCCGGTCGCGGACCGGCTCCGGGAAGCCCTGCCAGGCGGCCTCGATCCCGGCGCGCAGCCAGGACGCTGCCTCGGGGTCCCCGTACTCCGGGAACGGACCGAACTCGCCCCAGCCGGCCGGGCCGCGGAAGACAACGGTCTCGCGCTGGGTCACGCCGCGGAAGGTCACGCGCATGGGGAGGGAGACCACGTGGGCGGAGGCGAGGAGGTCGGGGAGCGGGGGGAGGGTCAGGTGTGGGGTGGGCATGGGTCCAGGGTAGGCGTCAGAGGACCAGGCCCACGCTGGGTGCCTTGGGCCCTCACTGCGAGGGTCAGGGCTCTGTATTGGGGAAACGCGCTCGCAGGCGAACCGCAGGAGCGCGGACGCCGTCCGCGCTGAGGTTCCGCGTTCGAGCCGTGGCCGATCCGCTCCAGTTGGTAGCAGTGCGACAACCGTTCAGCCCGCCTCGACTTCGGTCGGGAGTGGGCTGGATCTTTTCTCAGCCCCTCGACCCCTTATCTGCCGGACCGTCGCCCCGCCCGCACCGCGAACGCGTCAATCGCGGCCAGCACCTCGTCGCTGCACCAGAACGGCCCCAGCTGGTGCTCGTTCTTGGACCTCACGATCCCCGCCTCGGTGAGCCTCCGCAGGGGCGGGTACACGTTAGGTTGCTTGACTCCCAGCTCGGCGGCCGCAGTCGCACTGTTGAGCACGGGCCGCCGGGCCAGGACATCCAGAAGCTTCCAGGCGTTCGAGTTCTTCCGCACGGTCAGCATCGAACCCCACTCGTCCCGGATGCGGTCGATGTCGGCCACGAGCTGTCGGGCATTGGCCACGGCCCGGCGGGAGGCGGCGGAGAACTGCCGCACGATCGGTTCCACGTCCCCGGCCCGGTACGCGTCCAGTGCCGAGTGGTAGCCCGACACATCCGCCAGCAGTCCTGCCGAGACCGGTACGGCCACGTTCCGGGTGACACCCCAGTGCCGCAGCATGGCCTGCGCTAAAGCCCGGCCCGTTCGCCCGTTGCCGTCGCTGAACGGGTGGATGGTCTCGAACTGGGCGTGCGCCACGGCTACGGCCACCAACGGTGCCGCAGTCGTCTCCCCCATGAACTCCACGAGGTCCTGGACAAGTGTCGGGATCCGCTCGTGGCGTGGTGCCACGTACTCGGCGCCCCTGGGTGAGTCGGAGCGCGTGCCGATCCACACGGGTTCGTCTCGCCACTCGCCAGGGGTGTGCCGTGGCTGCTCCTCCATGAGCACGCGGTGCATCTTGAGGATCGCTTCTGCGGAGAGCTCGTTCGCGAGATCCAGCGCAGCGCGCATCGCCTTCGTGTTCGCGGCGATCTCCTCCGCGTTGCGGCTGCGCCGCACGCCCAGTTCCGCGCTGAAGATCGCCCTCGCCGAGGCGGTCAAGTTCTCGATCTGTGAGGACGACGCCGCCTCCGACCGCAGCAGCACCGGCGCAAAGGAGGCGACCCGCTCCCCCAGCTCGGCATCGAACCGTGTCAGCTCGTGAGCCGCGCCCTCTGCGTCACGCTGGGCATCCTCGCTCAGCTGCGGGACGCGCCCGGCGATGAGTGGCACCAGGGCAGCTCGGTAGGTTGTCGCGCGACCTCCGCGGGTGGCGTTCACCCCCATGTCGCTTCCGCGGCGGGGGTCCACACCAGCTCTTCGCCGCCGACGGCGGGCCATGCTGCGTTGGTCATAATTTTCACTCCCATTTTTATAAGTAACTCAGTTTCTCATAAAAATTGCCGTTCCTGATTATGACTTCTGCGCCACTCCTGCCCACCGAACGTCACCCTTCCGAACCCGGCTTATCCCACAACGCCGCCCAGCTCCTTGCGGCGCGGCGCGCCGTCGCCTCACCGCCCGAGGCTCCGGCATGACATCGCCCTCTCACCTCCCAGACGCGCCGCGCCGGGGCAGTAGCCCGCCCCGCGAAGTAGGCACCCGGACCCTACACTCGGCAGTACCCTCCCGATCACCACGTAAGGCCCCACAAGTGTTCAACCACGCATCCTTCATCTGGGGTGCCGCGGACATCCTCCGCGGCACCTACAAGCAGCACGAGTACGGGGATGTGATCCTGCCGTTCACGGTCCTCTTCCGCCTGGATGCGGTGCTGGCCCCCACGAAAGAAGCGGTGCTGGAGGCCATCGGCCCCAT
This sequence comes from Kocuria varians, assembly GCF_006539885.1. GTDB lineage: Bacteria > Actinomycetota > Actinomycetes > Actinomycetales > Micrococcaceae > Kocuria > Kocuria varians. The sequence continues at coordinate 121,450 of NZ_BJNW01000008.1, read as the reverse complement.
GTACGTGGGGGTGGAGCCGCCCATCGCCATGCTCCGCAACCGCGCGGGCCACACGTACAGCTTCTTCAACCGCTCGCAGCACGACCTCAAGTCCATGCAGGGCGATCCAGACAACCTGGAGGAGAACCTCCGGGACTACGTCAACGCGTTCTCCCCCAACGTCCGCGAAATTTTCCAGAAGTACCGGTTCGAGGACACCATCGTGGACCTCGCGAACCACGACCTCCTGTTGCAGATCCTTCAGCACTTCTCCAAGGCGAACCTCCACCCGGACGCGGTCAGCAACGACCAGATGGGCCACATCTTCGAGGAGCTGATCCGCAAGTTCGCGGAGGCCTCCAACGAGACGGCGGGTGAGCACTTCACCCCGCGCGAGGTCATCGACCTCATGGTCACGCTCCTGCTCACGGACGACGAGGACCTCACCGTCCCCGGCCTGATCCGCGAGGTGTACGACCCCACGGCCGGCACCGGCGGCATGCTCTCCGTGGCGGACGACAAGATCAAGTCCCTCAACCCTTCCGCCCAGGTGAACCTGCTGGGACAGGAGATCAACCCCGCGTCCTACGCCATCTGCAAGGCGGACATGGTGGTCAAGGGCCAGCCCATCGACAACATCGTGCTGGGCAACACCCTCACGGAACCCGCGTTCCGCAACCGCACGTTCCACTACTGCCTCTCCAATCCGCCGTTCGGCGTGGACTGGAAGCAGAACCGCAAGGAGGTGGAGCGCGAGCACACGGTCGCGGGCTTCGGCGGCCGTTTCGGCCCGGGCCTGCCCCGCGTCTCGGACGGCTCACTGCTGTTCCTCATGCACATGATCTCCAAGATGCGCGAGCCGGGCTCCGCGGATGAGACCCAGGCCGCGGGCCGCGCGGCCATCGTGCTCAACGGCTCCCCGCTGTTCACGGGCGGCGCGGGCTCCGGCGAGTCGAACATCCGCAAGTGGGTCCTGGAGAACGACTACCTGGAGGCCATCATCGGCCTGCCCACGGACATGTTCTACAACACGGGCATCTCCACCTACGTGTGGATCCTCTCTAAGGACAAGCCCGCGGAACGCCGCGGCAAGGTCCAGCTGATCGACGCCACGGACATGTTCGTGAAGATGCGCAAGTCGGTGGGCTCCAAGCGCAAGCAGCTCTCGGCGGAGAACATCGCGGAGATCGCCCAGCTCTACCGCGACTTCGCGGAGACCAAGCACTCCAAGATCTTCCGCACCGAGGACTTCTTCTACCGCACCATCACGGTGGAGCGCCCGCTCCGGCTCACTTTCGCGTGCACGGAGGAGCGCATCGAGCGCGTCATGGCCGCCAAGCAGGTCTCAAAGCTCTCCGCCGACGACGCCGCCGCGCTGCGTTCCACACTCACCCTCCTGTCCCAGCGTGGAGACGGCACGGTCAGCACCAACCGTGCGCAGTTCACCAATGAGTTCATGGCGGTGGCCACCGAGAAGGGCCTGCGACTGAAGCCGGCTCTCGTGAAGGTGATCGTCAACGAGCTCAGCGAACGGGACGAGGACGGCGAACTCCAGACCGGCCGTCTCAAGACCCCGGAGCCGGATGCCACCATGCGGGACACCGAGAACGTCCCGTGGGACGATGACATTCACGAGTACCTGGAACGCGAGGTGAAGCTCTTCGTGCCCGACGCCTGGATCGACGAGTCCAAGACCAAGGAGGGCGCGGAGATCCCCTTCACCCGCCACTTCTACGAGTACGTCCCACCCCGCCCGCTGGAGGAGATCGACCGGGACCTGGACGAGGTCCTGGGCCGTATCCGCGCGCGGTTGGAGGAGGTCAAGAAGTGACTGCCACCGATTTCAATGCCACGGTTGCAGGTCTTGCCTCCCGCTGCGGTTGGTCAACCCGGCCACTGAAATTCGTGTTTCAACGGAGTAAACAACTGGGCAACGGGTCTGAGCAACTACTTTCGATCTATCGCGACCACGGCGTCATCCCCAAGGACAGTCGTTCCGATAATTTCAACAAAGCCTCAGACGACCTCAGCAAGTACCAAAAAGTTGATACAGGCGACCTCGTGGTCAACAAAATGAAGGCATGGCAAGGATCCGTTGCGGTCTCGGATCACACGGGCATCATCAGCCCAGCATACTTTATCTATAAAAGCACATCAACCGTGGATTCGAACAGCAGGTACTTGCATTATCTCCTTCGTTCGGGGTTATATTTCCAGCACTACGGCAGCATCTCCACTGGAGTTAGACCCAACCAGTGGGATCTGGACCCAATCGCTTTCGACCGGACGCTTCTTCTCTATCCGCCCAACGCGATTCAGAAGAGGATCGCGGATTACCTCGACCATGAGACCGCCGAAATTGACGACGCCATCTCAGATCAAATTGAACTGATCGAGCACCTCAAGGAACGTCAACGAGTTCAGAAGTACCGCCTGGTTACGGGTCAAACTCTGGACACTAGTCGAGGTCGCGATGCCATTCAGTTCTGGGGCAAGCTCCCCCATGGCTGGAGTCTACAAAAACTGCAATGGCATTTTTCCATCGGCAACGGCTCTACTCCGTCCACCAGTACAGCCAGATTCTGGGATCAGGACGGTTTCCCTTGGCTCAATAGCTCCGTGGTCAATGCACCTTCCGTCACACACGCTTTCAGGCACGTATCTCATGACGCCCTGAATGAGCTGCATTTGCCCGTTGTCCAACCCGGCAGCTTGTTGATCGGCATCACGGGCCAGGGTAAAACCCGCGGCATGGTGACCGCACTGGAAATTGAGGCCACCATCAACCAACATCTGGCATACCTCACCCCCCGCTCAGCCCAAGGGCCGATCTCTATCGAGTATTTGCGTCTGGCACTGGATGTTGCGTACCCCGAATTACGGCAACTGAGCGACGGAAACGGTGGGACAAAGGGCGCCTTGACCTGTCACATGCTCCAGCAGTTCAGGGTCCCCGTGCCCCCGAAGAATCTTCAAGCTGCTCTCGTCACCGAGGCCCGCCGAGAGACAGCTAGAACCGCTCAGGCCGTGGCGGATGCGGAATCGTTTATTGCCCTTGCCCGCGAGCGCCGCGCCGCCCTCATCACGGCCGCGGTCACGGGCCAGATCGACGTCACTACCAGGAACAAGCCCGCCGCGGAGCAGCTGGAAGACGACATCGCGCAGGGTCTGCACAGGGAGAACTAGGGAGAGCGCATGAGTCAGCAGCACCAGGAGAAGAAGCTCCAGCAGGAGATCGCGGAGTACCTCGGGGACCACGGGTGGCTCCACTCGGAGTCCTCGGCCGGTTACGACAAGGAGCGCGCCCTCTTCCCCGAGGACGTCCTGGGCTGGCTGGAGGACACGGACCCGGAGAACTTCGCCAAGATCGTTCCTCCCCGCGGTGACGAGGCGGAAAAAACCAAGGGCGAGCGCCGCATCCTGGATCGACTCACCAGCCAGCTCTCCCAGCCGGAGCGGGACGGCGGTGGCGTGCTGAACGTCCTCCGCAAGGGCTTCATGGTGCCCGGCGCTCGGCGGTTCAGCATGCTGCAGATGCCCCCGGCGGACGACCGGAACCCCCGCATTGCAGAGCGCTACGCGAAGAACCGCCTCCGGGTGGTGCAGGAGGTCGTGTACTCCACGCGCAAGGCGGACCGCATCGACCTGGTGCTCTTCCTCAACGGCCTGCCCGTGGCCACGGTGGAGATCAAGACCGACTTCACCCAGTCCTTGCAGGCATCGATCAAGCAGTACGAGAACGACCGCACGCCCGCCGGCGAGCCCCTGCTGACCCCGTTCCGGGGTGCGCTCGTGCACTTCGCCCTCACGGACCACGACGTCTACATGACCACCGAGCTCAAAGGCCGTGGGACGTCGTTCCTGCCGTTCAACCGCGGCCACGACAACGGCGCGGGCAACCCGCCCAACCCGAACGGCGCGCGCTCCTCCTACTTCTGGGAGGAGACCCTGCAGCGGGACACGTGGCTGAGCATCCTCACCAAGTTCGTGTACGTGAACCACCAAAAGAAGGTGGATCCGCGCACCGGTGCCGAGACGGACACCGCCCAGATCCGCTTCCCGCGCTACCACCAGTGGCGTGCCGTCAGCCGGCTCACCGCCGCCGCGCGGGAGGAGGGCCCAGGGCACAAGTACCTGATCCAGCACTCGGCGGGTTCCGGCAAGACGGACTCCATTGCGTGGACCGCCCACCGCATGGCCACGCTCCACACGGCGGCCGGGGAGAAGGTGTTCGACACCGTCTTCGTGATCGCGGACCGCCAGGTGCTGGACCGCCAGCTCCAGGACGCCGTGGACCAGCTGGTGAACGCCACCGGCCAGTTCCAGCCCATCACCTCCGGCTCGGAGGGCTCCAAGACCGCTCAGCTCATCGAGGCACTGGCCGGTGGGGTGCCCATCATCGGCGTAACCCTGCAGACCTTCCCCTATGCCCTGTCCAAGATCCGCGAGCAGGGCGGCACGTTCGAGGGCAAGCGCTTTGCGGTGCTCGCGGACGAAGCCCACTCCTCGCAGTCCGGCAACGCGGCCAGCGCGGTCAAGGAGCTGCTGTACCTCAATGACCCCGCCGCCGCGCTGGGCGAGGACGGCGCACCGCTCGTGGACCAGGACGGCGTCCTGGAGCCGGGAGCGGACCAGGACGCCCTGATCCGAATGGCGGCCCAGGCGGACGACGGCCACCGGATCAGCTACTTCGCGTTCACGGCCACGCCCAAGGCCAAGACGCTGGACCTCTTCGGCACCCCCAACAAGGCGGACAAGAAGGAGCCGTTCGACCTCTACTCCATGAAGCAGGCCATCCAGGAGGGCTTCATCCTGGACGTCCTGAAGAACTACACGACCTACGAGCGCGTGGCCAAGATCGCCCTGCGCGGTTCGGACCCGGACACCCTGCCCGGCGCGAACGGGACGGGCGGCAGGGAAGGCGCGTCAGCGGCGTCGTCGCCCGGGGGTAACGCGGGCGAGGAGGTGGACGTGCGCCGGGGAACGCGCGCGTACATCGGGTTCGTGGAGCTGCACCCCACCAACGTGGACTCCAAGGTGGACGTGATCATCAAGCACTACCTGCACACGGTCCAGCCCGCCCTGAACGGGCGCGGCAAAGCCATGGTGGTCACGAGTTCGCGCGCGTCCGCCGTGCAGTACCAGCGGTCGTTCCAGCGCCACATCGAGCGGGAGGGTCTGCCGTTGAAGACCCTGGTGGCGTTCTCCGGCTCCCTGCCGGACCCGGACGTGGCGGTGATCGGGGACGGCGAGCGCCCCGAGGTCACGGAGGCGTCCATGAACCCGGACGTGAAGGGCCGGGACCTGGCGGCGGTGTTCAACCAGGACGACCAGAACATCCTGATCGTCGCGAACAAGTACCAGACCGGCTTCGATCAACCCCTGCTGGTGGGCATGTACGTGGACAAGCAGCTTTCCGGCATCGCCGCCGTGCAGACGCTGTCCCGCTTGAACCGGCGCATGGACGGCAAGACGGACACGTACGTGCTGGACTTCGTGAACGACGCCGACGAGATCCTCAAAGCGTTCCAGGAGTACTACCAGGAGGCGGTCATCAAGACGCCCTCGGACCTGGACCTGGTCTCCAAGCAGCTGGAGAAGCTCAAGGCCGCCGGCATCTTCAACACCTCCGAGGTGGACCAGGTGTGGGAGGCGTGGAACAACGTGCGGGGCAAGCACAGCTCCCTCTCCCCCGGCCTGGACCCCGCCGTGGAGCGCTTCATGGACCGCTGGAACCGCGCCCTCGCGGACGACGACGCCGCCGCGCGGGACCTGCTCGAAGAGTTCCGTTCCCTGCTCGGCCAGTACGTGACGTCCTACGCGTTCTTCTCCCAGATCCTCAACTTCGGGGACCCCGAGTACCTCAAGCTCTCCGTGTTCGCGGACCTGCTCGCCCGGCGGCTCAATGCCCAGCTGGACACCGAGGTCCCGGAGACGGTCACCGCTGAGGACGTGGTGCTCACGCACTACCACCTGGAGAAGCAGCGCGAGCAGAACCTGGAATTACAAGACGGCGAGGCCGAAGGGCTGCGGGGACTCACCGAGGTGGGCATGAGTCGACAGGCCGAGCGCGAACGGGCCGCCAAGACCGAACTAGTGGAGAAGGTCAACAAGTACCTCGGCGGCCTGGACGCCAGCGACGACTACAAGGTCAACGCCGTGGACCTCTGGCTCACCACCGCCCAGGAGAACGAGAACCTCAAGGTCCAGGCCCGCAACAACACGCCCCTGGACTTCGCGCGCTCGCCCGAGCTGCGCGTGGTCCTCGAGGACAGCGTGTGGAGCCACAACGACCTCTCCGAGAAGTTCGCCAAGGTCCTGCAGGAGATGCCCGCGAGCGAACTGGTGTCCCTGGCCATGGCGGCGGGCTTCTACGACCGTCTACGGGGTGAAGCGGGGTAGGTGCTCCAGGGGCTGACAATCCCCGTCGCTTTTCATGGAAAAGCAACGAGGCCGTCTCCCCTCGGGGAAGCGGCCTCGCCGTGTGAAGTTCGCGCTCTGAGAGCGGTACTACTTCTCGTCGCGGTGGAACTTCTTGCGCAGGTTCTCGACGCGCTCGTCCCACTTCTCCTTGCGCTCTTCGCGGCGCTGCTCGCGCATCTTCTGGTCGGCGGCGTCCGCAGCGGCTTCCGCGGCGGCCTGCTGGGCCTCCAGCTCGTCGACGACCTCGTCCAGCGGGCGGCGGACGATGGTGCCGCCGAGGTCCTTCACGAAACCGTCCAGACCGGCGACGTCCGGCTCGTCCGTCTGCAGGATCAGGGCGTTACCGCCCGGCTTCACGGTCCGGCCGAACTCCGCGAGGGCGGTGTCACCGGCCTCGGCACGGTCCAGGTCGAAGAGGCTGCCCGCGAGCGCCCCGGCACCGAGGCCGAAGAGCATGCCGATCGGGCCGCCCAGCACACCCACGACCATGCCCAGCAGACCGCCGCCGGCCGCGCCCGCGCCGATCAGGGCGTCGTCGCCCTCGGGAACGGTGAGACGACCGTTCGCGTCACGCTCCACGAGCGCCGCGGAGGTGATCTCGTTGATCAGGGAGGAATCACGAAGCTTGGCGATGGCCTGGTAGGCCTGGGCGTTGTCGGGGGAACGTGACAACAGCTGCGTACTCGGTCATTTTCCTGTCCTTTCGAGGTACGGCGACGTGCTCACCGCACGCTTGGTCATAAGTGCTCCGCTGTGCGCCCCGGCCCGTCAACGGGTTCCGTTGCTTGGGTCACACATGACACACACGCCCCGACCTCAGACGACGTCCCGCACCACCCGCGCCGGTGAACCGGCCACCACGGTGTTGGCCGGGACGTCCTTGGTGACCACCGAGGCCGCGGCGACCACGGCACCGTCGCCAATGGTGACCCCCGGCAGGACCGTGACGTTCGAGCCGAGCCACACGCCCCTGCCCAGCACGATGGGCGCGGGTTCCATGTCCGCGCGGTGCACCGGGTCCATGCCGTGGTTCAGGGTGGCGAGCAGTGCGTTGTGACCGATCAGGCAGTCGTCGCCGATGGTGATGCCGCCCTGGTCCTGGAACGTGCAGCCGGAGTTCACGAAGACCCGCTCGCCGAACACGGTGTTCTTCCCGAAGTCGGTGCGGAACGGCGGGAACAGGGTCGTGGTCTCGGGGACGGCGCGGCCGCTCAGGTGGGAGAGCAGTGAACGGACCTCCTCCGGCGAGTGGTAGCTGGCGTTGAGCTCCGCGGTGACGGCGAGCGCCTCCTGGCTGCACTCGTGCATGACCGCGTGCAGTGGGGACCCACCGCGGATGGTCTCGCCTGCGTTCAGGGCGGTGAGGAGGTCGTCGAGGTCGGGGGTTCGCGCGTCAGTGGTCATGGCGCCCACTCTCCCACCGGGGCGGGGCGTGGACAACGGGAGCGGGCGGCGTCGTCCCCGGGCGCTGACGAACTCTGGGGGTGCAGAAGTGCCTGCGGATTGGCGGGCATCCATGGCATTGCTACACCTGTGAGTCATGCCCCGGGCGAGGTTGCCTCCAGCAGGTGAGGCGTGAACATCTGAGGCGGGATATGCCCTCGAAAACGCCCGCGCGGTGGGCATTTCGCGCCCTGAATGTCGCAGCCGCGCGGGGTGGTGCGGCCGGAGGCGCCAGGCACGTGCTGGGCCGCCGTGGCATGCACCGGATGACGGCCGTCGATACCTGATCCGCATGAATCTGCCCGGAACCTGCTTCCGGTCACTCGGAGACGGTATGAATGTGGATGAGAGGCGGGGCCCACAGCCCGCCCACCGATGCAACGAGCACCGTTACGCCCCACACCACCGAGGAGAACACCCCATGAGCGCGGAGAGCAGCGACGTCCTGACCGTCGAGGTCACGGACGGGATCGCCCTGGTCACGGTCAACCGCCCGGAGGTGCGCAACGCGATCAATGCCACGGTCCTGCAGGCGCTGACCCGCACCCTGGCGGACCTGGAGCACGACGACGCCGTCCAGGTCCTGATCTTCACCGGCGCCGGGGACAAGGCGTTCGTGGCCGGCGCGGACATCAACGAGCTCGCCGTGCGCACCCCCAAGGACGGCTTGAAGGCGACCATGCAGGGCGTGTACGAGAAGGTCGAGCAGTTCCCCAAGCCCACGATCGCGGCGGTGAACGGGTACGCGTTCGGCGGCGGGCACGAGCTGGCGCTCGCGTGCGACATCCGCGTGGCCTCCACCAACGCGCAGTTCGCGCTGCCGGAGACCGGGCTCGGCATCATGCCCGCGGCCGGTGGCACGCAGCGCCTCGCCAAGCTGGTGGGGGTGGGCCGGGCGACCGAGATCATCCTCACCGGACGCCGCGTGAAGGCCGAGGACGCCCTGGCCATGGGCCTCGTCACCCAAGTCGTGGCGCCGACAGACCTCCTGGACACCGCCCGCGAGACCGCGCGCGCCATCATGAGCAAGGGCCCCCTGGCCGTGCAGCTCGCCAAGACGGTGATCCGCCACGGCTTCGACGTGGACCACGCCACCGGCATCCTGCTGGAGCGTCTGGCGCAGTCCGTGCTCTACAGCAGCGCGGAGAAGACCGAGGGAACCACCGCGTTCCTGGAGAAGCGGACCCCGGACTTCCACACCGCCGCACAGAAGGACATCAAGAAGGACGTGAACAAGTGAGCGAGAACATCCAGCACGTCACCGTGGTCGGCGCCGGGGCCATGGGCTCGCAGATCGCCATGGTCTGCGCGCTGGCCGGGTACGAGACCGACGTCGTGGACATCGCCCAGGACGCCGTGGACCGCGCGTCCGAGCAGCTGCACGCCCGCATGGACCGGGACGTGAGCAAGGGCCGCCGCACGCCGGAGGACGTTGACGCGGCCTTCGAGCGCCTGACCTTCTCCACGGACCGGGACGCCTGCGCCGCCCACGCGGACCTCGTGATCGAGGCCGCCGTGGAGGACCTCACGATCAAGCGTCAGGTCTTCGCGGAGCTGGACCGGGTGTGCCCGCCGCACACGATCCTGGCGACGAACTCCTCGAACATCGTCTCCTCGCGCGTCGCGGACGCCACGAACCGCCCGGAGAAGGTGTGCAACGTGCATTTCTTCAACCCGGCGCTCGTCATGGAGTGCGTGGAGGTGGTCCCGCACGCGGGCACGTCCCGCGAGACGGTCGCGACCGCCGTCGCCTTCGCCCGCTCGCTCGGCAAGCAGCCGGTGGAGCTGAAGAAGGAGGTCCCCGGCTTTGTGGCCAACCGCCTGCTCGGCGCGCTGCGGGCCGAGGCCCTGAAGCTCTACGAGGACGGCGTGGCGGACTTCGAGGACATCGACACCGCCGCGCGCACCGCCCTGCGCCACCCCATGGGCCCGTTCGAGCTCATGGACATGGTGGGGATCGACGTCGTCTACCTGATCCGCCTCGCCGAGTACGAGCAGACCGGGGACCCCGCCTCCCTGCCTGCGGAATCCATCAAGGAGAAGTACGAGGCCGGCGAGCACGGCCGCAAGTCCGGCAAGGGCTGGTACGACTACCGGTAGACGGGCACGCGAGGACGACGCCGCCGGGTTGCGTCGGCATGGCCCGCAGGCGGCACGGAAGCTGCGTGGCGGCCCGTCGCCGTTCGGCTCGGCTCCACCCCGGTACCCGTCAGGGCCGGGGTCGACGACGCCGCGGCCCCCGGGCGGCGTCGGCCCCGGCGTTCCGGCAGCCCGGCGCCTGGACCGCTACCCGGCTCATCCCACCCCGGCCCCGGATCCGCCCGCCCGGCGCGGGCCGCCGTAGAGGTTCTGCGCCATGGCGACGACCGAGCGCAGCGCGGGGTTCGGGTCGCCGCCGCGCCAGAGGATCTGCACCTCCAGCGGCGGCTGCTCCTCAGTGAGCGGGAGGAAGACCACGCCCTCGGAGGAGACGTTGTCGCGCACGGTGTCGAGGCTGAGTGCGCAGCCGATCTGGGCGGCCACGAGCACGAGCAGCGTCCACGAGTCCGGCGCCACCTGCGCGATCCGGGGCATGTACCCGGCGGCCATGGCGAGCGAGGTCAGCCGATTCTGCAGCGCGGCACCGGGCCCCGAAGGCAGCACCACCCACGACTCCTCCGCGAGCTGCGCCATGCTCACGCTCGCCTCCCCCGCGAGCGGGTGGTCCGCGGGCAGCACCGCCATGACCTCCTCGTAGCCGAGCACGCTGGAGCGCAGCTCCGCCGGAACGAAGTCCCAGCGCCCGATCACGGTGTCCAGGGAGCCGTCCAGCACCTTCTGCATGGCCAGGTGGGAGAACTGCGAGCCGTGCAGCTCCAGGTGGATGCCCGGGCGGTGGGTGCGCACGGTGCGGGCCAGCGCGCCGACCGTCCTGTTGATCGACGCCCCCGCGAAGCCCAGTCTCACCCTCCCGGTCTCCCCGGTGACCGATTTGGCGACGGCGCCGCGGGCCTGTTCGGACGCCGCCACCAGGGCCTTCGCGGGCTCCACGAGCGCTTCCCCCGCCGGGGTCAGTGCCACCTGGCGGGTGCTGCGCTCGAACAGCGCCGTGCCCAGGGACGTCTCGATGCTCTTGATGAGCCTGCTCAGGGGCGGCTGCGCGATCCGCAGGGACGCCGCTGCGCGCCCGAAGTGCAGCTCCCGCGCCACCGCGAGGAACGCCTTTGCCTCGTGCACCTCCATGACCGGGACCACCTTCCGCCGCGTGCTCACTGTGCGCTCCTCCCGCGCCCGACGCCGCCGGGACAGGCCTCGCGCGCCGTCGGCTTTATTGCCTGTGGCGCATCAATGAGCGCATGTTTTTATATTGGACAGAACCCAATGCTAGTGCTTGTGTGTTCTGAGACACACCACCGATGCCCTGGAGAACGCATGTCCCTGACCCCCGACCCCACCGGATCCGGCCCGCTCAGCGGCGTCGTCGTCGCCGACTTCTCCCGGATCCTCGCCGGCCCGTACTGCACCATGCTGCTCGCGGACATGGGTGCCACGGTGATCAAGGTGGAGGGCCCGGAGGGGGACGACACCCGGCTGTACAAGCCTCCGAGCCGCGACGGCATCGGCACGTACTTCCTCTCGGTGAACCGCAACAAGCACTCGATCGTGCTGGACCTCAAGGACCCGGAGGACCTGGAAACGGCCTACGAGATCATCGACTCCGCGGACGTGTTCATCGAGAACTTCAAGCCGGGCGGTCTGGAGCAGTTCGGCCTGGACCCGGCCTCCGTGGCCGAGCGGTGGCCGTCCCTGGTGCACGCGAGCATCACGGGTTTCGGCACCCGGGGCGGGGCGCACCTGCCGGGCTACGACCTGCTGGTGCAGGGGGTCTCGGGCTTCATGTCCGTCACGGGCTTCCCGGACGGGCCTCCCCAGCGCGGCGGGGTGGCGCTGTTCGACGTCATCACCGGGCTGCACGCCGCCGTCGCCGTCCTGGGTGCCCTGCACGAGCGCACCGTCTCCGGGCGCGGTCAGCACGTGGCCCTGGACCTGCTCTCCGCGGCGCTGTCCGGGATGGTCAACCAGACCACCGGCTACGCCGCGTGCGGCAACGACCCCCAGCGCCAGGGCAACGAGCACCCGAGTCTGTTCCCCTACGGTCCATTCCCCACCGCGGACAAGGAGCTGATCATCACGGTGGCCAACAACTCGCAGTTCCGGCGCTTCTCCACGGTCCTGGGCATGCCGGACCTCATCGAGGACCCGCGCTTCGACACCGTGGAGCACCGGAACAACCACCGGGAGGAGCTGCGCCCGCTGCTGAACGGGGCCCTGCGCGGCGACACCGCGCAGGCCTGGGCCACCCGGCTGCAGGACCAGGGGGTGGCCTGCGCGCCCATCCTCACCGTTCCGGAGGGCGTGGAGTACGCGGCGTTCCTGGGACTGGAACCGGTCGTGCAGGTGGGGCAGGGGGACGACGCCGTGCCCCTCGTCAAGAACCCCGTGACCTACAGCCGCACACCCGTGACCTACGACAAGGCACCGCCCGCCCTCGGCGCGGATCGCGAGGACGTCCTCGCGTGGCTGCGCTCCCGAAAGGACCCCTCATGAGCGAACTTCTCGAGAACCCCGACTTCTTCCTGCTGGACCAGGACCTCTCCGCGGAGGACGTCGCCCTGCGCGACCGGGTCCGCGCGTACGGCCGCGAGCGGATCCTGCCGGTCGTGAACGAGGCGTGGGAGAAGGGCGAGCACCCCACGGAGGCGTTCACGGGCCTCGCGGAGCTGGGGATCGTGGGCACGTTCATCCCCGGCTACGGCTGCCCCGGGCTCTCACGACGGGCGGCGGGCGTGGTCGCCAGGGAACTCGGCCGCGTGGACGGCTCCGTGAACACGTTCTTCGGCGTGCACTCGAACCTGTGCATGGGCAGCATCTACATGCTCGGCAGCGACGAGCAGCGTGAGCGGTGGCTGCCCTCGATGGCGCGGATCGAGAAGACCGGGGCGTTCGCGCTGACCGAGCCCGCCCACGGCTCGGACTCCGTGTCCCTGGAGACCTCCGCGCGCCGCGACGGCGAGCACTGGGTGCTCAACGGGCACAAGCGGTGGATCGGCAACGGCCACGCGGCGGACGTGATCGTGCTCTACGCCCGGGACGAGGCGGACGGGCAGGTCAAGGGTTTCGTCGTGGAGAAGCAGCAGGACGGCGGCTACCCCCGCGGCTACGAGCCCACCGTGATCGACGGCAAGATCGGCAAGCGCGCCATCAACCAGGCGGATATCGTCATCACGGACCTGCACATCCCGGCCGAGAACCAGCTCCCCGGGTGCCGCAGCTTCAAGGACGTCAACACGGTCCTGAAGGCCACCCGCGGCGGGGCGTCCTGGGAGGCGGTGGGCCACGGCATGGCGGCGTTCGAGATCGCGGCCAGCTACGCCCTGGAGCGCGAGCAGTTCGGGCTGCCGATCGCCAACTACCAGCTCGTGCAGGAGCGCCTCGCGACCATGCTCTCGGACCTCACCTCCATGCAGCTGCTGTGCACGCGCATGGCCGAGCTGCAGGAGTCGGACCAGCTCACGGACGCCATGGCCTCGCTCGTGAAGATGACCACCTCCCGCAAGGCCCTGGACATGTGCCGCACCGCCCGGGACATGCTCGGCGGCAACGGGCTGCTGCTCGAGAACCACATCGGACGCCACGTCACGGACATGGAGGTCGTCTCCACGTACGAGGGCACCGACTCCATGCAGGCCCTGATCGTCGGCCGCGCCATCACCGGCGTCTCCGCCTTCACGCGCACGCGCCGCTGACGGACGACGACGCCGCCCGCGCACCACGGCGCCCCGCCCGCCTCCGCGGGGCACGACGTCGACGCCGCGGCCGCTCGAGCGCCGGGCCCGGCCAGGCGGCGTCGGCCCCGGAGCCCGGACGCGTCCGCCCTCACAGCCACGGCATAGCGGAACGTGCCACCATGGTGCACGGCCCCCGTGATCCAGGCGGGCCTCCCCCTGTCATCCGGTGAGGTAGTTCTTCCGTGTCGTACGCTCCCTTCCCCCCTGGCCCCCCGGCCCAGCACCCCGTCGGTGCTGCGCCGTCCGGCGCTCCCGCACCGCGCGTGCGGGCGCGCTCCGTGGTGGGCACCCTGGTGGTGCTCGCGCTGCTGTGGGGCCTGGTGCTCGTCATCGCCCACGGCGGCCTGCAGACCGTCACGGGCCAGGCCCTGGACGAGGTCGCGCTGGCCCAGGCCAAGGCGGACCGCACCGGCTACTTCCCGGGCTTCGCGCTCGTGGTCTCGCAGTACCTGCCGGAGGTCGTGGCCGTGGTGGCCGGGCTCGTGGCCCTCGTGTGGGCGGTGCGCTACCGGCGCTGGACGGCCGCCCTGTGCGCGACGGGCGCGGTGCTCGCTGCGAACGTCACCACGCAGTTCCTTAAGCACGGCGTGCTGGACAAGCCGGACCTCGGGATCCAGCAGATCGCCTCCAACTCGTTCCCCTCCGGCCACACGACCGCCGCGGCGTCCCTGCTGATGGCGCTGCTGCTCGTGGCACCGGCCCACCGCCGTGCGAAGACCGGGCGCTGGGGTGCGTTCCTGGCCGCTGTCGTGGGCATGACCACCGTGCTCAACGGCTGGCACCGCCCCACGGACGCCGCCGCCGCGCTGCTCGTCGTGGGCGGCTGGGGTCTGCTCGCCGCGCTGGCTGAGCGACTGATCGGACTCGCCCGAGCCCGCTCCGGGCGGGGTGCGCGCGGCACCGCGGCGGGGAACATCCAGCGCCTCCGGGAGGACCGTTCCCGACGCCGCCGGCAGCGTTCCTGGCGCGAGGACCGCGGGGACAGCGCGTTCGTCCCGCCCGCCCACGAGCGGCAGGCGCAGGAGCAGCAGGCGCGGCAGTGGCAGGAACGGGAGCGGGCGGCGTCGTCGTACGGCGCCGTGAACGGGCAGCCGGAGCCCTGGCAGCAGGGCGTTCGGCGCGATGTGGAGGACGGCAGCCCGTGGTTCCCGGCGCGACCCCGCGTGGCCACGGCCGTCATGCTTCTCGTGCTCAGCGCGGTGCTGCTCGCGGCCGCCGTGTGGTGGCCCTACCCGACCGTGGCCGGCACGCTCGCGGGGCGGATCACCCTGCTGGCGGGGTACCTGGGGATTGCGGCTGCGGCAGCTCTGGGGTGGGCCGCGGTTGCAGCTCGGCTTCGCTCTCCGCTGCGATGAGCGCGAGGCGGTCCAGGAAGACCCGCGCGACCCCGGCCTGATACGGCAAGCGGTACATCGCGGCGGTGGACGGCCCCTCGCCGGAGGCGATCACGTCCTTCGCGCGGTGCACCGCCAGGTCCATGGTGTCCGCCTGCTGCGCCACGAAGTTCGCGGTGACCGGCGTGCCGTGACCCGGGACGAACGCGATGTAGCGCTCCAGGGTGGCCAGGGCGCGCAGGGACTCGACCCAGCGCTGCGGGTAGGCGTCCTCGAAGTTCGGGTCCGCGCCCTCCTCCACGAGGTCGCCGCAGAACACGACGTCGTGCACGCCCACGCAGACGTCGTTGTCCGTGTGGCCGGGGCCCAGGAAGAAGAGGGTGACCGGGCGCTCACCCAGGTCGATGCGCGTGAGCGAGGGCCGGCGGCCGTTGCCCGGAAGCGTGTTGGTGGGCAGCACGAGCTGGGTGTCGATGCCCGTGGCGTCGCCCATCTCCGGCTCCTGCGTGCCCACGAAGCTGCGCTGGAACTCGCCGACCTCCGCCATCGCACTCGCGCACGCCTTGTGCGCCCAGAACTCGGTGGCCCCGGCGCGCGCGAACACGGCGTTGCCCATGTAGTGGTCGTAGTGCGCGTGGGTGTTCACCACGGTCAGCGGCAGGTCCGTAATGTCCCGCACGGCGGCCAGGATCTCCCGCCCCTGGCGCGGACCGGCACCCGTGTCGATCACCAGGGCGCGCTGAGTGCCCAGCACCAGACCGGAGTTCAGTCTCCAGTTCTCGGTGCCGATCACGTAGACGCCGCGGCGCAGCTCCTGGGTGCGTGCCATGAGCCCACTCTATCGGGTGGCCCCGGCGCCCCCGCATCGTTCCACCGCACGGCAGGCGCCCCGACCTGCGGCGGGACGCATTGCCTCCCGCGCGGACGGGCCCCGAGAACGACGACGACGCGCGCCTCCGCGGCGCTGCGCCCGGTGCTACTGTGTGCCGCGTGTTCCCCCGCAGCCCCCAGACCGCACCCGCCCCGGCGGGGCGGTTCGCGCCGTCGCCCTCCGGGGACCTGCACCTGGGCAACCTGCGCACGGCACTGGCCGCGTGGGGTTTCGCACGTGCCACCGGCCGCCGGTTCCTGCTGCGCGTGGAGGACCTGGACCGCGTGAAGAAGGGTGCGGCCGAGCGCAACGTCGAGGACCTGCGGGAGCTCGGCCTGGACTGGGACGGGCCCGTGGACCTGCAGTCCACGCGCATCCCCGAGTTCCTCGACCGGGTGCGAACCCTCACGGACGCGGGTCTGACGTATGAGTGCTTCTGCACGCGCAGGGAGATCCACGCGGCGTCGTCCGCCCCGCACGGCATCCCCGGGGCCTACCCCGGCACGTGCCGGAACCTGAGCGCGGCGCAGCGCGAGCGGCGTCGTGCCGAACGTCCGCCCGCCATCCGGTTGCGGGCGCAGACCCGCGAGTTCACCGTGACCGACGAACTGGCGGGGACGTGCACCGGCGCCGTGGACGACATGGTGCTCGTGCGCAACGACGGCACCCCCGCCTACAACCTGGCCGTGGTCGTGGACGACGCCGAGCAGGGCGTGGACCAGGTGGTGCGCGGGGACGACCTGCTCCCCTCCGCACCCCGCCAGGCGTACCTCGCGCAGCTGCTGGGTCACGCGGCTCCGTCCTACGCGCACGTGCCGCTCGTCCTCGGTCCGGGTGGTGACCGGCTCGCCAAGCGGGACGGTGCCGTGACCCTGCGCGAGCTGCGGGAGCTGGGGTATTCGACGCCGGACGTGCTGGCATGGCTGGGGGAGTCTCTCGGGATCGAACGCCCGGTGCGCCGCGCGGCGGACGTGCTCGAGCGCTGGGACCCGGCGAGCTGGACGCGCGAACCGGCGGTCTTCACGCCGTGGCCGCCGCTCGGGCGGCCGACTCCGCGCCGTCGACACGATGCGTGACGGCCCTCTCACAGCGGGTATCTTGGGGTGTTGCCTCACTCACCCCTCCTGGTGACCGCGCACATGCCACCCCGGTGAGCGCGGTCCATCCATCCCGTACCGGAAGGCACGTGCATGTCCGATCAGGCGTACCAACTCATTGCGATCCTGGCGTACTTCATCGCCATGATCTGCATCGGCCTCTGGGCCAACAGCAAGACCAAGAACCTCGACGACTACATGCTCGGCGGGCGCAACCTCAAGCCCGGTGTGGCGGCGCTGTCCGCCGGTGCCTCGGACATGTCCGGGTGGCTGCTCATGGGCCTGCCCGGCGCGGTGTACCTCTCCGGCCTGGTGGAGGCGTGGCTCGCCATCGGACTGACCATCGGCGCGTGGGTGAACTGGAAGATCGTGGCGCCGCGGCTGCGCGCGTACACGGAGGTCTCCCACAACTCCATCACCATCCCCTCCTTCCTGGACAACAGACTCAAGGGCAGCACCCGGATGCTGCGCGTGATCTCCGGGCTGATCATCCTGGTGTTCTTCACGTTCTACGTGTCCTCCGGCATGGTGGCCGGCGGCGTGTTCTTCCAGTCCTCGTTCGGCACGAGCTACCTGGCCGGCATGCTCCTGGTGGCCGGCGTGACCGTGCTCTACACGTTCTTCGGCGGCTTCCTGGGGGCGTCCTACACGGACCTCTTCCAGGGCCTGCTGATGCTCGCCGCGCTGCTCATGGTGCCGATCGTGGGCATCTTCCTGGTGGGCGGGCCCGGTGAGATGATCACCGAGATCGAGAACGTGAAGCCCAACGCGCTGTCCCTGTTCGCGGGCGGCACCGCCGTGGGCATCATCTCCTCGCTCGCGTGGGGCCTGGGCTACTTCGGCCAGCCGCACATCATCGTGCGCTTCATGGCGCTGCGCACCCCGGCGGATGCGAAGGCCGGGCGCCGGATCGGCATCGGCTGGATGGTCCTCACGGTGCTCGGCGCCATCGGCACGGCGCTCGTGGGCATCGCCTACTACGGCAACCGCCCCGGCCAGGAGCCCACGGACCCGGAGGCCATCTTCCTGGACATGTCCCAGGTGCTCTTCCACCCGCTGGTCGCCGGCCTGGTGCTCGCCGCCGTGCTCGCGGCCATCATGTCCACGATCTCCTCGCAGCTGATCGTCTCGTCCTCCGCACTCGTGGAGGACCTCTACAACCTGGCCGTGAAGCGCCGCCCCTCCCCCAAGGCGCAGGTGTGGCTCGGCCGCGCCGGCGTGCTGCTCGTGGCGCTCGTCGCCGCGGCCCTCGCGTGGGAGCAGAACTCCACGATCCTGGACCTCGTGGGCTTCGCGTGGGCCGGCTTCGGCGCGGCGTTCGGCCCCGTGGTGCTCATGAGCCTGTTCTGGCGCAAGCTCACCAACGCGGGCGCCATCAGCGCGATGCTCGTGGGTGCCGTGACGGTGTTCACCTGGCAGTTCACCCCGTGGAGCGACCTCTACGAGCTCATCCCCGGCTTCTTCCTGGGCGGGATCGTGGGGATCGTCGTGTCCCTGCTCACCTACCGCGGTGACCCGGAGATCGACCGCGAGTTCGACGAGACCATCCGCCTCGTGCGCCACCCGGAGCAGGCCGATCCCGCCGCCGCGGCGAAGGCCGCCGCTGCCGGGGACGCCCCCGCCGGGACGGTCTGATCCGTTTCTGCCTCACACGAACGACGCCCCGCACCTTCCCGGTGCGGGGCGTCGTTCGTGCTGAGCGGCGTCGTTCGTTCTACGAGCGGACTCAGCAGTGGTAGGTGTCCGTGGGGGCCTCGAAGTGCATGTCGTAGCCCTCCGGCAGGCGCATGCCGAACGCCGTGGCCAGGCCCAGCACCTTGCGGGCGCGCGCCAGGCGCGGGAGGTCGGAGCCGTTGCGGATCTGGCCGCCGTCTGCCTCGAACTCCTGCAGGAACTCGGTGGCCCAGGACAGCTCGTTCAGAGACGGGGAGAGGCCCTCGTTGACCGTGGCGGTCTGCTCGGGCATGAGGCAGAGCTTGCCGGTCATGCCGAACTCCAGGGTCACGCCGGCGGCCTCCGCGAGCTTCGCACCGAGGGCGCCCACGGCCGGACCGTCGATGGGGCCGGGCAGGTTCGCCGCGCGGGAGGCGATGGTGAACTGCGAGCGTGTGTAGGCCAGCGCCGTGGGGCTCTCGCCGAAACCGGTGTCACGGCGGTAGTCGCCGATCCCGAACGCCAGGCGGTAGGTGGAGCGGGCCGTGGCGATGTCCTGCAGGTTCTGCACGCCGCGGGCGGTCTCCACGAGCGCGACGATCCGGGTGCCGCGCAGCATCTCCGCGGTGCGGGTCACGTGCTCCGGGGACTCGGTCATCGCGAGCATCACGCCGTCCAGGCCGGGGACGTCCCGCAGGGCGCGGAGGTCGTCCTCCCACCACGCCGTGCCGAAGCCGTTGATGCGGACCCAGGCACGGTTGTACTGGCCGTTCTCGCCGCGGCGGCCGAGCCACTGGATGACGTTCTCCCGGGCCTGGGCCTTGTCCGCCGGGGCCACGGAGTCCTCGACGTCCAGGACCACGGCGTCCGCCGCACTCTGCGCGGCGACGTCGAAGCGCTCGGTGTGGGAGCCGTTGACGAGCAGCCACGAACGGGCGAGCTCGGGGCCCACGGTGGGCATGTCGGTCGGGTCGATGGTCATCGTGTCGGCTTCGGTGTCGGCAAACGTGGTCATGGTCTCACTTCGCGATCTGTGTCTGAGAACGGACACGCCCCCGCGGTCCTCGGGCACGGTCCCGGCAACGGCCGCTCGGCCCAGCGTGTCACGGGCGGGGCGTGCGGCGGCGCACCGGGTGGTGCGCGAGTGGTGGGATGGCGCGGGTCGGCCGACGCGCCGGACCCACCCGGAGGTGGAGCGGTGGGTGCGGGATCGGCCGCCAGTCTGGTGCCCGGCGGCGCCACGTCATCAGGTGGATGGGTGGAGCTGCCGCGCGCTCGGTGGCGCGCACGGGCAGAAACGGTGCTTTCACCGTAACGCACGTCACAGGGGCAACTCAAACGGGCCTCCCCTCAGCGCTCCCGGCGCAGCGCCCGCGAGGTCTTCGCCGTGGCCACCGCGTTCCAGGGGTCCTCCGGCCACGGGTGCTTGGGGTAGCGCCCGCGCATCTCCGCGCGGACCTGGGCGTACGGGCCGGACCAGAAGGAGGCGAGGTCGTCCGTGATGGCGAGCGTCGCGCGGCCCGGGGACAGCAGGTGGAACTGCACGGGCACGCGACCGTCCACCACGCGCGGGGTCGCCGCCCACCCGAAGCACTCCTGCAGCTTCACCGCCACCACGGGCGGCTGCTCGGGCTCTGCGTCCGAGAACACCGGTGGGTAGTCGATCCGAGCGGTGTTCCCGCTGGGGACGGCCAACCGGTGCGGGACGAGCTCGTCGAGACGCGCCGCCTCGGGCCACGGCAGCAGCCGGCGCAGGGCGTCCGCCACGCGGATCGAGCGCAAGGAGGCGCCGCGGGCGAGGTCCCGCAGCTCGGGGCCGAGCCACGTGTCCAGGGAGGCGACCAGGGCGGCGTCGTCCACGGCGGGCCAGGGCTCGCCCAGGTGGCGGTGGAGCAGGGCGAGGCGGGCGCGCAGGGCGCGTGCGGCGTCGTCCCAGGGCAGCAGGTCCAGACCGTCCCGGACGAGCGCGTCCCGGACCGCGGCGCCGCCGGTCTCGGGGTCCGCGGTGACCGGGGTGGCCGAGAGCTCGATCGCGCCCACCGCTCGCACGCGGCGCGTGAGCACGCGGCCGTTCGCGAAGCTCGCCCTCGTCTCCTCGCGGGCGAGCGTCCCGGCGGTGAGCTGAGCGGTGTCCGCGTCCAGCGGCGCGGCGGCCCGGATCACGGCACCGGTCCCGGCGGCCGCGCGACCCGCGGCACGGCTGAGCTCCGCCACGGCGAGCCACTCGTGGTGGCGCAGCGGGCTGCCCGCCTCCAGGCCCGCGCGGGTCCCGGAGGCCAGCAGCCACTGGTCACCACTCGCGTCCACGCGGCGCGCGATCCACTCGGGCCGGGCGAGCGCGACGACGGCGCCCTCCCGCGACTCGGCAGGCACGGCTCCCTCGGGCGGGCCGGCTTCAACCGCCCGTTGCTCGTCATAGGTCCCCGGTGCGTCCACCATCCGTTCCAGCCGGGCGACGTCGCGCGTCCATCGGGCGGCGTCCCCCGCTTTGCCCCCGCGGAGGGCCCGGAGATGGGCGGGAACGTCGGCACCCTGGATGCGCGGGGCGTCAGAGAGGGCAGCCAGCACCTGCGCCGTGAGGCGCGAGCCCACGAGGTCGGAGCCGTCCAGCAGTGCGCGGCCCCAGCGCGGGTCCACGGGCAGCGTCATCAGCACGCGGCCGAGCTCGGTGGCGCGGCCGCCCTCGTCGGTCGCGCCGAGCCCGCGCAGCACCTCCTCGGCATCCGCCCGCGCCCGCGGGGGCAGGGGGTCCGGCAGTGCGAGACCGTCCCCGCCGGGTGAGCCCCACACGGCGAGCGCCAGGCACGCGACCGTGAGGTCCGCGGTGCGCACCTCGGGAACGGTGTGGGCGGGCATGGCGCCCCAGGCGGCGTCGTCGTAGCAGCGCACGGCGGTGCCCGGCCCCTGGCGTGCCGCGCGGCCCGCCCGCTGCTCCGCGGAGGCCTTCGACGCCGAGACCGTCACAAGCCCGGAGATTCCCCGACCGGCGTCCCGGCGCGGCTGGCGCGCGAGCCCCGAGTCCACGACGAGCCGCACGCCGGACACCGTCAGCGAGGACTCCGCGAGGGACGTGCCCACCACGATGCGCGGCGGGTCCCCCGGCGCGCGCCCGGCCACCGCGCGGTCCTGCTCGCGGGGCGGGAGCTGTCCGTGGAGTTCGAGGACCTCCACGCCCGGGGCGCGCAGCTCCGCGGCGACCCGGGCGACCTCGCGGGCACCGGGCAGGAACACGAGCGCGTCCGCGGAGGGGTCCTCGGCGAGCGCGCGGGTGTGGGCGCGGGCCGTCACGCGGGCCACGTGGGAGAGGAACGCGGGGGTGACGCCGCGCTCGTCGAGCCGCTGCGGCCCGGGTTCCCACACGACGTCGAGCGGGTGCAGTGCGGAGGGGCAGTCCACGACCGGCGCGGGCTCGTCCCCGCCGAGCAGCGCGGCGAACCGGGCGGCGTCCACGGTCGCGGACATCGCCACCAGCACCAGGTCCTCGCGCAGCTGCCGCAGCTCCGCGAGCATCCCCACGAGCAGGTCCGACTCCACGCCGCGCTCGTGCACCTCGTCCAGCACCACCGCCGCCGTGCCGGGCAGCTCGGGTTCGCTCAGCAGGCGGCGCAGCATGATGCCGGGGGTCACGAACTCCACGCGGGTCCGCGCGCTCGTCCGGTGCTCACCGCGCACGCTCCAGCCGACGACGTCGCCCGCCGTGGTTCCCGTGAGCGCGGCAAGTCGGCGCGCGGCGGCCCGTGCTGCGACCCGGCGGGGCTGGACGACGACCACGCGGCCCGCGTTCGGCTCAGCCTCATCTCCCGCGGCCACGAGGTCCGCCACGACGGGCGGCACCACGGTGGTCTTGCCGGTGCCGGGTGGCGCCTGGACCACGGCGACGCCGCCGCGCAGCGCCTCCCGCAGCCGCGGCACCGACGCCGTGAAAGGCAGGTCCCGGCCGATCCGGTCCAGGTCGAAGGGGTGGGAGGCCATGGCCTCACCCTAAGCGCACGCTGCCCACATGAGCAGGCTCCTGCTTCGCGTCGACCGGCTGGGGCGGCCGAGGCCCGGGGCGACGGCGCAGCCACCCCCGCCCGGCCCAGTTCACGCGCTGTGCAGTGAAGCAAATGCAGCTGAACGGCACAAAATCTGCAACAACGGAGCAAATGCGGCGGGCATTGGGGGCCGAGGGCGGGGGCCGGCAGGCAGGGAGTCGGGCTGGGCGGCGCGGACGGGGGCCGGCGGCGTCGTCCCCTGGGGCCGCTCCTACCGCAGCCCGGCGAGCTCCGCGGCCTCGCGCAGGGTGTCCGCGGCCATCCGCAGCCCGTCCTGCGCGGACATGGAGACGTCCTCGTGCTCGATGTTCACGCACATGGTCTCCCCCGTGGACCGCTCCACCTCGGAGAGTGCGCGCAGGAACTCGGCCCAGTAGCCGGCGTCGTGACCCACGCCCACGGTGACGAAGTCCCATGAGGACTCACGCGGCCACTCGTTGACGTACTCGTCCCCGCCCAGGGACGTGCGCTGCTCGTCCGGGGCGAGGCGGCGGAAGCGCTCGTCCAGCACGCCGGCGGTCTCGCAGTTCTCGCGGTTGATGCGGATGTCCTTGGCCGCGGCGTGGAACGTGAGAGGCCCGAGGCGGCGCACGCAGGCCACGGGGTCCATGAGCTGCCAGAACAGGTGGGAGGCGTCCAGCTCCACACCGATGTTCGTGGCGCCGCTCCGCTGCACGAGGCGCTCCGCCGTGGGCGGGTTGAACACGAGGTTCTGGGGGTGCAGCTCCAGAGCGACCTTGACCCCGTGCTCGCGGGCCAGGGCGTCCACCGGTTCCCAGAACTCGGCGAGCCGGTCCCACTGCCACTCGAGCGAGTCCAGAGCGTGGGAGCCCCACGTGTTGACGTTCCAGGCCGGGTACTTCCCGCCCGGGTCGGAGGCGGGCAGCCCGGACATCGTCACCACGCGGGTCTGCCCCAGGGCGGCGGCCGCGCGGATCGAGCGCTTGATGTCCTCGGCGTCCTCCGGGCCGATTGACGGGTCCGGGTTCAGGGGGTTGCCGTTGCAGTTCAGCCCGAGGATCTCCAGACCGCGGTCCTCGAAGCGGCGGCGATAGCGCTGCGCGGCGGAGTCGCTGCGCAGGATCTCGTCCACCGGCAGGTGCACGGGCGGCAGGAAGCCCCCGGAGCTGACCTCCATGCCGTCCAGCCCGAGCGCGGCCACCTGGTCCAGCGCGTCCTCGAGGGACAGGTCGTGCAGGATCGCGTTGTAGACACCGAACTTCATGCTGTGCTCCTCTCGCCCGCGGGCGGGCGCGGATCGGGTGCCGGTGGCACCGGGACGGCCGGGACCGGAGCGGTCCGGTGCGCTCCAGGCTAGAACACATTTCCGACTTTGTCTGCACAAAGGTTTGACAGGACATATTCCCCGAGTCAGACTGGACGCGTACCGGGGACCACCCCGAACCGTTCGACGGAAGGACCGGCCCGTGAGCCATGACCTGCTGACCATGGGGCGCATCAGCGTGGACATCTACCCGAACGACATCGGGGTCCCGCTCTCGGACGTGACCTCGTTCGGGAAGTACCTGGGCGGCTCCCCGTCCAACGTGGCGGTGGCCGCCGCGAAGTACGGGCGCAGCGCCGCCGTCATCACCCGCACCGGGGACGACCCGTTCGGCGAGTACCTGCACCGCGAGCTGCGCCGCTACGGCGTGGACGACTCCATGGTCTCCCCCGTGCAGTGCCTCCAGACCCCGGCCACGTTCTGCGCGATCATGCCGCCGGAGGACTTCCCCCTCTACTTCTACGGCCGCTTCCCCACCGCCCCGGACTGGAAGATCACCCCCGAGGAGATCGACGTCCAAGCCGTGCGGGACGCCAGGGTCTTCTGGACCACGGTGACCGGGCTCGCGCAGTCCCCGGCGCGGGAGGCCCAGCTGCACGCCCACGCCGCCCGCCCCCGGGAAGAGCTCGGGGAGGGCCGGCACACGGTCCTGGACCTCGACTACCGCCCCATGTTCTGGGACTCGCAGGCGGACGCCACCGAGCAGGTGCGCAAGAACCTGCAGTACGCGAGCATCGCCATCGGCAACCGGGAGGAGTGCGCCGTCGCCGTGGGTGACGGTTCCCCGGACGAGCAGGCGGACCGACTGCTGGAGGCCGGCGTGAGCATGGCCGTGGTCAAGATGGGCGCGCAGGGTGTGATGGCCAAGACCGCGTCCGAGACCGTGATCTCCGCACCCGTGCCCGTGGAGACGAAGAACGGCCTGGGTGCCGGGGACTCCTTCGGCGGGGCATTCGTCCACGGCCTGCTCTCCGGCTGGCCGCTGCAGCACGTGCTGGACTTCGCGAACGCCGCCGGGGCCATCGTGGCCTCGCGCATCGCGTGCTCGGAGGACATGCCGCTGCAGCAGGACGTCATGGACCTGCTGACCGCACGGGACCGGGGGTTCCAGGCATGAACGCGACGTCGCCCCTGGTCAGGCCGCCGGCTCCCGGCTCCACGGACCCCGCGCGCTACGAGGACCTCACCCGGATCCGACTCGAGGACCCGGACGCCGTGCAGCGCGCCGCGGACGCCCGCGTGCCCCACGCCCGGCCCGTCCACGGCACCCAGAACTTCATCGTGGCCGCGGACCACCCGGCGCGCGGCGCCCTGTCCGTGCGCGGCGTGGCGGATGCCATGGCGGACCGCCGCGACCTCCTGGACCGCCTGCTCACCGCGCTCGCGAACCCCGCGGTCGACGGCGTACTGGCCTCCCCGGACATCCTCGACGACCTCCTGCTCCTCGGTGCGCTGGACGGCAAGCTCGTGTTCGGCTCTATGAACCGCGGCGGACTCTCCGGGCTCGTCAACGAGATCGACGACCGCTTCACCGGCCACACCGCACGCCACCTCAAGCGCCTCGGCGCGGACGGCGGCAAGATGCTCACCCGCATCCACTACGGCGACCCCGCAACCGTCGTCGCCCTGGAGAGCACCGCCCACGCCGTGGACGCGCTCGCCGAGCAGAGCCTCTACGCGATGGTCGAGCCGTTCATCTCTGAGACCGTCAATGGAGCGATCCGCAACGACCTCTCCCCGGAGGCCGTGATCCGCTCCGCCGCGATCGCCTCGGGCCTCGGTGCGAGCAGCGCCCGCACGTGGATGAAGCTGCCCGTGGTGCCACAGATGGAGCGCGTCATGGCGGCGACCACCCTGCCCACCGTGCTGCTCGGCGGGGACCCCACCGGCTCACCGGACGAGGTCTTCGCCACCTGGGCCGAGGCCCTCGCGCTGCCGGGCGTCCAGGGACTCACCGTGGGACGCACCCTGCTCTACCCCGAGGACGGCGACGTCGCCGGGGCCGTGGCCACCGCAGCCTCCCTGCTGCACTCCTGAAGGAATCGAGACGAACATGACACAGAAGCTCTCGGTCGCCCAGGCCGTCGTGAAGTTCCTGGGCAACCAGTACACCGTGGACGAGATCGCCGGCACCCGTTTCCGGGAGCGCACGATCCCGGGGACGTTCGGCATCTTCGGCCACGGCAACGTGGCGGGCGTGGGCCAGGCCCTGCGCCAGTTCCAGGAGCTCGAACCCGAGCTGATGCCCTACTTCCAGGGCCGCAACGAGCAGGCCCAGGTGCACCAGGCCGTGGGCTACGCCCGGCACACGCGGCGTCGCCAGACCTTCGCGGTGTCGACGTCGATCGGGCCGGGTTCCACGAACATGGTCACCGGCGCGGCGCTCGCCACCACCAACCGGCTGCCCGCCCTGCTGCTGCCCTCGGACGTGTTCGCCACCCGGGCCACGGACCCGGTGCTGCAGCAGCTCGAGCGCCCGGACGCCTACGACGTCACGGTCAACGACGCCTTCCGCCCAGTCAGCCGCTACTTCGACCGCGTGTGGCGCCCGGAGCAGGTCTTCTCCGCGCTGCTCAACGGCATGCGCGTGCTGACCGACCCGGTGGAGACCGGTGCCGTGGTGATCTCCCTGCCGCAGGATGTCCAGGCGGAGGCCGTGGAGGTCCCGGACGAGTTCCTGGCACCCCGCGAGTGGCGCATCCGCCGCCCGGAGCCGGAGGACGTGGACGTCCGCGCCGCCGTGGCGCGCATCCGCTCCGCCGAGAAGCCCGTCATCATCGCCGGTGGCGGCGTGGCGTACGCGTTCTCGCAGGACGAGCTGCGCCGGTTCGCGGAGGCCACCGGGATCCCCGTGGCGTACACGCAGGCCGGGGTGGGCGTCATGGACTGGGACCACCCCCTGTGCGTGGGCGCGGTAGGCTCCACGGGTTCCACCGCCGCGAACGCGCTCGTGCGGGACGCGGACCTCGTGATCGGGATCGGCACGCGCTACGAGGACTTCACCACCGCCTCCCGCACCGCGTTCCAGAACCCGGACGTCTCCTTCGTGAACATCAACGTGGCGAGCTTCGACGCCTTCAAGCACGGCTCCACGGTGCCCATGGTGGCCGACGCCCGCAAGGCACTCGTCGCGCTGAACGCGGCCTCCGAGGGCATCCGCGTGAGCGACGCCCTGAGCACCGAGATCGGCGCCCAGAAGCAGCGCTGGGACGACATCGCGGACACCGCGTTCGCCGAGCGCTTCCGCCCGGTGATGTCCCAGAACGAGGTGATCGGGCGGGTCAACGAGGCCATGGACGACCACGACGTCGTGATCTGCGCCGCGGGCTCCCTGCCCGGTGACCTGCACAAGCTGTGGCGCGTCAAGGACCCCTTCGGCTACCACGTGGAGTACGCGTACTCGTGCATGGGCTACGAGATCCCGGGCGGGCTCGGCGTCAAACGGGCCGTGCTCGACCACGGGGAGGACCGCGACGTCGTCGTGACCGTGGGGGACGGCTCGTACCTCATGATGCACACCGAGCTCGTCACCGCGGTGGCGGAGGGCCTGAAGCTGATCGTGGTGCTGCTGCAGAACCACGGCTACGCGTCCATCGGCGCGCTGTCCGAGTCCCTGGGCTCGCAGCGCTTCGGCACCAAGTACCGCTACCTGGACGAGAAGCAACACAGCTTCGACCACGGGGACACCCTGCCCATCGACCTCGCCGCGAACGCCGAGTCCCTGGGCGTGCGCGTGATCCGCGTGGCACCGGGTGAGAACACGGGGGCGGACCTCTCGGAGGCCGTGGCCGCGGCGAAGGCCCTGCCGGAAGGGTCGGGCCCCGTGCTGATCCACGTGGACACGCTGCTCGAGGCGGACGCGCCGTCCTCCGAGTCCTGGTGGGACGTCCCCGTCACGAGCGTGTCCGAACTCGCCTCCACGCAGGAGGCCTACCAGACCTACCACGCCCAGAAGTCCACGCAGCGCCCGCTGCTCAGTTAGGAGAAGCACATGACCACTGAGATCCTGCACTTCATCGACGGCCAGGAGGTCGCCGGGGCGGGAGAGGACCGCCAGGACGTCTTCAACCCGGCGACCGGCCAGGCCACCGGTTCCCTGCACATCGGCTCCCCCGAGGACCTGCAGGCCGCGGTGGCTGCCGCGAAGAAGGCTGCCGAGTCCTGGAACGACATCTCGATCGCCAAGCGCACCGCCATCCTCTTCAAATTCCGCGAACTGGTGCACGCGCACACGGACGAGCTCGCGGAGATCATCACCTCCGAGCACGGCAAGGTCTTCTCGGACGCGAAGGGCGAGGTGGGCCGCGGCCTGGAGGTCGTGGAGTTCGCGTGCGGCATCTCCGAGCACCTCAAGGGGGAGTTCTCGGAGCAGGCCTCCACCGGCATCGACGTCTACTCGTTCCGCCAGCCGCTCGGCGTGGTCGCGGGAATCACCCCGTTCAACTTCCCCGTGATGGTGCCCCTGTGGATGGCGCCGGTCGCAATCGCCGCGGGCAACACGTTCATCCTCAAGCCCTCCGAGCGCGACCCCTCCGCCGCGATGCTCCTGGCCCGCCTGTGGAAGGAGGCAGGTCTGCCGGACGGCGTGTTCAACGTGCTGCACGGCGGCAAGGAGATGGTGGACGGGCTGCTCACGCACGAGGACGTGGACGCGATCTCCTTCGTGGGCTCCACCCCCATCGCCAAGTACGTCTACGAGACGGGCACCCGCAACGGCAAGCGCGTCCAGGCGCTGGGCGGGGCGAAGAACCACGCGGTGATCATGCCGGACGCGGACATGGACAACGCCGCCGAGCACCTCAACGCCGCGGCCTTCGGCTCCGCCGGTGAGCGCTGCATGGCCATCTCCGTGGCCGTGGCGGTGGGCGACGCCGCGGACCGGGTGATCGAGAAGGTCAAGGCCCTGGGTGAGGGCGTCACCGTGGGCAACGGCATGGAGAAGGGCTCGGACATGGGCCCGGTCATCACGCCGCAGGCCAAGGAGCGCATCACGCGCATCATCACCGAGGCGGAGCAGGACGGCGCCGCGCTGGTGCTGGACGGCCGCGACCTGGTGGTGCCCGGCCACGAGGAGGGCTTCTTCGTGGGGCCCACGATCATCGACCAGGGGCGCCACGAGATGGCCGCCTACGAGGAGGAGATCTTCGGGCCGGTGCTCGTGGTGCTGCGGGTGGACTCGCTGGAGGAGGCCATCAACCTCATCAACGCCAACCCGTACGGCAACGGCACCGCGATCTTCACGCAGAACGGCGCGGCGGCCCGCACGTTCCAGCGCAAGGTCACGGTGGGCATGATCGGCGTGAACGTGCCGATCCCGGTGCCGGTCGCGTGGCACTCCTTCGGCGGCTGGAAGAACTCGCTGTTCGGTGACCTGCACATCTACGGTCCGGACGGCATCCGCTTCTACACGCGCGGCAAGGTGGTCACGCAGCGCTTCCCGGAGCCCGAGAGCATCTCCGGGGCCTCGTTCAACATGCCCACGAGCGGGGACCACTGAGTCCTCCCCGGCTCGTCCCTGTGCCCCGGGTGCGGCCGATCCGTCGGCCGTACCCGGGGCACCGTCGTCACACAGGAATTCCCCGGGCGAAAGTGTCGCCACTCACACTGGCAATTAATACTATGTCCTTACATACGGACGAATACCGGACCCTCTCGGGAGGGCCCCCGACCGACGACGAAAGCGTGGCACCGGCATGAGCGAGAACCAGCTGATCATCGGCACCGCCCCGGACTCCTGGGGTGTGTGGTTCCCGGAGGACGAGAAGCAGACACCGTGGCAGCGGTTCCTCGACGAGGTCGCGGAGGCCGGGTACAAGTGGATCGAGCTGGGCCCCTACGGGTACCTGCCCACGGACCCGCAGACGCTGGCACGTGAGCTGAAGGCCAGGGACCTGCAGATCAGCGCGGGCACCGTGTTCACCGCGTTCCACCGCGGCGCCGGGACCTGGGACGAGGCGTGGGAACCCGCCCGCCGGGTCGCGGAGCTTACGGCCGCGATGGACGCGAAGCACGTCGTCGTGATCCCCGCCCTGTGGCGCGACGACAAGACCGGCGAGGCCGTGGAGGACCGCACGCTCAGCGAGCAGCAGTGGGAGGACCTCGCCGCGGGCCACGACCGTCTGGGCCGCACGCTGCAGCGGGAGTTCGGACTGTTCCAGCAGTTCCACTCGCACGCGGACTCGCACGTGGAGACCATGCCGCAGATCGAGAAGTTCCTGGCCATGACGGACCCCTCGCTGGTCACGCTGTGCCTGGACACCGGCCACGCCGAGTACGGCGGGGCGTCCTCCGTGGAGCTGATCCGCAACCACCCCGAGCGCATCGGCTACCTGCACCTGAAGCAGGTCCACCCGGACGTCCTCGCCCGCGTGCGCGCCGAGGACATGACGTTCAAGGACGCCACGGCCGCCGGCGTGATGTGCGAGCCGCCGCAGGGGCTGCCGGACCTGCGCGAGGTGATCGAGCACGCCGAGTGCCTGGGCCGGCCGCTGTTCGGGATCGTCGAGCAGGACATGTACCCCGTGGCGAGCTTTGACGACCCCCTGCCCATCGCCTCCCGGACCTGCACGTACCTGCTCTCGTGCGGCTCCCGGACCACCGTGGCCTGAGCGCCACCCGCCGCACTCCTCCCGCTGCGCGCCACCGCCGCAGGGGAACCCGACCGAAGGGAGCACCGCCACCATGAGCGAAGACCTGAGAATCGCCGTCGTCGGCGCCGGACGCATGGGTTCGGACCACATCGAACGCATCCACCACCGCATGCGGCGGGCGCGGATCACCGCGATCGTCGACATCGACGAGGCCAGGGCGCAGGCCGCCATCGAGGGCATCGAGGGTGCCCGCGTGTACACCGACTTCACGGAGGCCATCACCTCCGGGGACGTGGACGCCGTGCTCGTGGCTACCCCGGGCTTCCTGCACGAGGACGTCCTGCTGCCCACCCTCACGCAGGGCCTGCCCATCCTGTGCGAGAAGCCGCTCACCCCGGACTCCGAGTCCGCGTGGCGCGTGGTGCAGGCCGAGTCCGCGCTGGGCCGCAAGCTGATCCAGGTGGGCTTCATGCGCCGTTTCGACGCCGGGTACCGCCGGATCCGCGAGGCCGTGGCCTCCGGCGAGCACGGCGAGCTGCTCGCCCTGGACTGCGAGCACATCAACCCGGACGTCCCCGCCGCCTACACGGGCGGCAACCTGATCGACGACACCGTGGTGCACGAGTTCGACGGCGTGCGCTTCCTCACCGGCGAGGAGATCGTCGCGGTCCAGGTCCGCACCGGCAAGGACTCCCGGAAGGTGCAGACCGACGGCCTGAAGGACCCCGCCCAGATCCTCATGGACACCGAGTCCGGTGTGAGGGTCTCGGTGAACACGCACGTGACCGCGCAGTACGGCTACGCCGTGACCACGCGCGCCGCGTTCGAGCAGACCCACCTGCAGGAGGGCGTGGACCAGGTGCTGCCCGGCTTCGAGGAGCGCTTCGTGGACGCGTACGACACCGAGGTGCAGGACTGGATCGACGGCTGCCTGCGCGGCGAGATTGCCGGCCCGGACGCCTGGGACGGCTACGCCGCCGCCGCGTGCTGCGAGGCCGGACTGCGCGCCGTCGCCGCCCCCGGCACCACCGTGGACGTGGAGCTGAACGAGAAGCCCGAGCTGTACCGCTGAGCGGTCAGGACCCGAGGAGAACACCGTGAAGATCGCGCTCGACCCCACCCCGTTCCACTCCACGCACTCGCTGCTGGAGTTCCCCCGCGTGGTCAAGGACCTGGGGTACGACTACATGCAGATGACCCCGCACCCGGACTTCATCCCGTTCTTCACGCACCCCACGGCGGACGACCAACTGGTCTCGGACCTCGCCCGGGCGCTGAAGGACACGAACGTG
This sequence comes from Kocuria varians, assembly GCF_006539885.1. Taxonomy (GTDB): domain Bacteria; phylum Actinomycetota; class Actinomycetes; order Actinomycetales; family Micrococcaceae; genus Kocuria; species Kocuria varians. Next base: position 89,621 of record NZ_BJNW01000008.1, on the reverse strand, counting down.
GAGATCGCGTCCATCCTGCCCGTGCTGCGCTGGTCCTCCCCCGTGGAGGAGGAGCGCGAGGCCGCGGTGCGCAAGTGGAAGCGGGTGATCCAGATCGCCGTGGACCTGGGAGTGACCCAGCTGAACACCGAGTTCTCCGGGCGCCCGGAGCGCTACGAGGAGTCCGAGAACAGCTTCCACCGCTCCATGGAGGAGCTGCTGCCGATCATCGAGCGCGAAGGTCTCAACGTGGCGATCGACCCGCACCCGGACGACTTCGTGGAGCGCGGGCTCTCCGCGTGGCGCGTGATCCGCGGGCTGAACTCCCCGAACATCGGGCTGACGTACGTGGCGTGCCACACCTTCCACATGGAGGACGAGCCCCTGGAGATCATGCGCGCGGCGGGCAGCCGGGTGCGCGTGGTGCACGTGGCGGACTCCATGGACCACCACCGCTCCCACGGGCTGCGCTACATCACCAATCCCCCGGGCAACCCGGTGCGCGTGCACCAGCACCTGAAGATCGGGGACGGGGACGTCAACTGGGACGAGTTCTTCTCGGGTCTGTCGGAGATCGGCTTCCTGGGCGATCCTGACACCGTGATGGTCTCCAGCGTCTTCGCGGAGAACGAGAAAGCCCCGGAGGTCTCCCGGTACCAGCTGCAGACCATGCAGGACAAGATCCACCAGGCCATCAGCGAGCGCTGAGCGGCTCGTACGGCACAACGGCAAAGGAGCCAACATGTCGCAATCATCCGCCGGTCCGGTGGCCGGCAGTCCCGGGGCCACGCAGCTTCCACCGCTGAAGCCCGGGCCCCACACCCGACGCCTCGGCTTGGTCGCCCTCGTGGCCACCTTCGGGGGTCTGCTCTTCGGCTACGACACCGGCGTGATCAACGGTGCGCTGCTGCCGATGTCCGAGGAGCTGGGGCTCAACGCCCAGTCCGAGGGCACCGTGACGAGCACCCTGCTGATCGGTGCCGCGTTGGGCGCCGTGTCGATCGGCCGCCTCTCGGACGGCTGGGGTCGACGCAAGACGATCCTGCTGCTCGCCGTCCTGTTCTTCGCGGGCACCCTGGCGTGCGTCTTCGCCCCGGGCCTTGCGATCCTGCTGGTCGGGCGCTTCGTGCTGGGCCTCGCCGTGGGCGGCGCGTCCACCGTGGTCCCGGTGTTCCTCGCGGAACTCGCCCCGTACGAGATCCGCGGCTCCCTCTCCGGGCGCAACGAGCTGATGATCGTGATCGGCCAGCTCGCGGCGTTCATCGTCAACGCGATCCTGGGCAACGCCCTGGGCCACCTCGACGGCGTGTGGCGGATCATGCTCGCGGTCTGCGCCATCCCCGCGGTCTTCCTGTTCTTCGGCATGCTGCGCATGCCGGAGTCCCCTCGCTGGCTGATCTCCAAGGGCCGGTACGACGAAGCCCTGGAGGTGCTCAGGACCATCCGCTCGCAGGACCGCGCGGAGGCCGAGATGGGCGAGGTCGAGCGGGTCAGCGAGCTCGAGGCCAAGGAGCACGAGACCGGCATCTCCTCGGTGCTCAAGAACAAGTGGCTGCTGCGCATCCTGCTCGTGGGGGTGGCCCTGGCGGTCTTCCAGCAGCTCACCGGCATCAACTCGGTCATGTACTACGGCCAGATCATCCTGCGCGACGCCGGCTTCGGCGCGGACGCCGCCCTGATCGCGAACATCGCCCCGGGCGTGATCGCCGTGGTCGGCGGCTTCATCGCCCTGTGGATGATGGAGAGGATCAACCGCCGCACCACCATCATCACGGGCTACGTGCTGGTCACGATCTTCCACCTGCTGATCGGGCTGTCCGCCGCGTTCTTCCCCGAGGGCAGCGCGGCCCGCCCGTACGTGATCCTGGTGCTGGTCGTGTGCTTCGTGGGGTCCATGCAGACGTTCCTGAACGTGGCCACGTGGGTGCTGCTCTCGGAGATCTTCCCGCTGCACATGCGCGCCGTGGGCATGGGCATCACGGTCTTCTGCCTCTGGATGGCCAACGCAGCGCTGAGCTGGGTATTCCCCTCCCTGATCGCCTCGATCGGCATCAACGGCTCGTTCTTCAGCTTCGCGGCTGTCAACGCCGTGGCAGCCCTGGTCATGTGGAAGTTCCTCCCAGAGACCCGCGGCCGCACCCTGGAGGCCGTGGAGGAGGACGTCACCACCGGTGCGATCTTCACCGTGAACAAGAAGTAGTCCCGCTCCCCCGCCACACGAGGAACGCCCGGTCCGCTGCCAGCGGGCCGGGCGTTCGTCGTCGGCGGTGGTGACCCCGCGAGACCCCCTGGGGAATCCCTGCGGACGTCCCCGAGGTGCTCCGTGGGGCTCACGGTCTCAGCGGGTGATCGCCACCTCGCGGCCGCCCTGCTGCGCGGAGTCCGCGACCGCCTGGATGACCTCCAAGGTGTGCAGCCCGTCCGCGAAGGAGGCGCACGGCTGCAGGCCGCTCGGCCGGCCCACGACCTGCTCCAGGAACGCCCGGGCCTGGATCACGAAGTTCTCGTTGTAGTTCCAGCCGTTGCCGGGGGCGTCCATCGCGCAGGAGTTGGCGAACAGCGGGGTCTCCGGGTTGATCAGCACCCGGCGGGGGCCGCGCGTCTGGTAGCCGGCCTGGGCGTCGTCGTACTCGAACTCGGCGGGCTTGTCGATGCGCCACGAGGCCTGCGCCCGCGGCCCGACCACCTGGTAGGCCTGCCCGTTGGGCGAGCCGAAGGCCACGCGGGAGATCGTGTACGTACCGATCGCGCCGTTGGCGAAGGTGCACGTGAAGGTCAGGAAGTCCTCGTTCTCCACGGGCTCCACCTCGTCCGAGACCTCCGCGTGCGCGTGGCCCACCACGTTGCCCACCGGCAGGGGGCGCTCCTTGTGGACGGTGTCCATGAACGCGCCGCGCACGGCCGTGATGGGGCCGTTGAGGAACTCGCCGGTGTCGATCACGTGCGAGCCGAGGTCCCCCAGCGCACCCGAGCCCGGGGCGCCCTTGTAGCGCCAGGACATGGGGGCGCGGGGATCGCACGAGTAGTCGGCCAGGTACGTGGCGATGAAGTTGCTGACCGGGCCGAACTCGCCGTTCTCCACCCGCTCGCGGATCGCGTTGAGCGCCGGGGTGCGGCGCACCGTGTAGCCGGTGGCAGTGATCAGCGGGCGGCCCGCGGAGTCCGTGCGGGAGCCGTGCTCGCGCTCGAGCTCGACCATGGCCCGCGCATCCTCCAGGTTGCCCGCGAGCGGCTTCTCGCACAGCACGTGCTTGCCGGTCTCCAGCAGCCCCTGGGCGATCTCGCGGTGCAGGGCGTTGCCCACCACGATGCTCACGGCGTCGATGCTCGGGTCCTCCGCGACCTGGCGCCAGTCCGAGTACGTGGTCTCGAAGCCGTAGCGGCGCGCGGCGTCCTCGCCGAGCGGCACGTTGGCGTCCGCGATCGCGGCGAGCCGGATCTTCGGGAACACGGAGTCGTAGACGGTGCCCGCCTGGCGGTACCCGTAGGCGTGGGCACGGCCGGCCATCCCGGCCCCGACGACGGCGACGGACAGTTCTTCTGCGCTCATGACGATCCTCACTTAATGATCCGCTTGTTAGTATGTCCGTACAATTATCCGGGGGTGGGGAAGATCACGTCAAGGGATGACGACGCCGCCCGGGCCGCGAGCGCGGCCCGTCCCCGTTCACTGCCACCCACCGCACCACACCGGTTCGGCGAAGCCATGGAAGGACGGCGCGCGACCCACGACGGGGCCCGCGCCGCCGCCCCTCAGAACAGCAGGTACACCGCCCCCAGCAGGGTCACCGCGATCACGGCCCGGTCGAAGACGTGCTGCGCGATCCGCGCGAGCGCCCACTTCCCCACCAGCGCTCCCACCACCACGCCGGGCACGAGCAGCGCGTCCATCACGAGGGTGTGGGTCGTGAGCAGGCCGAGACCCACGGAGACGGGGACCTTGAGCAGGTTCATGGTCACGAAGAACCACGCGGCGGTGCCCAGGAAGGCGTGCTTGGGGAAGCGCGCGGCCAGGAAGTACATGGACATCACGGGCCCGCCGGCATTGGCGACCATCGTGGTGAATCCGCCGAGCGTCCCGTAGCCGGCCGCCGCGAGTTTCGAGGTGCCGTGCGAGTCCGCGGGGGCCGCGGCGTCGTCGTCCGAGGCTGAGTTCACGCTCGAGTTCGAACCCGAGGTCGGCCCCGCGTCCGAGCCCGGTACGGCCCCGGAGTCAGAGCCGGGCCCCACGGCCGGCACCGACCCCGCACCTGCGCCAGGAGCCGACGCCGCGCCCCGAGCCTCCGCCCGGCGTCGCCCCCGCCGCTGCCACAAGGTGATCCCCATGAGCAGGATCAGCAGCACGCCGATCACGCGCCGCACGAGCGAGTCCCCGGCGAACGCGAGGAACACGCCGCCGAGCGCAAGCCCCGCGACCACCGCCGGCATCATGCGGACGAGCGTGGGCCAGTGGGCGTGGCGGCGGTAGTTCCACAGCGCGAAGCAGTCGCCCACCAGCAGCAGCACGAGCAGCGCCCCGGTGGAGGCTCTGGCCGGGAGGATCGCCGCGAACAGGGCCACGGCGAGCGTGTTGATGCCGGGCAGGGCCGTCTTGGAGAAGCCCACGAGCAGGGCCCCGCACAGCAGCCCCGCCCACGCGAGGAGGGTCAGGTCGGGAAGCACCCGCTGATCATCCGCCGAACGGCAGCCGGGCGTCCACCTCGGCGCCGTCCCACTGCCGGCGCACCCAGCCGTGGTGCGGGTCGTCGCTGATCAGCCACTCGCGCACCGGGCCGGGACCGGCCATGACGTTGAGGTAGTACATGTCGTAGCCGGGAGGAGCCATGGCTGGACCGTGCCAGCCGTAGGGCACCAGCACGACGTCACCGGTGCGCACCTCCGCGTTGACGTCGATCGGCCGCTCGTCCGAGGCGTAGACGCGCTGGTAGCCGATGGCGTCCGTGGCCTCCGCGGGAGCGTCCGGGGTCACGCGGGTCTCGAAGTAGTAGATCTCCTCGAGCCGGGTCTCCCCCTCCTTCTCCTCATCGTGCTTGTGCGGCGGGTAGGAGGACCAGTTCCCGGCCGGGGTGAGCACCTCGCACACGATGAACCGGTCCGCCTCCAGGGCCGCGGGCGTCCCGAAGTTGCGGACCTCGCGGGAGCAGTTGCCCGCGCCGCGCAGCTCCAGGGGCGCCTCGTCCTTGCGGACCAGGCGGACGGGGTACTCGTGGCGAGCGGGGGCACTGGCCACGGCCACGCGTGCGCCGGACTCGGCACACAGCTCGAGCGCCTGCTCGACCCCCGTGTAGAGCATGTCCGTGGGGCCGTGGAAGACGGACTCACGCCCGGCCAGGTGGTAGGTCTCGCCGGCCACGACGGCGGTCACGTCACCCCCGGCCAGGGGAATCACGATCCGCTCCTCGGGGGCGGCCTCCAGCGTCACGGGCTCGGCGCCGAACGTCACGGTGCGCAGGCCGGTGTGCTCCCACCCGGGAACCTCCAGCAGCGAGTCGTGCCCGCCGATCGAGAGATCCCACGGTGCCTGCGCGGCGGTGCCTGCGGGGTAGAACCAGTCGGTCATGGGTCGTTCCTTTCCTCGGTGGAGCGGATCCTCGGTGTGCTCCTGGTGGTGCAGGGTGCCGCCGGGCGGCGGTTCAGCGGGCGGCGGTTCAGCGGGCGGCGGTTCGGCGATGTGCGGTTCGATGGGCGTTCCGTCGGGACGGACCGACGACGCCGCCGCGCGGCGCCCGCCGCTGCACCCATCCCCGAACCGCCCGTTCCGCTCCGTCCCGCCCCGTCTCAGGCGGAGAGGGTCAGTTCGAACGAGTAGGAGTCCGCACGGTAGAAGTGACGCCCGGTCTCCACGCGCCGCCCGACGTCGTCCGTGGCCGTGCGCGACATCGTCACCAGGGCCGCACCCTCCGTGATGCCCAGCAGCTTGGCCTGCTCCGCGGAGGCCACGGCGGCGCCGATCTTCTGCGTGGCCACCCGGAAGTTCACGCCCTCGCGGCGCAGGATCTCGTACAGCCCGTGCTCGGCGAGCTCCTGGGTGTCCAGGGTCGCGATCTCCGGGGGCACCCAGTTCTCCATGATCGCCAGGGGCTTGCCGCCGCGGCTGCGCAGCCGCCGAAGGTGGTAGACGGCGGCCCCCTCCGCGATGTTCAGGGCGCGGGCGGTCTCCGCCGGCGCGGGCACCTCCTCGAGGGAGAGCACCTGCGTCGCGGGATTGGACGCGTCCTGGGCGAGGTCGTCGTAGAGCGAGGTGAGGCGCACCGGGCGGCGCACCTCGGAGGCGACCACCTGCGTGCCCACTCCACGCTTGCGCACGAGCAGCCCCGAACGCACGAGCTCGTCCATCGCCTTGCGCACGGTGGGACGCGAAAGGTGGAGGTTCTTGGCCAGGGACAGCTCGTTCTCGAGCATGGTCCCGGGCGGCAGCTCGCCCTCCGTGATGGCGGACTCGATGCCGTGCACGAGCTGGTGGTACAGCGGCACGGGGGATGCCCTGTCGATGGTGATGGTGGATGGAAAGGCCATGTCTCTCCCGGGTCAGCCCGACGGTTTTTGTCTCATTGTAAGTACAAATGCCCGCCCGGTACTACCGGGGCGTCACCACCTCCCCGAAAACCTCCCCAGCCCCACCCGTCCTACAGTGGTACCCATGACCAACGCGCAGCTTCCCGACCGTGTGTCCGAGATCTTCGATCCTCAGCAGTGGCGACCCGTCGAGGGTTTCACCGACCTTGAGGACATCACCTACCACCGCGGCGTGGAGCGGGACGCGAACGGCACCGTGGTGAAGGACCTGCCGTGGGTCCGCATCGCGTTCGACCGCCCAGAGGTGCGCAACGCGTTCCGCCCCGGCACCGTGGACGAGCTGTACCGCACCCTGGACCACGCCCGCATGTCCTCGGACGTGGGCGCCGTGATCCTCACCGGCAACGGCCCGTCCGCGAAGGACGGCGGCTGGGCGTTCTGCTCCGGCGGGGACCAGCGCATCCGCGGCCGGGACGGCTACCACTACGCGCAGGGCGAGACCGCGGACTCGATCGACCCGGCCCGCGCCGGGCGCCTGCACATCCTGGAGGTGCAGCGGCTGATCCGCACCATGCCCAAGGTCGTCATCGCGGCGGTCTCCGGGTGGGCCGCCGGTGGCGGGCACTCGCTGCACGTGGTGTGCGACCTCACCGTGGCCTCCGCGGAGCACGGGAAGTTCAAGCAGACGGACGCCACCGTGGGCTCCTTCGACGCCGGCTACGGCTCGGCCCTGCTCGCCCGCCAGGCGGGCCAGAAGTTCGCCCGCGAGATCTTCTTCCTCGCGGACGAGTATTCCGCGCAGGACATGCACCGCATGGGCGCCGTGAACCGCGTGGTGCCCCACGAGGACCTCGAGACCACGTGCGTGGAGTGGGCACGGAAGATCACCTCCCAGTCCCCCCAGGCCGTGCGCATGCTCAAGTACGCGTTCAACCTGCCGGACGACGGCATGGTGGGCCAGCAGGTCTTCGCCGGCGAGGCCACGCGCATGGGCTACATGACGGACGAGGCCGTGGAGGGCCGGGACGCCTTCCTGCAGAAGCGGGACCCGGACTGGTCCGCGTTCCCCTACTACTTCTGACGGTCGCCGCATGACCTCGCCCTTCTCCCCCGAGCCCGACGACGCCGCCCTCCCGGGCACCGCGCTGCCGGCACCGGCGCTCGGTGCTCTGCCCCGCGACGTCGTCGTGCTCGACGGCCCCCTCCCCGGTGACCCGCTCGAGCTGCTGCCGCGGCTGCGGACCGCGCTGTCCCGCCCCGGCCCGGCGGTCGTCGTCGCGACGTCCGGCTCCACCGGCCGCCCCAAAAAGACGGTCCTGACCACCGAGGCCCTGGAGGCCTCCGGTCGCGCGACCGAACGGGCCACGTCCGGTCCGGGGCAGTGGCTGCTGTGCCTGCCGGCCCACTACGTCGCGGGCGTCCAGGTCCTCGCGCGCTCCGTGCTCGCGGGCACCCACCCCGTGGTCATGTCCACCGGACACTTCACCCCCGCGGCGTTCGCGGATGTCGCGGAGGGCATGGACGCCCCGGTGCGCTACGTGTCCGTGGTGCCCACCCAGTTGCAGCGGATCCTCGACCCCGCCGAGGGCGCCCCCGACTTCCGCGCGGTGGCCGCCCTCGCGCGCTTCGACGCCGTGCTCGTGGGCGGTTCCGCGCTGTCCCCCGCCCTCGCCGCGCGCGCCGCGGAGGCGGGCGTGCGGGTCGTGCGCACCTACGGGATGTCCGAGACGTGCGGCGGGTGCGTCTACGACGGCGTGGCCCTCGACACCGTGGCCGTGCGCCTGCTCCCGGACGACGCCGCCCCGGCCGCCGCCCGCGCGGCCCTCACCGTCGCGGAGGGGCCGGGAGCCTTCTCCGAGGGCCGGATCTGGCTCGGCGGGGACGTGGTGGCCGCCGGCTACCTGGACGACCCCGCCCAGACCGCCGCACACTTCCGCGTGCTCGACGGCGTGCGCTGGTACCGCACGGACGACCTCGGCGCCCGCGGGGAGGGCGGTGCCCTCTCGGTGCTGGGGCGCACGGACGACGTCGTGAACACCGGCGGTGTGAAGGTCTCGGCCGGTCTCGTGGCCTCTGTTCTCCTCGAGCACCCCGCGCTGCGGCAGGCGCTCGTGGTGGCCGTGCCGCACCCCGAGTGGGGGCAGAGCGTCGCCGCCGTGGTCGTCCCCCGGCCGGGCACGGAGCGGAGCACGACGCTCGAACGGGAGCTCTCCGCGGCGGTGCGCGATCGGCTCGGGGCCGCCGCGGTGCCCAAGCTGTGGCACCACGCGCAGCAGCTCCCCCTGCTCGCGACCGGCAAGCCGGACCGCTCCGCCGCGGCAGCGCTGTTCACCGGCACGGCCGACGCGTCTGCCACCACCGGCACCCCCGGTACGACCGGCACCCCCCTGACACCACCGGCACGCCCCGGCCTCCCCGACACCTCCGACGGCTCCGAGACCTTGGACACCCAGGACGCCCGCCGCGCAGGCCCCCGGGGCTGACCGCGGCCCTCGCCCCCGACAGAGCCGGCTCCGCGCCAGCCACCGTGCGCCGGGGCGGCCCGGGCCGGTGCACGACCCGTGGGAGAATGGGGCGAACCCGAACTCCGTCGTCGAAAGGTCGTTGCACCGTGGCCACACCAGCTCAGTGGGTCGAGGGGGCTCGTCTGCGGACGCTGCCCATGGCCGCGGCACCGGTGATCGCCGGTACCGCCGCCGCGCAGGCGATGCACGCCGCGCACGCCGTCCCGGCCCTCCTGGCACTGCTCGTGGCCCTGTTCCTGCAGATCGGCGTGAACTACGCCAACGACTACTCGGACGGTGTGCGCGGCACGGACGACGACCGCGTGGGCCCGCTGCGGCTCACCGCCTCCGGCGCGGCCACCCCGCGGCAGGTCAAGCTGGCCGCCTTCTCGTGCTTCGGTCTCGCCGCGGTGGCGGGCGTCGCCCTGGTGGCGCTGTCGCAGCAGTGGTGGCTCGGCGTGGTGGGGGTCCTGGCGATCGCCGCGGCCTGGGGCTACACCGGCGGCAAGAAGCCCTACGGCTACATGGGACTCGGGGACGTGTTCGTCTTCATCTTCTTCGGCCTGGTGGCCACTCTGGGCACCACCGTCACGCAGGCCGGGCGCCTGAACCTGGACTCGTGGGTGCTGGCCGTGGCCACCGGACTCTTCGCGTGCGCCCTGCTGATGGCCAACAACATCCGCGACATCCCCGGGGACGAGGTCGCGGGCAAGCGCACCATGGCCGTGCGGCTCGGCGACTCCAGGGCGCGGCTCACCTTCACCGGCGAGATGTTCGTGGGTATGGTCCTGCCCCTGCTGCTCGTCCCGCACAACCCGTGGGTGCTGCTGGTCTACGCGATGAGCCCGCTGGCCGTGGGCGCGGCCATCACAGTGCTGCGCAGCACCGACCGCCGCGAGCTGATCCCCGTGCTCAAGCAGTGCGGCTTCATCAACCTGGGCGTCACCGTGCTCTACGCCGTGGCCGTGCTCGTCTTCCAGTACGTGGGCTGATCCAGCCGCCTCCGCGGGGACGACGACGCCGCGCGGCGGTGCATCTCCTCGCCCCCACGGTTCGCGCGGGGCCGGCCCTGCCGGCTCCGGCGGCTGCGGAGCCCATCCGGCCCGCCCACGACGTCCCGGGTGGCCGGACCGCAGGTCCCGGGGTGCTGGACCCCGAGCCTCAGACGTCCTTGCGGCTCTCCGTGTCCGTGTAGGAGTCCTCGAACTCCTGGTCCTCGAGCGCCACGCGGTTCTGCGGCTTGGGCGAGCGCGAGATGAAGCGGTGGAAGTCCTGCCCCGCCGCGTAGTGCAGCTTGGGGAAGAAGATGTAGCAGATCGCGAAGGCGGCGATCACGGCCGCGATCCCGGAGAACACGAGTCCCAGGCCCAGGTAGAGGCACACGAGGAAGAACGCGATCAGAATGCCGAGGCGCAGCAGGGAGTACTTCAAGAAGTTCACCCGGCCAGTCTAGGCGCCCGCCCTGGACACTCCCCTAGGATGTTCGGCATGGGCCGAGCAATTCTGATCATTGGCGCGGGCGCACTCGCGGTGGGCGTCATCATCTACGCGCTCATCGAGTGTGCACAGTCGGAGCGCTACAGCGTGCGTGCGCTGCCCAAGTGGGCGTGGCTGCTGGTGATCCTGCTGCTGCCGGTGGTCGGGGCGGTGCTGTGGCTGCTCTTCGGCCGCCCCCGCCGGGAGGACGTCGCAGCGGAGGCGCAGCGCGGCCGCGGCCCGGACGACGACCCCCAGTTCCTGCGCCACCTCGAGCAGCACCGCAGGCAGCAGGAGCAGGCCCGCCGGCTGCAGGAGTGGGAGAACGAGCTCAAACGCACGGGCCGCGCCCCGGGCACCCACCCGGAGACCGACGAGCCCCTGGACCCCTCGGACCCCCGCAACGACGCTCCGAAGCCCCACGACGACACTCCGGGCCCGCGCAACGACACACCGGGCCCGGACGACGCACAGAAGTAGGAGACCTCCGGAAGCAGCCAACACCCGGTCGTAGCAGTCCTCCTGACGCAGCAGACCTCCGAACGTGGCACCTGGACCGACGAACGATGCCCGCCTCCCCGAACGGGGAGGCGGGCATCATCTGTGCGGTGCGCTGGCGGCGTCGTCGTGCGGAACGCGCCGCCGCAACGGGCCTCGACAAGGGCCCGACGGACTGGAAGTCCAGCGGCGCTCAGGGACTCCCCGCGAGGCTCAGCGCCTCACAGGCCCGAGTAGGAGTGCAGACCCGGGAAGAGTGTATTGACCACGGTGAAGTTGAAGACCACGCACATGTAGCCGGCGATCGACAGCCACGCGGAGCGGTTGCCGTTCCAGCCGCGGGTCACGCGGGCGTGCATGTAGGCGGCGTAGACGGTCCACACCACGAAGGTCCAGACCTCCTTGGTGTCCCAGCCCCAGAACCGGCCCCAGGCCTGGTCCGCCCAGATGGCACCGGCGGCCAGGGTGAAGGTCCAGAACACGAAGCCCACGGAGTTCAGGCGGAACGCGAAGTTCTCCAGGGTCACGGAGCTGGGCACGGCGCGCAGGAAGCCCATGCGGGAGGTCTCCCCCGCGGCCAGGCGCTTCTCGCGGCGGGCCTGCAGCAGCTGCAGCACGGCCATGGCGAACGTGATGGTGAAGATGCCGGAGGCCGCCACCGCGATGGACACGTGGATGATGAGCCAGTAGGACTGCAGCGCCGGTTGCAGGGGCGAGACCGGGGTGCGGAACACGATGGTCGCGAGGCACAGCATGATGAGCACGAGCCCGGAGACCATGGGCCCAACGAAGCGCAGGTCCTTGAAGATCAGGGTCACCAGGTACACGCCGGCCACCACCATGGCGCCGGTGCTGCAGAACTCGTACATGTTGGCCCAGGGCACGCGGTCCGCGGCCACGCCGCGGGAGACGACCGCGAAGACGTGCAGCGCGAACGCGATGACCATGAGCGTCACGGCCACGCGGGCGGCCGGGCGGCGGCTGCCGCGCTTGTAGTTCAGGGCCTCGAACTCGCCCACTCCCTTGGTAGAGTTCTCGGCGGACGTGCGGAACTCGGCGGCCACGGCGTCGTCAGCACCCCGGGAGACCGCGCCGCTGCTTCCCGCCGCGCCGTGGGCCACGGACGACGCCGCCGCCCCGGCTCCCACGAGCTGCCGGGAGTTCGCCTCGGCCTCCGTGCGGCGCTTCTCCCGCGCCTGCTCGTTGAGACCGAGCGTCTTGGAGTGGCTGGCCATGTCCCACACGAACGCCACGAACACCACCATGTAGGTCATGGCGGCCAGGAGCATGAACCACTCGCTCCAGTTGCCCAAAGTCACGTTGATGTCGCTACCCATTACCTCACGCCTTATCCGACGGTTTCAGGTGGAACTCCCGCACTCCGCGGTCCTCCCACAATGACGTCCACAGAGCAGTCAGCTTCTCCGCCTCCGCGCCCAGGCGGTGATCCTCGCCCCGCGCCAACAGGCCGTACTCCAGAACAGTACACCGGACGCCATTCGCGTCCTCGGTCTCCGTGGCGCGCACCCAGGCCCTGCGGCGCGCGATGAACAGGCTCATCACGAGCCCGGCGAACGCCACCAGGAAGGAGACGAACGCGGGGATGCGCCCGGGATCGCTGTGCACGTCCAGACCCACGTAGCGCTTGACGTCCAGGAACTCGATGCTGCCCTTGCCGTCCGGGAGGTCCACCTTCCGGTGCTGGCCGTCCAGGAGCACAGGCCCGTTGCTGCTGGACATCGCGTTGAGCTCCTTGAGCCCCTTGGTGTCCAGCACGTAGACGTTCTGCGGCTGACCGCTGTCCAGGCCCAGGTCACCGCTGTACGAGGAGAGGATCAGCGCCGGGTTGTTCAGCCCCGGGTCCACGGACTTGGGGATCGAGCCGTCCTGGGAGACGGCCGTGGGCAGCAGCAGGCCCACGAAGCCCAGCTGGTCCGGGCGGGCATCCGGGACCTTCAGCGTCAGGGAGGAGGTGTAGACGGAGTCCGAGGGCACGGTGACCACGGGCCCCTCGTACGCGACGTGGCCGTCGCCGTCCTTGACGCGGATCACCGGCGCGTAGCCATTGCCCACCAGGTACACCTTGGTGCCGCCCACGTTCAGGGGCTTGTTCACCGCCAGGTGCACGTCCTGCGGGGTGGCGCCGGGGGCGTCCGTGACGGTCAGGTCCGCGTTGAAGTCTGTGGGCTGGCCGTAGTGCTCGGGGTCGCTCGTGTCACGGTTGAACGTGGCCTCGAAGGACTTCAGCGAGATCGAGAACGGGTTGAGCCAGTCCGCGTTGAAGTTCGTGCCGGGGTTGAAGGAGTCGTAGTCCACGAGGGTGTTCACGAAGGACTCCCCCTCCACGATCACCTTCTGCCCCTTGTAGCCGAACAGGGATCCCGCGGCCACCGAGATCAGCACGCCCAGCAGGGCCACGTGGAAGAGGATGTTGCCCACTTCCTTGAGCATGCCGCGCTCGGCCGCGACCGACGGCGCCCCGGTCCCGAGGTCCTGCACCTGCACGCGGTAGCCGCGCTTCTTCAGGGCCGCGGCCGCCGCCTCGACGGCGTCGTCCGGGGTGGGTGCCGCGGCGCCCTCGCGCCCGCCGAGCATCACCTTGCGGTACTGCGGCAGCCGCGAGATCCGCCGCGGGGTGCGCGGCGGCTTGGAACGCCACGCCTTGAAGTGCTGGAACGCCCGCGGGATCACGCAGCCCACGAGCGAGATGAACAGCAGCAGGTAGATCGCGGAGAACCAGTAGGAGGAGAAGACGTCGAAGAGCTGGACCCGGTCCAGCCACGGCCCCATGACGGGGTTGGCCTTGATGTAGTCCGCCACGGCGTCCGGGTCCTGCACGCGCTGCGGGAACAGGGAGCCGGGGACCGCGGCGATCGCGAGCAGCAGCAGCAGCACGAGGGCGGTGGACATCTTGGTCAGCTGCCGCCACGCCCAGCGCAGCATGCCGACGGGCCCCAGCGCGGGGACCTCCACGGCCGCGCGCTGCGCCTTCCGCTCGCGCCTTGTACGCGCCTTGGTCATATCGGCATCACCCAATCGGTTACGAATTCGGACTGGATCCAGGAGACCAGTGCGGACCACACGCCCGTGGCCATGGCCAGCCCGATCAGGACCAGCACACCACCGCCCACCCGCTGCAGGGTCAGGCGGTGGCGGCGGAAGAACGCCATCGCGCCCATGCCGCGGCGCAGCGCCAGGGCGATCAGCACGAACGGCACGCCCATCCCCAGGCAGTACGCCAGGGTCAGCACCACGGCTTTGCCGGTGGAGGCACCGTCCACGTAGACGAGCGCCTGCACCGCGGCGAAGGTGGGCCCGATGCACGGCGCCCAGCCGAGGCCGAAGGTCATCCCGAGCAGGGGTGCACCCCACAGCCCGGGCGGCGGGCGGCGCTCGATCTTGCGGTCGCGCTGGAACCACGAGAAGCCGCCCATGAACACGATGCCCATGAGCATCACGAGCAGCCCGAGCACCACCATGATCCACCGCTGCCCCAGGAACCAGGCAAAGGCACCGAGCTGGGCGAGCACCACGGACATCAGCACGAAGACCGCGGAGAAGCCCAGCACGAACAGCAGCACGCCCCAGAAGATCCGCCCCCGCTTCTGCTCCCGCAGGTCCGCGCCGGTCAGGCCCGTGATGTAGCCCAGGTAGCCGGGCACGAGGGGCAGCACGCACGGCGAGGCGAAGGAGACGAAGCCCGCGAGCAGAGCCACGGGCAGCGCGGCAATCAGGGAGCCGTCGAGGATGACCTCGGCGAAGGGATTGCCGTTCATGCGGATTCGGCCACCGTGTCCTTGATCAGTGCGGCCAGCGTGGACTTGTCCGCCTTGCCGAGCACGCGCGCGGCCACCCGCCCCTGGGAGTCGAGCACCAGGGTGGTGGGCACGGCCTGCGGCGGCACGTAGTCGCTCAGCGCGAGCAGCACGGCGCCGTCGAGGTCGCTCGCGGAGGGGTACCCGACCTTGAAGTTGCGCTCGAACGCCTCCGCGGTGGCCTGCTGGTCCCGCAGGTTCACGCCCAGGAACTGCGCCTCGTCCTTGTACTCGCCGTGCAGGGCCACCAGGTCCGGGGCCTCCGCGCGGCACGGGGCGCAGCCGGCGTACCAGAAGTTCACGACCGCCGGCTTGCCACGCAGGCTCTCGGCGGTGACGGTGCTGCCGTCGAACATCTTCGCGTCGAACGCGACGGGCTCACCGCGCTTGTCCGCGGCGTACTCGCTCACGGATCCGTCCCCGGCCACGTAGCCCTTGTCCCCGCCAGCGTTGGCCTGCTGGGCGAGGTTGTCGTCGGTCGTGGCGCAGCCCGTGAGCGCGAGGCCCAGCGAGGCCACCACGGCCACCAGCCCGGTGCGCACGCGCGTGCGTGCAGCGGGGCGGGCGGAAGAAGATCGCAGAGAATTCACGGGCGCAGCACCTGGGAAGAGGGTCGGGGATCGGACATCGATTATGAGCCGGGAAGCTGATTGACGCCTGAGTAGAGGTGCGCGGCCGGCTCGCTGTAGGAGACGCGCGGAACCCCCGGATCGTCGACGTCGTCGAAGGTCAGGGACGTCAGCGAGGCGAGGTTGCACTCGCGCCGCCGGGGGTCGTGCGGCAGGGGGCGTCCCTGCGCCGAGAGGCGTGTGAGCCAGATGGGCAGCTGGTGGGAGACCGCCACCGCCTGCGCACCGTCCCCGCCGCGCAGCACCGCCTCGCGCGCGATCTCCCGCACGGCTTCCGCCATGCGCTCCACCTGGCTGCGGTAGGGCTCTCCCCACGAGGGGCGCAGGGGGTTGAGCAGGAACGGCCAGTGCCGGGGCCTGGCGAGCTCGCGGCCCGTGACGTGCAGCCCCTCGAAGTGGTTGGCGGGCTCGATCAGCCGCTCGTCCGTGTGGACGTCCAGGTCCAGCTCACGGGCCACCGGCGCGGCCGTCTCCCGCGTGCGGGTCAGCGGCGAGCTCGCGAGGTACACGATCCGGTCACCGTCCTGCACGCGCCGGGCCAGCTCCGCCGCGGCGGCCTCGGCCATGCATGCACCGCGTTCCGAGAGGTGGTAGTCCGGCAGGCGCCCGTAGACGACGTGCTCCGGGTTGTGGACCTCGCCGTGGCGCAGGAGGTGGACGGTCGCAGAAGGCATGGTCCCAGTGTCTCAAACCCCGGGGTAAGGCCCCAATCCGGGCGGGCCCCGTCAGGAGAGGACAGCCCGAAGCCGCTCGGCGTCGATGCGCAGTCGGTCCCACGGTGCGCCGTCCACGAAGACCACGGGCACGTACTGCGCGTAGTCGCGCAGCAGCGCCGGGTCCGCGGTGATGTCCCGCTCCTCGTACGCGGTGCCGGTCTCCTCGCACACCGCCGTCACGGTCCGCCGGGCGTCCTTGCACAGGTGGCACCCCGGCTTCCCCAGCAGGGTCACGGTGTGGGCCGGTGCGCTGCGCGTCCAGTCCACGCCGGCCAGCAGTCCCCCGCGCCGCGCCGCCGGTGCCCCTGCGCCGCCCGCGGGCGCCGCGCCGTCGTCGTCGTGTGCATCCTTCGCCGCCATGGCGACCATGCTACGCACCGACCACTGCGGTCGGGCCCGGACGCGAGCCCGCCGGCGACGGCCGTGCCCGCCACGTCGCCGAGCGGCACCCAGCACGCCGCCTCGACGACGACGACGCCCGCCCCGGGGACGACGAAGGCCCCGTTCCCTGCGCGGGAACGGGGCCTGTCACGGCGCGCGACTACTTCTTGTTGCGGCGCTGGTGACGCGTCTTGCGAAGCAGCTTGCGGTGCTTCTTCTTGGACATGCGCTTGCGGCGCTTCTTGATGACCGAACCCATAGGATCCCTCGCAGTCTTGTCTGGACAGTGGAGTTTGCTCGGGACGGCGCCGGAGCACCACCCCGCCCCGTCGAGCTCAGGGGCAACATCCGATTAACGGCAAACTACTGCCACACCTTACCGCCTGAGCCGTTGCGCCCGAAAACGCGGGCGGCTCAGGCGCTGGTGCGGCGCTGCTCGCGGAGGTCGTCGACGTCGCCCGGCGCATCGGCGGGGTCTGCGGCACCAACCTTCGCGGCCTTCTTCGCACCGCGGCGCGAACGGCCCGCGGACTTCTCGAGCGGACGGGGTTCCGCGGCGGTCGCACGGGAGTCCTCCGGGTCCACCCCGGCCTCCTCGTACTGGTACGCGATGTGCTCGGCGACGAGCCGGGCCGCGAGCGTGCGGTCCCCCGCCTCGAGCGCGCCCACGATCGCGCGGTGCTCCGCCCGGATGCGGCTGGACGTGGTGGACCACAGCGGCACGTGGCCTACGAGGGCCATCGTGTACTCGTAGATCGAGTCCCGTAGGGCCGTGAACAGTGCGACGTTCACCGCGTTGCCGGAGGACTTCACCAGGGCGATGTGGAAGCTCACGTAGAGGTCGTGGAACTGCTTGAGCCCCAGGTCCTCGCGGTCCATCTGGGTCATGATGCCCAGCAGCTCCTCGCGTGGGACGTGACGCTGCTCCGCGCTTTCCAGGGACGCCGTCTCCAGCAGCACACGGGTGCGCACGATGTCCCGCAGCGGGTGCTCGGACGTGGCCATGTGCAGCTGCAGCGCCGGACCGGCGGACGCGGCCGGCTCACGCACCAGGATGGGCAGGATGCTGCGGTGCTGACCCTCGAAGAGCTTGACGATGCCCTGCGCCTCGAGGATCTTCAGGGTCTCGCGCATGGAGTTGCGGGAGACCCGGAAGATGGCCGCCAGGTCCTTGTCCGAGGGCAGGCGCTGCCCCAGCACCAGGTGTCCGTCGAACAGCTCGTTCTCGAGCCACTGCAGAACCTCTCGATGCGTTGCCATGTTCCCTACCCTAAACTCGGGGGCGGTCCGACCGCACCATGTCGCGGTCGAACCGCCGTCGAGACGTCATGTGAAGGCGGGTCGCCTCAGATGATGCCCTGCGCGACCATGGCCCGGGCGACCTTGATGAAGCCCGAGATATTCGCACCGGCCACGTAATTGCCCGGCATCCCGAACTCCTCCGCGGTGGACGCGCAGCGGTCGTGGATCCCGCGCATGATCTCCTGCAGGCGCTGCTGCGTGTAGTCGAAGCTCCACGAGTCGCGGGACGCGTTCTGCTGCATCTCCAGCGCGGAGGTGGCCACACCACCGGCGTTCGCCGCCTTGCCGGGCGCGAAGAGCACGTCCGACTCCTGGAACAGGTGCACGGCCTCGGTGGTGCAGGGCATGTTCGCGCCCTCCGCCACGGCCACCACGCCGTTCTCGAGCAGGCGCTTGGCCTGGCGTCCGTTGAGCTCGTTCTGCGTGGCGCACGGCAGCGCGACGGAGCCGGGGACGTCCCACACGGAGCCGTCCGAGACGAAGCGGGCGCTGGGCCCGCGGCGCTCGGCGTACTCGCTGATGCGTCCGCGCTCGACCTCCTTGATCTGCTTGAGCAGCTCGAGGTCGATGCCCTCAGTGTCCACCACGTAGCCGCTCGAGTCCGAGGCCGTCAGGGCCTTGGCACCGAGGGCCTGGGCGCGCTCGATCGCGTAGATCGCCACGTTGCCGGAGCCCGAGACGATCACGTCGCGGCCCTCCAGGTCCTGACCGCGGGTCTTGAGCATCTCCTCCGCGAACATCACGGCACCGTAGCCCGTGGCCTCCGTGCGCACGAGCGAACCGCCCCAGGACAGTCCCTTGCCCGTCAGCACGCCGGACTCGTAGCGGTTGGTGATGCGCTTGTACTGGCCGAACAGGTAGCCGATCTCGCGGCCACCCACACCGATGTCACCGGCGGGGACGTCCGTGTACTCGCCGATGTGGCGGTACAGCTCGGTCATGAAGGACTGGCAGAAGCGCATGATCTCGGCGTCGCTGCGGCCCGAGGGGTCGAAGTCCGAGCCGCCCTTGCCGCCGCCGATGGGCATGCCGGTGAGGGCATTCTTGAAGATCTGCTCGAAGCCCAGGAACTTCACGATGCCCAGGTACACGGACGGGTGGAAGCGCAGCCCGCCCTTGTAGGGGCCCAGCGCGGAGTTGAACTCCACGCGGAAACCGCGGTTGATGTGCACCCGACCCTTGTCGTCGGTCCACGGCACGCGGAAGATGATCTGGCGCTCCGGCTCGCAGATGCGCTCCACGATGGCCGAGTCCAGCAGGTCCGGGTAGCGGGCCACCACGGGCCCCAGCGATTCGAAGACCTCGTCCACGGCCTGGTGGAACTCGGACTCACCCGGGTTGCGCGCCGTGACGATCTGGCGGATGGGAATCAGTTTCTCGTGCATGTCTCTCCTGCCGTCTGGGAATCTCGGAGGATGACCACTCAGTCGCGACGCGTGCCGCGACCACGGCGCCGGAATCCCGTCAGGGTGGACAGCAGGCCGCTCTGACGGCGATGCGCTCCCCCTCGCGGCCGCAACGCCTCCGCGCTCTCGGCCGAGAACGCCTCGGGCGAGGTGGTGCGGGGCGCGCCGTCGCGGGGGTCGACATCGTCCTCGACCTTGGGCCGGGCTGCCGACGCGGCGTGGTCACCGGTTTCCACACTAGCGGGTGTGACCTGCGGCTCCTCGGGCTCGGGGGCGCCCCCTGCCTCGTCGGCGGCGTCTTCCCCGGAGGCCTCGCGATCCTCCTCGGCGGGCGTGTCCTGTGCACCGACCGCGGATTCCCGGGGCTCGACGGACTTCTCGTCGGTGCCCTCGCGCACCTCGTCCTCGGGCTCGACGACGCCACCCTCGTCCGTTTCCGTGATCTCCGTCACCTCTGCGGTGAACCAGGGGAGCGAGCGCTCGCCCGGGGCGGGGACGGGCGCGGCGGCGTCGTCCTCGGTTGCGGCGGGCGCTGCCACGGCGGGCCGGGCCTCGTCCGTCTCGGCGGCCGCGGAGATCAGGTCCTCCAGCCACGTCACGACGCCCGTCAGCGGCTCGGCCGTGAGGCTGTAGAAGCGCTTCTGTCCCTGCGCGCGGGTCACGACCATCTGGGCGTCGCGCAGCACCTTGAGGTGCTTGGAGACCGTGGGCTGCGAGACCTCGAGCTCCGTGACCAGCTCCCCCACCGGCCGCGGTCCACCGCGCAGCGCCTCGAGGATGCGTCGTCGCGTGGGGTCGGAGAGTGCGGAATATGCGTCGTGGGACATGGGAACAACTCTAGACGGGCGCCCTGGTCACGCCCCAATCAGGAGCGTCCCGGCGTGCC
Source organism: Kocuria varians (assembly GCF_006539885.1). Classification (GTDB taxonomy): domain Bacteria; phylum Actinomycetota; class Actinomycetes; order Actinomycetales; family Micrococcaceae; genus Kocuria; species Kocuria varians. Next base: position 69,513 of record NZ_BJNW01000008.1, on the reverse strand, counting down.
GGACCGGCGCATCCGCCGGGGGGGGTCGAAGCAGTCGAGGGAGCCGAGGGAGCAGTCCCAGGTCAGTCGTACCAGGGGTCCAGTCCCCAGTGGGGGAAGACCTCCTTGCGGGTGGCCATGATGGTGCGGTCGGTCTCGTCGTTGGGGTCGTAGCCGATCTCCCACGAGCGCCACCACAGGTCCACCTCGTCCCCCATCAGCTCCGGCGGGTGCCCGCCGTACTTCTCGCTCATGTAGGTGCGCCAGTCCTGGGGCACCGCGGTGGTCACGGCCACGGGGCGGCCCGCGGCCACCCCCACGAGGTGGGCCCAGGCGCGGGGCACGGCGTCGTGCACGTCGTAGCCGCCGCCCCCGGTGGCGATCCACCGGCCCTCGCACAGCTCCCCCGCGAGGTCGCAGACGGCCAGCGCGACCTGACGCTGCCCGTCGATGCTCACGCGCAGGTGGGTCAGCTCATCCTGGAAGTGGGAGTCGCAGCCGTGCTGGGACACGATCACCTCCGGACGGAACTGGCGCGCGATGGGCGGGACCACGGCGTCGAACGAGCGCAGCCACTGGGAGTCGTCCGCGCGGGTGGGCATGGCCACGTTGACCGCGGTGCCGGCCGCCTCCCCGGTGCCGATCTCGTTGGCGAAGCCCGAGCCCGGGAACAGCGAGAGTCCGGTCTCGTGCAACGAGATGGTCATCACGCGGGGGTCGTCGTAGAAGATCGACTGGGTGCCGTCCCCGTGGTGGCCGTCCACGTCCAGGTAGAGCACCCTGTGCACGCCGCTGTCCAGCAGGTGCTGGATGGCCACGGCGCAGTCGTTGTACACGCAGAACCCGGAGGCCTTGTCCGCGGCGGCGTGGTGCATGCCCCCGCTGAAGTTCACGGCGTGCACGGCCCTGCCGCTGAGCAGGTCCATCGCCCCCTGGTAGCTGCCGCCCACGAGGCGGGCACTCGACTCGTGGATGCCCTCGTAGCCCGGAGTGTCCTCCGTGCCCAGCCCACAGTCGGGGATCTGCCGGGTGGGGTCCTCGGACACCGCGCGCACCGACTCCACGTACTTCTTGGTGTGCACGAGCTCCAGGACGCTGTCGTCGGGGACCTCCGGGACCGTGACCCGGACGTTCTCCGCGGTGTCCAGGCCCAGGCTCTGCACGAGCCGCATGGTCGCGTCCAGACGGCTCGGGTGCATGGGGTGGTAGTCGCCGAAGTTGTAGCTGAGCAGCTGCGGGTCCCAGTAGACGGTGGTGGGACGGGCTGCGTCGTTGCTCGATGTTGCGGAGGTCACAAACCCATTAGAACACTCGGGAACCGGGGTGTCGTGGCAGCGCGCCAGGACGGGGGATACTGGCTGGAGTCGTGTTCCGCGACCCTCATGGCCCACCCCGGTCCACGAGGGCACGGGACGGCCCGGAAACCCGCGAGGAGGTGCAGTGAGCGAGCTCGAACAGCAGGACGCCGCCGAGGAGCACCCCTCGCAGCCGGCGGACGCCGAGCCCCTGACCACCCGCACGGCCCGCCGTTTCCGGGACTTCGTGGACCAGATCGCGGACTCGTCCCCCGCGCGCCTGGCCGTGATCGTCTTCGTGATCGTGGACCTGGGCTTCGCGCTGCTGCTGTGGCTGCCCGTGGCCGCCAAGCACGGGCAGGACACGCGCTTCGTGGACGCCGTCTTCACCGCGACCTCCGCCGTGACGGTCACCGGTCTCACCACCGTCTCCACCGCAGCCCAGTGGTCCGTGTTCGGGCAGGTGGTGATCCTGGTGGCCATCCAGGTGGGTGGCCTGGGCACCCTGACTCTGACCTCCATCCTGGCCCTGGCCATCGGGCGCAAGCTCGGGCTGAAGTCCAAGCTGATCACGCAGGACGCCCTGAACATCGGGCGCCTGGGGGAGGTCGGCTCGCTGCTGCAGATCATCGTGATCACCTCCGTGAGCATCGAGGTGGCCCTGGCCGTGGTGCTGTCCGTGGGCTTCCTCGCGGAGGGCGAGCCACTGGGGACCGCCCTGTGGCACGGCGTGTTCTACGCGGTCTCGAGCTTCAACAACGCCGGCTTCACCCCGCACACGGACGGCCTGGTCCCCTACGACCACGCCGGGCCCACCGCGTGGCTCATCCTGATGCCCGTGTGCCTCGGCGTGGTCGTGGGCTCCCTGGGCTTCCCGGTGGTCCTGGTGCTGCGCCAGGTGGGCTTCCGCTTCAACCGCTGGAACCTCAACGCCAAGCTCACGGTGGTGACCACGAGCGCCCTGCTGCTGGTCGCGTGGCTGCTGTTCACGGTGATCGAGTGGGGCAACCCGGACACGCTCGGCGGGATGGACCCCGCGGAGCGGATCTTCCAGGGCTTCTTCGCCTCCGTGATGATGCGCTCCGGCGGCTTCAACCTCGTGGACATGCCGGACACTTCCCAGGTCACGCTGCTGCTCACGGACGCCATGATGTTCGCCGGCGGCGGCTCGGCGTCCACGGCCGGCGGCATCAAGGTGACCACGCTCGCCGTCGTCTTCCTCTCGATCCTCGCGGAGGCCCGCGGCGACCAGTCCGTGATCGCGTTCTTCCGCACCATCCCGGACTCCGTGCTGCGCATCGCGATCTCCGTGATCATGATGGGTGCGTCCGTGGTGCTGCTGGGGTCCGCGGCCATGGTCGCGCTGACCCACCTGCCGCTGGACCACGTGCTGTTCGAGGTGATCTCCGCCTACGCCACGTGCGGGCTGAGCACGGGCGTCTCCGCGGCGTCGCCGGACCTCGGGAAGTACGTGCTGGTGCTCATCATGCTCGTGGGACGCATCGGCACGAACACCGTGGCCACCGCCCTCGCGCTGCGCTCACGGTGCCGACTGTATTCCTACCCGGAAGAAAGGCCGATCATTGGCTAAGAACTCCTCCCACTCCGCACCCGTCCTGGTGGTGGGGCTCGGCCGGTTCGGCGCCGCCACGGCCCTGCAGCTGATCCAGCAGGGCCGCGAGGTGCTCGGCGTCGAACGGGACCCCGCGCTGGTGCAGAAGATGGCCGGTCAGCTCACCCACGTGGTCGAGGCCGAGGCCACGGACATGGACGCACTGCGGCAGATCGGCGCGGCGGAGTTCTCCTCCGCCGTGGTGGGGGTGGGCACCTCCATCGAGTCGTCGGTGCTGATCACGGCGAACCTCGTGGACCTGGGCATCGACCGGATCTGGGCCAAGGCCATCTCCCCCGCGCACGGCAAGATCCTCTCGCGCATCGGCGCGCACCACGTGATCTTCCCGGAGGCGGACGCCGGGCGCCGCACGGCCCACCTGGTCTCCGGGCGCCTGCTGGACTACATCGAGTTCGACGACGACTTCGCGATCGTCAAGATGTACCCCCCGCGCGAGATCCAGGGCTTCACCCTCGGCGAGTCGGACATCCGCTCCAAGTACGGCGTGACCGTGGTGGGCGTGAAGTCCCCCGGCGAGGACTTCACCTACGCCCGCCCGGACACCGTGGTCAGCTCCCGGGACCTGCTGATCGTCTCCGGGCACGTGGACCTGATCGAGCGGTTCGCGGCGCGCCCCTGAGCGCCGATTTCGTCACGACGCTCCCCGGGGAACCCTCAGCTGCATGCCGTCATGGCCTCGGAGGCCATGGCCATCAGTCCCGGCAGGCCGTGCTGCGAGAACGCGCGGCGCTGCCGGACGGCGCCGTTGCCGTTCTTGAGGATGCGCCGGATCCCGGCCTCCGCGAACTCGCGGTCCGCCTCGGAGGTGTAGTGCCCGCGCACGCGCTGCAGCAGGGTCTCGATCAGTCCGTCCGCGGGAACGGGGCCCGCGGTCTCCGGGTCCAGCACGCGGCCGCCGAGACCCCAGCGGGCGGCCTGCCACAGGGCGATGTCCAGGTACTCCTGCGTGAACTGCACCTCCGGCGGGTTCTCCAGGGTGTAGTTCGCGAGCGCGCGGATCAGCACCGCGATGGACACCGAGTCCCGCGCCTCGAGCTGGACGTCGCACGCCCGGATCTCCAGGGTGCCGTGGCGGTGGGAGAGCCGTGCGAGCCAGCTCAGGCTCGACGGGTTCTCGATCACGTCGAACGCGCTGAGCATGGCGACCCGCACCTCGTGGTCCTCGAGGTCCTTGAAGTGCGGCGGCACGCCGTTGGCCATCCAGCGGCGGTAGTGGATCGAGCGCCAGCTCTCGAAGCCGGCCTCCGAGCCGCGCCACAGGGGCGAGTTCGCGCCGAGCGCCACGAGTGCGGGCAGCCAGCCGCGCAGACCGTTCAGCGCCTGCACGGCGACCTCCAGGTCCGGGAACCCCAGGTGCACGTGCAGCCCGCTGATGTACTGGTCCGCCGCGATCGCGGGCGTCTGGACGGCGTGGCGCGTGTAGCGCTCGTTCCAGGACGGCGCGGCCGGCTCGGGCCGGATGTCCGGGGCGGCGGCGAGACCCACGACGTCCATGCCCATGGGTGCCGCGGCGTCGTGCAGGGCCGTGCGGAACGCGACCAGCGAGTCCATGGCCGTGGCGGAGTCGTGGAAGATCGGGGAGGTCTCCTCGACCTGGCACGCGAGCCACTCGGGAGTCGCGGAGGCGCCGCCGACCTCCAGCGTGGTCAGCTGCTGCGCCTGCTCCTGGGTGGGTCGTGCGGGGAGGTGGTCCTCCCGGTCCATCAGGAGGAACTCCTCCTCGATGCCGAACGTGCTCATCCTGCTACCGCCTCGTGTCGTGGTGTGAACTCGGGCGGTTGGCTCACTCGCCGCCGTATTCCTTCTCCATATCATCCCCCTTGGCCGCCGACGCTTCGGCACCCTTACGGATGATGTCCCGCAGGCCCTGTTCGTCGAAGGTGCGGATGGCCTGCTCCGTGGTGCCGCCGGGGCTCGTGACAGCCTTGCGCAGGGCGGCGGGATCGGCGTCGTCGGGCTCGAGCAGCACGCCCGCGCCGGACACCGTCTCCTTGGCGAGCACGCGCGCGGTCTCCGGGTCCAGGCCGAGCTCCTCGCCCGCCTGCTGCATGGCCTCGGCCAGGTAGAAGACGTAGGCCGGGCCGGAGCCGGAGACGCCGGTGACCGCGCGGATCAGGTGCTCGGGAACCTCCACCACGGCGCCCACCGCGGAGAGGACATCCTTCACGGCGCGCAGCTGCTCGTCCGTCACGTGCTCCCCCGGGGTCACGGACAGCGCGCCGCGGCCCACGCTCGACGGCGTGTTGGGCATCGAGCGCACGACCGGCTGGCCCTCGGGCAGCGCCTTCTGCAGGGCGTCCAGCGCCACGCCGGCGGCCACGGAGACCACCACGGTCTCGCGGTCCAGCGCGGGAGCGATCTCGCGCGCGAGGTCCAGGATGTCGTACGGCTTCACGCCGAGCAGCACGATGTCCGCGCCGGTCACGGCCTTCGCGTTGGCGTCCTCGTTCTCCTCGCCGGAGAACACCGCCACGCCGGTCTCCTCGTGCAGGCTCTTCGCCGACGACGCCGAACGGGTGGTCGCGCGCACGGCCTGCGGGCTGGTGCCTCCCGCCAGGACGCCGCGCAGGATCGCACCGTTCATGGATCCGGCGCCCAGGAAGGCAAGGGTGGTCTCGGTCATCTCATCGGTCCTTTCGTTCCCGCGGCCGCGACCGGCGCACCGGTGCGCCCCACGGGGTGCGGGTGGGCTGGACATGCTGCTCACGACGCTACCGCCCGCGGGGCGGCGGCCGCGAGCGCCCGCCGGGAGTCCAGTACGGGACGGAGCCGAGGGGCGCAGGACCCGGCAGCCGCACGCCCACCGGGAGCGTGCGGCGTCATCGTCCGGCGCCAGAGGGCTCAGACCGTCATGTGGCGCCGCGCGAAGACGAGGGACTCCGCGAGCCACTCGTCGCGCTGGTCCGCGTCCCGGGACTTGCGGGTGGAGACCTCAACGCCCACCACGCCCTGCCAGCGCTGGTCCCGCAGGTGCTCGAGGGTCTCGGCAACGGGCTGCACGCCGTGGCCCGGCAGCAGGTGCTCGTCCGCAAGCGTCTCCCCGGAACCGTCCGTGAGGTGCACGTGCCCCAGCCGCGAGCCGAGCTCCTTCACGGCGGCGAGCGAGTCCATCTTGGCCGTGGCGGCGTGGGAGAAGTCCCACGTGACCCACTCGTAGTCCTGGCCCAGCGGACTGTAGTGCGGCGAGTACACGACCGCCTCGCGCCCGGCCACGCGCCACGGGTACATGTTCTCCACGGAGATCTTGGTCTCCGTCATACGGGAGACCTCGCGGACCCCGGCCACGAAGTTCCGCGCGTACTTGCGCTGCCACCGGAACGGCGGGTGGGCCACCACGACCTCCGCGCCCACCTGGTGCGTGAGCTTCGCGGCCATCTGGATCTTGGTCCAGGACTTGCCCCACACCTGCTGCGTGAACAGCAGGGTGGGCGCGTGGATCGTGGAGATGGGGATCTGGTACTTCTGGATGTTGTCGAGCAGCTGGTGCGTCAGCTGGCTCATGCGCTCGTGGGTGACGAGCACCTCCACACTGTCGTAGCCCAGCCGCTGGGCGGCCTCGAAGGTCTCGGGCACGCCCTGCGGGTAGAGCGAGCTCGTGGACAGGGCCACGTGCGGGCGGTACTCGGCGGGCTTCTCGCTCATGGGCTGCTCACCAGGTCCTTCGGGTCGGCGGTCTCGTTGGAGGTGTCCCGCACCAGCCGGTCCATGCGGCGCAGGATCAGGCCCTCGCGCAGGGCCCACGGGGAGATCTGCACGGTGTCGATGCCGAGCATGTCCATCGCGGTCTCGGCCACGATGGCGCCGGCCACCACCTGCGCGGCACGCTGCTCGGAGACGCCGGGCAGGTCCGCGCGCTCGGCCACGGACATCGCCTCCATGCGCCGGGCCCACAGCCGCAGGTCCTCCCGGTGCATCACGCGCGGCACGTACGGTCCGCGGGCGGACGGCGCGGCACCGCAGATCCGCGCGAGCGAGCGGAACGTCTTGGACGTGCCCACCACGAGGTTCGGGTGCCCGCCGGCTGCGATCCGGTCCACGGCGGGGCGCAGCGTGGTGCGCACGTGCTTGCGCAGGGCCTTGAAACTGGCCGGCGGGGCGACGTCGTCCCCGGCCAGGTAGGCGCGGTACAGCCGGCCCGCTCCCAGCGGCACGGACGTGGCCACCGTGGGCAGCGCATTCGTGCCGATCGCCATCTCGAAGGAGCCGCCGCCGATGTCCAGGTCCAGGATCCGCCCGGCGCTCCACCCGAACCAGCGGCGCACTGCGGAGAACGTGATCGCGGCTTCCTGGTCCCCGGACAGCTCCGTGAGCGTGACACCGGAGACCGACTGCACGTGCTCCAGCACCTGAGCGCCGTTCGCGGCCTCGCGGATCGCCGAGGTGGCGAACGCCAGCAGGTCCTCAGCCCGGTGCTCCACCGCGAAGTCCCGCGCCTCCACCACGAACGCGGTCAGCAGGTCCCGGCCCTCGTCCGTGATCTGCCCCTGCTCGTCCTGGTGGTCCACGAGCCGCAGCGCGGTCTTGTGGGACGCGTACGGCTCGGGGCGCGCGCCCGGGTAGACGTCGAGCAGCAGCAGGTGCACGGTGTTCGACCCGACGTCCAGGACTGAGAGCCTCATGCGAGTTCCTTCGGTTGCGGTGACGGGCTCCGACCGGCCGACGACGCCGCGGCGGGCAGCGCGCGGACGGTGCCGCCCGTGGCCTTCCGGGCGGGCGGCGTCGTCGTGTGCGCTACTTGCTGCCGCCGGTGGCGCTCGTGGCGGAGGTGCGCTTTGTCGTACCGGCCTTCGTGGCAGAGCTGCGCTTCGCGGTGGCGGTCTTGGTCGTGCGCTTGGCCGCTGTCTTGCCCGCGGCGCTCTTCGAGGCCGCGGTCTTGGACGTCGAGCTCTTGGAAGCCGAACTCTTGGCCGTGGTGCTCTTGGCGCGACCGCGTGCCGGGGACTTGGCCGGAGCCGGGCCCTTCGCGCGCTTCTCCGCGAGCAGCTGGGAGGCACGTGCGGCGGTGATCTGCTCGATGGCCTCCGCGCGCGGAACCGTCACGTTGGTCTCGCCGTCCGTGATGTACGGACCGAAGCGACCCTCCTTGATGATCATCCGCTTCTCGGTCAGGGGATCCGCTCCGAGGTCCGCGAGCGGCGGCTTCGCGGCCGCGCGCCCCCGCTGCTTGGGCTGGGCGTAGATGGTCTTCGCCTCGTCCAGGGTGATCGTGAAGATCTGGTCCTCGGAGGAGATGGAGCGCGAGTCCGAGCCCTTCTTCAGGTACGGGCCGTAGCGGCCGTTCTGCACGGTGATCGTCTCGCCGTCCGTGTCCTCGCCGAGCTCCCGCGGCAGGGACAGCAGCTTGAGGGCGTCCTCGAGCGTGATGTCCTGCAGGTTCATGGAGGAGAACAGGGACGCGGTCTTCGGCTTGGGCTTCTCGATCTTCTTGGGCTTGGGCTTGCCGTTCTTGTAGTACTCGGTGGGGATCGCGTCCAGCTCCTCCTGCGTGGGCTCCGGGACGATCTCGGTCACGTAGGGCCCGTAGCGGCCGTCCTTGGCCACGATCATCCGACCGGTCTCCGGGTTCACGCCCAGCTCGCGGCCGTCCGCCTTGCCGATCTCCATGAGCTCACGGGCCTTGTCCGGGGTGAGCTCGTCCGGCGCGAGGTCCAGGGGGACGTTGGCGCGCACGGGGTCGGTGATCTCGCCGGTCTCCGGGTCCACGGTGCCGCCGGACTCCAGGTAGGGGCCGAACTTGCCCACGCGCAGCGTGATGTCGTCCGTGACGGGGATCGAGTTCACCGCGCGGGCGTCGATCTCCCCGAGGTCGTCCACGAGCGGTTTGAGCCCGGGCTCCTCCGGGGCCTCGCCGAAGTAGAAGCCGTTGAGCCAGGCGACGCGCTCGGCCTCGCCGCGGGCGATCCGGTCGAGGTCGTCCTCGAGCTCCGCCGTGAAGTCGTAGTCCACGTAGTCGGAGAAGTGGTCCTCGAGCAGGCGAACCACGGAGAAGGCGAGCCACGAGGGGATCAGTGCGGAGCCGCGGACCTGCACGTAGCCGCGGTCCATGATCGTGGAGATCGTGGCCGCGTACGTGGAGGGGCGTCCGATGCCCAGCTCGTCCAGCGTCTTCACGAGCGACGCCTCGGTGTAGCGCGCCGGCGGGGTGGTGGTGTGCCCGTCCGCGGTGACCTCGGAGGCGTCCAGGGCGTCGCCCTCCGCCATCACGGGCAGCCGCTTGTCCTCGTCCTTCTGGCCCTTCTTGCCCGAGTCCTGCGCGAGGTCCGGGTTCACGTCCCGGCCCTCCTCGTAGGCGGCCAGGAAGCCGCGGAAGGTGATGACGGTGCCGGAGGCCGAGAACTCCGCGTCCGCCCCGGCGTGGTCACCGGCCGCAGAGGTGGCGCTGGCCCCGAGGCGCACGGTCGCGGTGCTGCCCTTGGCGTCCTCCATCTGGGAGGCGACGGTGCGCTTCCAGATCAGCTCGTAGAGCTTGAACTCGTCCACGGACAGCTGCGAGCGCACCTGCGACGGCGTGCGGAACCGGTCCCCCGCGGGTCGCACGGCCTCGTGCGCCTCCTGCGCGTTCTTGGACTTGGAGGCGTACACGCGCTTGGAGGAGGGCACGAACTCCGCGCCGTAGAGCTCCTTGGCCTGCGCCCGGGCCGCGTTGACCGCCTGGTCGGACAGCGCCACGGAGTCCGTACGCATATAGGTGATGTAGCCGTTCTCGTACAGCCGCTGCGCCACGCGCATGGTGGTGCGGGAGGTGAACCGCAGCTTGCGGGCGGCCTCCTGCTGCAGCGTGGAGGTGGTGAACGGCGCCGCGGGGCGGCGCGTGTAGGGCTTGGTCTCGAGAGAGCGGACCGAGAACTCTGCGTCCTGCAGCCCGGCGGCGAGCGCGGTGGCCACGGCCTCGTCCAGCGTGACGGGAGCGTTGCCGGAGGGCGCGGACTTGAGCTGGCCGCGGTCGTCGAAGTCCTTGCCCGTGGCCACGCGGCGGCCGTCCACCGAGCTCAGGCGCGCGGTGAAGGGACGCCCGGGATCCTGGCCGTCCGGGCGCGAGAACGTGCCCGTGAGGTCCCAGTAGTCCGCGGGGACGAACGCGATCCGCTCGCGCTCGCGCTGCACCACCAGGCGCGTGGCCACCGACTGCACACGGCCGGCGGACAGGCCCGAGGAGACCTTGCGCCACAGCACCGGGGAGATCTCGTAGCCGTAGAGGCGGTCCAGGATGCGCCTGGTCTCCTGCGCGTCCACGAGGTCCTGGTCGATGTCGCGCAGCTGGGCGAAGCCGCGCTCGATGGCCTCCTTGGTGATCTCCGGGAACGTGAGCCGGTACACCGGGACCTTGGGCTTGAGCACCTGCAGCAGGTGCCAGGCGATGGCCTCGCCCTCGCGGTCCCCATCAGTGGCCAGGTAGAGCGCATCGGCGTCCTTGAGCTTGCGCTTGAGCTCCGTGACCTTCTTCTTCTTGTCCGGGTTGACCACGTAGTACGGGTCGAACTCGTGGTCCACGTCCACGGCGAACTTGCCGTAGGGGCCCTTCTTCATGTCCGTGGGCAGCTCGGAGGGCTGGGGCAGGTCACGGATGTGGCCCATGGACGACTCCACCTCGTAGGCGTCGCCCAGGTACCCCGCGATCGTCTTCACCTTGGACGGTGACTCCACGATCAGCAGGCTCTTGCCCGTACCGGCGTTCTTGGTGGCCTTGGATGCCAAAGGTGCTCCTCGTCGTACCCCGCGGTGGCCCGCCGGGTCTGTCTGTGTCTCTCGCGCCCGGATGACGACGCCGCCCCGGGACTCCCCGGCGTGGGCGGCGTCGCCCACCCGAACCGTCAGCGTACGGTACGCGCCGTCACGCCGGCTGCGGATCCGCCCCGGTGTGCATGGTGAACTCACGGCCCGTGGCATCGTCCGGCTCCAGCACCACGTAGTGGAACTTCTCCGTGGGCGCCCACGGCTGCAGGGGCAGCTCCTCCGCGGCCTCGAGCTCCGCGCGGGTCTCCAGGCGGCGGGCGCGGCCGTGCACCACGACCGACTCCACGTGCCCGTCACGCACCCGGTCCACCTCGAACGCCACGTGGTGGTTCACCACGAGACTCGCGAGCTTGGTGCCCTGCGCGGTGCGGAAGTACAGCTTGCACTGGCTGACCACGTAGTTGACCGGGAAGATGTCCACCAGTCCCGCGGCCTGCACCGCCAGGCGGCCGTACGGCAGCTGCGTGAGCAGCTCCCACACGCGCTGGGAGTCCATGGCCTGGATGGGATTCGCGTTCTCACTCATGGGACCAGTCTTACACCTCCACCAGGAAGCCGTGCTCGACCAGACCGTTGATCTCGGAGGTGAGCCACGGCTCGGGGCCGTCCTGCCACCCGAGCAGCGAGCCCAGCGCGGTGAGGATCTGCCCGGCGCTCAGCTCACCGTCGCACACGCCCGCGAAGCCGGCGGCCTCGCTCGAGAGGATCACCGTCCGGCGCAGCCCCGCTCCCTGCCGCAGCAGGATCAGGGCGGGGTCGTCCGCACCGGGCGCGCCGTGGCGCTCCTCGGTGACGTCCGGCGCCACGGTGAGGTGGGCATCCAGCCACGCGGGGGTGGCGGGGACGACGGCGCCCGTGCCGGTCCAGGCCGATGGTCCGGTTCCGGGGACGACGTCGCGGGCCCCGGTCTCCGCCGCGGTGAGGGACCCGTCAGTGGTTCCCGCAGCGCCCTGCGCATCGGCCGCGGCCGAGGAGGCGGGCTCCACCGCGGCGTCCGCTGCCGCGTGGTCCGTCCCGAAGCGCACCATCCGGTCCCACTCGGCGGCCAGCGCGGGCGCGATCGGCTGCTGGATGGGGTGGGGGATCGTCTCGAACACCCGCGGCAGGGGTCGGTTCTCCGTGGCCCGCGGCAGGACTGGGGCATCGGGGGCCTGCGTACCGGGCCGCGGCGTCGTCGTCGAATCCGGCTCCACGGCCCCCGGGCGCTGCAGCCAGACCATGCCGAAGCCCACGGCGGCAACGTCCCGCGAGTCGAAGTCCTCCAGGTAGGCGCGATACGCGGCCTCGTAGCCGGCGAGGTCGCGCTGCTGGGAGGCGTCGCGCAGCCAGGTCTCCGCGTACTCGCACGGGTCCTGCAGCTCGCGCTGCACGAACCACGCGCCGGTCCCCGGGGCGATCCACGACGCCGGGCGGCGGGACCACGTCTCGGACGGGCCCTGCTCCGGGTCCGCCGTGATCTCCCAGTTGGCGAGCATGTGGGCGGTGCCGCCGGGGGTCAGGACCTCCGGCAGGGAGGCGATCAGGTCGCTGACGAGCCGGTCCCCCGGCAGCCCGCCGTCGCGGTAGGTGTAGCGGGCGGCGTCGTCCCCGGGAGTGCGCGGGGTGATCACGAACGGCGGGTTCGAGACCACCATGTCGAAGCGGTCCCCCGCCACGGGCTCCAGCATGCTGCCGTGCGCCAGCCGCACCCGCGCCGAGAGGTCGTCGGGGTCGAGGCCAAGCTGCGCGGCGTTGAGCACCAGGTTGAAGCGGGTGGTGGCCAGGGCGCGCTCGGAGATGTCCGTGGCGGTCACGTGCCGCGCGTGCGAGAGCAGGTGGAAGGTCTGGATGCCGCAACCGGTGCCCAGGTCCAGCGCGCGCTCCACGTCCCGCCGCGGGGTCGCCTGCACGAGCGTGGTGGACGCTCCGCCGATGCCCAGCACATGGTCGTGGCGCAGCACGCCCGGGCGCTGGAACGCGCCGAGGTCGCTCGCCACGAACCACTCGTCCGAGGCGTCCGTGGCGTAGGGGCGCAGATCCATCGTGGCCAGCAGCTCGCCGGCCGCGGGGCCGTCCTCCGCGAGCGCCAGGGAACGCAGACCCGTGGCGCCCACGGTGGGCAGGGCGGCGTCGAGCTCCGGAGCGGACACGGGGTCCCCGAGCAGGAAGAACGCGGCGAGCGTGGTCAGCAGCGGGTCGCGGGAGCCGTGGCGCTCCAGCGCGCGGCGCGCCGGGACGGCCTCGTCCCGGGACCACGCGGACATGGCCTGCTCGCCCACCAGCTCGGTGACGCGGTCCACCGTGAAGCCCGCCGCGACGAGATCCTCGCGCAGGCCTGCCACCAGGACAGGGTCCTCGGAGCGCGGGGCGTCCGGGACGGTGCTGAACGCGGGGGCGGCGTCGACGCCGCGCTTCTCGGCCTGCTCGACACTTCCGAGGGCGGTGGGCTGGGTGGAAGCACGGTGCGGAGTCGGCGCGCCGGGCGGCGCGGTGGGCTCGCCGTACGGGGCGGGTGCGTCGTGTGCCGGTGTCACTCTCAGTGGCCCAGGCGGAACGTGCGACCGGTCACGCGGGTGGGCGTGATCTCCACGAACTCGATCTTCTCCGTGTTCAGCCACGGCCGCAGCCCGAGGTCCTCCACGTACGTGATCCGGTCCGTGTCCGTGATCATCGCGGCGGTCCCGCGCACGACCACCGAGTGCGCCTCCGAACCGGCCGCGCGGTCGATCTCCACCGTCACGTTCGGGTTCAGCTGCAGGTGCAGCACCTTCGTGCCCTTGGCGGAGCGGAAGAAGAGCTTCTCGCCGTCCGTGACGATGTTCAACGGCGTGATGTCGATCTCGTCGCCGTCGCGGGTGGCCAGACGGGCGAAGCGGGCCTGCTTCAACAGGTCCCAGCTCTCCTGCTCGCTCAGCTCGGTCACGGGTGAGCCCTGGGCCGCGTCCTCGCGGTCGTGCTCGCCGGCGATGTTCATGGGGTGCGGGTGCTCGTTGTGCGCCATGGCTCCATGATCTCACGCAGGGGCCCCGCGCGGACGGTGCGCGGCGCGCTTCTCCCGTGCCGGGCGGCGTCGCCGTCCCGTGCCGGCGGTGCGCAGCGCCCCGGACCCGCGCGGGCGACGTCGTCGTCCACCGGATGTGCCGCGAGGCTGGAAGGCCGCGGTCCGGAGCCCTCGACCGGCGAGGAACGGAGCGGTTCAGCTCTGGGAGCACGCCGCCGGTCCGGACGCCTCGGTGAGCGAGAATGGCGGGATGACGACGTCGCAGGAGATGGTGGACCTGCTCGGCCGCGGTCCCCGCCCCGAGCAGGTCCGTCACGTCCGCGAGATCCCCGAGCAGCCGGCCGTGCACGCGCCCTGGCCCGAATGGCTGCACCCGGACGTCGTGGCCGCCTACGAACGGCTGGGCATCCACGAGCCCTACGCCCACCAGGTCGCCGCGCTGGAGGCACCCCGGCACGCCATCGTCGCCACGGGAACGGCTTCGGGGAAGTCGCTGGTCTACCAGTCGCTCGTGCTGGACGCCGTGCACCGCGGCAAGCTCGCCGTGGCGCAGCGCCCCGGGATGCTGCACCACCCGGACGAGGCCACCGCCCTGTACATCTCCCCCACCAAGGCACTGGCCGCGGACCAGCTGTCCTCGCTACGCTCCCTGCACTTCGAGGACGTCCGCAGCGCCACCTACGACGGCGACACCGACCCCTCCGAGCGGCGCTGGATCCGTGAGCACGCGGACGTGATCCTGTGCAACCCGGACATGCTGCACCACGCGATCCTGCCGCACCACGCGGGGTGGTCCCGGTTCTTCCGGCGGCTGCGGTACGTGATCGTGGACGAGGCCCACTCGTACCGCGGGGTCTTCGGCTCGCACGTGGCGGTGCTGCTGCGACGCCTCACACGGATCGCGGCCCACTACGGGGCGTCCCCCCAGTTCATCGGGGCGTCCGCCACCAGCGCGTCCCCGCAGGAGTCCTTCGCCAAGCTGATCGGCGCGGATCCCGCGGAGGTCACCGCCGTGGAGCACGACACCTCTCCGCGCGGCTCCCGCACCGTGGTGCTGTGGGAGCCCGAGCAGTCCCCGGGCGGCTCCGACAACGGGGCGCCGCGGCGTCGTACCGTCACGGCCGAGGCCTCCGACATGCTCACCGACCTGGTGCTGCGCCAGATCCGCACCATCGCCTTCATCCGTTCGCGCCGCGGTGCCGAGACCATCGCCCAGAACGCCCACCGGCAGCTCGAGGAGGTGGACGCCTCCCTCGGGCACCGCGTGGCCGCGTACCGCTCCGGGTTCCTCCCCGAGGAGCGGCGGGAGCTCGAGCAGCAGCTGCGGGACGGTCGGCTCCTCGGGGTGGCGAGCACGTCCGCCCTGGAGCTGGGCATCGACATCGCGGGCCTGGACGCCGTGCTCGTGGCCGGCTGGCCCGGCACCCGTGCCTCCTTCCTGCAGCAGATCGGCCGTGCGGGCCGAGCGGGTCAGCACGCGCTGGCCACCCTGATCGCCGGGGACGACCCCCTGGACGGCTACCTGGTCAACCATCCCGAGGCGATCTTCGACGTCCCCGTGGAGGCGACAGTCTTCGAGGCCTCGAACCCGTACGTGCTCGCCCCGCACCTGTGCGCCGCGGCCGCGGAGCTTCCCCTGCGGCCGGACGAGCTCGCACTGTTCGGGCCCACCGCGCACGACGTCGTGGACTCCCTCGCCGCAGCCGGTCACCTGAGGCGGCGCCCCACCGGCTGGTTCTGGACCCGTTCCGAGCAGCCCTCGGCCATGGTCTCGATCCGCTCCGGGGACGGCGGCCCCGTGCAGATCATCGACACGGACACCGGCTCGGTACTGGGAACCATGGGCGCCCCGCAGTCCCACTACCAGGCGCACCCCGGAGCGGTGTACGTGCACCAGGGCCGCACCTACCTGGTGGAGGAGCTCGACGAGGAGCTGAACGTGGCCGCGGTGCGGCGCGCGTTCCCGGACTTCTACACGGTGGCCCGTGACGTCACGGAGGTGCGGGTGCGCTCCGAGGCGGACTCCATGAGCTGGGGGCCGGTCACGATCCACCGCGGCGAGGTGGACGTGACCACCCAGGTCATCAGCTACCAGCGCAAGCTCACCGCCTCCAACGAGGTGGCCGGGGAGGAACCGCTGGAGCTGCCGCCGCGCCAGCTCTCCACCGTCGCTACGTGGTTCACGGTCTCGGGACCGCAGCTCGCCGCCATGGGCATCGAGGAACCGGACATCCCCGGGGCGCTGCACGCGGCCGAGCACGCCATGATCGGTCTGCTGCCGCTGCTCGCCTCGTGCGACCGGTGGGACGTGGGCGGGCTCTCCACAGCCCTGCACGTGGACACCGAGCTCCCCACGATCTTCGTGCACGACGGGCACCCCGGCGGCGCCGGATTCGCGGAACGGGGCTACGACATGTTCCAGCGCTGGATCACCGCCACCCGGGACGCCATCGCCCAGTGCGAGTGCGAGTCCGGCTGCCCCTCCTGCGTGCAGTCCCCCAAGTGCGGCAACCGCAACAACCCCCTGGACAAGGCCGGTGCCCTGAAGCTGCTCAACGGGGTGCTGCGCTTCGCGCCGTGAGGGGCTCGCCAGGGCCGAAGACCGCGTCGATCGGCGTGGCACCGACCCGCGCCCCGCTGCTCCTCTCCTCACGGGTCGTCCGGCGGCGGCCCCGCCCGTGAGAGACCGGTCGCCGGTCCCAGCACAGTCAGTGGTGCGGGGAGCTCGACCACCGCGGTGACGTCCACCGTCGTGTTCTCCGGTGCCACCGGGGAGCACTCCTCGATCCGGGCGCCGTTCTCCGTGGCCACCCGGGCGGCCACGTCGCACGGGACGCCGGGATTCAGGCCCCGGGCGACGTCGGCCGCGGCCAGGGCGGCGAGATCCGCCGCCTTCGCGGCGCGGTGCGTGAGGATCGCTGCCTGGGCCACGAGCAGCACGGCGACGAGCAGGAAGCACAGCACCACCGCCAGGGTCATGCCGTGCACGGTGCCGGACCCGGCGTCGGGGTCCTGCGCGGATTCGCCGAGCACTGTCACTCGCTCAGGGGTCGTCATGGTCACCCCCGGTGGCGTCCACCGCGGCCGTCGCGTCCGCGTGCAGCCGCCAGTCGCTCCACTGGCCGAGCACTCCGGGGGCGGGCCCGCTCACGGCGACCGTGACCCGGTTCGCCGCCGCGTAGACCTGCACCGAGGCGGCGTCGCCGGCGATCTCGCGCGCGGTGTGCTCCACGGCGGCCAGGTCCTCACCGCGGGCCGCCGCACGCGCCGACGCCCGGGCGGCCTCCTCGAACCGCACGGTGGTCATGCCCGCGGCCGCGGCGGCCAGCAGCACGGCGAGCAGCAGGATCAGCGCGGGCATCACGACCGCGGTCTCCACGGTCACGGCACCGTGGTCGGGGTCGTCCCGCCCCTGGAGGGGTTGATGGCGCATGGGAACTCCTTTCTGGAAGCGCGTGGGGCTCTCACCGTGCGACGAGAGCCCCACGCGCTCTGCGTGTTCGGACCGGGCCCGCGTGGCGCACCGGGCCGGGCCGAGGACCGGCGCAGGCATGTTCAGAAGGACAGGGCCTTCTGGATGATGCCGAGCAGCAGACCGGAGACGGTGTCCGAGGACAGCACCGCCGCCATGACCCCGCCGAAGGCCGCCGCGGCCAGCACGATCACGGCGTACTCGGCCGTCGACGCCCCGAGGTCCGGGTCGTCGTGGGACAGGGCGAGGGCGGTGCCGACGGGTGCGAGGGCCTCCTCGACCGGGATCTCCGTGGCACAGACGGATGCTTCCGTGTCACAGGCGGAGTCCGTCAGAACGTCGTGTGACTGGTGGGTGGCGTGGGCGGGGCGGACGGCGGGAAGGACGATCGTGGACATGGTGGTTCTCCTTGGGTGGTGTGGTGCTGAGGTGGTGGACGAGCAGATTCGGCGGTGACCGATGGCGTGGCACGAGGGCCCGGCGGTCCTCGCCCCCGTGCCACGGCGGGTTCTGTGCGGGCGGTCATGACCCGAACACCCGCGGCAGCAGACTCATGAGCACGGGCACCACGCCCCAGCACATGAAGGCGGGCAGGAAGCACAGCCCCAGGGGCAGCACGAGCTTCACCGCGAGGGCTTCGGCGGCGCGCTCAGCCCTGCGGTACTGCGCGCGTCGCACGAGTTCCGCCTGGCCCCGCAGGACCGACGCGGAGGCCGTGGCCGACGACGCCGTGAACTCCAGGGCGTCCCGGTAGTCGCGGACGTCCCGGGAGAGCCCCCGCCCTTCGGGCCAGGCGGTGTCCCACGACAGGCCGAGGCGCAGGGCGGCGGCCGCCCGCGCAAGCTCAGGGTGTGATGCGCCGGCGCAGCTCTCCGAGAGCACCCCGACCGCCTCCGGAAGGGAAAGCCCGGCATCGAGCTGGCACGCGGTGAGTTCGACGAGGGCGGCCGCGGGCAGCGCAGGAGCCTCCCCTCCCGTGACCCGTGCCCGCAACGAGCCTCCCTGCGGTGGCCCCTCTGACTGCCGTCCGTCTGTCCTGGCTGGCCCATCCACCTGAGCGGGAACCACGACCGGCGACGGTCGGGTCCTCCCGGTAGTCGGGGACGGCACCCGGGCGAACGTGCGCAGCTGGGGGACGCGGCGGCGTCGTCCTCGGACAGCGATCGGGCCCGCGCCGGGAGAGACCCACAGCAGCAGGGCGAACGCGCCCAGGACTCCGACGAGCAGTGCCGCGATCACGAGCCCGTCACCGCCTCGGCGCGGTGGAGCAGGGTCCGCGTCCACACGCGGCCCGCGATGCTCAGAGCGGCTCCGGCGGCGAGCGCGAGCCGTCCCCACGGGGTGGTGAGCAGCGTGCTCACCGGGTCGGTGCCCATGAGCATTCCGAGGCCCAGGGCGAGCACGGGCAGCCACGAGAGGGTCCTGACGGTGACGCGAGGCCCGGCGAGGGCGCTGTCCCGGGCGGCCTGCGCGTCGAGCTGGGACTCGAGCGAGCGGGCGACCCCCGCGAGGGTCTGTCCGAGGGGTGCGCCGGAGCGTTCCGAGATCTCCCAGCACGCCGCGAGCTGGGCGCACACGGAGCGTGCCGTGGCGGCGAGCGAGCGGTCCCCCACGGGAACGGCTCCGCGGGAGAACCGGCCGAGACCCGCAGAGACAGGAACGCCCACGCGTGCGGCGGCGTGCACGTCACGGCAGACCCGCGCGATCCACCGGGAGGTGGGGTCCGCGTGGCCCGTGGTGGCGGCGAGCTCACCGAACACGAGCGAGGGCGGTCGGCCCGCCTGCAGCAGCGCGGCGAGCCGGCGCACCACGGTGACCCACTGCATGGCCTCGCCGGCCCGGTCGCGGCGGGGCCGGAACGGGAAACGCTGCTTCGGGGCGGCCTCGTCCGAACCGGGGCCGACCAGGGCGAGCACCCGCGAGCGGACGCCCGGGGACCCCGTCCCCAGCAGCACCGCCGCCAGGACGAGCAGGCCCGCGACCACGGCGGCGGTCACGAGGCCTCACGTCCCCGGGCCAGGAGCGCGGCGAGCCGGGGCCAGCCCGGGCCCTTCACGGGGTGTTCCGCGTCCACGGTCAGCGCGGGGACGGTCTGCAGCACACCGTCCTCGAGGGTCAGCGTGCACAGCGAGGCGAGCCGCCGGCCGGCGGGCGTCCGGCTCACGTGGGCGACGAGGTCCAGGGCGCTGGCCGCCTGCAGGTCCACCGCCGCGCGATCGAGGCCCGCGAGGGATCCGAGTGCGGCAAGACGTGCGGGGACCGCGCGTGCCGAGTTCGCGTGCACGGTGCCCGCTCCGCTGTGCCCGGTGTTCAGGGCCGTGAGCAGGTCGCGCACCTCGGCCCCGCGGCACTCGCCCACCACGAGCCAGTCCGGGCGCATCCGCAGGGCCTGCCGCACGAGCTCCGTGAGGTCCACCGATCCCGCGCCCTCCACGTTCTCCTGGCGCGACTGCAGCCCCACCACGTGCGGATGCACGGGGTCGAGCTCGGCGGCGTCCTCCACGAGCACGAGCCGCTGCTCCGGCGGACACTGCGAGAGCAGCGCCGAGAGCACCGTGGTCTTCCCAGAACCGGTGGCGCCGCTGATCATGAGGTTCGCGCGGGCGGCCATCGCGTCCGTGAGCACGTCCGCGAGGAACGGGTGCACGGTCCCGGAGGACACGAGGTCCGCGAGTGAGAGCCGCTGGGGTGCCCGGAAGCGGATGGACAGCAGCGTGCCGCCCGTGGAGACCGGCGGAATCACGGCGTGGACACGCACCCCGTCCGCCGTCTGGACGTCCACGCACGGGTGGCCGTCGTCGAGCCTGCGCCCCGCCGCCGTCACGAGCCGCACCGCGAGCGCGCGCACCTGGGCCTCCGAGTCGAACGGGCTCGGCACGCGCCGAATCCCGTCGAGGGTCTCGATGAAGACGTGCTCGTGGCCGTTGACGTAGACGTCGCTGAGCCCGGTGGTGGGCAGGAGCGGTTCGAGGGGACCGAGTCCGGTCAGCTGCGCCTTGATGTGCTGGGCGGCTTGCACCGCACCCACGGCCCCGAGCACGCGGCCGGTCTCCCGTACCGCGCGGGCGATCCGGGTGTCCGTGATCGCGCCGCCCTCGCTCAGGAGGCGTTCGCGCACCTGGGCGACGAAGGCGTCGTCGAGGTCGGGCGTTTCGGGGTGGGGAGCATTGGAGTCCGGGGCGTGGAGGCGGTCGGCGGCGGTCATCACAGCCCCTCCACCGCACGCAGGATGGCGGCCAGCGCCTTCGCGTGCCGGGGACGACGGGCGCGGCGCAGCACGGTGCCCGCGTCCAGGTGCTCGGGCACCCGCGGGTCGAACGCGATGGTCGCCACGCACGGAACGCCCACGGACTCCGCGAGCACTCGGGGTTCGAGGTCCGCGACGTCGACACCCGCCAGGACGGTGACGGCCGGGACCGCACCGCAGCGCCGGGCCGTGTGCTCCGCCGCGAGAACGCCGCGCACCGTGCGGGGAGTCACGACCACCACGGCGTCGCACCACCGCGCCTGCCGTTCGAGGTCCGCGCGGGAGAGGTCCACGACCTGCACGGCCGCGGCACCGCGCAGCGCGGCGACCACGGTGGCGGCGGGCACCGTGGTCGCGTGGCTGCCGTGGCGGTCCCACGAGAGGTAGCGCAGCTCGTCCACGCGCGGCATCGCGGTCCAGAGCTGGTCCGCGGCCACGGCCCCGGAGAACTGGTTCAGCTCGGGCCACCGCAGCCCGTCCACGGCCTCCTCGCCGAGAGCGAGGTCCACGCCGGCCCCGAGCGGGTCCCCGTCGATGAGCGCGGTGGCGGTGCCGGCCGCCGCGACGTGGGCCGCGAGCCAGCACGCGAGCGTGGTGGCCCCGACTCCCCCGGTCGCGCCGACGACGCCGTAGACCCGTCCGAGTGCCACGGCCACCTCCGGTGTGGCGGAGCGTGAGATCAGCTCCGCGAGCCACGCCGCGGCGTGCGGCAGGACCACCACCGCGGAGGCCGCGTGCCGGGCCGCGGTCTCCCACGCCTCCGGCTGGTCCGCGAGCGCCACGACCACGGCGCCGCGCGGCACCGCCTGGCCGCCCACGGCGGCGTCCACGAGCAGCAGGTCCGACGACGACGCCCCGGCCCCCGCGGCGTCGTCGGCCACCGTGAGCGGCACCCCCACCCCGATGCAGACCGCCTCCACGGCCTCGCGGAGTTCCGGGGAGGAGCTGACCAGGCGGACGCCGCGGGCGCGCCCGGGACCACCGCGGCCCGGACTGGGAGCGCTTCCTGCGTACCCCGGTGTAGACGAGCCACCGGTCCGTCGGCGCGGTGCCGTCCCGTGGGACCCCTCGGCGTGCTGGGCTCCAACGTCTCTGGTGGCGACCACTCGTTGAGCAGCCGGCGGGAAGCCATCCGCGGATGCGTCGGTGGTGGCCCGGCGAACCCGGCGGGGCGGGTCGGTGAGCAGGGCGCCGGGGTCCGGGGTGTGTGCGCTCGTCATGGCCCCACAGTCGCTGGCGGGTGCCCTGTCCCGTCCGCGGACCGGGCCGACTGTGGAGGACCGACCGGCTCCCCAGGGTCATCGGGCCCCTCTGCAGTGCGGTTGCCGTGCGGCCCGGCGAAGGAAAGGGGAAAGCCAGAAAGACGGCGCAACCCGGTGCTCACGCCCCGCTGCCGACCTCAACTCTGGCCACACGGCCATCGCCCTGTCCGCCAAGGGTGTGCCAGCGTGAAGGTCCGCCACGAGGACGGCCTCGAGATGACGACCTACGGCGCGTGGTCCCAGGGCCACGCCGTCGTGGACGTGCCCGCGGAGGAGGTGCCCGTCGTCGTCCTGCACGTGTGCGCGGAAGACCCCGAGCTGGGACTCGACCTCAACACGGCGGAGGGTGGGAAGGTGTCGACCGGGATGGCGTTCAGGTCCTGGGGCGAACGCATCCGCTTCGCCGTGGAGCCCCTCTTTGAAACCCGCTCCGTGGTCACGGCCACGTGCCGCCCGGCCTTCCTCCTGGGACTCACCAACTGGGGCCGCAGCGAGAAGTACCTGTACCGGTTCCTCAGCGGTCTCCGCGCCGGCCGCCCCACGGAAGCCTCCGGAGCGGCGGCAGGCACCCCGGCCCCGCGGCGTCGGGACGGCTGAGACGGGGCAAGCCTGCGGACGCCCTCACCACCACGCCCGCGTCGTGTCCGTGGGGCCGTCCAGCTCCGTGAGGCCGGCGTCCGTGACGGTGACCGGGCGGCTCACACTCTCCCACTCCTGCCGCGAGGGGAACTCGACCCGCAGTCGATAGCCGTCCGCGGCCCAGCGTTCGCGCACGTCGGCGGGCATCTCCTCCCACGCGAGCTGCGCGGCGTGCCCGCACTGGGCGGCGAGCTTGCCGCTGGAGATCCCGAGACCGGGGGCGACCTCCACGGTCACCAGCGCACCCGTGCTCCCCGAGGCTCCCTCGTCAGGGAACTGCGTTCCGGAGACCTGCAGCTTGTGCAGCGCCTTGGGCAGCGGCTGAACGGGCGCGGGGACGACGGCGCGCACCATGGCGTCGCCGTGGCCCTCGGGGCCCTCCTGCACCACGGTCACGCCCGGGAGCAGCTGCACGTCCTCCCAGCGTTTGCCGTCCGCGCGCCGCACGAGCTTGCGGATGGCCACGTCCCGCCAGGTCCGCACGGCGTCGTGCCACGGGCCGCCGGGGGCGCTGCGCCCGTCCGCGAGCAGGGTCACAACGGCGCGCGCCGCCGCCTCCGCGACGTCCACCTCCCGCGCCGGGTGGGCGCGGTCCCGGTGCACCACCAGCTGCATGGCCCAGGGGACGTCCTGCTCGGGCTGCGCGTCGTTCGTCATGCCCCGAGTCTCCCACCGTCGCGGCGGCAGCATCACCGAGGCCGACGCCGCGTGGTCGCTTATGCGTGTCACCACCCCTGAGTAGATGTGGGGGTACGCACGGAGCCCGGTGTCCACGGACCATCCGCGAGGACGGTTCCCCGTCCACGCGCCCGCGGCCACCGCTCCGCCACCGTCGAGGAGAACGCATGAGCACGCTCACGGACCGCGCCCGGGAGATCGCCACCCGCGCGCACCACGGTCAGACGGACAAGACCGGCGCCGACTACATCGACCACCCCCGCCGCGTCGCGAACCGGGTCCGCCACTACGCGGAGGCAGAGCAGCTGGAGGCCGCTCAGGTGGTCGCATGGCTGCACGACGTCGTGGAGGACACCCCCGTCACGCTCGAGGACCTCAGCGCGGAGTTCCCGCGGGAGGTCGTCGCCGGGGTGGATGCCATGACCAAGCGGGCGGACGAGGACCGCGACGCCTACTACCGGAGGGTCGCCGCGGATCCCCTGGCGCGCCTGGTGAAGCAGGCGGACCTGGACGACAACACGGACCCTGCTCGCACCGCCCTCCTGGACGCTGACACCCATGCACGGCTGGAGCGGAAGTACGCGCACGCCCGGGAGGTCCTGGCAGCTGGATAGCCCGCCGGCACGCCGTCCCACGCTTCCGGGAACCGCTGTCCGTCAGCGGGCAGGACACGAACCGGCCCGGTCCCGGCGCGGCACCGCCGTTCCGAGGCTGGATGAGCGCTGTCGGAGCCCCGCCCCATAATGGACCCCATGCACATCGTCGTGGCCGCCGCCGAGCCCGGGACCTGGTCCCTGCGGGTCGTCTCCGCGGACGGCGAGCGCGCCGGTGAGGACCTGACACTCGCGGATGCGGAGCTGCCCGCCCTGGCCGCCCGTCGGGAGAATGCCGCGCGCGAGGCCGGTGTCCCACCACCCGTGTGGACCTGGCGGGACACCTCCGTTCTCGCGCCCCTGCTCGCTGCGGCCGGCGTGTGGGTCACGCGCTGCCGCGACCTCTCCCTGTGCGCCACGATCCTCGCCACGGCGGCGACGGCGCCCGGTTCCGGCGCTCCCGACGCGGAGACCGGCGAACCGCGCCCGCTCGACTACCGCGCCGTCGTCGAACCCTCCGATTCCCGTCACGTCCCCGGCCCGCGGGCCTCGGTACCGGCAGACCAGGGGTCCCTGTTCTCGGTGGCGTCCGAGACGGGTCCCGGGGTGGCCGAGCTCGCCGCGGAACTCGCCGCCCAGACCCGTGCCTGCGCCACGGCCCGCAACCCTGCGCGCCTGGAACGGTTGCTGGGACTGGAGTCTCAGGGCGCCCTGGTGGCCGCGGAGATGCGCCACCGCGGCATCCCGTGGGACCCGGGGGTGCACCGGCAGATCCTCGAGGACCTCCTCGGCCCCGAGCCCACCGGGGAGGAGCGCCCCGCCCGCATGCAGGAGTTCGCCGAGCGGGTCCGCACGGCTCTCTCCGCGCCCACGCTGAACCCGGACTCGCCCGTGGAGCTGCTCAAGGCGCTGCGCAACACGGGCGTGGACGTGGACACGACCCGCGCGTTCAAGCTGCAGGAGTGGACGCTCGTCAACGGTCAGCCGCAGGAGCAGCGGGTGGCGGTCGTCGCGCCCGTGCTGGAGTACAAGAAGCTCTCCCGTGTCTTCTCGAGCACCGGGTGGCACTGGCTGGACACCTGGGTGCAGGACGGCAGGTTCCACGCCGAGTACGTGGTGGGCGGCGTCGTCACCGGCCGGTGGGCGGCGCGCGGCGGCGGCGCCCTGCAGATCCCCAAGTACATCCGCGACGCCGTGCGCGCGGATCCGGGCCGTGCGCTGGTGGTCGCCGACGCCGCCCAGCTGGAGCCGCGCGTGCTCGCGATCCTCGCGCGCGACGACGCTCTGGCCGAGGCCTCGCGCGGGCGTGACCTCTACGAGTCGATCGCCCAGCAGGGCCGGGCCCGCGGGGCGGAGCTCACCGAGCGCTCCCACGCGAAGATCGCCCTGCTGGGGGCCATGTACGGCGCGACGTCCGGGGCGGCGGGGCGCTTCATGCCGCAGCTCACCCGCATGTTCCCGCGGGCCGTGGGATACGTGGAGCACGCGGCGCGGGTGGGCGAGCGCGGCGAGCAGGTGTGCACCTACCTGGGGCGCTGGTCCCCGGCCCCGGGGCCCGAGTGGTTCGAGGTGCAGCGCGCGGTGGACACCGAGGCCGGCGAGCGCCGCGCCACCCGGGAGTCCCGCAGCCACGGGCGGTTCTCCCGCAACTTCGTAGTGCAGGGCTCCGCGGCGGAGTGGGCGCTCGCGTGGCTCGGGCACATCCGCCGGGACCTGCACCGCGCCGGGCTCGCGGCCCACCTGGTGTTCTTCCTGCACGACGAGGTCATGGTCGACTGCCCCGAGCAGCACGCGGAGCAGGTGCGGCAGATCGTCACGGCCGCCGCGGAGCACGCGGTGCGCACGGTCTTCGGCACCGTGCCCGTGGAGGTCCCGGTGGCGGCGACCGTGGTGACGTCCTACGCGGACGCGAAGTGACCGGAGCCACACGTCAACGGGTACGCTGAGGCGGTCTTTCCCCCACAGCAAAGGCTCTGCAGCGCACAGTGGTGAACTCTCGCAACCCGTTCCGCCATCCGTCCTACCGACGCTGGTTCGGAGCCACCACTTTCCTGACGGTCTCGTCCAGCACCACCCTTGCGGTCTCCCTGGCGGTCATCGACGCCACCGGGAACGTGGCCGTTGCCGGTGTGGTGGCGGGCTGTCTGACGGCACTCGAACTCGTGGCCGGGATCGTGGGCGGTGGGCTCGGGGACCTCAGGTCGCGCCGTCGGCTCCTGCACCGTGCCGTCCTGGTGCTGTGTGCCGCCGACGTCGCCCTGGCCGCCCTCCTCGTGGCCGTCACCCTGGCGGGGGTGGGGCCCTCGTGGGGCTTCGCCGTGGTGCTCGTCGCCCTCACCGCGGTGGCGGCGAGTGCCTCCGGCGTGTCGGATCCGGCGCTGGACGGCTCCCTCAAGACGCTGATCACCCCCACCGAGTACCCACGCGCCGTGGGTGCGGCACACGCACGAAGCGCCACGCTCTCCATCGTCGGGTCCCCCACGTCGGGAGCCCTCTACGGCGTTCTCCCGGCGCTGCCGTTCGTGCTGCGCTGCGTGTGCGATGCAGGATTTCTGCTGTGCCTCCGTGCCATCACCGTTGATCTGGGGCCTCCGCCCGTCCCAGGTGCGGACGCCCGGAAACGCATGCTGCCCCGCCAGATCATCACCGGGTATCGCGAGAGTCTGCGCCACCTCGCCGGTGAAGCCGCGCTGCTCCGGGTGCTGATCAGCGCTCCGCTGGTGAACCTCATGGTGTTCACCGCCACCACGTGGGCCGTGTTCTCCCTGCGGGCCGACGGGATGCCCGCATTCCAGATCGGTCTGGTCATGGCGGGGTTTGCCGTGGGTGGAATCGTCGGCAGCGCGATTGCCCCGGTCATCACCGACCACGTTCCCGCAGGATGGACGGCCATCCTGGGACTCGGGTTCATGGTGGTGGCCTTCGGCAGCTTCTTCGCCCTGCCCCACACGCCCGTGCCCATGTTCCTGATGGCCGTGGTGTGCATGGTGCCCTCCCCCGCTCTCAACGGGGGACTGTTCGGTTACGTCTTCGCACGCACCGAACCAGGTATGCAGGGACGCGTGCTCGCCACCTTCGGACTCGTGGGCGGACTGGCCTCCGTGGTGGCCCCGGTGCTCTCCGGCGCCGCCGTGTCCGCCGGGCTGAGCACCGCGCTCGGGTCGAGTGTGTGCCTCGTGGGGCTCCTGGGTGTCCTGCTGCTGGCGACCTCGCGGGCCGTGCGCACCATGCGCCTCGAGGGCAACCCGTGACCGGGTTCTGAATCCGAGCACCACGCGCGCACTGGCCGATCCCGCGGACTGCTACGTCGTTCCGCCAACCCCCGGCGCGGGCCGCTTGACCGAGCGGTCCCACTCCACGGACCACCCGAGCCGGTCGAGGATGCGGTCCAGGACCACCCCGGTGAAGCCCCACACGCTCACGGTGCCGGGGACGCCCGGCACCTGGACGTCGAACGCCGGGGACTTGTAAGTGCGGGGGCCGCGGGTCACGGTCGCGTAGTAGCGGTGGGCGGGGTTGATGAGGTCCAGCACGGGGACGCGGAAGACCAGGGAGGACTCCGCGTGGTCCATCACATCCACGGGTGACTCCTTGCACCACCAGCCGATCACCGGGGTCACCAGGTGGTTGCTCACGGGCAGCGGCACGGGGTGCAGTGCACCGAGGACCTCCACCCCGGCGGGATCCAGGCCGGTCTCCTCGTGCGCCTCGCGCAGGGCGGCGCGCACGTGGGGCGCGCTGACGCTTCCCCCGGGGACGTCCACGAACGTGCCGATCTCGCCGTCCGGCGGGTCCAGGCGCCCGCCGGGGAAGGCGACCTGCCCCGGGTGGGCGCGCAGGGTGTCCGCGCGCTGGACGAAGAGCACGTCGAGGTCCCGGCCGGGCCCCTCCGAGTGCTCCGCGTACCCGGCGGGCACGCTGTCCAGGGCGCCGAAGAGCACGAGCACCGCCGAGTGCCGGTAGTCCTCGTCCAGCTCGCCGATCCGCCACGGCTCGCGGTCCTGCATCACCACGGAGTCACCGTGGCGCGCGAGCTCCACGAGCTGGTCCCGGGGAGTGCCGGGGAAGGGCTGAACCCCGGGGCCGCCGGCGAAGGGCTGGCCCTGCGGACTGCCCGAGGAGGGCTGGGAGGTAGTCATCGCATGTCCTTTCACGCGCCGAGCGAGTGTCCCGCGGCGCGCAGCTGCCGCCGGGTGCGTCCCGCCATGAATCCCGCAAGCAGCTCCTCGCGCCCGGGTTTCAGTTCGTAGCCCAGCAGCTCCCGCGCGGCCACGGGGTCCGTGGGGCCCGCGCCGTACGAGGGGCACAGGTCCGCCACGGGGCACACCCCGCACGCGGGTTTGCGGGAGTGGCAGATCCGGCGCCCGTGGTAGATCAGCTCGTGGGACAGCTGAGTCCACCGTTCGGACGGGAAGAGCGCCGCGACGTCCTTCTCGACCTTCACGGGATCCTCCTGCTCGGTCCAGCCGAACCTGCGGGCCAGCCGCCCGAAGTGCGTGTCCACGGTGATCCCGGGCTGGCCGAAGGCGTTGCCGAGCACCACGTTCGCGGTCTTGCGGCCCACGCCGGGCAGGGTCACGAGCTCCTCGAGCGTGCCGGGCACGGCGCCGTCGTACTCGTCCACGATGCGCGCGGCGAGCGCCTGCACGGACCGCGCCTTGGAGCGGTAGAAGCCCAGGGAGCGGACCATCTCCTGGACGTCCTCCTCCGGGGCCTCGGCGAGCTCGCGCGGGCCGGGGTAGGCCGCGAAGAGTCCGGGGGTCACGGCGTTGACGCGGATGTCGGTGGTCTGCGCGGAGAGCACGGTGGCCACGAGCAGCTGCCAGGCGTCGTCGAAGTCGAGCTCCGCCACGGCGTAGGGGTAGGTCTCGGCGAGGATGCGCTCGATCCGCCGCGCGCGCCGCGTTCGCGCCAGTGCGGTCTCCTCCCCCGCACGACGACGCCGCGCGGCCGCCTGCTGCGCGTGCCGCGGGGTCACGAACCGCACATGGGCGGCGGCAGCGGGGGAATCCATGCCCTCGATCATGCTGGCCGCCGTGGTGCCGGTCAAACCGGGGAACCGGCCGCGCGAAAGGCACCGCCGACCACCGGCGACATGCGGCCGCGCCCGATGGAGACCGACGTCGCCCCTCGTCTAAGGTGGGGACAGAATGTGAACTGCACCACGTGCCGCCCCGGTGGCACGCAGCAGCCCATGACGCCCAGCAACGCCCAGTGAAGGAGCACCATGACCCCGGAACCCGCAGCAGCCCAGCCGACGAGCTACGCGCCCAGCGAGGAGTTCGCCGCGCAGGCCAACGCCACGGCGGACCTCTACGAGCAGGCGAAGGAGCAGGGCGAGGAGTTCTGGGCAGGCCAGGCCCGCGACCTGCTCACGTGGTCCACCCCGTTCACCGAGGTGCTGGACTGGTCCAACCCGCCGTTCGCCAAGTGGTTCCAGGACGGCACGCTCAACGCCGCGTACAACGCCGTGGACCGCCACGTGGAGGCCGGCAACGGTGACCGCGTGGCCCTGTACTTCGAGGGTGAGCCCGGGGACAGCGCGGTCTACACGTACGCGCAGCTCAAGGACGAGGTCTCCAAGGCCGCGAACGCGTTCGAGTCGCTGGGCGTGGGCAAGGGCGACCGCGTGGCCGTCTACCTGCCCATGATCGCGGAGGCCGTAATCACCATGCTCGCGTGCGCGCGCATTGGTGCCATCCACTCCGTGGTCTTCGGCGGCTTCTCCGCGGACGCCCTGCGCTCGCGCATCGAGGACGGCGAGGCGAAGCTCGTGGTCACCGCGGACGGCTCCTACCGCCGCGGCAAGCCCACCACGCTGAAGCCCGCGGTGGACGCCGCGTTGGAGAAGGGCGGGGAGACCGTCAAGCACGTGGTCGTGGTCCAGCGCAACGGCGAGGACGTCGCCTTCCAGGACGGCCGGGACGTGTGGTGGCACGACGTCGTGGGGGACGCCTCCACGGAGCACACCCCCTCGGAGCAGAACGCCGAGGACCCCCTGTTCATCCTCTACACCTCCGGCACCACAGGGAAGCCCAAGGGCATCCTGCACACGACCGGCGGCTACCTCACGCAGGCCGCGTTCACGCACAAGAACGTCTTCGACCTCAAGCCGGAGACGGACGTCTACTGGTGTACCGCGGACGTCGGGTGGGTCACGGGCCACACCTACATCACCTACGCACCGCTCGTGAACGGCGCCACCCAGGTGATCTACGAGGGCACCCCGGACTCCCCGCACCGGGGCCGGTTCTGGGAGATCGTGCAGAAGTACGGCGTGAGCATCCTCTACACCTCCCCCACCGCGATCCGCACCATGATGAAGTGGGGCGAGGAGATCCCGGCCGAGTGGGACCTGAGCTCCCTGCGCCTGCTGGGCACCGTGGGCGAGGCCATCAACCCGGAGGCGTGGACCTGGTTCCGCCGCGTGATCGGCCAGGACCGCTGCCCCATCGTGGACACGTGGTGGCAGACCGAGACCGGCGCCATGATGATCTCCCCGCTGCCGGGCGTGACCGCCACGAAACCGGGTTCCGCGCAGGTGCCGCTGCCGGGCATCGCCGTGGACGTCGTGGACGACGCCGGCACCTCCCTGCCCAACGAGACGGACGGCTTCCTGGTGGTCCGCGAGCCGTGGCCGTCCATGCTGCGCACCATCTGGGGCGACGACGAGCGCTTCGTGAACACCTACTGGGGCCAGTTCGGCGACAAGTACTTCGCCGGCGACGGCGCCAAGCGGGACGCTGACGGGGACGTCTGGATCCTGGGTCGCGTGGACGACGTCATGAACGTCTCCGGCCACCGCCTCTCCACCCCGGAGATCGAGTCCGCGCTGGTCTCCCACCCGTCCGTGGCGGAGGCCGCCGTGGTCGGTGCCGCGGACGAGACCACCGGCCAGGCCGTCTTCGCGTTCGTCATCCTCTCGGACCAGGCCACCGCCGAGGGCCGGGACAAGGACGACCTCGCGGAGGAGATCCGCGGCCACGTGGGCCGGGAGATCTCCCCGATCGCCAAGCCCAAGAAGGTGCTGATCGTCCCCGAGCTGCCCAAGACGCGCTCCGGCAAGATCATGCGCCGCCTGCTCAAGGACGTCGCGGAGGACCGCCCCGTGGGCGACGTCTCCACCCTGGCGGACCAGACGGTCATGCAGCAGATCGTGGACTCCCTGGGCGAGAAGTAGGCGCCCCGCGTTCCACGGCCCCGGCCCCACGAGCCGACGACGCCGCCGCGGCACCTCGCCCACGCGAGACCCCGCGGCGGCGTCGTCGCGTCCGGGTCGTGTTCAATGGACGCATGAGCGAGCTACCGGTCTACGTCCTCAACGGCCCCAACCTCAACACCCTGGGCACGCGCAGGCCCGAGGTCTACGGCCGCGCCACGCTCGCGGACGTGGAGGCGAACGTGCGCGCCCGTGCGCAGACCTACGGGCTGGACGTCGTGTTCGAGCAGTCCAACTGGGAGGGTCAGATCGTCGAGTGGATCCAGCAGGCGCGCACCGAAGCCTGTGCCATCGTGATCAACCCGGCGGCGCTGACCCACTACTCCGTGGCGATCCACGACGCCCTGGAGATGTGCGAGATGCCCATTGTGGAGGTCCACATCTCCAATGTGCACCGGCGCGAGTCCTTCCGGCACACCTCGTTCGTCTCCCCGCAGGCCACCGCCGTGATCGCGGGCGCGGGCATCCTGGGCTACGAGCTCGGAGTGGACGTCGTCGCCCAGCACCTGGGTCTGCGCTGACACGACGGCGCGTCCCCGCCCAGCCTCCGACGCCGGGCCCCTACCTACCGCGGTTGCGGGCCTGCGCGCCTCACGGCCGCGGTGCGAGCACCGCTCCCCGTACGACGCCGCCGTGCCCGGCCGCTCTCAGGCGGCCACGCACTGCCCGGTCGGGACGGCCGCCGTGGAGTCCCCGGCGGCGTCGAGGATCTCGCCCACGCGCTGCACCGGGATCGCGTAGCCCACCTGGTCCTTCACGGCCTTCGCGAAGACCACGCCCACCACGTGGCCGGAGGCGTTGAGCAGCGGCCCACCGGAGTTGCCCTGCTCCACGTTGCCCGCGAACTGGATGATGCTGCGGGTCTGGGTCTCCCCAGTGGTCACGTTCTGCACGGGGGCCACGGCCTCGCCCTGTACGGTGGCCGCGCGCAGCGTGTACGGCCCGCCCAGGGGGTAGCCGGCGAAGGAGACGCCCTCGCCCGGGGAGACCCCGTCTTCCAAAGCCAGGGGGGTCTCCGGCAGGCCGGGGACGCGCAGCACCGCCAGGTCCGAGGCGGCGTCGTACTGCACCGTCTCCGCGCGGTAGACCTGTCCGTCGCGGGTCTGGACCACCGGCTGCTCCACCCCGGCCACCACGTGGGCGTTCGTGACCACCGTGCCGTCCTGCGCCACGAAGCCGGAGCCCGTCTGGTTCTGGGCGCACTGGGCGGCGGTGCCGTAGACCTGCACGACCGACCGGCCGGCGTCCGCGACCACCTGCGTGTCCGGGGTGTCCTTCGGGTCCGGGGCGGCCTCGGAGGGGAAGAGCAGCTCGTCGAGCTGCCGGATCCCCTGGGAACCGCTCACCGCGTTGCGGGTCTGGGTCATGGCGTTGCGCACGGGCTCCGGGGTGATCCGCTCGATCCCGCGCAGCACCTGCGAGGACGCCACTTGCTGGGACAGCGCGGGCAGACCCATCTGCCCCACCAGGGACGCCAGCAGCGACATGATGATCCCGGCCACCGCCACGTTGAGCACCGCACCAGCCGCGCGGTCCACCACGCCCAGCCCGGTCTTCTCGGTGATCCGCGCGAGCATGCTGCCCAGCATGGAACCCAGGTACTCGCCGAGGCCCAGCAGCACGAGCACCGTGAGCAGCACGGCCGGGACCTGCCACGTGCCGTCCACGTAGGCGGCCACCACCGGGCCCGCCCAGAACGCCACGACCGCACCCAGCACGAGCCCCACCAGCGCCGCGAAGGAGCGGAAGAACCCCCGACGGAAGCCCGCCACGAGGTAGGCGATCAGCACCAGGACGAGCACGACGTCCAGCAGGTTCAGGGACAGGCTCATGAAAGTCCTCACGGGTGGGGGAAGCGCGCGGGGATCGGTCGCGCGTGGGGCACGAGCATACGGCGGGGCCCTGGAGAAATCATGCACTGCCGGTGGGAGGGCCCGGACCGTGCCGGGGGCTGGCGTTTCCCCGGATGTTCACACTCGGCACAACCCCTGAGTAGCCACGACGGGTGTGAAACTCGTTACGATGTGACGTAAGCATGCACGCGCCCCTCGTCAGGGG
This sequence comes from Kocuria varians, assembly GCF_006539885.1. Classification (GTDB taxonomy): domain Bacteria; phylum Actinomycetota; class Actinomycetes; order Actinomycetales; family Micrococcaceae; genus Kocuria; species Kocuria varians. Next base: position 36,724 of record NZ_BJNW01000008.1, on the reverse strand, counting down.
CGCCCCCGACTTTGGTGAGGAGATACACCTTGGATACAGACGTCCTGCGCCGCGCTCCCCTGTTCGCATCCCTGGACGACGAGGCGTTCGCCGCTCTGACCGAGGAGATCACCGAGGTGGATCTCTCCCGCGGCGCCACCCTCTTCTACGAGGGCGATCCCGGGGACCAGCTCTACTTCATCGTCTCGGGCAAGATGAAGCTCGGCCGCACGGCCAGCGACGGCCGCGAGAACCTGGTGGCCGTCATGGGCCCCGGCGAGATCTTCGGCGAGATGGCCCTGTTCGACCCCAGCCCCCGCTCCACGTCCGCCACCGCGGTCTCCGAGTCGCGGCTCGCCGGGCTCAAGCACGAGAACCTGCGCAAGGTCATCCAGCGCTCCCCGGAGGTCTCCGCCCAGCTGCTGCAGGCCCTGGCCCGCCGGCTGCGCCGCACCAACGAGAACCTGGCGGACCTCGTGTTCTCGGACGTCCCCGGCCGCGTGGCCAAGGCCCTGCTGGACCTCGCGGACCGCTTCGGGCGCCCCGCCACGGACGGCATCCTCGTGGCCCACGAGCTCACGCAGGAAGAGCTCGCCCAGCTGGTCGGCGCCTCCCGCGAGACCGTGAACAAGGCCCTCGCGGAGTTCGTGCAGCGCGGCTGGATCCGCCTCGAGGCCCGCGCCGTGGTCATCCTGGACCTGCAGCGCCTCAAGCAGCGCTCGCGCTGACACACTGCGCTTTTCCGACGACGACGCCCGCGGCACGTGCCGCGGGCGTCGTCGTCCCTGCTGCCGGGCCGGGGTCGCAACAGCCGTCCCGCCCAGGGGCCTGTCGGCTCCGTGAGCCGTGCCGGTACGGATCGGGCGCACAGGAGAGCCGGACCGGGGCTCAGGCGTCGAGCACCAGAACCGGCTCGTTATCGCGCAGGTCCAGGCGCGGCACCTTGACCCGCAGGTCCCGCCGGGCGGCCAGGAACGCCAGGGCGGAGCTCGCCTCGGCCACGGCCTCCACCGCGCACTGCACGCCGGGCGTGGTGAGCTCGTTGAAGTCGAAGTGCCACGGGTCCTCGCTCTGGGCGCTGTCCTGCGACTCGTCCCGGAAGAGCTCCGGCACGGCCGTGGACCACGGGTCCTCCAGCAGCGTGCGGGCGTCCACCCAGCCCAGCCAGGCAAGGTCGCGCTGCGTGGCGAGCGGGGACTCCTTCTGGCCCACGGGCACGGCCGCGGCGAAGAACTGCAGGTCCACGCGCTGGTGGACGAAGTCCGAGGTCATCCAGTGGGACAGCGGCCGCAGGCACTCGCTGTGGAAGGCCATGCTGCGCTTGTCGAGCAGCTCGGCGAAGGAGAGGTCCTGCGTGGCAAGCTGCTCGCGGGAGCGCATCCAGTCCACACCCTCCACGTTCTCGGCCACGCCGTGCATGGGCGCGCCCGCGAAGAGGATGCCGGTCTCCACGAACGTCTTGCGCGCGGCGGTGACCACGCTGCGTCGGGCCTGGCCGATGTCCTCGGAGAGCAGCTTGTGCGCCCACTGGGGGGAGCTGGGGCCGCGCCAGTCCAGGGGCTCGTCGTCGCTCGGCTCCGTGATTCCGCCGGGGAACGAGAGGGTGCCCATGGACTGTCGCCCCGGGCGGTGGATCATCAGGGTCTCCACGCCGTTGTCGCCGTCGCGGACGAAGACGGTGGCGGCCCCCCGCCGAGGCGTGGCGGCATGCAGCCCCAGCCCGCGCTCCATCCAGGCGCGGGCCGCCTTGCTGTAGGACGGGGGGATCGCGAAGATCCGCTCCCCCTGTGCCGCCGCACCCATGCTCAGGCGAACTCGACGATCAGCTCGACCTCCACCGGGGAGTTCAGCGGCAGCACACTCACGCCCACGGCGGAGCGGGCGTGCTCACCGGCGTCGCCGAAGACACGCCCCAGCAGCGCGGAGGCACCGTCCACCACGGCCGGCTGGCCGTAGAAGTCCGGTGCGGAGGCCACGAAACCGGTCACCTTCACAATGCGCCGGATCCGCTCCAGCTGCCCGATCCGGGACTTCACCGCGGCCAGCGCGTTCAACGCGCAGCGCTCGGCCAGCGCGGCGGCCCGCTGCGGGGAGACCGTGCCCGGCTCCCCGGACTCGGCCACCACGCCCGTCTCGAGCAGCGCGCCCGAGACCAGCGGGAGCTGACCCGCGGTGTACACGTGGTTCCCGCTCGTCACGGCCGGCGCGTAGGCCGCCAACGGCGCGGCGACCTCCGGAAGCTGCAGTCCGAGCTCCGCGAGCCGGTCCTCGTAGCTGTCACTCATGGTGTGGCTCCTGCCGCGCCGTCAGTTCTTGGGGCGCTTGAAGTAGGCGATCGGGTTGGTCTGCGTGGGGGCGTTGACGTTGCCGGCGGGGGTGTCGGCGGCCTGCGTGCCGGGCAGGACGGTCACGAGCTCCCAGCCGTCGTCACCCCAGTTGTCGAGGATCTGCTTCGTGGCGTGGATCATCAGCGGAACGGTTGCGTATTCCCAAGTGGTCATGGCCACCACACTACTGTCCGGGGCCGCAGAACGCGCGGGCCGCCGTCCGGGGAGATCACAGCCTCGCGGTGGCCCCGGATGCCGCGCCCCACCCAGCCCCGGCTTGTACACTGGCGCAATGGCATCACGCAACAACTCGGGCTCGGAGCCCACGTCGGTACTGGGCAACGTGGTGGCGTTCATCGCCGTTGCAGTCGTCGCCGGCGTGGTCGCGGCCGGCCTGCTGGTCCCCCCCGCCGCGGCAGCCGGGCTCGCTGCCAACGCGTCCATCGGCTGGTTCAAGTCCCTGCCCGCGGACATGGAGACGGGACCGCTGTCCCGCGCCTCCACCGTGGTCGCGAAGGACGGCTCCCAGATCGCCACGTTCTTCGCCCAGAACCGGGACCCGGTCCCGCTGGACAAGATCTCCCCCAACATGCGCAACGCGCTGCTGTCCATCGAGGACCGCACCTTCTACGAGCACGGTGCCGTGGACCCGTGGGGCATCGTGCGCGCGATCGGCAACAACCTGCTGCGGCCCAACAACCGCCAGGGCGCCTCCACGATCACCCAGCAGTACGTGAACAACCTCCTGATCGACCAGCAGGTCCGCAACGGCGAGAAGGCCAGCACCATCGGCGCCGACAAGGGCGTGGTGGACAAGATCAAGGAGATGAAGCTCGCGCTGTCCATGGAGCAGGAGAAGTCCAAGGACGAGATCCTCGAGGGCTACCTCAACATCGTGCTCTTCGGTGGGTCCAACTACGGGGTCGAGGCCGCCTCGCAGTACTTCTGGGGCATCCACGCCTCCCAGCTCAGCGTCGCCCAGTCCGCGACCCTGGCGGGCATGGTGCAGTCCCCCAACACCTACAACCCGCAGGTCAACCCCGAACTGTCCACGCAGCGTCGCAACCTGGTGCTGGACACCATGGTCCAGACCGGTGCCATCACCCGCGCGGAGGCGGACAAGGCGGCCAACGAGCCGATGAACCTGGACATCCACACCACGAGCTCCGGCTGCTCGGCGGCGAAGACCGCCCCGTACTTCTGCGACTACGTGGAGAACGAGGTCATGCAGTCGGACGCCTATGGCAAGACGCCGGAGGAGCGCCTGGCCACGCTGCAGCGCGGCGGTCTGACCATCAGCACCACGCTGGACCCCAAGGCCCAGAAGGCGGCGGACACCCAGGTCAACCAGACGCAGCCCAAGGACAACAACCCGGACAGCGTCTCCACGTCCCTGATCTCCCTGGAGCCCAGCAACGGGCACATCGTGTCCATGGCGCAGAACACCAACTACTCCGCGGCGGAGGGTGCGGCCAACACCACCTACAACTTCAACGTGGACACGTCCATGGGTGGCGCCGGCGGCTTCCAGGTGGGCTCCACGTTCAAGCCGTTCACACTCGCCCAGTGGATCAACGCGGGCAAGGGCGTGAAGGCGAGCATCGACGCCCGCAGGCTCAGCTACCCGGCGGACTACCGGTGGAAGGCGTCCTGTCTTCCCAACGGGTACAAGATCGAGCCGGGCAAGGACGGCAACGGCCTGACCTTCCAGAACGCCGAGGAGGGGTACCAGAAGGTCATGGACGTGGACTACGGCATCTACAACTCCATCAACTCGGCGCTGTACGCCATGGCGGCTGACCTTGACCTGTGCCAGATCGGCGAGCTCACCAAGGCGCTGGGCATCCACGACGGCAAGACCGGCGACCCCGTGGACACGACCGTTCTCTCCTCGCTGCTCGGTGGTTCGGCGGACATCGCCCCCATGACCATGGCCCGCGCGTTCTCGGCCTTCGCGAACGACGGCAGGATGTGCGAGCCCCGCGCGGTGACCAAGGTGGTGGACGCCCAGGGCAAGACGTACGACGTCCCCGGCGACTCCTGCAAGCAGGTCATCAAGAAGGAGGTCGCCCAGGGTGTGAACTACGTGCTCCAGCAGGTGCTCGTGAGAGGTTCCGGCTACCAGCGCTCGATCGGTCTGCCCAACGCCTCCGCGGCCAAGACGGGCACCACCGACAACTCCACCCAGACGTGGATGCTCGGCTACACCAAGGGTCTCGCCACCGCCTCCTGGGTGGGCAACTACCAGTACGGTTCGCGCTCCCTGAACGGCCTGAACATCGGCGGCCGTTCCGGCGGCTCCGGCACCACGTGGGTGGACGGCGCCACGTACGCCGGTGGGCAGTGGCAGAACTACATGAAGGAGGTCGCGCCGAACTACGACACCTCGGCGTTCTCCGAGCCCCCGGCCAGCGTCCTGTCCGCCAACAAGTAGTGGAGACCGTGGACTCCGGGCCCGCCCCGGCCGTGCGAACCCTCGCCGCGGCCGGGGCGGGCCTGTTCGCGGCCGGTGCCGGAACCCTCGGGTGGGCTGTGCTCGGCGAGCGTCGGCGCTTCCAGCTGCGCCAGGAGACCGTGCGGGTGCTGCCCGCCGGCTCCCGGCCGCTGCGCCTCCTGCACCTCTCGGACCTGCACACCGTGCCGGGCCAGGAGGCCAAGAAGCGCTTCGTGCACTCCCTGGCGGCCCTGGAGCCGGACCTGGTGGTGGACACCGGCGACAACCTCTCCCACCTGCGGGCCCTGCCGTACCTGCTGGAGATCCTGGAGCCGCTCTTCGCGTTCCCGGGCGTCTACGTGCCGGGGTCCAACTGCTACTTCGCGCCGCAGCCCAAGAACCCCTTCCGCTACCTGTGGCGCACCACGGCCGGGGAACGCAGCGGGGACAACGGCGGCGACGGCGACGAGCCCGTGCTGCTGCCCACCGCGCAGATGCACCGCGCGTTCGACGAGCACGGCTGGACGGACCTCATCAACCGCGCGCGGCGGATTGAGGTGGCCGGCACGGTGGTAGACTTCTCTGGCGTGGACGACCCCCATCTGCGCTACGACCGCCACCCGGGTTTCCCCGCGGACCAGAAATCGCCCGCGGCCGTGCGGATCGGCGTGGCCCACGCCCCGTACGTGCGCACCCTGGACCGCTTCGCGGCGGACGGCGCGGACATCGTCTTCGCGGGCCACACCCACGGCGGGCAGGTCTGCCTGCCGGGCGGCCGGGCCCTGGTGAGCAACTGCGACCTGGACCCCGCCATCTGCAAGGGGCTCATCCACCACCGCGGTGTGCCCGTCAACATCTCGCAGGGGCTCGGCGAGTCCCGCTTCGCACCCGTGCGCCTGTTCTGCCCGCCCCAGGCAGTCCTGGTCACGCTCACAGACTGAGGTCCACTCATGACACCGTCCGGCACCCTTCCCGCGTCCACCACGGACGCTCCCGACTCCCCCGCGGCGCGCGCGGTCCGGCGCGTCGAGCGGGAGTGCGGCAGCGGCGTCGTCGTCCGCAGCGAGCTCGAGCGGCGGGCGGTCGCGCACGACGCGTCCCACTACCTGATGGACCCGGCGGCGGTGCTGCGCCCGCGCGACGAGACCGAGGTGGGGCACATCTTCGCCGCAGCCGCGGCCCACGGCGCGGACCTCACCCTGCGCTCGGGCGGCACGTCCCTGTCCGGGCAGGCGGTCACGGACCAGCTCCTCGTGGACGTGCGGCGCCACTTCAAGGGTGTGGAGGTGCTCGACGACGGCGCCCGCGTGCGTGTGGCGCCGGGCGTCACCGTCCGGCAGGTCAACGCCCGGCTGGCACCGCACGGCAGGTCGCTCGGCCCGGACCCGGCGAGCGAGACCGCGTGCACGGTCGGCGGCGTCGTCGCCAACAACTCCTCCGGGATGGCCTGCGGCACGGAGTTCAACACGTACCGGACCCTGGAGTCCATGGTGCTCGTGCTGCCCTCCGGCACGGTGCTGGACACCGCCGCCCCGGACGCCGAGCAGCAGCTGCGCGCCCGGGAGCCCGAGCTGTTCCACGGCCTGCTGCGGTTGCGGGACCGTGTCCGGAGCAACCGCGAGTCCGTGCGGACCGTCGAGCGCCTGTTCGCCATGAAGAACACCATGGGCTACGGGCTCAACACGTTCCTGGACCACGAGGACCCGGTGCGGATCCTCGAGCACCTGATGATCGGCTCGGAGGGCACCCTCGGGTTCGTGGCGAGCGCCACGCTGCGCACGGTCCCGGTCCACCCGCACGTGGCCACGGGCCTGCTCGTGTTCCCCACGGTGGTCGCGGCCACGAACGCGGTCCCGGAGCTCGTCGGCTCCCGCTGCGCCACCCTCGAGCTGCTCGACGCCACCTCCCTGGCCGTCTCGCAGCGCACCGGCCTGGCTCCGCCCGCCATCATGGACATCCCGGTGGAGCAGCAGGCCGCGCTGCTCGTGGAGTACCAGGGGGACACCGCGGAGGCGGTGCAAGACCTGGGGCGGGCGGCGGCGGCGACCTTCGACACCCTGGACCTCACGGGCCCCGTCTCCCTGACCACGGACGCCGCGGAGCGCGCGAGCCTGTGGACCGTGCGCAAGGGCCTGTACACCACCGTTGCCGGCAACCGGCCGCAGGGCACCAACGCGCTGCTCGAGGACGTGGTGGTCCCCGTGGAGCAGCTGGGCGGCACGTGCGAGGAGCTGACCGGGCTCTTCGACGCCCACGGCTACCGCGACTCCGTGATCTTCGGCCACGCCAAGGACGGCAACGTCCACTTCATGCTCAACGAGCAGTTCGACGACCCACGGCAGCTCGAACGCTACGAACGGTTCACCGAGGAGATGGTGGACCTGGTGCTGGGCCGCGGCGGCTCGCTCAAGGCCGAGCACGGCACGGGGCGCATCATGGCGCCGTTCGTCCGGCGGCAGTACGGGGACGAGCTCTACGAGGTCATGTGCGAGCTGAAGACCCTGATCGACCCGGACCTGCGCTTCAACCCGGGCGTGGTCCTCAGCGACGACCCCCGCTCGTACCTGCGCGACCTGAAAACCGCACCACCGGTGGAGTCCGAGGTGGACCGCTGCGTGGAGTGCGGCTACTGCGAGCCGGTGTGCCCCTCGCAGGACCTCACGCTCACGCCGCGCCAGCGCATCGTCGGGCGCCGGGAGATCGCGCGGGCGGAGGCGGACGGCAACACCGAGCTCGCCGCGCGGCTGCGCCGGGAGTACGACTACGCCGGGCTGCAGACGTGCGCGGTGGACGGCATGTGCGTGACCGCGTGCCCCGTGCACATCAACACCGGGGACCTGGTGCGGCGCCTGCGCGCGGAGAACCACTCGAAGGTCGCGGACCTCGCGTGGGGCGCGGCGGCCCGGTCCTGGGCGGCGACGTCCGCGGGGGCCGCCTTCGCGCTCACGCTCGCCTCGCACCTGCCCACCGCGCTGCCCGTCTCCGCGACCCGGCTCGCCCGCGCGGCGCTCGGCGCGGATGCGGTCCCCGCCTACAGCCCCGAGCTGCCGGCCGGCGGCAGCCGCCGCTCCCGGTTGACGACACCGCCCGCTCGCCCCGGTGCCGCGCCGGACGCCGTCTTCTTCCCGGCCTGCATCGGCGCGATTTTCGGCACGGTCCAGGGCGAGGGACCGTCCACGTCCGAGGCGTTCCTCGCGGTGTGCGAACGGGCCGGGTTCCGGCTGCACGTCCCCGAGGGGATCGACTCCGCGTGCTGCGGCACCCCGTGGAAGTCCAAGGGCCTGCCCACCGGCTACGCCATCATGAGCGAGCGGACGCTCGAGCTGCTGTGGCGGGCCACGGACGCGGGGCGGCTGCCGGTGGTGTGCGATGCCTCCTCGTGCACCGAGGGGCTGGAGACCATGCGGGAGCATGCCCGGGAGCACCCCCGGTACTCGGGCCTGACGTTCGTGGACGCCGTGACGTTCACCGCCGAGCACGTGGTGCCCCGGCTGCCGCAGGACGCGCGCATCGACTCCCTGGCGCTGCACCCCACGTGCTCCTCCGTGCACCTGGGGATCACCGAGGACCTGCTACGGGTGGCCCACGCGTGCGCCGAGGACGTCACTGTGCCGGTGTCCTGGGGCTGCTGCGGCTACGCCGGGGACCGCGGGATGCTGCACCCCGAGCTCACCGCTTCGGCCACCGCGCGGGAGGCCGCGGAGATCCGCTCCGGCGACTTCGGGGCCTACGCCTCCCTCAACCGCACGTGCGAGCAGGCCCTCACGGAGGCCACCGGCCGCCCCTACGAGCACGTGCTGCAGATCCTGGAGCGGGTCACGCGCTGACGGGGGCGGGAACTCGGCAGCCACGCGCCGTTGCAGGGTTCGGGAGATTTCACATTCCCGGATTCCTGACGCTATGCTGGAGCAGTTGTTCGCGGAGGTTCTCCGTGCGACAGCGGGATGTGGCGCAGCTTGGTAGCGCGCGTCGTTCGGGACGACGAGGTCGCAGGTTCAAATCCTGTCATCCCGACCGAAATCCCCTTGCTCCTCCGCAACCGGAGCAAGGGGATTTTTTCATGCCCCGGCACCATCCAGACGGGCCTTCTCCCTCCGCTGCCGCCGTCCGTGAGAGTCGCCACGGAGACCTCCCGCCCGCCGTGACGGTGTGGTGGAATCGTGCCCATGACCTCCCGCCCCCGCCCCTTCGCACAGGTGGACGTGTTCTCCGCCGAGCCGTACCTCGGCAACCCCGTGGCCGTGGTGCTGGACGGCACGGACCTCTCGGACGAGCAGATGGCCCGCTTCGCACGTTGGACCAACCTCTCGGAGACCACGTTCGTCCTGCCGCCCACCACGCCCGAGGCCGACTACCGGCTGCGCATCTGGACCCCGAGCGGTGAGCTGCCCTTCGCGGGCCACCCCACCCTCGGCTCCGCGCGCGCGTGGCTCGCCGCCGGCAACGCCCCGCACTCCGGGGACGTCCTGGTCCAGGAGTGCGCCCCGGGCCTCGTGCGCATCCACCGCTCCCCCGCCGCGACGCCCTCGTCCGTGTCCGAGGCGTCCGCCGCGTCCTCGGCCCCGGGGTCCACCTGGAACGACGACGCCGCCCCGCTCGCCTTCGAGGCCCCGCCCACCGTGCGCACGGGTCCCCTCGAGGACGACGTCCTGCGCGCGATCACCACCGGACTCGGCATCTCGGAGGCGGACGTGGTGGCCCACCAGTGGGTGGACAACGGTCCCGGCTGGGCCGCGGTCCTGCTGCGCTCGGACCGGGAGGTGCTCGATCTCGAGCCCGAGTTTCCGGCACTGGGCGAGCACAAGGTGGGGGTCCTGGGCCCGGTGCTCCGTGAGGCCGCACAGGACGACTCCGCCGGTTCTGTCGGCTCCCCCGATTCCGGTTCTTTCCCACTCGCCTTCCACAGTGGCGAGTCCGGCGCTCTTCCGTCCGGCTCCCTCACGGCGGCAGACCCCGCCCACGGGACCGAGGACCACAGCTTCGAGGTCCGCGCCTTCGTCCCCGGGCCCCGCGGCTACGAGGACCCCGTCACGGGCAGCCTCAACGCGAGCCTCGCCCAGTGGCTGATCCGCACCGGTCGCGCACCCTCCGACTACGTCGCGCGGCAGGGCACACGGCTGGGGCGGCGCGGCCTCGTCACCGTCACGTCCTCGGGAGCGGACGTGCTCGTGGGCGGCCGGTGCACCGTGTGCGTGACCGGGAGCGTGCTGCTGTGACGGCTCAGCTGCACGTGGTCTTCGACGGCAACTGCGGCTTCTGCACCCGCGCCGTGGGCTGGGCGCAGAAGTTGGACCGTGGCCACCGGGTGGAGTTGCACGCCTCGCAGGTCCCGGGGGTCCTGGACCGTTTCGGGGTCACGCCGGAGCAGGCCGACGCCGCTGTGTGGGCCGTCCGCGAGGAATGGGGCGTCGGCGGGCACGCCGTCGGCGGGGCGCACGCCGTCGCCGTCGTGCTGGACACTGCGCTCGGCATCCACGTGACCGAGCGGGTCTACGGCCTGCCGCTCATCGGGCGGGCGCTGGAGGCCGCCTACCGCTGGGTCGCGGAGCACCGGCGCCACTTCCCGGGCGTCACCCCGTGGTGCGAGCAGCACCCGGGGCAGTGCGGCCCCGGCCACTGACGGACCGGAACAACGCCCGCCACAGGCCGAACTCAGGCGCGCAGGGCCTCGCGCAGCGCGCGGGCCGCCGCGGCGGCGTCGTCGGCCTCCGTGACCGCCCGGACCACCACGATCCGCGAGGCACCGGTGGCCAGCACCGCGGGCAGCCGGGCGGCGTCGACCCCGCCGATCGCGAAGAACGGCTTGTGCTGCGCGTGCTGCGCCGCGTACTCGGCCAGCTCGAGCCCCACCGCCGGGCGACCCGGCTTGGTGGGGGTCTCCCACACGGGCCCGGTGCAGAAGTAGTCCAGACCGTCGTCCGCCACGGCGGCGTCCACCTGCGCCGTGGAGTGGCAGGAGCGCCCGAGGACCACGTCCGGGCCCAGCACCGTGCGCGCCTGCGCGGTCGTGAGATCGCCCTGGCCCACGTGGAAGACGTCCGCGCCGGTCAGCAGGGCGACGTCCGCGCGGTCGTTGACGGCGAACAGCTTCCCGTGCTCCCGGGCGACCTCCGCGAGGACCTCGATGGCCTCGATCTCCGCGGCGGCCTCGAGCGACTTGTCCCGCAGCTGGATGATGTCCACCCCGCCCTCGTAGGCGGCGTGCAGGAACTGGCGCAGGTCACCCCGCTCCCGCCGCGCCGTGACGCACACGTAGAGCCGCGCGTCCTGCAGGGCGGCACGACGTCGCGTGCCCGGGTTCTCGGTCTGTGCCATGACGCCATCGTGGCACGAACCGGGGGGGGCACGCGCACGGTGGGCGATCTCCTCACCGCGAGTCCCCCGGGGGCACCCGTGCGGCACGCAGCTAGACTGGGCACACTTGCTCGTGGTCGGCACATGTGGCCGACCCCCGGAGCACCACGGGAGCCCGCACTCGTCACACGCACCACCGCAGCGGGCTGAGAGGGCGTGAGCCGCCGACCGTTCACCTGATGCGGGTCATGCCGCCGGAGGGAGGAAAGATGTCCGAGAACGTGCCCGAGCACGTCGTCGTCGCCGGAGCCGGTCTGATCGGCCTGGCCACCGCCGTGGAGCTGCAACGCCGGGGCGCCGCCGTGACCGTGGTGGACCCGCGCCCCGCGTGGGGCGCCACCCGGGCCGCCGCCGGGATGCTCGCCCCCGTGGCGGAGACGCAGTACGGCCAGGAACCCCTCTACCCCCTCATGCGCGCCTCGGCCGCGGAGTACCCGGCGTTCGTGCAGCGCGTCACCGCCATCACCGGACTGCCCACCGGCTACCGCACGGAGGAGACCCTCGTGGTCGCCTCGGACGCCGCGGACGCCCGGTCCCTCTCGGACCTCGCCTCCCACCAGATCGCCTCCGGCATGGACGTCCAGGAGATCTCCGTGCGGGAGGCCCGCTCCCTGGAACCCGCTCTCGCACCCCGGCTGGCCGGAGCGGTGCGGATCGTCTCGGACCGGCAGGTGGACCCGCGGCTGCTGGCCTCCGCCATGGTCGAGGCGCTGAACGCCCCGGCCGTCGAGACCCTGGGCGGTGTCCCGGACGCCGGTCCCGCCCGGTGGTTCACCAGCAGGGTCGACTCCCTGCTCATCACCCGCGGCGGGCACCGGCAGGTCACCGGCGTGCACCTGGACTCGGGCGAGCAGCTGCCCGCGGACGCCGTGGTCGTGGCCACCGGGCTGACCGCCAACACCATGGGCGGGCTGCCCCGGGACCTCGAGCTGCGGCTGCGGCCCGTCTTCGGGGACGTCCTGCGGCTGCGCGTTCCGGACTCGGTGCTCGCGCCCGGCGAGAAGCACCTGGTGACCCGCACGGTGCGCGCACAGGTCCTCGGCCGGCCCGTCTACGTGGTGCCGCGCGAGGACCAGACCCTGGTGCTCGGCGCCACCAGCCGCGAGGACGGCCGGGAGTCCGTGCTGGCCGGGGGCGTGCACCAGCTGCTGCGCGACGCCCGCGCCGTGCTGCCCGCCATCGACGACTGCGACGTCCTCGAGATGATGGCCCGCGCCAGACCCGGCACCCCGGACGACCTCCCCTACCTGGGCCGCACCTCCGTGGCCGGACTCGTGGTCAGCACGGGCCACTTCCGCCACGGCATCCTGCTGACCCCTGTAGCCTCGCGCCTGGTCGCGGAGCTCGTGACCGGCATCCTGGATCCGCAGCAGGACCATGCGCTGGACGGAGAGTTCCTCGTCTCGACCGCGCCCGCCCGCCACTCGCGGGCGGAGACCGGCACACCCGACCGCGACCACTTCCCGGGAGGACTCGCATGACCACGGACCCCACGACGACGCCGCCCGCGCCCTCCCCGGGGCCCGGCACCTCTTCCACCCCCACTGCCACCGTGAACGGTTCGCCCGTGCCGGTGCGCGAGGGGCTCACGCTGAGGGACATGGTCTCGGAGCTCACGGGCCGCGAACTCACCGCGCGGGGCACCTCCGCGGACGGCGCGCCCCTGGGCATCGCGGTGGCCGTGGACGACGCCGTGGTCCCCCGGTCCCTGTGGGCTACCACCCCGGTCACCGCGGGCCAGGGCGTGGAGATCGTCACCGCGGTCCAGGGAGGCTGACCGTGACGGACCACCAGGCACACGACACCCCGTTCACCGTGGCGGGGGTGGAGCTCGGCTCCCGGCTCATCATGGGCACCGGCGGGCTCACGGACCTCGCAATGCTCGAACGCGCACTGACGGCCTCCGGCACCGAGCTGACCACGGTTGCCCTGCGCCGCTTCACGCCGGGCCCACGGTCGCACTCGGGCGGCACGGTCGCAGGGCACCCGGCGGAGGACGCGACGGCGGGCGGCCGAGCGGGCAACGCGGCGGCGTCGTCGGCCGGTGCCGCTGGCTCCGCCGGGGCCGGGGCTCCTCAGGACAGCCTGTACGGGATCCTGCACCGCAACGGCATCCGCGTCCTGCCCAACACCGCCGGGTGCTACACCGCGCGGGACGCCCTGCTGACCGCGGAGCTGGGGCGCGAGGCGCTCGAGACCGACTGGGTCAAGCTCGAGGTCATCGCGGACGAGGACACCCTGCTGCCGGACGGCGTGGAGCTGCTGGACGCCACCGAGAAGCTCGTGCGCCGAGGCTTCACGGTCTTCGCATACACCACGGACGACCCCGTTCTCGCACTGCGCCTCGAGGACGCCGGTGCCGCCGCGGTGATGCCGCTCGGCGCGCCCATCGGCACGGGACTGGGCATCCTCAACCCGCACAACATCGAGCTCATCGCCTCCCGTGCCTCCGTGCCGGTGGTGCTCGACGCCGGGATCGGCACCGCCTCGGAGGCGGCCCTGGCCATGGAGCTGGGGTGCGACGCCGTGCTGCTCGCCTCCGCCGTGACCCGCGCGCAGGACCCGGTGGCCATGGCCCACGCGATGCGCCACGCGGTGCAGGCGGGGCGCCTCGCGCGCGGTGCGGGACGCATCGCGCCGCGCACGCATGCCGTGGCCTCCTCCCCGATGGCCGGGCGCATCGCTCCGGCGGACGCCGAGACACCGCGGGGCGACTGGCCCGCGCGGCGCGGAGACCACCCCGCCGCGGGTGGGAGCACCACCCGATGACGTCCACCTCACGCTTCGAGCCCCTCGTGACGCCGGGCGAGCCCCTGACCCGGGAGGAGCTGGAGCGCTACTCCCGTCACCTCACGCTGGACCGGTTCGGTCCGGAGGGGCAGCGCAGGCTCAAGAACGCCCGCGTGCTCGTGGTCGGCGCCGGGGGCCTGGGGGCACCGGCCCTGCAGTACCTCGCCGCGGCCGGGGTGGGGACCCTCGGGATCGTGGACGACGACGTCGTCTCCGTCTCTAACCTGCAGCGCCAGGTGATCCACACGGTGCAGGACGTGGGACGACCCAAGGTGGACTCCGCCGCGGACGCCGTGGCACGCCTGAACCCGCTCGTCACGGTGCGCACGCACGAGACACGGCTGAGTCCCGAGAACGCCCTGGAGGTCCTCGGGCAGTACGACCTCGTGCTGGACGGCGCCGACAACTTCCCCACCCGCTACCTCGTGGCGGACGCCGCGGAGCTCACCGGCATCCCGGTGGTGTGGGGCTCCATCCTGCGCTTCGACGGCCAGGTCTCGGTGTTCTGGGCCGGCCACGGTCCCGTCTACCGCGACCTCTACCCGGAGGCGCCCCCGGCCGGTTCCGTGCCCTCGTGCGCGGAGGGCGGTGTGCTGGGCGTCCTGCCGGCGACCATCGGCTCGGTCATGGCCACGGAGGCGCTGAAGCTCCTGACCGGCATGGGCGATCCGCTCGTGGGCCGGGTCCTCGTCCACGACGCCCTCGCCCAGACCTGGCGCACCCTCACCGTGCTGCCGGACCCCGCGCGGGAGCCGGTCACGGACCTCTCGGAGGTCCTGGTGGCGTGCGGTATCCCCTCCCCCGGCGACGCCGCGGCGTCGGCCTCCGGGCCCGGGGCCGCGGCCCCATCCGCCACCGACCCCGCCGCGCCGAGCGCCGCCGAGACCGTGGAGGCGGAAGAACTGGCCCTCCTGCTGGCCGCTCGGGAGCGCGGGGAGACCGCGTTCACGCTCGTGGACGTGCGGGACGACTGGGAGCGCGAGCTCGTCTCCATCCCGGGAGCGGTTCCGGTCCCGCTGGAACGGCTGCTTGCCGACGGTGCGCGTGCGCTGCCCGCCGGGACCGAGGGGGACGTGATCCTGCACTGCAAGGCCGGGGTCCGCTCCGCCCGTGCCCTGGCGGCGTTGCGCCCGGACTACGCGATGCGCGAGGACCGCGTGAAACACCTGGACGGCGGCGTCCTCGCCTGGATCGACGCAGTGGCACCGAACCTCCCCCGCTACTGACCCCGCCGCCCGCGGTCGCTCCGACAAGGAGAACGGCTCCGAGCCACCCGCGAGAGCAGTTCTAAGTGCAGCTAACGCCACCTACCGATGGGTAGATGGCGTTAGCTGCACTTGACGTTCGCGCCTGCCCGGTCAGCCCAGCAGGATCACGTCCAGGGTGCGCGGGCCGTGCACGCCCTCCACGCGCTCGAGCTCGATGTCCGAGGTTGCGGACGGCCCCGAGATCATGGTGGTGGGAGCGGTGGGCTCCACCCGGGCGATGGCCTCCGGGATCAGCTCGAACACGGTGTCCAGCGGCACGATGCAGATGTGGTGGTCCGGCACGAGCGTGATGGCGCGGCGTCCCTCGTCCGGGCGGCCGGACAGGAAGATGGTCCCCGTCTGGGCGCAGGAGACCGTGGAGGAGGTCACCACGGCGTCCACCCGGTTCAGCTCCCGCACGGACAGCGCGGAGGCACGGCGGGAGTCGTTGGGGTCCACGATCACGCGGCGCGCGGCGGTGTCCTCGGGCAGCAGGGCGGTGTCGAAGCCCTCCGGGATCACGTAGCGGGCAGACGCACCGAGCTGGGTGGCAATCCGCTCGGCCACGGTCTCCGCGCTCTCGCGGAACACGTTGGCCTTGTAGTCCAGCAGCCGGTCCTCGAGCATGTCCACGATCTCCTCGCGGCTCAGCTCGGAGTGCCGCCGGTAGGCCCGAGGGATTTCGGGTGCCTGCGGATGGTCCGAGAGCGCGCCCGCGAGCCGCTCCAGGATCTCGGTCTTGGCGTCCGTGCTCATGCCTGCTCCCCGTTCTCTTCCGTGCGTCGCCCGGCGTTCCGGTCGTTGTGCTCGGTGGGGTCGGCGTTCGCCTCCGAGACTCCCCCGGCGACGTCGTCCGCTCTCGCTCCGGAAACCCCGGAGGACTCCCCACCGGCGGACCCACCACCAGCGGCACTGCTCTTACCGGCGGCACTGCCCCGGCTGGACGCAACGCCCTGGTCGGCTGCACTGCCATCCGCGGGCGCGGAGCGATCCGACCCGGGCACCTCCGCCCGGGCGTCAAGCGTCGCGCCGTCCCGATCCAGACGCTGGGCCGTCTCGTCCTCGTGCTTCTTCCACCAGTTGCGGAAGGACTCCTTGGGCGGCGCGGGGACGTCACGCTGCTGGGTCCAGCCACCCAGCATGCCGGGGAGCCAGCCGATCGCGTGGTCCCGTCCCGCTACCACGCGGCCCAGAGGCAGGGCGCGTTCGGCCAGGGACATGCGCTGACCCGAGGACATCACGAAGGACGCACCCTTCATCATCGCGTCCATCTGCGTGGGCAGCCCGCGCGTGGGAACGGCATCGCGCATCCGGCGGCCGACGCGCCGCGCTTTCGTGGAGAGGTCCTTGAGCGTCCCTTCTTCGGGCGCGCCGTCCTGTCCGCCGTTGCCCTCGTCCGCGGTGAGGGACTTCTCCTCGCGCCACTCGTCCCCCGCGGTGATCGCGGGATCCGTCGAGGTGGGCGCTGAGGCGGCCACGTCCGTGCGCTCCCCGTGCTGCGTGCGGACGTCCTCGTCCCGCAGGTGCACGAGGATCTCGGGGATGTTGATCTTCACGGGACACACCTGGTAGCAGGCCCCGCACAAGGTGGAGGCATAGGGCAGGGAGGCGTTCTCCTCGGAGGTGATGCCGGTGAGCATCGGGGAGAGGATCGCGCCGATGGGCCCCGGGTAGGTGGAGCCGTAGGCGTGGCCGCCGACCTGCTCGTACACCGGGCACACGTTCAGGCACGCCGAGCAGCGGATGCAGTGCAGCGCGGAGCGTCCCTCGGGATCCGAGAGCACCGCCGAGCGGCCGTTGTCCAGCAGCACCACGTGCACGTTCTGGGGCCCGTCGCCGGGGGTGACACCGGTCCACAGGGAGGTGTACGGATTCATGCGCTCACCGGTGGAGGAGCGCGGAAGCAGCTGGAAGAAGACCTCGAGGTCCTCGTAGCTGGGCAGCAGCTTCTCGATACCCATCACCGTGATCAGCGTCTCGGGCAGGGTGAGGCACATGCGGCCGTTGCCCTCGGACTCCACCACGGACAGCGTTCCCGTGTCCGCGATGCCGAAGTTCGCTCCGGAGATCGCGACCTTGGAGGTCAGGAACTTCTCGCGCAGGTGCTTTCGGGCCGCCTCGGCCAGCACGCGCGGCTCGCTCGTGAGCTCGTCCGTGATCTCGGTCATCTCGCTGCGGAAGATCTCGCGGATCTCCTCGCGGTTCTTGTGGATGGCGGGGACCAGGATGTGAGAGGGCTTGTCCTTGCCCAGCTGCACAATCAGCTCGGCGAGGTCCGTCTCCGTGGCGGAGATGCCGTGCTCCTGCAGGTGCTCGTTCAGCCCGATCTCCTGGGTGGCCATGGACTTGACCTTGATGACGTCCGTGACCTCCTGCTCCTGGATCAGGCTCGTCACGATGGCGTTGGCCTCGTCCGCATCCCGCGCCCAGTGGACGACGCCGCCCTGCGCGGTGAAGTTGCGCTCGAACTCCTCGAGCAGCTCGGGAAGGTGCGCCATGACCATTTCCTTGGTCGCGGACCCTGTGTCGCGTAGCGCCTGCCAGTCGGGGACCTCGCCCACCACTCTCGCGCGCTTGGCGCGGATGGAGTGGGTGGCGTGCCGGATGTTGGCGCGCATCTGCTCGTTCTGCAGCTCTTTCTTGGCGGCCTGTGGGAAGGCCACCTGAGCGTGAAGGTTGCCCTGGCCGTGGACGGGGCGCACGGCGGGCATGCCCAGGGACGTGATACTCATCGGGTGGCTCCTACCGGGGCTGCCGACCGGCGGCCGGGCTGGGGGATGGACAGTTCCACGGGCCCGTCCACGATCAACGGGTTGGCGCGGGTGGACGCGAGGATCTCCGCGAAGTGGACCGTCTGCACGTCCAGCTTCCGCTTGGAGGCGGCTCCGCCCAGGTGCATGAGACAGGAGGCGTCCCCGCCGGTGCACAGGGAGGCACCGGCGTCCACGATGTTGCGCAGCTTTTCATCCGCCATGGCGCCGGAGACGTCCGGGTTCTTGAAGGAGAAGGTGCCGCCGAAGCCGCAGCACTCCTCGGCGTCCGGCAACTCGTGGAACTCGATCTCCTCCACGGAGCGCACGAGGTCCTTCTGGCGGTCCCCGAGCCCGAGCAGGCGCATGCCGTGGCAGGACGGGTGGTAGGTGACGGGGTGGGGGAACCAGGAGCCCAGCTGGGCGGCCGAGTCGGTCACGCCGAGCACGTCCACGAGCAGCTCCGAGAGTTCGTAGGTGTTCTCCGCAACCATGGCCGCGTCATCGGCGAGCGCGGCGTCCCCGCACTGCCGCGCGACCAGCGGCTGCTGGTGGCCCAGGGAGGCGACGCACGAGCCGGAGGGCGCCACGGCGACGTCGTAGTCCGTGCTGGTGAAGGCCCGGACATGGTTGCGGATCACGGGAACGGCGTCCTCGAAGTACCCGCTGTTGATGTGCATCTGGGAGCAGCAGCCCTGCCCCTGGGGAAACACCACCTCGTGTCCCAGCCGCTCCAGAATCCGCACGGTGGCCAGGGCCACCTTCGGATACATGGCATCCACAATGCACGTGGCGAAGAGCGCGATTCTCATGTTGTGGTCTCCCAACCGTCTGCTCTGGTCATCGTCTGCCTCGGTCCATCTCTGCGTCCAGGCCAGGCTACGCCCGTGAACCGGATCACAACAATGCGCGCACGCTGCCGCGGACATCCGCCGGACGCGCTCGTCATCTCACGAATCACCGGGCGCCATGCCTTAATCGTGTGACCTGGATCATGTACGCTGTGTGGTCGGACCACTGTGGCCTGACCACTTATCCTACGACCGGTTCCGAACACGGTGCACACCGCCCCGGCCAGAACCGCCCCACCCCGAGAACTGCGGTTCCGATCCACCCCTCACCCCTTGGAGATCCTGTGACCACCTTCACCGCCGTGACCGATGCCGTGGGAGGCAGCATCGGCCTCTCCGCCCTGGTGGGCTGCCTCCCCCTGCTGACCTTCTTCGTGATGCTGCTGGCCTTCCGCGCCAGCGCGTACGTGGCCGGGCTGACCTCCCTGGTGGTCGCCCTGGCCGTGGCGATCCTGGGCTTCGGCATGCCCACCCAGCTCGCCCTGCTCACCGCCACGCAGGGTGCCGTCTACGGCCTCTTCCCGATCGTGTGGATCGTGGTCATGGCCCTGTGGTTCTACCAGGTGACCGTGCTCTCGGGGCGCTTCGAGGACCTCCGCACCATCTTCGACACCATCGGCGGCGGTGACCTGAGGATCCAGGCCATGCTGATCGCGTTCTGCTTCGGCGGCCTGCTGGAGGCACTGGCCGGCTTCGGCGCGCCCGTGGCCATCACCGCGACCATGATCCTGGCCTTGGGCCTGAAGCCCCTCAAGGCCGCCACCCTGGTGCTGATCGCCAACACCGCCCCGGTGGCCTTCGGCGCGATCGCCATCCCCATCACCACCGCCGGCACGCTGACCGACCTGAGCCCCGCCCACATCGGCGCGGTCGTGGGCCACCAGGCCCCGCTCTTCGCGTTCGCCGTCCCCTTCTTCCTGCTGCTCATCGTCGACGGCGCCCGCGGCCTCAAGCAGGCCTGGCCCGCCGCGCTCGTGGTGGGCGGCAGCTTCGCGATCGCGCAGTGGTGGTGCGCCACGCACTTCTCCTACGAGCTCACGGACGTCGTGGCGTCCCTTGTAGGCCTCGCCGCGGCCGTGGTCCTCATGCGGTTCTGGCGCCCCAAGGGCGCCGACGCCGTGCGCGCGGACCTGGGCGTCGAGAAGCCGGAGAGCGCGGCCGTCCTGACTCCCGGCCGCGTGTGGATGGCCGTGCTGCCCTACGTGCTGGTGGTCGTGATCTTCGGGGTCGCCAAGCTGTGGACCGCGGGCGTGAACGTGCCCAAGGCGCTGGCCGCCACGGACGTCAAGATTCCCTGGCCCGGTCTGCACGGTCACCTGCTCAACGCCAAGGGCGAGGCGATCTCCGGCACCGTCTACAGCTTCCAGTGGCTCTCCAGTCCCGGAACCCTGCTGCTGATCACCGGTCTGATCGTGGCCCTGGTCTACTCCGTGTTCCACCACAACGGCATGTTCCGCCTCACCATGGGCAACGCCATTGCGGAGATCGGCCGCTGCTTCTGGAAGATGCGGTTCTCCGGTCTCACGATCATGGCGGTGCTCGCCCTGGCCTACGTGATGAACTTCTCCGGTCAGACGCTGGCCATCGGGACCTTCGTGGCCGGGCTCGGCGCTGCCTTCGCGTTCTTCTCCCCGGTCCTCGGCTGGGTGGGCACGGCTGTCACCGGCTCCGACACCTCCGCCAACGCCCTGTTCGCGAACCTGCAGAAGACCGCGGCGCTGGGCTCGGGCCTGGACCCCCACCTGATGACGGCGGCCAACACGTCCGGCGGCGTGGTGGGCAAGATGATCTCCCCGCAGTCGCTGGCCATCGCCTCCACGGCGGTGGGCATGCAGGGCAAGGAGTCCAGCATCTTCCGCTCGGTCGTCCCGTGGTCGCTCGGCATGCTGCTCGTGCTGTGCTGCCTCGTGTTCCTGCAGTCCAACGTGCTCTCCTGGATGCTGCCGGCCGCCTGAGGCCCGCAGATTCAGTGAGCGTTCCCGGCCCGTCACCGCTGCCAGCGGTGACGGGCCACCGCATGTGATCCCCCAGGAGGAACCATGGGCTCTGCCCCCGCCTACACGGTGGTGCTGGACTGGCTCGAACGGCAGCTGCGCGCGGGAGAGCTGCGCGTGGGCGACAAGCTGCTCGCCGAACGGACCCTCGCGGAGGACTTCGGCATCTCGCGCGCCTCGGTGCGCGAGGCCGTGCGCATCCTTGCGGCCATGGGTCTCGTGCGCTCGGCCACCGGCTCCGGCCCGCAGTCCGGGGCCACCGTGATCTCGGACCCCTCCGCCGCCCTGGGCTGGGCACTGCGGATGCACATCGCCACCCGATCCCTCCCGGTCGCGGACGTGGTGAGCACCCGGGTGCTGCTGGAGACGCAGTCGAGCCTGGACGCGGCGTCGGCGGACGTGCCCGAACGGGCGGCCGTGCTGGAGCAGGCCGCCGCCCTGCTGCAGCGGATGGGTGAACCCGCCACCTCCGCCGCGGAGTTCCACGCCCTGGACGCGCAGTTCCACTTCCAGCTGGCCTCGCTGGGTGGAAACGTGGTGCTGGAGACGATCATGGCCTCCCTGCGCGAGGCGACCATTGGCTACGTCCAGGAGACCGTGGCGGCCACCCCGGACTGGGACGGCGTGCGCGCGGGTCTGCACCGGGAGCACGGGAAGATCCTGGAGGCCACGGTGGAACGGGACGGCGAGCGTGCCGCGCAGCTGCTGCGCGAGCACATCCTCGGGTTCTACGCCCCGGTCCCCGCGGCGCAGGGCGGGCCGGACGCCGGATGAGCGCCGTCCCGGCACCCCCTGGTCGGAGGGTGCCGGGACCGGATCCGATCTCATCGGGGGTCTGCTGACGCGTCGGGGGTCCTCGGAGCCGCACGCGAGGTGATCCAGGCCTCGCGGGACTCGTCAGGGGGAGGACGAGGGCCCCCGGCGCGAACTCAGCGATCCGCTGCCGGTGGAGACGGGAACGCCGTACAGTCGCTCCGTCTCCGTCAGCGGAGGACGCCCCTCCGGGCGTCCTCCCTCCACTGTGCCGCACCGGACGCCGGGCCCACCATGGCCGAACGGCCAGACCTTGGCCCCGAAACTGGGCGGACCCTGGGAGTCAGTGGCGGCCAGGGGCGTCGTCGTCGTGCAGTGCGGGCTCCACGAGACCCCACTCGATGCCCGAGATCAGCACCTGCACGCGGTCCCGCACCGCGAGCTTCTCGCACAGCCGGGAGACGTAGGACTTCACGCTGCCGTGGGACACGGACATCCGCTCCGCGATCTCGCTGTTGTTTAGGCCCCGGGCGATCCACTCGAGGGTCTCGAGCTCGCGGGGTGCGAGCTGCGGCGCTCCGGGACGCGGTCCCGTGGACCACCGCCCCGAGGACTGCCCGAGAGCGTCCCAGCGCTTGCCGCGGCGCACGGACGGGACCGGGACGTCCCCCAGCACGTTGTTGGCCAGCGAGCTCGCCACGGACGGGGACAGCGCCAGCTCGTCCTCGCGGACGAGGCTCACAGCCGAGACGATCTCGTCGTGGCGCGCGTCCTTCACCAGGTACCCGGAGGCTCCGGCACGCAGTGCCGGCACCACGTACTCCAGAGTGGAGAACGTGGTCAGGGCCAGCACCTTGGTGTCCGGGCAGCGCTGGACGATCTGCCCGGTGGCCTCGATCCCGTCCATGCCCGGCATGCGGATGTCCATGAGGACCACGTCCGGCTCCAGGGCCACGCTCTTCTCGACGGCCTCCGCACCCTCGCCGGCCTCTCCGACGACCTCGAAACCCGGTTCCGCCCGGAAGAGGTTGGCGAGCGCGTCCCTCATGAGCGGGTGATCATCGACGAGGAGGAGTCTGCACAAATCCATGATGCGATCATAAACTGGTGCCATGACTCAGACTTCGATGACTTCGCATGCAAATTCCGCCCGCTCGCACCGCTCCGCGCTGGTGCGGACCCTGCTTACCGCCATGCTCGTGGGTGGCCTGTCCTTCGGCGCCATGGCGCCCGCCGCCGCGGACACCGGCGCCTCCGTGCGCACCGGCCCGTCCTCCGTGATCTGCGGGTACTTCCCGTACCTGTGCCGGGGCGGCCACTGAGCCCCGTGACCACGGCGACCTCGGCGCGCGACCTCCTCACCGCGGCTCCCCCGAGGACCATGCCCAACTGGCTGCGGATCGCCGTCACCCTCTTCGCCGCGCTCGCACTGCTGGATGATCTGCGCTCGACCGCGTGGCCGGGGCTGACGCCCCTCACGGCCGTCCTGGCGGTGGGCACCTCGGTGCTCAGCTACGGCGCGGTGGCCCTGCTCGCGTGGACCCCGAAGGCGAGCGCTGTGGTGATCCTCCTGGCCTACGCGGCGTCCGTGGCGCACGACGACTTCGCCGCCACACTGCTGGCCTCGTGTGCCGTCACGGTGGGCATCCTTGCCATGCTGCGGCGCAGGGTGATCGCACTGCACCTGGCGGCCACGGCGGTCTGGATCCTCGTGGCCTCGGCCGTCTCCCACGACACCCGGTTCGTCTGGACGCTGGGTATCCCCATGGGCATCAGCGCGCTGTTCGGCGTGGCCCTGCGGTTCTTCCTCACCCAGTACCGGTTGAACGCGCGGCGCCTGGCCGTCCTGGAGGTCACGCACCAGCAGCTGCGCGAGCAGGAGCGGCTCGCGCTCGCCCGTGACCTGCACGACGTCGTCGCGCACGAGCTCACGCTCGTCACCATGCAGGCGGCCGGGGCCCACAGTGAGCAGGACCCCGCGGCACTGCACCGTTCGATCGACACCATGGACGCCGCGGCCCGCTCGGGGCTGCAGGAGCTGCGCATCCTGCTGCAGATCCTGCGCGAGTCCCCCGGCCCGCAGGACTCCGGCGTCCCCGCCCCGCCCCAGCCCGAAGGCACCTCCGGGCTGACCACGGGATCGCTGCAGGAGGTCGCGCAGACCCTCGCCTCGAGCCTCGAGCACTCCGGGCTGCACGCGGACTTCGCCCTGGACGACGGCGCGGCGCAGCTCCCCACGACCGTGCGCGGCACTGCGGCGCGCGTGATGCAGGAGGCCACCACCAACATGATCAAGTACGCCCCGGCGGGTTCTCACTGCGCGCTGCGCGTGGCCACCGCGGACTCGGCCGTGCACCTGCACGCGGAGAACCCGGCCCCGCGCTCCACCCGCACGGCCGTGGCCGAACGCCCCGTGGGGGAGCTGACCTCCGGCTTCGGGCTGCGCGGGATCCGTGAGCGTGTGGCGCTGCTGGACGGCAGCGTGGAGTACGGCGTGCGCGACGCCGCCTGGCACCTGGACGTGCGGATCCCGTTCGCGTGAACGAGACGTTCGAGCCGCTGCGCGGCGACGAGGCCGTGGCGGCGGTGCGCGCCGTCGTCGTGGGCATTCCGCCGGGTGCGGTGCTGAGCTACGGGGACGTGGCCGAGCTGGCCGGTCTGGGCACACCGCGGCTCGCGGCGCGCATCATGGCCTCGGGGAAGCTGGGGCGGGGCACGCCGTGGTGGCGGGTCGTCCGGGCGGACGGCACCCTGCCGGACCACCTGCAGATCACGGCGCGCGAGCGCTACGAGCGCGAGGGCACACCCCTGCGGGACACCCGTGCCCACTGGGCCCAGGTGGACGTTCGCCGCGCCCGGTGGGCCGAACTGGTTCAGTACTCCGGCGGTCCGGCCACCTCGAAGAACGAGCCCCGGGGATCGAACGCGCGCCCTGTGAGGCGCTCGTAGGCCTCCACGTACCGCTCGCGGGTGCGCGCGACGACGTCCTCGGGCAGCTCGGGAACGGGACCGTTGCCGTCCCAGCCGGACTCGTCCGAGCGCAGCCAGTCGCGCACGTACTGCTTGTCGAAGGAGGGCTGGGGCTGACCGGGGCGGTAGGTCTCCAGATCCCAGAACCGCGAGGAGTCCGGGGTGAGGACCTCGTCCCCCAGGGTGATGGCCCCGCGGTAGGAGTCCAGGCCGAACTCCACCTTGGTGTCCGCGACGATGATCCCGCGCTCCCGTGCGATCCGTTCGGCGCGAGTGTAGATCTTCAGGGAGAGCTCCCGCAGCCGGTCCGCCACGGAGTTGCCGACCACGTTGGCCATCTCCTGGTAGGTGATGGGCTCGTCGTGCTCGCCCAGCTCCGCCTTGCCCGTGGGGGTGAAGATGGGCTGCTCCAGGCGGTCGCCGTCCCGCAGCCCGTCCGGCAGCTCGATCCCGCACACGGAACCGGTAGCGCGGTAGTCCTTCAGCCCCGAGCCCGTGAGGTAGCCGCGCACGATGTTCTCCACGGGGAACATCGACAGGTTCTTGCACACCACGGCGCGACCGCGCACGGACTCGTGCACGTCCGTGGTGAGGATGTGGTTGGGGATCCCGTCCAGCTGCTCGAACCACCACAGGGACAGCTGCGTGAGGATCGTGCCCTTGTGCGGGATCTCGGTGGGCAGCACCTGGTCGAACGCGGAGATCCGGTCGCTCGCGACCACCAGCACCGCGCCCGCGCGGTACTCGGCGTCGTTGTGCAGAGCCACGCCGGTGGCGCTGAGCCGGGACTCGTCCGGGACGTAGAGCTCACGCACCTTCCCGGAGTAGACGTGCTTCCAGCCCGGGATCTCGGGAGGTGTGCCGTGCTCGCTCATGCCTGCTCCTCTGCTGTGCTGGGCTCGGTGCGACCGTCCGGATCGGCGACGGCGCCCGGGTCTTCAGAACCCGGGCCTGCGGTCTTCGACGACGCCGGGACGGTGACCCGCCCCTCCGCCGCGGCCAGGGCGATGTCCGTGCGGTAGTGCGACCCGTCCAGGGTGATGCGCCCGACCCCACGATAACCGCGCTCGCGGGCCTCCCGCAGATCCGCACCACGCGAGACCACCGCGAGCACGCGACCACCGGCCGAGACGAGGTGCCCGGCGTCGTCGCGCTCGGTGCCCGCGTGGATCACCCAGGTGTCCGGGTCCTGGGAGACGTCCTCGAGACCCGAGATCACGTCACCCTTGCGCGGGGCGCCGGGGTAGTTGTGGGCGGCGAGCACGATGGTCACCGAGGAGCCCTGCGCCCACTCCAGCGGGCGGTCCTCGGAGAGGCGGCCCTGGGCGGCGTCGAGCAGCAGCTGCCCCAGTGGGGTCTCGAGCACCGCGAGCACGGACTGGGTCTCCGGGTCACCGAAGCGCGCGTTGAACTCGATCACCTGCACGCCCCGGGGCGTGAGCGCCAGACCGCAGTAGAGCACGCCCGTGAACGGTGTGCCCCTGCGGCGCAGCTCGTTCACCACGGGCCGGGCCACGCGCTCCACGACCTCCCGGGTGAAGTCCTCGGGCAGCCAGTCCAGCGGGGTGTAGGCACCCATGCCGCCGGTGTTCGGGCCCTCGTCCCCGTCGCGCACGCGCTTGAAGTCCTGCGCGGGCTGCAGAGGCACCACGTGCTCGCCGTCGCTGAGCACGAACAGCGAGACCTCGGGGCCGTCCAGGAACTCCTCGACAACTACGGAGCCGCCGGCGTCGAGGCACTCCCGGGCGTGTGCCTCCGCGCGGTCGCGATCCTGGGTGACCACCACTCCCTTGCCCGCCGCCAGGCCGTCGTCCTTGACCACGTGGGGGGCGCCGAAGAGCTCGAGCGCCTCGCGCACCTGCGTCATGTCCGACGTGGCGACGGCGCGCGCCGTGGGAACACCCGCCGCGGCCATGATCTCCTTGGCGAACGACTTGGAGCCCTCGATCCGGGCTGCCTCGCGGGACGGGCCGAAGACGGGGATCCCAGCGGCGTCGAGCGCATCCGCAACCCCCGCCACGAGTGGCGCCTCTGGGCCCACGACCACGAGGTCCGCCGAGAGCTCGCGGGCCAGGGCCACCACTGCCTCCGGATCCTGTGCGTTGAGCGGGTGCACCGGAACGTCCTGCGCGATCCCGGCGTTGCCGGGGGCCGCGTGGACCTCGCTGACGTGCGGGTCCCGCAGGAGGGACGTGATCATCGCGTGCTCGCGGCCGCCGGGGCCCACCACCAAAACCTTCACCGGCTCAGCGTATCGGCCACCGGGCCCGGGCGGGCAACGATTGCACCCCACGACGCTGACATACTGGGCCCATGCAGACTTTCAGCTCGGATCAGGCCGTGGATCTCGCCGTGGTGCAGCGCAGCGGCTTCGTGGAGTCCCGCCACCGCGGCTCGGCCGTGGTGCTCGCCCCGGACGGCTCCGTGGCCCTCTCCGTGGGCGCACCCGAGGAGCTGATCTTCCCGCGCTCCACGCTCAAGCCGTTCCAGGCGGTCGCCGCCATGAAGGCGGGGGCCGCGCTGCGCGGCGAGCAGGTGGCCATCGCCGCGGCGTCCCACACCGGGACCTTCGACCACCTCGATGCCGTCAGCTCGATCCTCAAGGCCGCCGGGCTCGGCCCCGAGGCCCTGCAGTGCCCGCCGGACTGGCCCCAGGACGAGGACACCCGCGCGTGGCTGGTCCGCACGGAGCGCGGCCAGAACCGCATGTGCATGAACTGCTCCGGCAAGCACGCCGCGTTCCTGCTCGCCTGCGTGACCAACGGCTGGCCGACGGACACCTACCTGGACCCCGAGCACCCGCTGCAGCGGCTCGTGCTGGAGACGGTCGAGGAGTTCGCCGGCGAGGCCCCCGCCCACGTGGGGGTGGACGGCTGCGGCGCACCGCTGCCGGCCATCAGCCTCAAGGGACTCGCACGTATGTACTCCACGCTCGGCCGGGCGGCCCGCAACATCCAGGCAGACGCCCGCGCCGCGACCGTGGCCACCTCGATGCTCGACTACCCGGAGTACGTGCAGGGACCGGGGCGCTCCAACACGGTGATCATGCAGGAGCTGGACGTGATCACCAAGCTCGGCGCGGAGGGCGTGCTCGGCCTCGGCACCCGGGCCGGATGGTCCGTGGCCATCAAGATGCTCGACGGCTCCTCGCGCGCCAACTCCCTCGTGGGCCTCACCCTGCTCGCCCACACCGGGGCGATCTCCGAGGCCGACGCCGCCCGCGTCCTTGATCTCGTCACACAGCCGATCACGGGGGCGGGAAAGCCCGTGGGCGCCGTTGAGCTCGCGCCGGCCCTGCAGGACCTGCTGGTCTGAGGCCCGCCGTGATGCGACGCAGGATCGACCCCGCTGACGGCACCCTGGCCCTCGCCCGCTGGCGGGAGGACCCGGAGGCCGCCGACCGCCGCACCGTGGCCACCGCCGTGCGCTACTGCCTCGAGGAGCTCGGCACCCGCGCGGAGGGCAACTCCGTGGAGGTGCGTGTCCCGCCGTTCGGTGTCACCCAGTGTGTGGCCGGGCCCCGGCACACCAGGGGCACCCCGCCCAACGTGGTGGAGACGGATGCCGCCACGTGGTTGTCCCTGGCCACGGGCGCCGAGACCTGGGCCGGCGCCGTCGCCGCCGGGAGCGTGGCGGCGTCGGGAACCCGCACCGACCTCAGCGAGTGGATGCCGCTTTTCCGCTGACGCCACCGGGCCCAGACCGCCGAGTGGGTGCGGGCGAATCTGCCGGGCGGACCCCGAAGGAGACCAACACGCGGAACGGACCGGGTGCGGAGACGGCGGGGACCGACCCCGGACCGCGGACTCGGCAGCGTCCGGCCAACGCGCCGAAAACTCCCAGCAGATCGCAAGTGCCCCCGCCCGCCCGCCGGACACATCACCCCCGCACGCGCGATACCGTGGAGACCATGACGTCCGTCCACCGCGAGTCCCCCGAGAGCGCACCCCGTCCCGAAACCACCACCCAGGAGGTCACGGTGCGCCGGGCACCCAACGTGACCGCGTTCCTGGCCGCCGGAGCGGCGATCGGGGCGATCGCCGGGCTGCTGATCGGCGCGCTCGGCCCCGGATCGATCGCGTACACCCGCGCGGCGATCATCGGGTTCTTCCTCATGACGTTCCTGATCATCGGCGGTGCCGTGGGCGCGATCGTGGGGCTCGTGCTGGACCGGATCTCCGTAAAACGAGCCCGCACCGGGGCCGCGGAGGTCCAGGATGTCCGCGGGGGTGGCGAGCACCCCGGGGCGTGAGACACTTGACCCGTGGCTCGTGCTGACGGAAAACTCTCCCATGACCTTCTCCCCGGCGAGAAGGGCCCCCAGGACGCGTGCGGCGTGTTCGGTGTGTGGGCCCCGGGCGAGGACGTCTCCAAACTGACCTACTACGGGCTGTACGCGCTGCAGCACCGCGGGCAGGAGTCTGCGGGTATCGCCACCTCGGACGGCGAGCGGATCTCGGTCTACAAGGACATGGGACTCGTGTCCCAGGTCTTCGACGAGACCACGCTCAACACGCTCAAGGGCTACCTGGCCGTGGGCCACGCGCGCTACTCCACGACTGGAGCGTCCCACTGGGCGAACGCGCAGCCCACGCTCGGCGCCACACCGCACGGCACGCTCGCCCTGGCCCACAACGGCAACCTCACGAACTCCGCGGAGCTCTACGACCTGCTGCTGGACAAGTCCGGCTTCCCGTCCCGCGGCGAGATGGCCCGGGGCAACACCACGGACACCGCGCTGATCACCGCCCTGCTCGCCGAGCATCCCCTGAACTCACTCGAGGAAGCGGCCATGAAGCTGCTGCCGCAGCTCGTCGGCTCGTTCTGCCTCACGTTCATGGACGAGACCACGCTCTACGCCGCGCGAGACCCGCTGGGGGTTCGCCCCCTCGTGCTGGGCCGCCTGGAGCGTGGCTGGGTGGTCGCCTCCGAGACCGCCGCCCTGGACATCGTGGGCGCCTCCCTGGTGCGTGAGGTGGAGCCCGGGGAATTCATCGCGATCGACGAGAACGGCCTGCGCTCGCGCCGTTTCGCGGAGGCCACCCCTGCGGGCTGCGTGTTCGAGTACGTGTACCTGGCCCGCCCGGACACCACCATCAACGGGCGCTCGGTCTACGAGTCCCGGGTGGAGATGGGCCGTCAGCTGGCCCGCGAGCACGCCGTGGAGGCGGACCTCGTGATGCCCACGCCCGAGTCCGGCACGCCCGCCGCGATCGGCTACGCCGAGGCCGCTGGCATCCCGTTCGGGCACGGTCTCGTGAAGAACTCCTACGTGGGCCGCACGTTCATCGAACCATCGGACACCATCCGCCAGCTCGGCATCCGACTCAAGCTCAACCCACTGCGCTCCATCGTGGCGGGCAAGCGCCTGGTGGTCGTGGACGACTCGATCGTTCGCGGCAACACCCAGCGCGCACTCGTGCGGATGCTGCGCGAGGCCGGTGCCTCGGAGATCCACGTGCGGATCTCCTCCCCGCCCATCAAGTGGCCGTGCTTCTACGGAATCGACTTCGCCTCCCCCGCCGAGCTGATCGCCAACGGCATTTCGGTGGAGGGTGTGCGCGCCTCGCTCGGCGCCGACACGCTCGGCTACATCTCCGAGGACGGCATGATCGAGGCCACCAAGCAGTCCCGCGGGAACCTGTGCACCGCGTGCTTCTCCGGGGACTACCCCACCGCGCTGCCCAAGGCGGACCGGCTCGGCAAGGCCGTGCTGGAAGCA
This sequence comes from Kocuria varians, assembly GCF_006539885.1. GTDB lineage: Bacteria > Actinomycetota > Actinomycetes > Actinomycetales > Micrococcaceae > Kocuria > Kocuria varians. The sequence goes on along the minus strand of NZ_BJNW01000008.1, from coordinate 6,553 downwards.
CCCGGTGCCCACGCCGAGCCCTCCGAGGACCTCGTGACAACCGTCACGAGCACCGCACTCGAGCACGAGGAGACCACCGCATGAGCCCCGAGCAGCCCCAGGACTCCCGGTCCGTGACCTACGCGAGCGCGGGGGTGGACGTGGAAGCCGGGGACCGCGCCGTTGAGCTCATGAAGGCCGCGGTCAAGGCGACCCACACCTCCGGCGTCGTGGGCGGCGTGGGCGGCTTCGCCGGGCTCTTCGACGTCTCCGAGCTCACGACCTACCGCAAGCCATACCTGGCCACGTCCACGGACGGCGTGGGCACCAAGGTGGCCGTGGCCCAGGCGCTGGACGTCCACGACACCATCGGGTGGGACCTCGTGGGCATGGTCGTGGACGACATCGTGGTGGTGGGCGCCAAGCCCCTGTTCATGACCGACTACATCGCCACCGGCAAGGTGGTCCCCGAGCGCGTGGCGGACATCGTGCGCGGCATCGCGTCGGCCTGCGAGGCGGCCGGCACCGCCCTGGTGGGCGGGGAGACCGCTGAGCACCCCGGTCTGCTGGGCGTGGACGAGTACGACGTCGCCGGCGCCGCCACCGGCGTGGTCGAGGCGGACGAGCTGCTCGGCCCGCAGCGGGTGCGCGACGGTGACGTGGTCATCGCGATGGCGTCCTCGGGCCTGCACTCCAACGGCTACTCCCTGGTGCGCCGCGTGGTCGAGATGGCCGGCTGGCAGCTGGACCGCCAGGTGGACGAGCTGGGACGCAGCCTGGGCGAGGAGCTGCTCGAGCCCACGCGCGTGTACGCCGCGGACGTGCTGGACCTCGCGCGCGCCTTCCCGGTCAACGGGGCCGACGGCGCCACGGGCCACGGCGTGCGCGGTTTCTCCCACGTGACCGGCGGCGGACTCGCGGCGAACCTCGCCCGCGTGCTGCCCGAGAACCTGCAGGCCACGGTGGAGCGCGCCACGTGGTCCCTGCCCCCGGTGTTCCGGCTGGTCTCCGAGCTCGGCCGCGTGCCGCTCCCCGACCTGGAGCGCACCCTGAACCTGGGGGTGGGCATGGTAGCCATCGTCGACCCCGAGGTCGCCGACGCCGCCGTGGCCCACCTCGAGGCCCGTGGCCTGCCCGCCTGGATCATGGGACGCATCGGTCCCGTGGATCCGGACGCGGCCCGCCACGGCAGCGACTGGGTGCAGGGCGCCAAGGGCGTGGCCGGTGGCGGCGTGCTCATGACGGGTTCCTACGCGAGCTGAGGCTGAACGTGGGGCTCCCAGAGAGCCCCACACGGATACCCCGCCCACACGAAGAACCGCCCACACGTTTGTGCGGGCGGTTCTTCGTGTGGCACCACGGCTGCGGTGACCATCAGGTCTGCGGCGCCTGCTGCAGAGGTGTCGTGCCGCTGTCCCCCGGAGTGATCACGGCCTCCGGCTCGCGCAGCAACGAGAGGGGACGCACCGGGGCCGGGTCAGTCGTAGTCGGAGTACTTCTCCGCGTAGGACGAATAGTTGTCCTCCTCGTCGGAGCTTTCCTCGTGGTCAGCGGCTCGGGAGGACGGTTTCGTGCCGCGCAGCTCGCGCTGCAGGGCCGAGTAGTCGGTCTGCGGGCTGAAGTACTTGATCTCCCGCGCCTGTCGTGTCGCCTTCGCCTTTTGACGGCCGCGCCCCATGGCGTGACCCCCTCTGCGTCTCGTGTCCGGTGGGCGGTGCCGTGTTGAGCACACAGTACGGCCCCGGAGTGTCTTGTCAGTTTTTCGTGAGTCCAGGGTACATGTTTTGACCGCGTCTCGCGCACCGCCCGTGGCCCCGTTCACCCCGGGCCGATCCGCGGCTCCCCGCCGCCTCCGCAAGGGGCCGGTACAGTGGGACGGCCCGGGCGGCGTCACCCGCGTTTCCCCGCACCAGAACGCAGGTTTCCCATGAGCTCGTCCCCTGACGACAGCCCCCGGCCCACCGGCCGGTACCCCCACGACACCCACCCGGGCCTGGTGCCCGGCGTGTCCGTGGAGGAGCAGCGGGTGCGCTACCGCATCGACAAGATCACGTTCGGTGTCGCCGGTGCACTCATCGTGGGGTTCGTGATCTGGGGCGCGGTGTCCACGGAGTCCCTGACCACGGTCTCGACGGCCGCCCTGAACGCGGTGGTGACGTACGGCGGGTGGATCTTCACCCTGCTGGCGGCCATCGTGCTGCTGTTCCTGCTCTACGTGGGCTTCTCCCGCTACGGACGCATCCCGCTCGGCAAGGACGGCGAGGAGCCCGCATACTCCATGGGCTCGTGGATCGCGATGCTCTTCGCCGCGGGCATGGGCGTGGGCCTCATCTTCTTCGGTGTGTACGAACCGGTGACCTACTACATGACCCCTTCCCCGGGGCGCGCCGAGGCCGAGAGCTTCCACGCAATGCACTCCGCCATGGCCCAGACCATCTTCCACTGGGGCCTGCAGGCGTGGGCCATCTACGCGCTCGTGGGCGCCGCGGTGGGTTATGCCGCCTACCGGCGCGGACGGCCGCTGCTGATGTCGGCCATCTTCGGCCAGCGGGCCCACCTCACCGTGGGCGGGCGGGTCATCGACATGTTCGCGATCGTGGGCATCCTCTTCGCCACCTCCGCCTCCCTGGGGCTCGGCACGCTGCAGATCGGCAGCGGGCTGCAGATCGTCACGGGGATGGGCCGGGTGGGCAACGGTGTGCTGATTGCGATCATCGCCGTGCTGACCTGCATGTTCCTGGTCTCCGCGGTCTCCGGGGTGGCCAAGGGCATCCGCCTGCTGTCCAACTTCAACATGGTGCTCGCGGCCGTGGTGGCGTTCTTCCTCTTCGTGGCCGGGCCCACCGTGTTCCTGCTCAACTTCATCCCCTCCGTGGTGGGCACCTACTTCGCGGAGATGTTCCAGATGCTCGCCCTCTCCGCCTCGTGGGGCCCCGAGGCCGAGGACTTCATGCGCTCGTGGACCCTGTTCTACTGGGCGTGGTGGGTGTCCTGGGCGCCTTTCGTGGGGGTCTTCGTGGCCCGCATCTCGCGCGGTCGCACCCTGCGCCAGTACGTGAGCGTGGTGCTGCTGGCCCCCACGGTGATCTGTGTGCTCGCGTTCTCGATCTTCGGCGGCACCGCGATCTGGCTGCAGCGATCCGGCACGGACGTTGCCGGCGCCGCGTCCCCCGAGGACATGCTGTTCCGGGTCCTGGACGCCCTGCCGTTCTCCCAGGTCACGCCGATCGCCATCATGGTGCTGCTCGCCGTCTTCTTCATCACCTCCGCGGACTCCGCGACGCTCGTGATGGCCTCGATGTCTCAGCAGGGCAAGCCGGAGCCGGACCGCAAGATCGTGATCTTCTGGGGAGTGGCCCTGGCCGGGGTCGCCGCCGTGATGCTCGCGGTCGGAGGCTCCGACGCCCTGCAGGGGCTTCAGGATCTCGTGACCGTTGCGGCCCTGCCCTTCGCGATCATCCTGCTGGCCCTCATCCCCGCCTTCCTGCGGGACCTCTCCACGGACCCCTTGAGTCTGCGCTACCGCTACGCCCGCACCGCCCTGGACAACGCCGTGCGCCAGGGCATGGGAGACCACGGTGACGACTTCGCTCTGGAGGTCCGCCACTAGGAGGGGCCCTCTGCCGCCGGAGCCGACATCGACTCCACCGGCGAGCGCATGAGCTCCTGGTACCAGCGCACGGACGAGGACGGGCGCCCCGTCGACTACGACTACGCGCGGGGGACAGCTACGTGGATCCGGAGCCTCCCGCAGGACGCTGAGCCACGACGGCGAGCGGCGGGTGCGCACGACGAAGCGCCGGGACGGATCACCTCTGTCCCGGCGCTTCGCGCTGTGCTGGCGCGGGGCCAGCGGCGCGCGGGGTCAGTCCTCCACGACCTCCGCGTCCACGACGTCGTCGTCATCCCTGTCACGGGAGGCGTCGGACTCGCTGCGCTCGGCCGTGACGATGAGCCCGTCCTCGGCGACGTCCGGGTTGACGTCCACCACCACGGTGTCGCCGTCCTGGATGGCCCCGGACAGCAGCCCCTTCGCCAGGCGGTCGCCGATCTCGCGCTGCACCAGCCGGCGCAGCGGACGGGCGCCGTAGGCGGGGTCGTAGCCGGTCATGCCGAGCCACTCGCATGCCGCGGGCGTGACCACCAGGGTCAGGCGGCGCTCCGCGAGGCGGCGGGCCAGCTGGGCAACCTGGATGTCCACGATCTTCGCGAGGTCCTCGGTGCTCAGCGGCTCGAATATGATGATGTCGTCCAGCCGGTTCAGGAACTCCGGCTTGAAGGACGCGTTCACCACGCCCATCACGGCGTCTTTCTTGGCCTGCTCGTCCATCGTGGGGTCCACCAGGAACTGGCTGCCCATGTTGGACGTGAGGATCAGGATCACGTTGCGGAAGTCCACGGTGCGGCCCTGCCCGTCGGTGAGCCGGCCGTCGTCAAGCACCTGCAGCAGGATGTCGAAGACCTCCGGGTGGGCCTTCTCCACCTCGTCCAGCAGCACCACGGAGTACGGGCGACGGCGCACGGCCTCGGTCAGCTGCCCGCCCTCGTCGTAGCCCACATACCCCGGAGGGGCACCGACCAGGCGGGAGACGGAGTGCTTCTCCGAGTACTCGGACATGTCGATGCGGATCAGGGCGCGCTCGTCGTCGAACTGGAAGTCCGCGAGGGACTTGGCCAGCTCGGTCTTGCCCACGCCTGTGGGGCCGAGGAACATGAACGAGCCGATGGGCCGGTCCGGGTCCGAGATCCCCGCGCGGGAGCGGCGCACCGCGTCCGCCACGGCGGTCACGGCCTTGCGCTGGCCGATCAGCCGCTTGCCCAGAACCTCCTCCATGTGCAGCAACTTCTCGGACTCGCTCTGCAGCATCTTGCCGGCGGGGATGCCCGTCCAGGCGGAGATGACTTCGGCGATGTCGTCCGCAGTGACCTCCTCCGAGACCATGGTGTCCTCGGGGACGCCGCTGGCGTCCTCCTGTGCCTGGGCGGCGTCGAGCTGCTTCTGCGCGGCGGGGATCTCGCCGTACAGCAACCGGGAGGCCTCGCCGAGGTCCCCGTTGCGCTGGGCGCGCTCGGCCTGCGAACGCAGTTCGTCGATCCGCGCCTTGAGCTCGCCGACCTGGTTCAGGCCAGCCTTCTCGGACTCCCACCGGGCGTTGAGCGCGTCCAGCTCCGCCTGCTTGTCCGCCTTGTCACGACGCAGCGCGGCCAGGCGCTCCACCGAGGCGGGATCGGTCTCGCCGTCCAGGGCGAGCTCCTCCATGGTCAGACGGTCCACCGAGCGGCGCAGCTTGTCGATCTCCTCCGGGGCGGAGTCGATCTCCATGCGCAACCGGGCCGCGGCCTCGTCGATCAGGTCGATGGCCTTGTCCGGCAACTTACGGCTGGGGATGTACCGGTGGGACAGCTGGGCCGCGGCCACGAGAGCGGAGTCCGCGATCTGCACCTTGTGGTGCGCCTCGTAGCGCTCCTTGAGCCCGCGCAGGATGGCCACGGTGTCCTCCACCGACGGCTCCCCCACGTAGACCTGCTGGAAGCGACGCTCCAGGGCGGCGTCCTTCTCGATGTTCTCGCGGTACTCGTCCAGCGTGGTGGCGCCGATCAGGCGCAGCTCACCGCGGGCCAGCATGGGCTTGAGCATGTTGCCCGCGTCCATGGACCCCTCGGACGCACCCGCACCGACCACGGTGTGGATCTCGTCGATGAACGTGACGATCTGGCCCTCGGACTTCTTGATCTCGTCCAGGACGGCCTTCAGGCGCTCCTCGAACTCGCCGCGGTACTTGGCGCCGGCCACCATGGACCCGAGGTCCAGGGAGATAAGGGTCTTGCCACGCAGGGACTCGGGGACGTCCCCCGCGACCATGCGCTGCGCCAGCCCCTCGACCACCGCGGTCTTGCCCACGCCGGGCTCGCCGATCAGGACGGGGTTGTTCTTGGTGCGGCGCGAGAGCACCTGGACCACGCGGCGGATCTCCGAGTCACGGCCAATCACGGGGTCCAGCTTGCCCTCGCGGGCAATGGCGGTGAGGTCCGTGCCGAACTTCTCGAGGGACTGGAAGGTCCCCTCCGGGTCCGGGCTGGTGACGCGACGGTCCCCGCGCACCTGCGGAATGGCCTCCGCCAGCGCCTCGGTGGTGATGCCGGCCTCCTTGAGAACCTCCGCCGTGCGGTCGTGCCCCGCGGCCAGGCCGTACAGGATGTGCTCGGTCGAGACGTACTCGTCCTGCAGCTCCCGGGCGTAGGTCTCCGCCGCCTGCAGCGCCTGCAGGGCGGTGCGGCTCAGCTGCGGCTGGGCCGTGGAGCTGCCGGAGGCGCTGGGCATCTCGTGGATGATGTTGCTCACCTTGATCGACACGGCGTCAGCGTTGGCACCGGTGGCCTTCAGGACGGCCACGGCCACGCCGTCGCGCTGGTCCATGAGGGCCTTGAGGATGTGGGCGGGCTCGATGTTGGGATTGCCCGCGGTCGCGGCGTTCGACGCCCCGGCGCTCAGGGCTTCTTGAGACTTGGTGGTGAATTTGGTGTCCACAGCATCTCCTTCTGCTTGGCTAACGGATTGTCAATCACCTTGAGT
>NZ_BJNW01000007.1 GCF_006539885.1 Kocuria varians | reverse complement strand
CTTTTTGATTTTGCACGACCGTTACGAGCCTGGACAAGCCCACCCCCAGGACGCTTCCCTCCCCACGACGCATCCCTCCCCACGATGCCCCTGGGGGTTGGTTCAGCTGGTGAGAGACCTGTGGTTCACTGAGGAAAGCCTCAGGACTGGGGCTGAACCGAGTCTCCCCGGGGCCCCCGGTGTGAGAACTCAAGAAGGAGTGAAGAACATGGCAGGCAACCGTTCCGTCGTCTTCCGCGGCGTGAAGAACATGCAGGTTGAGGATCTGGACTTCCCGAAGCTCCAGATGCCCAACGGCAAGAAGGCACCCCACGGTGTTGTCCTGAAGATCGTGGCTTCCAACATCTGCGGTAGTGACCTCCACATCTACCGCGGGTCCTTCCCCGCCCCGGAAGGCATGGTCATGGGGCATGAGATGACCGGGGAAGTCGTGGAAATCGGCTCCGACGTCGAGTTCCTGAAGGAAGGCGACCTGGTCTCGGTTCCCTTCAACGTGGCTTGCGGCCGCTGCCGCAACTGCCGCAACGGTCGTACCGAGGTCTGCCAGACCTGCAACCCGGACGCCGATTCCGCTGCCTACGGCTTCAACCTGGGCGGCTGGGACGGCGGACAGGCCGAGTATCTGTTTGTTCCCTATGCGGACTTCCAGCTGCTGAAGTTCCCGGACCGTGACCAGGCCATGGAGAAGATCCGCGATCTGGCGCTTCTCTCTGACATCCTCCCGACTGCCTTCCACGGCCTCATGGAGGCTGGCGCCAAGCCCGGGTCCACTGTCTACATCGCGGGGGCCGGCCCCGTGGGCCGTTGCGGCGCCGCAGCTGCGCGCCTGCTGGGGGCGTCCTGCATCATCGTCGGAGACCATGACAAGGATCGCTTGGCCCTGATGAAGCGCAACGGTTGCGAAACCGTTGACCTCAACGAGGATGTCCCGCTGCAGGACCAGATCGAAAAGATCCTTGGCGAGCCGATGGTCGACTGCGCCGTGGACTACGTCGGCACCGAAGCTCACGGCATCGGCAAGGACGCGGACAAAGAGGATCCGGCCTATGCGATCAACCAGGTGATCGACGTTACCCGCGCGGGAGGCGCCACCGGCATCATCGGTATCTATGGGCCTGACCCCCTGGCGGATTCCAAGGACGAGCAGAACGGCATCTACCCGATTGAATTCGGCAACGCTTGGATCAAGTCCCCGAAGATCACCGCTGGCCAGGCGCCGATCATGCATTACAACTACGAGTTGATGCAGGCGATCCTGTGGGACCGCATGCCGTACCTGTCGGACATGCTGCAGACCAAGGTCATCAGCCTTGACGATGCTCCTCAGGCCTACGCGGACTTCGACAACAGCTCGCAGGAGAAGTACATCATCGACCCCCACGGCATGATCGCCTCCTGATCTTGCCCACCTGGCACTGAGGCCCTGGCAATTTGCCAGGGCCTCAGTGCCGCCAGGACGCGCCTCAGGCTCAGGGCGCCTTTTCGTTCTCTCCATGGCCGGTCATTCCATACCGCCCCCACAGGCCAGACCAATGGCGCCGTCTGCTCAACCCTTGGAGGGATCGGAAAACACCGAGCGCCTGCTCGAGCGCGTCCGTGAGCTGGAAGCTGAGGTGCAGGAGTGGCGTCGGCGCGCCGAAGTTGCTGAAGCACGGGCCGAAGAACACCACCGAGCTCTGGACGCGTTCCAGATCGCGAATAAAACCGAGCGCATGGCGCTGCGCATGCTCACCGGGCAGAGCTCCCGTACCACCCCAGAACCCGCTGCCCCGGCACCGGAACCAGAACCAGCGCCTGAGTCTCTCGCGCCCAGGCACCAGCCAGAGCCCCGACGCGGGTTCTTCTCACGCATCTTCTCCGTGTAACCCAGCACAAGAGCCCTAGTTGCAACCCTCGTTCGTCGTTCCCACGGTCCGGAGCTGGGCTGCGCAGGTGCCATGGTCGTACCTGTTCCCCCGGCGGCGCGGGGGCATCCCGGTGCTGTCCAGCTGCCCGGAACTGACCCCGGTGACCCGGGTCCTCGAGTTTCATGAACTCCCGGATTTGCTCTCGCTCCGCCCGGTACGTAGCAACCACCTGAGCCTGCTTGTTCTGCGCCTCCCGTATTACAGCTACCGGGCGTTTTCCGCGTCCCCCCTCACGGCGCCGCGGCGCGGTCTGCAAACCGTGTGGGCCGCCCCCGCATCCGCTCCACCACCATCAGCGCCCGCGAGTTCTTCAAGACGCTGGCGGAGCTGCAGTTCGAGTCCGGCTACCCCTACGTGCTCTTCGAGGACACCGTGAACCGCGCGAACCCGCTGGCCGGGCACGTGAACATGTCCAACCTGTGCTCCGAGATCCTGCAGGTCAACGCGCCGTCCGAGTACGACGCCGCCCTGGGCTACGAGAGCGTGGGCCGGGACGTCTCCTGCAACCTGGGGTCGCTGAACATCGCGCGGATGATGGCCGCCCCGGACTTCGCGGGATCGGTGGAGACGGCGGTGCGGGCACTGACGAGCGTGTCCGAGCAGACGGACATCGACGCGGTGCCCTCGGTCGCGGCGGGCAACGCGGCGTCGCACGCGATAGGGCTCGGCCAGATGAACCTGCACGGCTACCTGGCCTCGCAGCGCATCCACTACGGCAGCGCGGAGGGCATCGACTTCACGGACGCCTATTTCCGCACCGTGGCGTTCCACGCGCTGAGCGCCTCGAACCGGATCGCGGCCGAGCGCGGCGAGAGCTTCGAGGGCTTCGCGCGCAGCGCCTACGCGGACGGCAGCTACTTCGAGAAGTACGTCCGCGAGTCCTGGGAGCCGGCGACGCCGCGCGTCCGGGAGATCTTCGAGCGCGCCGGGATCGCCCTGCCCACGGTGACCCAGTGGGAGAACCTCCGGGACGCCGTGATGGAGCACGGCCCCTACAACGCCTACCTGCAGGCGGTCCCGCCCACCGGGTCCATCAGCTACATCAACCACGCCACGGCGTCGATCCACCCGGTGGCCGCGAAGATCGAGATTCGCAAGGAGGGCAAGCTCGGGCGCGTCTACTACCCGGCGGCGCACCTGAGCAACGAGAACCTGGAGTTCTTCGAGGACGCCTACGAGATCGGTCCGGAGAAGATCATCGACACCTACGCCGCCGCGACCCAGCACGTGGACCAGGGGCTGTCCCTCACCCTGTTCTTCAAGGACACGGCGACCACCCGGGACCTCAACCGGGCGCAGATCCACGCATGGCGCAAGGGCATCAAGACCCTCTACTACATCCGGCTGCGCCAGCTCGCCCTGGAGGGCACCGCCGTGGAGGGCTGCGTCTCCTGCGCCCTCTGAACCCCGCCCGCACCCCACAGAACGGAAGAGCTATGAGCACCACCGCCTCCTACCTGCAGCACTCCGTCACCCCGCCGTCCTACCGGCACAACCCCTTCGCCCGCGTGCGTCCGGTGAACTGGAACCGGGTCACGGACGGCAAGGACCTGGAGGTCTGGAACCGGCTGACCGCGAACTTCTGGCTCCCGGAGAAGGTGCCGCTGTCCAACGACATCCCCGCGTGGCAGCGGATGAGCCCGCAGGAGCGCACCCTCACCATGCGGGTATTCACGGGCCTGACCACGCTGGACACCGTGCAGGCCACGGTGGGGGAGATCTGCCGGATCCAGGACGCCCGCACCGAGCACGAGGAGGCGGTGTACACGAACATCGCGTTCATGCAGGCCGTGCACGCGCGCTCGTACTCCTCCGTGATCTCCACGCTCGCCACCACTCCGGAGATCGACGCCGCCTACGAGTGGGCCGTGGGCAACGACCTGCTGCAGCAGCGCGCCAAGCAGGTGCTGCAGCACTACGTGGGCTCGGACCCGCTCAAGCGCAAGGTCGCCTCCACGCTGCTCTCGTCCCTGCTGCTCTACGCCGGCTTCTACCTGCCGCTGCACTTCTCGGTGCACGCCACGCTCACGAACACCGCGGACATGATCCGTCTGATCCTGCGGGACAAGGCCGTGCACGGCTACTACTCCGGGTACAAGTACCAGCGGGGGCTCGAAGAGCACACCGCCGCGGAGCGCGCGGAGATGCAGGAGTTCACGTTCGGGCTGCTGGAGACGCTCTACGACCTGGAGATGCGGTACTCGGGGGCGCTCTACGAGCCGTTGGGGCTGATGGAGGACGTCGCGGTCTTCGTGCGCTACAACGCGAACAAGGCCCTGATGAACCTGGGCTACCCCGAGCGCTTCCCGGCGGGGGGGGGACCCGGGTGAACCCCGAGATCCTGGCGGCGCTGTCCCCGGGCAGCGACGAGAACCACGACTTCTTCAGCGGCTCCGGCTCCAGCTACGTGATGGGCAAGGGGGAGGACACCACGGACGCGGACTGGGAGTTCTGACAGGACCTGCGCGCCGTCGGCCCCGCTTGCCCACTATGTGAGACCCACGTACCGTGGGGACGATGCGCGCGGCCCCCTTCCGTGCCGGGCGCGCACTCGACCGACGGCGGCCCATCCGCACTGCCGCGCGAGTCCGACAGTGGGGAGATCACACCATGGCGCTCAGTGTTCTAGACCTGTTCTCGGTGGGCATCGGCCCGTCGTCCTCCCACACCGTGGGGCCCATGCGGGCGGCGCGGCTGTTCGTCACGGGCCTCGCCGACGACGCCCTGCTGGGTTCCGTGGCGCGCGTCCACTCCCAGCTCTTCGGGTCGCTGGGGGCCACCGGGTGGGGGCACGGCTCGGACCAGGCCGTGATCCTGGGGCTCATGGGCGAGGACCCGGAGACCGTGGACACCGACCACGCGGACGAGAAGGTCGCCCTGGCCGGCGAGACCGGGCAGCTGCTGCTGGGCGGGGTCCACGCGATCCCGTTCGACCGTTCCCTGGACGTGGTCATGCACCGTCGCAAGTCCCTGCCCACCCACCCCAACGGCATGAGCTTCACGGCGTACGACGCCGCCGGGGCCGTGATCCGCGACAGCATCTACTACTCCGTGGGCGGCGGGTTCGTGGTGGACGACTCCAAGAGCAGTGCGGACAAGATCGTGGAGGACGACACCCCCGTCAGGTACCCGTTCAGCACCGGGGACGAGCTGCTCGCCATCTGCGAGTTCGAGGGCCTCAGCATCGCGCAGGTCGTGGCGGCCAACGAGCTCTCGTGGCGCCCCGCCGAGCAGACCCGCGAGCAGCTGCTGCACATCTGGTCCGTGATGCAGGAGTGCGTGGAGAACGGCTGCACCCGCGAGGAGAAGACCCTGCCCGGGGGACTGCGGGTGCGGCGTCGTGCCCCGGAGATGCGCAAGCGGCTGCTGACCACCGAGCGCGGGGACGACCCCCTGTACGGCATGGACTGGGTGAACCTCTACGCGCTCGCGGTGAACGAGGAGAACGCGTCCGGCGGGCGGATCGTCACCGCCCCCACCAACGGTGCGGCCGGGAGCATTCCCGCGGTGCTGCACTTCTACACGCGGTTCATGACGGACGCGTGCGACGACAAGATCGTGGACTTCCTGCTCACCGCCGCAGCCATCGGCATCGTGATCAAGGAGAACGCCTCGATCTCCGGTGCGGAAGTGGGATGCCAGGGCGAGGTCGGTTCCGCGTGCTCCATGGCGGCGGCCGCGCTGTGCGCCGTGCTGGGCGGCAGCCCCCGGCAGGTGGAGTGCGCGGCGGAGATGGGCATCGAGCACAACCTGGGGCTCACGTGCGACCCCGTGGGCGGGCTCGTGCAGATCCCGTGCATCGAGCGCAACGCCATTGCGAGCGTCAAGGCCATCAACGCGGCACGGCTGTCCATGCAGGGGGACGGCATCCACAAGGTCTCCCTGGACCAGGCGGTCAAGACCATGCGCGAGACCGGCGCGGACATGAAGATCAAGTACAAGGAGACCTCGCGCGGCGGTCTGGCCGTGAACGTCATCGAGTGCTGAGCGCCCGGGGCTCCCAGAACCAGAACCGAGAACCAGGAAGAAGAACCACCCGGTGACGAACACCCCCTCCACCTCTGCGGCCCACGGCTCACCCGTGCTGCGGAAGATGTCCTTCCTGGACCGCTGGCTCCCCGCCTGGATCCTCGGGGCCATGGTGCTGGGGCTGCTGCTCGGCAGAGCGCTGCCCGGTCTGGGCACCGTCCTCGAGTCCGTGAAGATCGGGGAGGTCTCGCTGCCGATCGCCCTGGGGCTGCTGGTGATGATGTACCCCGTGCTGGCGAAGGTCCGCTACGACGAGACGGCCCGGGTGACCGGCGACCGCCGGCTGCTCGTGCTGTCCCTGGTGCTGAACTGGGTGGTGGGCCCGGCGGTGATGTTCGCCCTCGCGTGGCTGCTGCTGCCGGACCTTCCCGAGTACCGCACGGGTCTGGTGATCGTGGGTCTGGCCCGGTGCATCGCCATGGTGCTGATCTGGAACGATCTCGCGTGCGGTGACCGGGAGGCGGCCGCCGTCCTGGTGGCGCTGAACTCGGTGTTCCAGGTGCTCGCGTTCGGAGTCCTGGGATGGTTCTACCTGCAGGTGCTGCCCTCGTGGCTGGGACTGCCCACCACCTCTGCGGAGTTCTCGGTGGGCGCGATCGTGGTCTCCGTGCTCGTGTTCCTGGGGGTCCCGCTGCTCGCCGGGTTCCTCACCCGTGTCCTGGGGGAGCGGGCCAGGGGACGGCAGTGGTACGAGGAGCGGTTCCTGCCGCGGATCGGCCCCTGGGCGCTCTACGGCCTGCTGTTCACCATCGTGGTGCTCTTCGCGCTGCAGGGGGACGCCATCACCTCCCGGCCGTGGGACGTTGCGCGCATCGCGCTGCCGCTGCTGTGCTACTTCGCCGTCATGTTCACCCTCGGGATGTTCGGCGCCCGCGCCGCCGGTCTGAACTATGCCCGGTCCACCACCGTGGCGTTCACCGCGGCGGGCAACAACTTCGAGCTGGCGATCGCGGTGGCGATCGGCACGTTCGGCGTCACCTCCGGCCAGGCGCTGGCCGGGGTGGTGGGTCCGCTGATCGAGGTCCCGGTGCTCGTCGCCCTGGTGTACGTCTCGGTGGCGCTCGGATCCCGGCTCTTCCCGGGCGACCCCACCGTTCCCACACGATGAGAAGGACGACCTCGTGACCGCCTCCCTGCTGCTGCTCGCCGACACCCACCTGCCCAAGCGCGCCAAGGACCTGCCCGAGGAGGTGTGGCGGGAGGTCGACTCAGCGGACGTCGTCGTGCACGCCGGGGACTGGGTGGACCTCGCCACGTTCGAGGCCCTGCGGGAGCGTTCCCGCCGCCTGATCTGCGTGTGGGGCAACAACGACGGCCCCGAGCTGCGCGCCGAGATGCCGGAGACCGCCCGGTGGGAGCTGGAGGGTCTGCGCTGGGCCATGACCCACGAGACCGGCGCCAAGCAGGGCCGCGAGAAGCGCATGGACGCCGCCTTCCCGGACACAGACGTCCTGGTCTTCGGCCACAGCCACATCCCGTGGGACACCCTGGCACCCTCCGGGATGCGGCTGCTGAACCCCGGCTCGCCCACGGACCGCCGCCGCCAGCCGCACTGCACCTACATGCGGGTCACCGCGGATGCCGGGCGGCTCACGGACGTGCAGCTCGTGGAGCTGCCGCGCAGGTGAGCTAGGGCCGCGCCGCTGACCCGACGCCGCGCCGTCGGGTTCGCGACGTTGTCCCTGGGGCGACGCCGCCGGGCCGACGCCGCGCGCTCGCCGCCCGCTCGCGGCGTCGTGCCGGGTGCCCCGTAGGGGACCGGCAGCTCGGGACCTGCCCGCCGCCGCGCCGTCGTCCCGGTGCAGTCGTTCGCACGGACTTCGTGAGCGATGTCACCCGCCTGTGGGTAGGCTGGGCGCACGTCCCGCGGCGGTCCTCTGCCGTTGCCCTCTGAAGCCACCCCTTCAGGAGCACTCCATGCCCGCCGAACACCCAGGCGCCCCCGCACCGTCCACCGCCGTGGCTTCCCGCAACCCGGGGCACCTGCCGCGGCAGCTCACGCTGAGGGGGCTGGTGGGCGGGTTCCGCTCGACCATCGGCCGGTTCGTGCAGTACCAGGTCCTGGCCGCGCTGCTGGTGGGCGTGGTGATCCTGCCGCTGTTCCGCCTGGCCATGATGGGACTGATCCGGTGGTCCGGGCGCAGCGCCATCTCCAGCGGCGACTACGTCTCCTTCCTGCTCTCGCCGCAGGGCGTGGTGCTGGTGCTGGTGGGTCTGCTGGTGCTGAGCCTGCTGATCGTCATCAACATCAACGGCCTCATGCTGATCGCCGCGGACAGCCTCAAGGGCCACCGGAAGGGTTCGCTGTGGGGTGACCTGAAGGCCGCGCTGGCCTCCTTCCCCCGGTTCCTGCAGCCGGCGGGTCTGCTCATCCTGGTGTACGTGGGGCTGATCGTCCCGCTCACGGGCATGGGCTTCGGGCTCTCCGCGCTGAGCGGTCTGCGCATCCCGAACTTCATCACGAGCGTGATCTACGCGAATCCGCTGTACCTGACCGGCTACGTGGCGCTGATCGTGCTCCTGGCGGTGGTGGGTGTGCTCAGCATCTTCGTCTTCCACGCCGTGCTGCTGCGGGGGACCACCGTGTGGGGCGGGTTCCGCTTCTCGTGGCGGCTCGTGCGCCAGCAGGCGCGGCTGTTCTTCCTGGGGCTCCTGCCCCGCCTGCTGCTGCTGTTCCTGATCGCGGGTGCGGTGGCGCTGCTGTTCCTGGTGCTCGCGGCCCTGCCCGGTGAGCTCATGCAGCCCCAGAGCACCGAGGCCCGCTTCGCCCTGCTCACCGGTCTGCTGCTGGCCGCCGTGGTGCTCGCAGTCGCTGGGTTCATCCTGGCGCCCTTCGCGATCTTCGTGTAGACGGCGTTCTTCGTGGTGGCCGCCCCGCGGGTGAAGGAGTCGGCCAAGGACGAGAAACGGCGCGCCGGCTCCTCCCCGTTCACCCCGACCCCCACCGCCGAGGACGTCCAGCAGGCCGAGGGCCGGGCCCCGCGGCGTCGTACCGGCCTGCTCGTGGGGATCGTGGCCGTGGTGGTGGCGCTGTGCGTGGGCCTGGCCGCGCTGCTCGCGGCGAACTTCGACGACGTCTTCGCGCAGCGCCGCGACATGGCGATCGTGGCCCACCGCACCGGCGGTGACCTGGCCCCCGAGAACTCCGTGGCCGGCGTCGACGCCGCCGCGAAGGCCGGTGCCGCGTTCTCCGAGTTCGACGTGCGCGGCACCGCGGACGGCGCGTACATGATCAACCACGACCCCAACCTCAAGCGCGTGACCGGGGACCCCCGGACCATGGAGGAGATGACCTCCGAGCAGATCGCCGGGCTGAAGATCCACAACCAGTTCGGCAGCCAGCCTGCCGAGGCGCCCGTGCCCACCCTGGACCAGATCCTGGACGCCGGGAAGAAGGACAAGATCGGCATGTTCGTGGAGCTTAAGGGCCCCACGGCGGACCACCAGATGGCGGAGGACGTCATCCGCACCATCCGCGAGAAGGGCATGGAGGACCAGTCCGTGCTGCTGTCCCTGGACTACGACCTCATCAAGTACATCGAGGAGAAGCACCGGGAGATCGAGACCGGCTACCTCTTCTACTTCAGCGTGGGCGAGGCGGACATGCTCGTGGGCGACTACCTGATCCTCGAGGAGGACGCCGCCACCCCCGAGCGGATCGCGCGCATCCACGCCGGCGGCAAGAAGGCCATCGTGTGGACCGTGAACACCGAGGAGTCCATGGAGAAGTTCCTGGGATCGGAGGCGGACGGGCTGATCACGGACCACGTCACGCAGGTCAAGGACACCGAGGAGGAGATGTCCCACCGCACGGACCTGCAGCGCGTGGTGGACACGCTGTTCGTGGGGTGATGGGAGAGAACCCCAGGCCAGAAGGAAGCTCCAGGTGGCGTCACGAGCGGGGATTCATGCAAAAGAATCCACTACTGTGACCTGTGCAACAGGAAGTAGTCCTCGCGGTCGGGAGAGGGCGCTTCAACCGACCGAAAGGGAGTCATGGGATCCCTGCGTCATGAGAAGAACGCCTCTGGAGCTGGGGCGCCCTCCGCACCGTCGGCACGCCGTGAGGCGGGCTGTAGATCCTCGACCGCCCCGTCGCAGGCCGCCACTCGCCGGATGCTGGTGAAGGGTGCGCTGTGGTCGGTGCCCGTGATCGCTGCGGCCTCGAACGCCCCGGCGTACGCGGCGTCGAATGTGGCGCCGTTCGGCATCCTGTTCGACGGCGGTGGTGGGGCCAACGGGTACCTCAACAGTGCCTACTTGGACCTGGGGATCGCGCGGACCAGCCCGCTCGACTCGTACACGCTGATCGAAGACCTGGTCGTGACCGTCGATGTCATCGGCCTTTCGGGCCCCGCAGCCAACGAGCGCAGTTTCACGGCTGGCAGCAGCTACGGATCGCTGTCCCGCGCCGACTACAACTCAGCCACCCGCACCACCAGGCTCACCTGGATTCTGCCCGCGGGCACGGTGATGCCGAAGCTGAGCACGAGCAACAGTGTCCCGGACATCCTCTTCAGTTTTCGGGACGGGGCCACCGGGATCGGTCGTGTGACCAACAAGATCGTCATCACGAGCATCCGCAACGGCTACATCACGGACCCTCACGGGCCGCCCCTCGACTCGTCGGTCGTCAAGGACCAGAACCATGGTGCGGTCAGCCCTGACGGGATCTATTGACCCCCGCCGCACGCTGTCTTCACGGTGACCTCGCCCTCCCGCCGACCCTCTAGGGTGGAGCGCATGGCCGAGACCACCCGCGCACCCCGGTCCAGCACGTGGCTGTGGATCCTGGTGGCGTGCGCGGTGCTCACGCAGTCCGGTCTGAACCTCTTCCGCCCCATCACGTCCTACAAGCTGCTGGCGCTGCACGCGGACCCGGTGGTCATCGGCCTCACGACCGCCGCGTACGCGCTCCTGCCCCTGGTCAGCGCCGTGTGGCTCGGGCGGGTCTCGGACCGCGCGCCCCAGCTGCGCACGCTGATCCTCGCGGGGGTGGGTCTGCTCGGCCTCGGCGGGGTGGGGATCGCGCTCGCGCCCTCCGTGTGGCTGATCTTCGTCTCCAGCGCGGTGCTGGGCATGGGACACCTGTGCTTCACGATCGGTGGGCAGTCCGCGATCGCCCGGTACGCCGCGGACGAGGACCTGGACAAGGGCTTCGGCTGGTTCACCGCCGCGTTCTCCGCCGGGCAGATGATCGGCCCCGCGCTGGGTGGCTGGATCGTGGGCCACGGCTCGGACGTCGCCTCCCCGCAGCGCCTGGCCTCCGTCAACGAGAGCCTGTGGATCGGCGTGCTCATCACCGTGCTCGCCGCGCCCCTGCTGATCCTCAAGTTCGGTCCCGCGCCCCGCACCCGGGTTCGGGCCCAGAGCACGACGACGCCGGACGGGGCCTCCGCAGGCACCGAACGTCCCAGCGTGGTGCGGATCCTGCGGATGCCGGGCATCGCGTCCAACATGGTGGCGTCGCTGTCCCTGCTGGCCATGCTCGACATCCTCACCGCGTTCCTGCCCCTGGTGGGCGAGGAGACCGGTGTGGCGCCGTCCGTGGTGGGCCTGCTGCTGGGGGTGCGCGGCATGGCGTCCATCGCCTCCCGCCTGCTGCTGCCGTGGCTCTCCGGGGCCTTCTCCCGGCGAACCCTGCTGATCGCGAGCCTGCTCGCCTCCGGCCTGGCACTGATCGTCCCCCCGCTGTTCCTGGACCGCTTCTGGATCGCGGCGGTCTTCCTGGCGGTGGGCGGTTTCTTCCTGGGGCTGGGCCAGCCCCTGACCATGACCCTGATCTCCACCTCCGTGCCCGGTGAGTGGCGCGGGTCCGCGCTGGCCGTGCGGCTCATGGGCAACCGGCTGGGCCAGGTGATCCTGCCCGTGGCGGCCGGTGCCGTGGCGGCACCCCTGGGGCCGGGAGGTGCCATCTGGCTCACGTGCGCGCTGCTGCTCGCGAGCGGCGTCGAGAAATCGGTGCGGGGCCCGCGCAAGGCGTAGGGCGGCGTCGTCGTCCGACGACCGGCTGACGAGATGCGCGTCACACCCGCGCCGTAGCATGGCCCCACGAGCACCCGCGGGGACCGTCCCGCGGCCCACACGCGCCCGGGAGGCCCCATGAACCAGCACCGCAGCGTCGACTTCCTGGACGCGTTCGCGCAGATGTCCCGCAACGGCGGGCTCGTCTCCGGAGGCGTGGAGCGGCAGGCCGCCACGGAGACGGACGGCCTGAACCGCCAGTGGTTCGCCGGGTGGCTCGCGGCGCAGGGGGCCACGGTGCACTACGACGCGATCGGCAACCAGTTCGGGCTCTTCGAGCACACGCCCGGCGCCCCGTACGTGCTCGTGGGCTCGCACTTGGACTCGCAGCCGCGGGCCGGACGGTTCGACGGCGCGTACGGCGTGCTCGCCGGCGCGCACGCGTGTGCCGCGCTGCACCGCGCCGCGCTGGACGGGGAGGTCCAGCTGAGCCGGAACCTGTGCGTCGTGAACTGGTTCAACGAGGAGGGCTGCCGATTCAAGCCGTCCATGATGGGCAGCTCCGTCTACACCGGCAAGCGGGACCTGGAGGAGACGCTCGCGGTGCGGGACACCGCCGGGGTCAGCGTCCGCGAGGCGCTGGACGCCCTCGGCCAGCGCGGCGAGGAGAGCATCCCGGAGGCCACCGCATACGTGGAGCTGCACATCCAGCAGGGGAAGTCCATGGAGGAGGACGGCTTCACCATCGGGCTCGTGGAGGCCACGTGGGGCGTGCGCAAGTACGAGCTGCGGGTGCTCGGGGAGCAGGCGCACACAGGGTCCACGCTGATCGAGGACCGCAGGGACGCCCTGCTGGGAGCCTCTCTGCTGATCGCAGCGGCCCGGAAGGTGGCGCTGGAGCACGATGTCATCACGTCCTGCGGGGAGCTGCTGATCGAACCCAACTCACCCGTGGCGGTGGCGCGCGAGGCCCGGTTGGTGATTGACCTGCGCAGCCCGGACGCCGAGCGCCTGAACGCCGCGGACCGTTCCTTTGCGCAGGAGATGGAGGCGGCCGCGCAGGCCGCGAACGTGGAGATCGAGACCGTGAACCGCCACGCGTGGGACGTGGACGAGTACGCCCCGGAGGGCCTCGCACTCGCTCAGGAGGTCGTGGTGGAACTCGGCCTGCCGCACACCCGCATCATGACGCTGGCCGGCCACGACTCCACCAACGTGAAGGACGTGCTGCCCACCGTCATGCTCTTCGTTCCCTCCCACAGGGGCATCACGCACAACGAGTATGAGTTCACCTCGGACGAGGACATGCTCGCGGGGCTCGAGATGCTCACCGCTACGCTGCGGCGGGTGGCGCAGGGGGAGCTGGGGTGACGGCCAGGACGTAGGGCTGGGTCCAGGTCACCGGAGTGAAGCCGAGCTTCCCGAGGATCGGCGCCGACGTCGGCAGCGCATCGACCCACAGTGTGTTGGCCCCGGCTGCCACGGCGGCGGAGATCCGGCTCAGCACGGTAGCGGTGAAAAGTCCTTGACGGCGGTGTCTCGGCACGGTTCGGCCCCCGGCGAGCTCGGCCGCCCCGTGGTTCTCCAGCGCCCCACCGACGGGCAGATAGAGCCTGCCGCCGGAGACGGGCGCACCGTCCCGGTACGCCACGTGCACCTGCATGCCGTCCGGTTGCTCGGCCATGGTGCGCGCCAGTCGTGTGCGCTCGGCGGCGGAGTCCTTCCTGCCGCTCTCGCGTGAGATCCGCTCGTAGTCGGCGAGTCCTGCGACGTCCACTGACCGCACATCGCCCAGTGTGCGGAGACGATCAGTGACACTGGCCGGCAGCTCCCGGAGGTCGAGGGCCAGGACGGTCTCCCGCTCTTCCGGCTCCGGCCCCGCCTCCCTCAGCGCCCGGGCCAACCCCAGGGGGCTGGTCGTGACCGTAGAGCTTCCACTCGAATTTTGCGCCGAGCTCCCGGGCCAGCTCGATCTCACGTCGGATCACCCCGGGGAGCTCCGACGCCGGGCAGGCGCTGTGCACGATCCGCAGCTCGGAGCGGTCAGGGGAACATTCCCGGACCACGGGACCATCGGCACGCTCCCCGGAGGACTTCCGGAGTTCGTCGAGCACTGCAAGCAGAGGATTAGGCACGGCATGCCCCTTCGGCGTTGAGGGATGGGGCAACGGGGGGTCCGTCCTCGCTTGTCATCAGCCGTGCGACCGGCGGTGGTTTCACCGGCAACGGTGCGACTCTCGCCGACAACCGACCCCTTGGCCCGGCAGTATCGTAGGCGATCATCACGTCGATCGGAGGGGCGGTACGCGCTGCAGAACGGCAACCCGGTCACAGTTGATCTGGTCCCCTCCGCTCTGGCAGGGGCGGACATGACCGGCTGGGGCGAACGGATCCGCGGGACGCCCCCTTTCGGCGTGACGTTGTCGCCCGGGTCTGGCCGATTGGCCAGAGTCTGGGACGATGGCCTTGCTCTCCTGGAAACTGTCTCGGATGGGCCGTACGGTGGATTGATGGAACGACAGCCGAACCCTGCATCCAGTCCGATCTTTTTCGTCGGCATCATCGTGATCGTTCTCATCGCTCAGGCTGTGACGGCCGGCATCGAGAACTTCTGGTGGCACCTGGTCGTCATGGCATTTGTCAGCCTCATCCTGGCGTGGCCGCTCCGTCTCATCATGAGAAAGCTTCAGACCGTCGGCTGGAGCGCAAGATGCAGGACGACGCACGACCCCGGGGCTAGTTGTACGAGGCCATGACATTGTTGCCTCGGGGGTTGATGAATCTTGAGGTTGTCCGGCAGTTACCGTCTGTGGATGAAGGCAGCGGAATTGAACGAGGATTGCGAGGACACCGAGTCCACGCATGAGTAATGGCTTGGCTAAGGCTCCGCTGGAGTTCGGGGTTCTTGTCTCATGGACTCTTCTGAGAGTGGGACTGAGCGCGTTTGTCCGGGATTGACCGGCCACTAGCTATGAGGGAGGCGCCGCGCGGCGTCGTCGGCCTCGAAGCCCCAGGACGGCAGGAACATGTGGCCACGGTCATAGAGTGGGGGAACACCCGACCCGAGGAGGACCCCGTGACCGATCCCCTGCCCCTGGACGGCGTGCTCGTCGCGGACTTCTCGCGAGTGCTCGCGGGGCCGCTGTGCACCATGACGCTCGCGGACCTGGGGGCGCGCGTGGTCAAGGTGGAGCGGCCCGGCAGCGGCGACGACACCCGCCACTGGGGTCCGCCGTTCTCGCCCACAGGCCCTACCTACTACGAGTCCGTGAACCGCAACAAGGAGTCCGTCTGCCTGGACCTGGGTACGGACGAGGGACGTGAGCTCGCCCGTGAGCTGGCCCTGCGCGCGGACGTGGTGGTCGAGAACTTCAAGCCCGGCGGCATGGCCAAGCTGGGCCTGGGCTACGACGAGATCGCTGCCGAGAACCCCGGCGTGGTCTACGTGTCCGTGTCCGGTTTCGGCACCACCGGCGGCGCGCACCTCGCGGGCTACGACTTCCTGGTGCAGGCCGTGGGTGGGCTGATGAGCATCACGGGAGAGGCGGACGGCCGCCCCACCAAGGCCGGCGTGGCCCTCGTGGACGTGCTCACCGCGAAGGACGCCACGATCGGCGCGCTCGCCGCCCTGGAACGACGACGCCGTACGGGTCGCGGCGCGCACGTCGACGTCAGTCTCCTCTCGAGCCTGCAGGGTGCCCTCGTGAACCAGGGCCAGGCCTACCTGGGCGCGGACGTGGTCCCGCGGCGGATGGGCAACGACCACCCCTCGATCGTCCCCTACCAGCTGCTGAACTGCGCGGATGCGCCCCTGGCCGTGACCGTGGGCAATGACGCCCAGTTCCGCAAGTTCACCGCCGTGCTGGGCATCTCCGAGCTGGTCGAGGACGAGCGCTTCGCCAGCAACGGCGAACGGGTCGCCCACCGTGAGGAGCTGACGGCCCTGCTGGAGGACGCGCTGGCGGCGAAATCCGCCTCCGAGTGGCAGGAGGCGCTCACCGCGCAGGGCGTTCCTGCGGGCAAGGTCGCCGGCATCGACGAGGGTGTCGCGCTCGCCGAGGAGCTCGGCCTGGAACCCACCGTGGACGTCCAGGACCGCACGGGTGCCACGGTGGGGCGCCAGTTCCGCCACCCCGCGCAGTGGACCCCGCCGCTCGCCTCCCCGACCGCCGCACCCCCGCAGCTCGGGGAGGACACCGACTCCGTGGTCGCGTGGCTGCGCGCCCCGCGGCAACAGCCCGGCGATGACATGTGATGCGCCCGGCCGGGTGCGTCGCCGGGTGCAGTGTGTCCGCGGTCATACAGTGGTCCCATGAGTGAAATGAATCCCGTGGACGTCATGGACCTGGTGAGCTTCGACTCCCTGCTGTCCGAAGAAGAGATCGCACTGCGCACAACGGTGCGCGATTTCGTGGACACCGCCATTCGGCCGAACATCGCCGAGTGGTACGACAACGCCGTGTTCCCCCTGGAGATCGTTCCCGAGATGGCCAAGCTGGGCCTGCTGGGCATGCACCTGAAGGGCTACGGCTGCGCGGGCCGCTCCGCCGTGGAGTACGGCCTGGCCGGCGCGGAGCTGGAGGCCGGGGACTCCGGACTGCGCACGTTCGTGTCCGTGCAGGGCTCTCTGGCCATGAGCGCCATCTACAAGTGGGGCTCCGAGGAGCAGAAGCAGGAGTGGCTGCCGCAGATGGCCGCGGGTGAGGCCATCGGCTGCTTCGGTCTCACCGAGCCCACCGCGGGCTCCGACCCCTCGTCCATGCAGACCTTCGCCCGCAGGGACGGGGAGGACTGGGTGCTCAACGGCGCCAAGCGCTGGATCGGGCTGGCCAGCGTGGCCAAGGTGGCCGTGATCTGGGCGCAGACCGACGACGGCATCCGTGGTTTCGTGGTCCCCACGGACACCGCGGGTTTCCAGGCCACGCCCATCACGGGCAAGCTGTCCATGCGCGCGTCGATCCAGTGCGACATCGAGCTCACGGACGTCCGCCTGCCCGCCTCCGCCATGCTGCCCGAGGCGAAGGGGCTGCGCGGGCCTTTCTCGTGCCTGAACGAGGCCCGCTATGGCATCATCTGGGGTGCCATGGGCGCCGCCCGCGACTCCTTCGAGGCGGCCCTGAAGTATTCCCAGGAGCGCATGCAGTTCGACCGTCCGCTCGCCGGGTACCAGCTCACCCAGCAGAAGCTCGCGGACATGGCGCTCGAGATCGACAAGGGCTTCCTGCTCGCCCTGCAGCTCGGCCGCCTCAAGGACGCCGGGAAGCTGCAGCACCACCAGATCTCCGTGGGCAAGCTCAACAACTGCCGCGAGGCCATCAAGATCGCCCGCGAGGCCCGCACCATCCTGGGCGGCAACGGCATCACGCTGGACTACTCGCCGCTGCGCCACGCCAACAACCTGGAGTCCGTGCGGACCTACGAGGGCACGGACGAGGTGCACTCGCTGATCCTCGGCCAGCAGCTCACCGGCGTGGCCGCCTTCCGCTGAGTCCGCGCCTCCTGAACCGGGTGCCTCCCCGTGCTACAGGGCAGGTGCCCGGCCTGGTGCGGGGGCGGGCTGCCGTGGTGGGTGTTGCCTTCGCGCGCTGCGGCGTCCTGAACGGCGACGACGCCGCAGCGCCCCTCCCCGGGGTCGCTTCAGTCCACGTGGTTCAGCCGGCCGTCGAGCGGGCCAGCAGCGGCGCTCCCAGCACCGGCTCGCGGTCCAGGAGGGTCACCGACAGTCCGTGCTCCTGGAGGATCTCCCGCACGGAACGTCCCACAACGGTGCCCGTCAGCCCACCGCCCACGACCACCGGCAGGGGTTCGTTCATCCCCTCCGCCACGGTGAGCACGAGGTCCGCGAGGTGCCGCGCGGAGGCGCTCACCAGCTCGCGGGCCGCAGGGTCCCCGCGGCCGGCGAGGTCGCACACCGCTCGCGCCAGACCGGCCCAGTGGGTGCGGTCAGGGTGCTCGTGGAACGCCCCGATCAGATCGGTCGGTTCGGCCACGCCGGCGTGCTCCAGCACGGCTCGGGTGAGCAGGTCCTCCTCGCGGCGCGCGGACGACGCCGCACGGTCGCACCCCGGGGCGGTGGCACCGGTGTGCTGGGACCGGCGCAGCACGCACCGCACCGCCTCCCGGCCGATCCACCACCCGCTGCCCTCGTCGCCCAGCAGGTAGCCCCACCCGCCGCAGCGCACCTCGTGCCCGGAGGGGTCCACGCCCCAGGCCACCGAGCCGGTGCCGGCGATGAGCGCGATTCCGGCCGTGTGCCCGCCCGCCGCCAGGATGAGCCGCGTGTCGTGCACGGCCCGCACGGGCGTGGAGGTCTCCAGCCGCCCGGCGTGACGGATGAGACCCGCCAGCCGGGCGGCGTCGTGCGCGGTGTCCACCCCACCGGCACCCGCGAGCACCGGGGTGCCGGATGGAGCGTGCAGCTCGGCGAGCACGCTCTCCAGGGCGCTCTCGGCCGCGGCGGTACCTACGTTCTGCACGTTCGCGGACCCGGACCGGGCCCCGCGCACGGGGGTGTCGTCGCGGAACAGGACGCCGCGCGTGTGCGAGCCGCCGATGTCCAGGCCCACCAGGTGCGTGCTCACGGGCCTACTCGGAGACCTGGACCTCGCCCATCTCCTCCCAGCCGTCACCCTCGATCTGGCGGGAGATAATGCGCGGGGTCTTCACCAGGTACTGCGGGAACTGCTCGGTCATGCGCGTGAAGTGCTCGGAGTTCACGTGCGCCTCCGCGGCGTCGTCCTCGAAGGCCTCCACGAGCACGTACTCGTTCGGGTTCTCCAGGCTGCGGGACCAGTCGAACCACTTGTTGCCGGGCTCCTGCCGAGTGGCTGTGGTGAACTCGGCCACGAGCTCGGGCCAGCGGTCCACGTACTCGTCCTTGACCTCGAACTTGACCACGATGAAGATCATTGCGCTGCTGCCTCTCGTCCGGTGGATCGCGGGGCGCGGTGAGTGCCGCGCCCGGCATGTTCTTGCCCGCCCAGCATAGGGCGGGGCTCCCACGTCACGCGACGTCACGGCGGGGAGGCCCACGGTGAAAATGGTTTACGGTGCAAGTATGAGCACCACGACCGTCGGCACACCCGTCACCCACGAGCAGCGCGTCACCGCACGCCGCGCCGTGGTCGCCTCCTCGATCGGCAACGCGCTCGAGTGGTTCGACATCATCGTCTACTCGTCCCTGGCCGTGGTGATCTCCAAGCTCTTCTTCGAGTCGGACGGCATCGACCGCGTGACCGGCACGCTGCTGACCTTCGGCACGTTCGCCGTCTCCTACCTGATCCGCCCGCTCGGTGCGCTCGTGCTGGGTTCCTTCGCGGACCGCCACGGCCGCCGCCCCGCCCTCACCATCACGATCGTGCTCATGATGCTCGGCACGCTCCTCATGATCGTGGCGCCCACCTCGGCGGTGATCGGCCCCGCCGCCGCTCTGATCATCCTGCTCGCGCGGCTCATCCAGGGCTTCTCCGCCGGTGGCGAGTTCGGCACGGCCACGGCGTTCCTGATCGAGAACGCCCCGGACAGGCGCGCGTTCTACGGCTCGTGGCAGGTGGCCACCCAGGGCATCGCGATCTTCCTGGCCTCCGGCTTCGGCTTCGTGCTGCACCGACTGCTCAGCGAGGAGGCCCTGTACTCGTGGGGCTGGCGCGTGCCCTACGTCTTCGGTCTGCTGATCGGGCCCGTGGGTCTGTTCATCCGGCTGCGCATGGACGAGACGCCCGACTTCCAGCGGCTGCAGGACGAGCGCGAGCGCGCGGCGTCGGCCGCCGCCCACGATTCGACGACGACGGCGCCCCGCCCCTCCCTCGGCCGCGGCCCCCTCGCGCAGACCATCCTGCACTCCGGTGGCCGGTGGCTCACCGCGGCGGGCGTGGTGGGGCTGGCGTCCATGTCCGTGTACACGATCCTGTTCATGCCCACCTACTCCATCCAGAACCTGGACCTGCCCTCCTGGGCCGCGTACCTGGGCGGTGTGGTCGCGGGCCTGGTCACCCTGGTGGGCTCGCCGTTCATCGGCCACCTGGCGGACCGCGTGGGACCCGGCAAGCTGATGCTCGTGGCCGCCGCGGTGGGGGTCGTGGTGGTGTACCCGCTGTTCCTGTGGCTCGTCGCCGTGCCGTCGGTGGCCACCCTGACCGTGGTGCAGGCGGTGCTGGGCATCATCATGGCCATGTACTTCGGCCCGCTGCCCGCGCTGCTCACGGAGATGTTCCCCACCGAGATCCGCACGACAGGGATGTCCGTGGCCTACAACCTGGGCGTGACCGTGTTCGGCGGCTTCGCACCGCTGGCCCTCGCGTGGCTCGTGTCCGCCACGGGCTCCCTCACCGCGCCGAGCATCTACTACGCCGCCGTCGCCCTGCTGTCGCTGGTGAGCCTGATCGTGGCGCGACGCCGCTACCGGGTGCGCTGACCCCCCCCGCCACAGCCGGGCCGTCCCGGCGGAGCAGCCCGGGCATGCGAAAGGTTCCCGCCGCTTTCGCGACGAGGGCCCTCCGGTCAAAAGGTTGCGGGTGCGGAGCTCAGCTCAGCCCGTCCTTCAGATTCTTGCCGGCGTCTTTGATGTTCTCCACGGACTGCTTTGCGCCACCGGAAACCTTGTCCGCGGCGCCTTCAGCTTGCAGATCCTTGTTGTCCGTGGCGTCACCAAGCTTTTCCTTGGCGGTGCCGGAAGCCTTCTCCGCAGCATTGCTGATCTTGTCACCGAGTCCCATAGGCACTTCCTTCCGTGGATCGAACAGGTGCTCACAATCTAGACCCGCCCCGGGGAAGAAGGGAAGGATGCTGCCGGAAATTTTTCCCGCGGCGAACTCCCGCGTCTGCCGTTCCTCCTGCGGCCTTATCCGCGCGGACCCAATGACTCCGTCGCGGGCCTCGCCGGTGGTCTCGCCCGCAGCCTCAGCCCCGGGACCTCACGGGTGCGGGCCTCACTGGTACGAGACGAACCACGGCTTGGGGGTGATCGCGAAGGTCTGCTGCGGCGTGTACATGGGGGTGTCCTCGTCGTAGAAGTTCTTCCAGGCCATCCGGATCCCCTGCGGCAGGCCTTCCTGGAGGGTCTTCCAGGTGCCCGTCTTGAGGTCCGGGGTGCCGTGCCCGTCCGCGTGCAGCACGTACGCGAGCTCCGGGTGGCTCGTGTTGATGGCTTCCCGGTTGCGGATCATGGACATGGAGAACTGGTGCAGGATCATGGCCTTCTGCGGCAGCTTGTTCTCGGCCGTGAGGCCGGCGAGCCACTCCGCGGTCTCGTTGATCTCCGAGGCGTCCACGGAGCCGATCTGCTGCAGCGGCAGTTGTCCCGGGGCCAGGCGCCACTCGGAGTCCAGGGCGAGGCCCACGTTCGGGTGCTTGAGCAGCTTCTCGTACTGCTTGGCCTGGGAGGGGAAGTCCGCCTGGCCGGGCTGCAGGTCCAGGACCACGTAGACGCCGTTGTCCTCGGCGGCCTTCACGTACGGCTCGAGCTCCTCGATGGGCGACTCGTTGGAGTAGTTGCCGTCCGGGCCGGGATCCGATGAGGCGGTGGTCGCGATGATCTCGAACGCCGGGACCACCTTCTCCTCGCTGTACGGCTCGTAGCTCGCGGCGAGCTCCTTCACGCGGGACACCGACTCCTGCGGTCCCTGCTCGCCGAGCGCGCCCAGGCCGGGGGTTCCCGGGTGGCCGTAGAGCGCCACGAACCTGCGGTCCGGGAACAGGGTGGTGCCGCCCCCGATCAGTTCCGCCGGCTGGGTGGGGGAGGGCGTGGTTTCCGGTTCGCTGCTCTGGGACGACGACGACGCTGCGCCGCCGCCGTCCGCGGCGTCGTCGGCTTCCGTGGAGCCAGCGCCGCAACCGGTCAGCAGCAGGAGGGGGCAGAGGGCGGAGGCGAGGGGGACGGAACGGGAACGCATGGGAATCGACCTCGATCGTGGTGGGGGGGTCAGGGTCCGGTATGAAGCGAATTCACGACCGGGAACCACGGTACGCGGCGATCCTGGAAGGGTCTCAAAAGCCCGCACCGGTGTGGCACGGCCCCTCCCGTGGGAGGATGACCGAAAGATCACCACGGTGCGAGGTTTCCATGAGTACGTCTGCAGGTGCCACCCCTCCCGAGCCGCCCGAGGAGCGCCGTCCGGGACCTTTGGGACCGTGCCCGAACGCCGGGAACGGCACCAATCCGGTTCCGAACGCCGGTGATGGCCGGAACCCGAACTGGGGCGCCGGCGACGGCACGAACCCGGGGGCGCAGGGAGGCTTCGACCCGCGGCTCACCTTCGACCCCTACGGGCCTCCCGGGCCCGGTGCCGGTCCCGGGCCCGGTGCCGGTCCCGGGCCCGGTGCCGGTCCCGGGAGCGGAGCCGGACCGTATCCCGGGCCGCGTTCGGACGGGCGGGGTCCGCACGCCGTGGAGGAGTACGCGCCCGTGTGGGGTCAGGGCAGGCCGGAGGGTTCCGGCGCGAACACGCCCTCGTGGAACACCGGCGCAGCCGCTCGTGAGGGTGTGCCCGTGGGCGTCGCCGTGGCGCTCGTGGCCGTGGGGGCTCTCGTGCTGCTGCTCGTCGTGGGCCTGCTGGTCTTCGTGGGGCTGAAGACTTTTTCCGCCGGTGGCGGGGACGATCCCGCGCCGGAGAGCACCGGGGAGGTGGCGACACCGCGCGAGGAGGCCGGGGCGTCGTCGTCGGGGCAGGCTGCGGACGGCACGACCGTTCCCTCGCCGGGCGCGAAAGCCGACACCGGGGCGCACCCACTGCCCGCGCCCACGGGGAAGGCGCTGTTCCACAAGAGCGGAACCTTCGCCGAGTCCAGCCTGACCGAGGGCGACCCCGCGGCCACCATCACCGTCCCCTCCCACGACGGCCCGATGCTGCTGGTCTGGAAGGCCGGCGGCACGGGCAAGGGGCTGTTCTTCGTGAGCGGCAAGGACAAGACAGGCGGAACGACGTCCATGTCCACGACGCTCCTCCGGTCGGGACAGACCGGGTCCAGGCTGATCAACGAGGGAGGCCTCACCCGTGACACCGGCGTCCTCTACGCGCAGGGGAACAAGGGCATGACCTGGGAGGTCACCGGTTACCCGTTCTCCTCGGTTCCGGAGGTGCAGCGCGGGGCGACCGTCGCGGGCAACGGCTCGGCGGTCTTCCGGATCCCGGCGGGGGCGTCAACCGGCTACACCCTCAGCGTCCCCGGCCAGGACAAGGCGGATGTGCCCACGGTCGAGGTCTATCCCGCCGACGACCTCAGCCTCCCGGACGCGCACCAGTGGCACCAGGCCCCCGCGGACCTGGACGTCACCGTGGGCGAGGGCGACCGGTACGTGGTCGTGGAGACGGAGCAGGCCTGGAGCTTCACGGCGCACTGACCGGGGCGGCGTTGCTGCCCACCCGGATAGGTCGCGGGTCTTGAGACCCCGCAGCGGGGCCGCTCAGTCCGAGAGGATCTTCTGCAGCACGGCGGCCTGGCTGATGTCCGCCGCCTTGGAGGCCGTGAGCAGGGTCAGGCGTTTACCCTTGACGCTGTCCCGCAGCTTCTGCAGGGCCTCGCGGCCTGCCTCGGTGTCCAGCTCCTCGCGGTAGCGGCGGGAGAACTCGTCGAACTTCTCCGGGTCGTGGCCGTACCACTTGCGCAGCTCGGTGGAGGGCGCCACGTCCCTGTTCCAGTCGTCGAGGTCCGCGTCCGCCTTGCGGATGCCCCGCGGCCAGACGCGGTCCACCAGCACCCGGGTGCCGTCGTTCTGGGCGGGCTCATCATAGATGCGTTTCACCACAACGTTCATGCTTCCGGTATACACCCGCCGTTCCGGCCGCGTGCCTTTGCTCCGCCAGTGCAGCCTGCGGGGCCTCCTGCGTGCCTTTGCTCCGCTGAGGCACCCTGGGGCACCGCCAGCGTGCGTTTGCTCCGCTGATGTACCTCGGCCCGGGTCAGCCGCGCAGCGCCGCGAGGTGGTCCGTGGTCGGCTTGACCGTGTACTGCTCGTACTCGGGGTGCTTCTTGATCCACGACTTGATGTACGGGCAGAAGATTACGAGCTCATAGCCGTCCGCAATGGTCGCGTCGAGCGCCTCGCGCACGAGGGTGGAGGCCAGTCCGTGCCCGCCGAAGGCGTCGTCCACCTCGGTGTGCGGGAAGATCCGCTGCTTCTTCTCGCCGGCCTGGTGGTCGATGGCCACGGTGAAGCCCACCGGGTCCGCGGGGTCGTCCACGCGGATCTCGAAGCGCTGGGTGCCCTGCTCGTCGGCGCCCAGGGAGACCTGCGGGTTCTCGATGGTGGGGTTCTCGCTCATGGTGTCCTCCTCGGACGGACGGATTCTGGCTGGTTCGTGGTGGGCCCGGGGCGCTGCGCCGGGTGCTCGCGCGGCGTCGTCCTCGTGCGCGTGGTTCGCGCGACGACGCCGCCCGCTCACCCCCGCGCGCGCAGCGTGGTGTTCGGCAGCTCGGGGGCCGGCAGGGGTGCCGGCTGACCCGGAGGGAACGTCCCGAACTGCGGGAAGGGGCGGCCGTCGTCGTAGGAGCTGCCGAGCAGCTCGTCGACCTCGAAGGCACCGGTCGCCACGGAGCCGCCCACCCGGTCAGCGGGCAGCGGGGAGTCCGCGGAGGGCGCCGTGAATCCCATCTCCTCCATGTAGGCGCGCCGCCAGGTCTCGATCTCCTCGTGCGAGCGGCCCACGAAGTTCCACCACATCACGATCTGCTCGTTGAGCGGCTGCCCGCCGATCAGCACGGCCAGGGCGGGCTCGTCACCGGCGGTGATCCGCAGGGTGGCCCGCCCTGGCGCGGTGTAGGCGATCCCGTGCCGGGGGATGCCCACGCCGTCGAGCGCGAGGGGACCGGTGACGCGCAGCAGCCCGTGCTCGTGGTCCGCGGGGACCTCGACCTCCAGGGGGGTTCCCGGCTCCAGGTGCAGCTCCACGCCGGTCAGCGGCAGGCGGGTGGCCACAGGGGAGGTCACCCCGAGCAGCGATCCCAGGAAGACGCGGGCGGAGAAGCCCTCCCCGGTGACGGGTTCCGGCCGGTGGCTGTCGAGACCCGGTTCGCCGAAGCGGTCCGCGTCCGGGAACGCGTGCCAGAGCTGCACGCCGTGCAGCACGGTGGTGTCGGCCGTGGAGAACTCGGAGTGCGTGATACCGCGCCCAGCGTTCATGAGGTCCACCTCGCCGGGCCGGACCGTGGCCCAGTTGCCGGCGGAGTCGATGTGGTCGATGTGGCCCTCGAACAGCCACGACACCGTGGCCAGCCCCGTGTGCGGGTGGCGGGCGACCTTCATGCCGCCGGTCGCGGCGACGTCGTCCGGGCCGTAGGCGTCCAGGAAGCACCACGCCCCGATCAGCGAACGGGCCTTCTGCGGCAGAGTGCGCTGGACCGTCATGCCGCGCGGTCCGCCCAGGGGGACGGCGCGGGGCTCCAGGATCTCCACGGGACCGTTCTCGCCTGCCGCCACGGCGACCCCGTTGCTCAGCCCGGTCCCGGCCGCGGAACGGTCCGGGTGGTTGGTGCACACCGTGGGCTGCGGGTTCTTCTCGGGGTTCGTCATGACCTGTCCTTCTCTCGGCGGACCGGGTGGTGCGACATGATGGAGATGCGGTTGGTCGTGTTGATGGTGATGGCGAGCCACTGTACCGCCGAGTACTGCTCGTCCGTCAGGGCCCCGTGGCTCACCACCTGGCACGCGTCCCGGTCCTCGGGGCCGGGCAGCCGGGTGACGGTCTCGGCCAGGGCGAGGGCCGCCTTCTCCTGCTCCGAGTACACGGCGGCGTCCTCCCACGTGGGGAGCAGGCCGCGGCGCTGGTCGCTCACACCGGCCTTGACGGCGCGCTTGGTGTGCACGTCCAGGCAGTACGAGCAGCCGTTGATCTGGGACACGCGCAGCATCACGAGCTCCACGAGCTGCGGGTCCAGGCCGGCCTGCTGCGCCTGCTCCTTGGCGGCGTTGGACAGCGCCCCGATGGCCTTCCAGGCGGCGGGGTTGGACTTGTCCAGGTAGAAGTGCAGCGGGTCCTGGGGAGTGTCGGTGCTCATACCCCGCATGATGTCAGACCTGCGGGTGGTGCTCCTGATCGGCCACCCACTGCTGGAAGACCGCGGAGTCGCGCTCGCCCAAGCCGTCGTCCACGAGGCGCCGCGCGGCGTCGAGCAGGGGTCCGCCCAGCCACGGAGCGCGTGCCGGTGGCGTGGGCGGCGTCCAGGTACGCGGCGACGTCCTTGTGCACAAAGCTCGCGCGCGCGGAGGTCGTGTAGTCGTGGGCCACGAGCTTGGGGGTCTTGTCCGCCATGACCACGGAGCCGGCGTAGCCGCGCTGCATCAGCTCGAGCAGCTCGGCCAGGTCCAGCCCCGCCCGCTCCGCGACCACCGACGCCTCGGACAGGGCCACGATCTCCGCCGCACAGATCAGCTGGTTGCACGCCTTGGCCACCTGCCCGGCCCCCAGCGGCCCCAGGTGGACCGGCCGGCCGCAGCACTCGAGCACCCCCAGGGTCACACCCACGGCCTCGGCGTCGTCCCCGCCCACCATGATCGACAGGTCGCCCCGCACCGCCCCGGCCTCGCCGCCGGACACGGGTGCGTCCACGAAGGTCAGCAGCGGGTACTCGGCGTGCCAGCGCGCCACGTCCTCCGGGGACACGGTCGAGGAGACGACGACGGCGATCCGCCCGTACCCGGGGTCCCGCTCCGTGACGCCCTCGGCCAGGTGGGGCAGCAGGGCGTCGATCTCGTCCGCGCCCGGGACCACCAGAACCACGAGGTCCGCCTGCCGCGCCATGTGACGGGGCTCGTCCACGGGGCGCGCCCCGTCCGCCTTCGACTGGCTGTGGCGCAGCACGACGACGTCGTGCCCGGCGGCGACCATGTGCCCGGCCATGGGTGCCCCCATGGCTCCCAGGCCGATGACTCCCACGGTGCGAGGTGTGCTGGTCATGATCGCTCCTGTCTGCGGGCGGGCGGTTCCACACCCATTGTGGCCCGCCAGATGACGCCCCGGGGTAGTTCATCGGCCTAGATAAAAATGATTCTTATTACGTTTAACCTGTCCCCATGCACAGACCAGCCAGCGCTTCCTCGTCCCCCGTCCGTTCCTCCGCAGCGCGCGGATCTGCCCTCCGACCGGCCCGCGTTCCGCTCGCGGTGGCGTCCCTGGGGGTGACCGCGCTACTGCTCGCCGGGTGCGTGCAGACGGGCGGGGCGGCGTCGTCGTCCTCCTCCGGCAGCGCGGCGGACGCGACGGCCCGCGCACAGGGGCCCACGGAGGTGCAGAGCCTCACCCCGCGCGCCGTGGTCTCCTACGACGGCGGGCTGCTCACCGTGGACACGGAGTCCGGCGAGGTGGTCGCGGACGTCCCGGAGGACGGTTTCCTGCGGCTCAACGACGCCGGGGACGGCCGGCACGTGATGGTCTCGGACGGTGACCGGTTCACGGTCTTCGACACCGGACTGGACGCGAAGGCCCACGGGGACCACTACCACTACTACGAGTCCGCCCCGGCGCTGACGCAGCGCTCGTTCGAGGCGCCGCACGCGGGGCACGTGGTGGTCCACGGCGGGAAGACCACGCTCTTCGGGGACGGTGACGGCTCGATCCAGACCTTCACCTCGGAGGCGCTGAAGGAGAAGGGCCCGCTGGAGGTCGAGAAGAAGAAGGCGGCGGCCCCGCACCACGGGGTGGCGCTGGAGCTCGCGGACGGCACGCTGTTCACCACGAAGGGCACCGAGGACGAGCGGCACACCGTGCAGGTGCTGGCCAAGGACGGCTCGGTCGCGGCGGAGACCACCGACTGCCCGGGTGTGCACGGCGAGGCCGTGGCCGCTGCCGGCGCCACCACGGACACGGTGGTGGTGGGCTGCGAGAACGGGCCCGTGGTCTACCGGGACGGTGCCTTCCACAAGGTGGCGGTGAAGAATGCCTACGCCCGATCCGGCAACCTGGCCGGCTCCGAGAAGTCCCCGGTGGTGCTGGGCGACTACAAGACGGACAAGGACGCCGAGCACGAGCGGCCCACCCGTGTGGCGCTGTTCGACACCCGCGACGAGTCCCACAAGCTCGTGGATCTGGGCTCCTCCTACTGGTTCCGCTCCCTGGCGCGCGGTCCGCAGGGGGAAGGGCTCGTGCTGACGTACGACGGCAAGCTCAACGTGATCGACCAGAACACCGGCGCGGTCACCCGGAAGATCGACGTGATCCAGCCGTGGCAGGAGAAGGAAGACTGGCAGCAGCCGGGTCCCGCGGTCAAGGTGGCGGGCGGCAAGGCCTACGTGACGGACGCGGAGAACAAGAAGCTGCACGTGGTGGACCTCGCGGCCGGCACGGTGAGCAAGACCGAGGACCTCCCGCAGACCCCGGTGGAGCTGGCCGTGACCACGGGAAAGCCGGAGGCGCCCGCGCCCGCTGACCGGGCAGGGAAGGGCTCCCACCAGCACTGACGCCCCGCGCGGACGCGAAGACCTGTTGCGTACGGGGTCACCGGTACCGGTGACCCCGTACGCAATTGTTTCTCCGGCGGGTTCATAAATGAATGACGATCATTTAGGGTGATCTAAACTACAGACGACTCGCGTGGCCCGGGGGGTCACCAAGGGCCATGCGTTCCGTAGGTCCGTCGTTCCGGTAAGGAGACACCCATGGCCGAGACACTCCAGAACTTCATCAACGGGCGGTTCGTGGCCGCCCACGGTCAGGAGACCATCGAGATCGTCAACCCGTCCGACGGGAAGGTCGTCGCCATCTCGCCCGTCTCGGACGAGCAGGACGTCGACGCCGCTTTCGAGGCCGCCGCCGCGGCCGCCAAGACCTGGAACAGGACCACGCCGGGGGAGCGCCAGGACGCCCTGCTGAAGCTCGCGGACGCCCTGCAGGAGCACAAGGACGAGCTCGTCGAGGCGCAGCACCGCAACACGGGCCAGCCCAGGGCGCAGATCGGTTCGGAAGAGGTGGACGCGGGCACGGACAACCTCCGCTTCTTCGCCGGTGCCGCCCGCACGCTCGAGGGCCGCGCCGCCACGGAGTACATGTCCGAGCACACCTCCTACATCCGCCGCGAGCCGGTGGGCGTCGTGGCACAGGTGGCCCCCTGGAACTACCCGCTGCTCATGGGCATCTGGAAGATCGGTCCCGCTCTGGCGGCCGGCAACACTATCGTGCTCAAGCCCAGCGACACCACGCCCGAGTCCACGCTCGTGCTGGCCCGCCTGGCCGGGGAGATCCTGCCCCCGGGCGTCCTGAACGTGGTGCTCGGCAACGCCACGACCGGTGAGCTGCTCACCACCCACCGCGTGCCCGGGATGGTCTCCATCACCGGCTCGGTGCGGGCGGGACAGGCCGTGGCACGCAGCGCCTCGGAGGGGCTCAAGCGAACCCACCTGGAGCTCGGCGGCAAGGCGCCCGCCCTCGTCTTCGCGGACGCGGACCTCGAGCGCGCCGCCGAGCAGCTCGTCCAGTACGGCACCTTCAACGCCGGCCAGGACTGCACCGCGGTCACCCGCATCCTCGTGGAGAAGAGCGTCGAGGAGAAGTTCGTGAAGCTTCTCGCGGAGCAGGCCAAGAAGACGGTCACCGGTGACGCGGACGAGTCCAAGAACGACTTCGGCCCGCTGAACAACGTCCGCCACTTCGAGGACGTCCGCACGAAGCTCGAGAACATCCCGGCACACGCGACCGTGGTGGCCGGCGGCAAGCCGGTGGAGGGCACGGACGGCTTCTTCGTGGAGCCCACCGTGATCACCGGCATGCACCAGGACGACGCCCTCGTGCAGGAGGAGACCTTCGGCCCCGTGCTCACGGTCCAGACGTTCAGCTCGGAGGAGGAGGCCGTGGAGCTCGCGAACGACGTCCTCTACGCGCTGGCCTCCAGCGTGTGGACGTCCGACCACGGCACGGCCATGCGGGTCAGCCGGGACCTGGACTTCGGCTGCGTGTGGGTCAACACCCACATGCTGCTCGTCTCCGAGATGCCGCACGGCGGCTTCAAGCACTCCGGCTACGGCAAGGACCTCTCCCTGTACTCCGTGGAGGAGTACACCCGGGTGAAGCACGTGATGCACTCCCTCGAGGCCTGAGGTGCAGGCCCTGCGTCAGGGTGAGACACCGTGGCGCAGGGCCGCCAGCTCCTGGCGGAATCCCGCGAGCAGGCAGCGCAGGCCGAGGTCGAACGCGGCGTCGGCGCCGCTGCGGACCTCCACCTCGTCCTCGTCGAGCGTGAGCACAAGATCCCGGCTCGCCACGGCCGCCGAAAAGATTGGTGCGACGTCGTTGAGATCACCGGGATCGAAGATGTCGTCGGGAGCGGTGGCGTCGTAGGCCGAACCAAAGACCAGAGATTCCACGGCCGTCACGGCATTGACCACCCACGGCTCGGGCCAGCCGGCTTTCATGAGTCCGGCGGTCACCTTCTCGTACATCGCCAGCGTATGGGGGGAATTCGCCACCGGCAGCACTGCAATGACGGGGATCAGGGGGATGTTCCGGGAATACACGTCCCGGTAGGAGCGGGCCCAGATCTCGAGGGCCGCGTCCCACTCCTCCACCTCGAACCCGGAGCAGTCGATCTCCTCGTTGACCCGGTCCTGGACCAGAATCATGATGTCCCGTTTGGAGCCCACATGGTTGTAGAGAGCAGACGCGGAGACCCCGAGCTGTGCCGCCAGGGCGGACATCGTCAACGAGCGGTACCCGGAGGTCTGGATCAGGTCCATTGCGGCGTTGGTGATCCGGCGTCGGGTGAGGATCGGCGTGCGGGGCCTGCCACGGCCGCGGTCCGGGGAAACCTGCGTCAACGCTCCTCCTGGTCCGCCGCAAACACGGCTTTGATCGATGCAGATGCACGGGTGCACCACTCTAAAGGGTTCACCGGATCAGATATGACCCGCCTATAAAAGCTAGCCACATTTCCTGAAAGGAAAAGCAATGTCTGAACAACGAGTATTCGGTTCCCAGCAGGCCATCGAGCGCGACGTCGTCGTCGTCGGTGCCGGCCCCGCCGGTCTCATGGCGGCCCGCCGCCTCAAGGAGGCCGGCAAGTCCGTGGCCGTCCTGGAGGCCCGCGACCGCGTGGGCGGGCGCACCTGGTCCAACGTGATCGACGGTGCGTTCCTCGAGATCGGCGGCCAGTGGATCTCCCCGGACCAGACCGTGCTGCTCGACCTCGCGGACGAGCTGGGCCTGGAGACCTTCGCCCGCTACCGCGAGGGCGAGTCCGTCTACATCGCCCCGGACGGCACCCGTCACACCTACTCCGGCCACATGTTCCCCGCGTCCGAGAAGACGCAGCAGGAGATGGACAAGCTCATCGGGATCCTGGACGAGCTCGCCGCCGAGGTCGGGGCCAAGGAGCCGTGGGCCGCCGAGAAGGCCCGTGAGCTGGACACCGTGTCCTTCCACGACTGGCTGCGCCGCAACAGCGATGACGAAGAGGCCTGCAACAACATCGGCATCTACATCGCCGGTGGCATGCTCACCAAGCCCTCGCACGCCTTCTCGGCGCTGCAGGCGGTGCTCATGGCGGCATCGGCCGGCTCCTTCTCCAACCTGGTGGACGAGGACTTCATCCTCGACCGCCGCGTGGTGGGTGGCATGCAGTCCGTGTCCGAGACCATGGCCGAGCAGCTGGGCGTGGACGAAGGCACCGAGGTCGTCGAGGGCGGCACGGACGCCGTGGTCTTCCTCAACTCCGCGGTGCGCACCATCCAGTGGGCCGGCGAGGGCGAGACCTACGAGGAGCACGACCCCGACTACACGGTGCGTGTGTTCTCGGACCGCGTGACGGTCAAGGCCAAGGACGTCGTCGTGGCCGTGCCGCCGAACCTCTACTCGCGGATCTCCTTCGAGCCGCCGCTGCCCCGCTTCCAGCACCAGATGCACCAGCACCAGTCGCTGGGCATCGTCATCAAGGTGCACGCGGTCTACGAGACCCCGTTCTGGCGCGAGAAGGGCCTGTCCGGCACGGGCTTCGGGGCGAACGAGCTCTCGCAGGAGGTCTACGACAACACCAACCACGGCGACGAGCGCGGCACCCTGGTGGGCTTCGTCTCGGACGAGAAGGCGGACGAGGTCTTCCGCCTGCCCGCCGAGGAGCGCAAGCGCCGCATCCTCGAGTCGCTCGCCCACTACCTGGGTGACGAGGCCCTCGAGCCGGTCGTGTACTACGAGTCCGACTTCGGTTCCGAGGAGTGGACCCGTGGTGCCTACGCCGCGTCCTACGACCTCGGTGGCCTGCACCGCTACGGCGCCATCCAGTCCGAGCCCGTGGGTCCGATCCGCTGGGCGTGCTCCGACCTCGCGGCCGAGGGCTACCAGCACGTGGACGGCGCGCTGCGCCAGGGTGCCCTCGCCGCCGAGCAGATCGTGGAAGCGAGGAACGCGCGGTGACCCGCCCGGCCTCGACCGCCGGGGACCGCGACGAGACGCGCGGTGCCGGCAAGGACGACGTCTTCCGCTACGTCATCGGTTACAAGGGGGACAAGCGGAGCCGGGACGCGCTGCGTCTGGGCATCGCCATGGCCTCGGCGTTCGGGGCCGAGCTGGAGGTCGTGTGCGTCCTCCGGGTGGACGAGCCGTACCTTCCGGTCTACCCGCCCGTGGGTGACGTGACGCCGATGCTGCGCCGGCAGGCCAACGAGTGGCTGCAGGAGGCGCTCGACGTCGTCCCCGCGGATGTCGTGGCACGCGGCCACATCCGCACCTCGACCTCCGTGGCGGGTGGCCTGCTGGCCGCCGTCACGGAGTTCGACGCGACCCTCGTGGTCGTGGGTGCGGCCAGCGGCAAGTACACCGCCAAGTTCTCCGTGGGTCCCGTGACGGACACCCTCCTGCACCGGGCGGGCGTCCCCGTGGCGCTCGCCCCCCGCGGTTACAAGGGTGTTACCGCCATCCAGCGGATCTATGCCGGCATCGGCATGCGACCGGGGGGTCACCGCATCATGCGGGAGGCCCGGGAGGCCGCGTACCGCAGCGGCCTGGAGCTGGACCTGGTGAGCTTCCTGCCCCTGGACCACGTCCAGGGCGAGGCCACCGAGGCCATTGCCAAGGTGGAGGAGAACCTCCAGGGCGACGCGAAGGAGATCGGGGCCCAGGTCCCAGTCTCCGTGAAGGTGGCCCGCGGCAAGACGCTCAAGAAGGCGATCGCCTCCGTGGACTGGCAGCCCGACGCCGTCTTCCTGATCGGTTCGTCCCGTCTCGCCGGGGATCGTCAGATCTTCCTCGGCACCACGGCCATCCGGATGCTCCGTCACCTGCCGATCCCCATGGTCGTGCTTCCCATGAGGGCTTCCAGCGCGGAGGAGGAGTCATGAGCACCGAGATCGAGAACGAGGCCGAGGGCGGCACGGGCAAGGGGCTGAGCTCGGGATCGGTGGGCCTGCTCGGCGCAGTGGTCATCGGCATGTCCTGCATCGCGCCGGCCTACACCCTCACCGGGGCCCTGGGCCCCACCGCGGCGGTCGTGGGGGTCCACCTCCCGGCCATCTTCCTGGTGGGGTTCCTCCCCATGCTGCTGGTGGCCGTGGGCTACCGCCAGCTGAACCGGGCCATGCCGGACTCCGGCACCACCTTCACCTGGACCTCCAAGGCCTTCGGACCGTGGGTGGGCTGGATGGGCGGCTGGGGTCTGCTCGCGGCGACCATCCTGGTGCTCTCCAACCTGGCAGGTGTCGCGGTGGAGTTCTTCTACCTGATGCTGGCGCAGATCACCGGGCGCCCGGAGCTCGCGGATCTGGCCGGCAACGTGCAGGTCAACGTGCTCACGTGTCTGGTGTTCATGGCGGCGGCGTGCTGGATCTCCTACCGAGGGGTGGAGACCACCGAGAAGGTGCAGTGGGTGCTGGTCGCGTTCCAGATCCTGATCCTGTTGTGGTTCGCGGTCGCGGCGTTCATCCATGTGGCCAACGGCACGGCCGAGGGCGGCCTGGCCATCCAGGCCGAGTGGTTCAACCCGCTGGGCGTGGGCTCGCTGTCCGCGTTCGCGGCAGGTGTCTCGCTCTCGGTGTTCGTCTACTGGGGCTGGGACGTGGTGCTGACCATCAACGAGGAGACGAAGGGAGCGGCCACCACTCCCGGCCGCGCGGCGCTGGCCACCATCTTCTCCATCGTGGTGCTCTACATGGTGGTGGGTCTCGCGGTGCTCAGCTTCGCCGGCCTGGGGGACACGGGTGTGGGGTTGAACAACCCCGACATCCAGGAGAACGTCTTCGCGGCGCTCGCCGGTCCCGTCATGGGGCCCATGGCGATCCTGCTGTCCCTGGCGATCCTCTCCTCCTCCGCGGCTTCGCTGCAGTCCACGTTCGTGTCCCCGGCCCGCACCATGCTGGCCATGGGCTACTACGGTGCGCTGCCCCGTCGGTTCGCGAGCATCACGCGCCGCTTCCAGTCCCCGGGCTTCGCCACGGTGGCGGCGGCGGTCGTCTCCTCGCTGTTCTACACGTTCATGCGCATCGTGAGTGAGGACGTCCTGTGGGACACCATCACCGCGCTGGGCATGATGGTGTGCTTCTACTACGGCGTGACCGCTCTCGCGTGCGTGTGGTACTTCCGCAGGTCCTGGTTCCGGTCCGTGAAGAGCTTCCTGAGCAACCTGCTGGCACCCCTGCTGGGCGGCATCCTGCTCCTGATGTTCTTCGTGCAGACGGCCGTGGACTCCACGGACCCCTCGTACGGCTCGGGTTCGCAGATCGGGGGCGTGGGCCTGGTCTTCATCCTGGGGATCGGCATCCTGCTGCTGGGCGTCGTCGTGATGGTCACGCAGTACTACCGGAACCCGTCCTTCTTCAAGGACCGCTTCGAGACCACGGAGCTGCCCGTGGTCGACTGACCCACGGACCGCGGTCCGGACACGGTCCGACGACGACGCCGTCCCCCGGGTGGTTCGCCACCGCCCGGGTGGCGGCGTCGTCGCGTTCCAGGACGTGCCGCCTCAGTCCCTGCCCCGGTCGGCAGGTCAGAGGGTGGCGGGAGCGGGGTCTCCGAGTCTCTGCTCTCTCCTCTCTTCGTCCTCTCTCCGCGTCCTTTCTCCGCGGTCGGGGCCGGGCACCGGGCCGGCTCGTCCGGGTACCGTGAGGGCATGTCTGCTCCCAGCAACGAGCCCGCCTCCGCGCGCCTGGACGTGTGGTTGTGGTCGGTCCGACTCTTCAAGACACGCTCCTCCGCCACGCAGGGGTGCCGCGCCGGGCACGTCCGCTTGAACGGCGCCCCCGTGAAGGCCGCGCAGCCCGTGCGTGTGGGCGACCGTGTGAGCGTGAAACGCCCCGGGTGGCAGCAGGAGTTCGAGGTGCGCCGCCTGATCGTCAAGCGCGTGGGCGCGTCGGTGGCCGCGCAGTGCTACATCGACCACTCCCCACCGCGACCGGCCGAGCTCAGCGTGCCCGTGGCGCGGCGTGACCGCGGTGCGGGGCGTCCCACCAAGAAGGACCGCCGCGAGCTGGAGAGGCTGCGCGGGGAGCACTGAGGGCCCCCGCGCCTGCCCCTGGGCCCGTCAGGGCAGGAATCCCCGCAGCAGGGAAGCGGTTCCCTCGAGGTGGCTGCGCATGAGGGCCTCCGCTCGGACCGGGTCCCCGCGGAGCACCGCCTCGGCCAGTGCGCTGTGCTGGGCGTTGGAGTGGTCCAGGTTGGTGGAGAGCAACGGGATCTGGTCCAGCAGCGCGCTTGCCCGTGCTCGTACATCGGCGACAGCTGCCACCAGGGACGGGCTCCCGGCGAGTTCGGCCACGGCAATGTGGAACCTGGCGTCGCGGGTGCGGTAGGTGCTCTCGTCCGCCTGCTGCACATCGGTGAGACACGTCTGCAGGTGCTGCCGGGCGGAGGCTGACAGGTCCGCCCTGGCTGCCAGCTCGGCGGCCGCGGGCTCGACCACTGCGCGGAACACGAGCACGTCCTGGCACGCCTCCGGATCCAGGGGGCCCGCCGCGCCGTCGGCGAGGTGGGGGCTGCCCAGGATGTAGGTGCCCCCGTACCGGCCCCGGCGTATCTCGAGGTACCCGGCTCTCTGCAGCTCCGCCAGGGCGTCGCGCAGCGTGGCCCGCGAAACCCCAAGGTGCACCGCCAGATCCCGCTCCGGGGGCAGTTTCTCGCCCCGGGGGAAGAGGCCGAGCTTGATGGCCTGGAGAAGGTGCTCGATGGTCTCCTCGAAGGTGTTGCCCGAACGAACGGGGCGCAGAATCGCGTAGGGGTGTCCGAACTCCACCACCGGACTCCTTCTCCTCGACTGTGACAACCGGCCCCACTCTACGAGCGCGTGGGGATCTCCGGAGAGACACACGCCCAGGTGGGGAACCGGTTCCGCCCCTTGACGCCCTCAGTGTGTCCTGTAACACTTCAGGAAATCATTATGGACTGAAACTAGTCCTTTAGGCCTGAGTTTGCGAGCTCCGACATCCAGAGGTGGAACCCCATGCCGCACGAGCAGACCACAGGGTATGTCGCTGACTCCAGCTACATGGAGCACCGCACGCTGAAGGCCGGGGCTGCGGGGTGGGTGCTGCTCGCCGGACTCGGAGTCTCCTACGTGATCTCCGGCGACTTCGCCGGGTGGAACATCGGTCTGGGCCAGGGCGGTTGGGGCGGTCTGCTCATCGCGTTCGTGCTGATGGGCGTCATGTACACGTGCATGGTCTTCGGCCTCGCGGAGATGTCTTCGACGTTGCCCACGGCCGGCGCAGGCTACGGGTTCGCCCGCCGTGCGTTGGGGCCTCTCGGCGGCTTTGCGACGGGCACCGCAGTGCTCATCGAATACGCGGTGGCACCGGCTGCCATTGCCACGTTCATCGGCGGGTACATCGAAGCGCTAGGGCTGTTCGGGCTGACCAACTCGTGGCCCGTCTACCTGGTGACCTACCTGGTGTTCATGGGCATCCACATGCGCGGTGTGGGCGAGGCTCTCAAGCTGATGTTCGGGATCACGGCGGTCGCCGTGCTCGCGCTCGTCGTCACCGTCGTCGCGCTCATCCCGCACTTCGACGCCGCCAACCTCTTCGACATCGTCCCGAACGACGCCGCTGGGTCGAGTGCCTTCCTGCCCATGGGGTACACGGGGGTCCTGGCGGCCCTGGTGTACGGGATCTGGTTCTTCCTCGCGGTGGAGGGTGTCCCTCTCGCCGCGGAGGAGACGACCGACCCCACGCGGGACATGCCCAGGGGCATCATCGTGGCGATGCTCATCCTCCTGGTGAGCGGGGCGGCCATGCTGGTCCTGGTGCCGGGGGGCGGGGGCGCCGAGGCCATGAGCACCTCCGACAACCCGTTGCCGGAGGCCATCCGCGCCGTCGACGGGCCGGACAGCATCATGGCCGGTGTGGTCAACTACGCGGGACTGGCCGGTCTGGTCGCCAGCTTCTTCTCCATCATGTACGCCTACTCCCGGCAGCTGTTCGCCCTGTCACGCGCGGGCTACCTGCCACGCTTCCTCTCGTTGACCGGGAAGCGACGGACCCCCTGGGTCGCCCTGCTGGTGCCGGGCACGATCGGCTTCATTCTCGCGGCCGCTACCAAGAACGGTGGTCTCCTGATCAACATCGCCGTCTTCGGTGCCACGGTCTCCTACGTTCTGCTGAACCTCTCCCACATCGTCCTGCGGTTCCGTGAGCCCAACCTCCCGCGGGGCTATCGCACGCCCGGCGGAGTCGTGACGACGGGCGTCGCCATGGTCCTCGCGCTCGTCGCGGTGGTCGCCACGTTCCTCGTGGATGTCACCGCCGCCTCCATCACAGCGGGCGTCTTTGTGGTGTTCGTGGCGTACTTCTGGTTCTACAGCCGTCACCACCTGGTGGCGAACGCACCGGAGGAGGAATTCGCC
Source organism: Kocuria varians (assembly GCF_006539885.1). GTDB lineage: Bacteria > Actinomycetota > Actinomycetes > Actinomycetales > Micrococcaceae > Kocuria > Kocuria varians. The sequence goes on along the minus strand of NZ_BJNW01000007.1, from coordinate 103,693 downwards.
CTCGTCCAGAGCGCCGAAACGTCTCTCCAATGAATTTGCACCGACCGTCGCACCACTGACACCCACTGAGGAATGAACGACATGAGCGCAGAAGCAAAGCACCCCCGAAACGATCGAATGCTCACCGTGGACCAACTGCGGAAGAAGATCCTGGACCAGGAGATCGACACCGTGGTGCTCGCATTCACGGACATGCAGGGCCGGTTGCAGGGAAAGCTCAACCACGCCCAGTTCTTCCTGGACGCGATCCTCGATGAGGGCGCGGAGGGCTGCAACTACCTCCTGGCGGTGGACACGGAGATGAACACGCCTGCCGGCTACGCCATCAGCAGCTGGGAGGCGGGGTACGGGGACATGAGCTTCGACATGGACCTGGACACCATCCGTCTGATGCCCCACAACCCGGGTCAGGTGATGATCCAGTGCGATCTCGTGGGGCACGACGGGCAACCGATCCCCATGTCGCCCCGGGCCATGCTCCGTCGTCAGCTCGATCGTGCCAAGGACATGGGTTTCACGATGCTGACCGGTACCGAGCTGGAGTTCTGCGTCTACAACACCAGCTACGAGGATGCGTGGGACTCCGACTACCGGAACCTGGAACCGGCGAACGAGTACAACGTGGACTACAACCTGCTCGGGTCGCAGCGCGTCGAACCGCTGCTGCGCGAGGTCCGCAACGCCATGTACGCGGCCGGGCTGACCGTGGAGAACGCCAAGGGCGAGTGCAACTACGGCCAGCACGAGATCGCGTTCAGGTACGACGACGGAATGGTCACGGCGGACAACCACGTGGTGTACAAGCTGTCGTCCAAGCAGATCGCGCACAACCAGGGCAAATCGGTGACGTTCATGGCCAAGCCGAACGACCGCGAAGGCAGCTCGTGCCACATCCACATGTCCCTGCGGGGACTCGACGGTGAACTGGTGTTCTGGGACAAGGAGAAGGGCGAGCGGACCGCGGTCTACGATCACTTCATCGCCGGCGTCCTCAAGGGGATGCGGGAACTGACCATCTTCTACGCACCGAACATCAACTCCTACAAGCGCTTCGTCAAGGGCAGCTTCGCCCCCACGGCGGTGGCGTGGGGCATGGACAACCGCTCCTGCTCGGTCCGTCTGGTGGGCAGCGGGCAGTCGGCCCGCATGGAGAACCGCCTGCCGGGTGGCGACGTGAACCCCTACCTGGCGCTGTCGGCCATGCTGGCATCGGGTCTCTACGGCATCGAGCACCAGCTCGAGCTGGAGCCCATGATGGAGGGCAACGCGTACGAGTCGGACGCTCCCGTGGTGCCCTCCACCATGCGGGAGGCCCGGGATCTGCTGGATGGCTCGCAGCTCGCCCGGGAACTGTTCGGTGACGAGGTCGTGGACCACTACGTCCACTACGCGGACGTGGAGCTGGCCGCCTTCGAGGCGGCGATCACCGACTGGGAGCTGCGACGTGGCTTCGAGAGGCTCTGACATGGCGGGGCAGGAGGACGTCAGGCGCCCGCGGATCGGCGTCACCACGTACTACCAGGAGGGCTCCTGGGGGGTGTGGAATGCCACGGCGGCGATCGTCCCCGGGGCTTACGTGGAAGGGATCGTCCGCGCCGGGGGCGTACCACTGCTGCTCCCGCCCCTGGGCACGGACCCTGACGTCCTGGATCTCGTCGACGGCCTGGTGGTGATCGGTGGGGTGGACGTGGACCCTGATTTCTACGGGGCGCAGCCCCACCCGAGGACCAGGTCGCAGCCCTCGCGGGACGAGCACGACATCGCTCTGACCCGCAGGGCCCTCGACATGGAGCTGCCGCTGTTCGCGATCTGCCGCGGCGCGCAGGTCCTGAACGTCGCCCTCGGGGGCACGCTCGAGCAGCACCTGCCGGACGTGAACCCCGGTGCCGCTCGGTACCAGCCCGAACCCGGTGTGTACGGACGCGTGCACTTCGCCACGGCTCCCGGCAGCCGGTGTGCGGAACTCCTGGGGGAGTCGGCCGACTCTCCCTGCTACCACCACCAGGCGCTCGACCGGGTGGCAGACGGCCTTGTTGTCACCGCCCGCGCGGACGACGGAACGGTGGAAGCCGTGGAGACCGCAACCGGGGGCTGGACCCTGGGCGTGCAGTTCCATCCCGAGGAGAACCGCCAGGACGTGCGGCTCTTCGACGGGTTCCTCGCTGCAGCCCGCGAGTATGCACACCACCACCGGACCAGCACCTCGATTTCCCCAGACCGAAAGGACGCTCCGATCTCATGAGCGCAACGAACATCATCAACCCCGCCACGGAAGAGGTCGTGGAGTCCGTCGGAATGGCCTCGCTGGAGGAGACGGACGCCGCAATCGACCGCGCGCAGCGGGCCTTCGCTACCTGGCGGGCGGTGGACCCGGCGGACCGGGCCCGCCTGCTGCGCCGTTTCGCGGATGCCGTGGACGCGGACATCGAGAACCTCGCCGCACTCGAGGTGCGCAACGCCGGACACACCATCGGCAATGCGCGGTGGGAAGCCGGCAACGTGCGGGACGTGCTCACCTACTACGCGGGGTCACCGGAACGCCTCTCAGGGCGTCAGATCCCCGCGCCGGGGGGCGTCAACATCACCTTCCACGAACCACTGGGGGTCGTCGGCATCATCGTGCCGTGGAACTTCCCGATGCCGATCGCCGGCTGGGGGTTCGCGCCGGCGCTCGCGGCCGGGAACACCGTGGTCCTCAAGCCGGCCGAGATCACACCTCTGACGGCCATCCGGCTGGGGGAACTGGCGCTCGAAGCGGGTATCCCGGAGGGGGTCTTCACCGTGCTCCCGGGCAAGGGCTCCGTGGTGGGGGAGCGGTTCGTCACTCATCCAGCGGTCCGGAAGGTGGTGTTCACCGGCTCCACCGGCGTGGGGAAGAAGATCATGGCGGGCTGCTCCGAGCAGGTGAAGCGAGTGACCCTGGAGCTCGGGGGGAAGAACTCGAACATCGTCTTCGCGGATGCCGACCTGGAAGCGGCCGCGGCCGCCACGCCGGGTGGTGCCTTCGACAACGCAGGGCAGGACTGCTGCTCCCGCTCGAGGGTCCTGGTGCAGCGCTCGGTGCTGGACCGGTTCCTCGAACTGCTCGAACCGGCCGTCAAGGACTTCACGTGCGGGGACCCCTGGGGCGAGGGCACTGAGATGGGGCCGCTGGTCTCGGCGCACCACAGGGATTCCGTGGCATCCTTCCTGGACTCCGACGCCCCGGTCGCCTTCCAGGGGTCTGCCCCGTCCGGTGCCGGGTTCTGGTTCCCTCCCACGGTGCTGCTGCCGTCCACGACGTCGCGGGTGTTCCAGGAGGAGATCTTCGGGCCGATCATCTCGGTGGTGCCGTTCGAGGACGAGGCGGACGCGATCAGGGTGGCCAACGACACCGAGTACGGCCTGTCGGGTTCGATCTGGACCCGCGACGTCGGCCGTGCACTGCGGGTGTCCCGCGGCGTGGAGGCGGGGAACCTGTCCGTCAACACCCACGCCTCGGTGCGCTACTGGACCCCGTTCGGCGGCTTCAAGCAGTCCGGATTCGGACGGGAACTCGGGCCCGACGCGCCCGACGCCTTCACCGAGACGAAGAACGTCTTCATTTCCAGTCAGTGAGTCGCGCGGGGAAACCCTCCGCCGCACCAGTTCGAAAGTCGAAAGAAGGAGAATTCATGGATGTCAATGCCCGTCGTCTGGTCGACCGAAGCGCCGTCATCACGGGAGGTGCCAGCGGCATCGGTCTTGCCACGGCCCGCAGGCTCTCCGCCGAGGGAGCCCGCGTGGTGATCGCGGACATCGATCCCGCCACCGGCGAAAAGGCTGCGGCCGAGGTCGACGGCATGTTCGTCCGGGTGGACGTGACGAACAAGGAAGAGGTGGAGGCCCTGTACGCGCGGACCCACGAGGAGTTCGGGTCCGTGGACATCGCCTTCAACAACGCGGGGATCTCCCCGGCGGACGACGCCTCCATCCTGGACACCGACATCGACGCCTGGCGCAGGGTCCAGGAGGTGAACCTGACCTCCGTGTACTACTGCTGCAAGTACGCGATCCCCTACATGAAGGAACAGGGCAAGGGGTCGATCATCAACACGGCATCCTTCGTGGCGGTGATGGGAGCGGCGACCTCCCAGATCTCCTACAGCGCGTCGAAGGGGGGCGTGCTGGCGATGAGCCGTGAACTGGGGGTCGAGTTCGCCCGTCAGGGAATTCGGGTCAACGCACTGTGCCCCGGGCCGGTCAACACCCCTCTCCTGAAGGAGCTCTTCGCCAAGGACCCGGAGAAGGCGGCCCGCCGTCTCGTGCACGTCCCCCTGGGGCGTTTCGCCGAGCCGGAGGAGCTGGCGGCGTCGGTCGCGTTCCTGGCGAGCGACGACTCCTCCTTCATGACGGCGTCCACGTTCCTGGTGGACGGCGGCATCTCGGGTGCGTACGTCACTCCGCTCTGACGGGCAGGGAAGTCAGCGGCGGGGACGTGTCGTCCGGAGAGCCGGACGACACGTCCCCGCTGCGCGTCGTGACCGCGGTGCGGCTCGGATCGGCAGCGTCGCCCCCACCCGGCGGACGGCGTCGTCGGCGGGTCAGCCGCGGCGACGGCGCGGCGGGGCCACCAGCTCGGTGGACGGCCACGCCGGGCCGGGGCCGAACCAGCCGCGCCACCCGCCGTGGGTCAGCAGCGTCCGGGTGCGGGGGTCGATCAGCGCGAGGTACAGCGTGAACGCCACGGTGATCACGAACGCCACCTGGGACACACTCACACTGAGGGTGAGGAACGGCCACACGGAGAGCTGGTCCTGCGCACCGAAAACCACGAAGAACGTGACCACGATGTAGATGATGCGGATCTGCCAGTTGTCCTTGATGCCGGTGGCGGCGAGCAGGGGCAGCAGCCACAGGATGTACCAGGGCTGGATGATGGGCGAGAGCAGGACCACTGCGGCGAACGCGATGGCCATGCGTCGGACGATCTTGCGGTCCCCGCCCACGAACATCAGCACGAGCACCAGGAGGATTGCGGCGGCCTGCAGGAGCCTGCGGAAGGTTCCGGCCATGTCCCCGCCGGGCAGACCGAGGAAGTTCCCGAGGCGCTCGACCTGCTGCCCCAGGAAGCCGGACGGCGAGTACCCCGTGTAGCCGGGGGTGGGGTCGAGCAGCGCCCAGGCCCATCCGACGCCGAGCCCGTCCGCCCAGCCGCTCAGTGCGAGCAGGCCGAAGCTGATGAGGGCGGTGGCCGCCCAGATTACGAAGCGCCGCGGCCACGAGGCACCCTTGCCCGCCCACAGCAGCCCGATGAACGGCAGCAGCAGGATGGTGATGGGTTTGATCCCGATGGACCCGGTGACCAGAAGTATGCCGATCAGTGGATGTTTTGTGGCCGCGAAGTACACGCCGGCCACGGCCAGCCCCACCATGAGGGCGTCGTTGTGGGCGCTGGCCACGAAGCTGATGAGGAACAGCGGGTTGGCCACGGAGATCCACAGGGCGCGGGCCCCGTTCACGTTGTGCAGCCGGGCGAGCTTGGGCACGTAGACCATGCACAGGATCACGCCCACGTACGCGGCGAGCCGGAACAGCATCACGGAGGCGTCCGGCTGGGCGTTGGTCAGGCGCACCACCGCGGCGGCGATCCACAGGAAGTAGGGGCCGTAGGGGGTGCGGGCCTCCGCCCACTCGGGGTCCGCGCCCAGCATGAACCAGTTGTCCAGGGAGGAGATGCCCTCCACGTACGGGTCCTTGCCGGCGAGCATGAGCCGGCCCTGCCCGATGTACGCGTAGACGTCCCGAGAGTAGATGGGAACCGCGAAGAGCAGCGGGACGGACCACGCGATCACGGCGGTGCGCACGGTGCGCAGTGAGCCCGGGGGCCAGCCGCGCAGGCGCTGACCGAGCCGCAACCAGGACCGGATGAGCAGCATGGCGCCCAGGGTCAGCAGCGCAGTGCACGTGTACACGCCCCACGCGTTGACCCGCAGCTCGATCACCAGCGGGTGACGGACCATGGGGGAGCCGTTGGCGATCCACCCGGTGCCCACGGAGCCCACGAGCATCATCAGGGAGCCGATCACGCCCTGGATCACGGCCACGTGGGCCCTGGACTCCACGATGGCGGTGGATCCGGTGTGCGTGGTGGGGGAGCCCGTTGCGGTCATGAGATCTTCGCAGCCCCCTCAGCCGACCAGTGGTGGGCGAGCCGAGGTGTCCAGCGGCTCAGAACCCCGACTTTACAGGACGGCCACCGCCCGCCGAGGCAATCTGGAGGGCCGCCCCGCGGGGCGGCAGGGCGGCGTCGGGCACGGGCCCATAGAATCTGGGGAGGGCTATGTCGCTCGCGGCCGGGGGCACGCCCCGCACCACCCGCACCGCGCACTCGCAGAAGGATCCCACCCGTGCTCACAGACAGATCATTCGCGGCCCTGACCCGGTTCCGTGACGCCGTGCTCCCCCCGCGCTGGCAGGAGCGTCTGATGACGCCCCGCGCGCTGCTGGTGGGCTTCCTGCTGGTGCACCTGGGGTTCCTGGTCTTCGCGCTGATCGTCTCGCTCAGGGGCAACGCGTTCAGTGACACCAACATCTACCGGGACTGGGCGTCCGCCGGTTTCGACGAGCGCAACATCCCCTCCGGCCCGAGCCCCTGGGTCTACCCGGTGCTCGCGCAGGTGCCCATGTGGCTCGCCGGCCTGGCGGGCCCGGGACCGTTCTTCTTCCTGTGGGTCCTCATGATCTCGGTGCTCAACGCCGTGGCCATGGGCAAGCTCACCGCGTGGGGCCGCAAGCGCGAGGCCTTCGCCGCCGGCTGGTGGTGGCTCGGCTTCGTGCTGCTCATGGGCTGGCTCGGCTTCGCCCGCATGGACGGGTTCACGGCGCCGATCGTGCTGATCGCCCTGGTCTACGGGGTGGCCCACCCGTTCGTGGCGTCCCTGCTGCTGAGCCTCGCCACGTGGATGAAGGTCTGGCCCGCCGCGGTGGTGCTCGCGCTGCTGAGCGCCGCGCGGCGTCGCGGTGCGGTGCTGCTGGCCGGCGTCCTGGCCACGCTGGTCGCGGTGGCCGTGGCGGCGGCGTCCGGCTCGGTCCACAAGATCGCGGACTTCGCGACCCAGCAGGGGGACCGCGGCATGCAGCTCGAGGCCACCTTCACCACCCCGTGGCTGTGGCTGTCCGTGCTGCGCATCGGCGACTCGCACATGTACATGAACACGGACATCAACTCCATGCAGGTGGACGGCCCCGGTTCGGACGTGATGTCCAAGCTCATGCAGCCGCTGTTCCTCGTGGCCGCCGTGGTGGTCGTGGTGCTGATCGTGCGCGGGCTGCGCAGCGGCCTGCGGGCGGGCACCCTGGACCGTACCGCCCTGTTCCTCGCGGGCTCGCTGACCATGGTCACCGCGTTCATCGTCTTCAACAAGGTCGGTTCGCCGCAGTTCATGGTGTGGCTCGGCCCCGTGATCGCCGTGGGCCTGGTCCACGACCGCCACGCGTGGCGCACCCCCGCACTGCTCGCCGTGCTGATCGGGATTGCGACGTTCTTCATCTACCCGCTCTTCTACACCGAGCTCAGCCACAACAATCCCGCCATGGCGCTCGTGCTGACCATCCGCAACGTGCTCCTGGTGGTCATGATGTGGTGGTCCGCCCGCGGCCTGTACCGGCTCGGTTCCGCACCGAAGGGAGCCCCGGTTGCGGCCCCGCAGGCATGACGACGACGCCGCGGCGGCCGGTTCCGCGGCGTCGGGCCCCGACGCGGTGGCACCGGTGACGTCCGCGACTTCCGGGGAACCCGCCGCTGCTGCCGCGACGTCCGGCTCCGGCGACTCTGCCGGCCGGGCCGCTTCCGGCGCGGTGCGCCGTCCCCCGCGCGAGTGGCTGATGACTCCCGCCGCGGTGTGGTGCGGCTTCGCCGGGGTGCACGTGTACTTCCTGTGCTGGATGGCCACGTTCTTCCTGCACGGCTGGGCGTTCAGCGACACCGAGCAGTACCGCGAGTGGGCCATGGCCGGCTACGACGCCCCGGCCTCCGGGTCCGTGAGCCCGTGGGTGTACCCCGTGCTCGCGCAGATCCCGATCATGCTCCCGCGGATCGCCGGGCACGACCTCTACCTGCTCGCGTGGACGCTCATGATCACTGCGCTCAACGCGGTGGCCATGTGGTTCCTGCTGCACCGCGCGCACCGCCCCGAGGCAGGGGAACTTCCCGGCCGCGCGGCGTCGTCGTCCCCGGAGGCTCCGCACGGGAGCTCTGCGGTGCTGAGCCGCAGCCGTTCGGCCGTGGTGGCCGGCTGGTGGTGGGTCGTGTTCACCGTGTTCCTGGGCTACCTGAGCTTCGCGCGCGTGGAGGGCGTGGCCGCGCCCATCGTGTTCCTGGGCCTGCTGTACGCGGTGCGGCGGCCCGTGGTGGGCGCGGCACTGCTGAGCGTGGCCACCTGGATCAAGGTGTGGCCCGCCGCCGCCGTCCTGGCGATGGTGATCGCGCTGCGCCGGCGCGCGCGGATCGTGCTCACCGGCGTGGTGGTGAGCGCGCTGGTGGTGGCCGGTGTGCTGGTGCTCGGCGGGATCGAGCACATTGCGGACTTCGCCCTCAACCAGGGCTCCCGCGGCATGCAGCTCGAGGCCACGTTCTCCACGCCGTGGGTGTGGGCGGCGGTGCTGGGCATCGGGGGCTCGAAGATCGCGGACAACACCGCCATCAACTCCACCGAGGTCTACGGGCCCGGTGTGGACATGATGGCCTCCCTCATGCAGCCCCTGCTGCTGCTCTCGGTGGCCGGTGCCGCGGCCCTGCTCATCCGGGCCCTGCGGCGCGGCGCGGACTGCGGGCGGCTGGTCTACGCGGGCACCCTGCTGCTGACCACCGTGCTGATCGTGTTCAACAAGGTGGGTTCCCCCCAGTTCATGGTGTGGCTCGCGCCCGTGATCATGGTGGGTCTGCTGCACGACCGCGTGCGCTGGCGCACCCCCGCGCTCATGGTGCTGGGGATCGCGGCCACCACGTTCGTGATCTACCCGCTGTTCTACACGCCGCTGATCCACGCGAACCCGGTCATGGCCGCGGTGCTCACCGTGCGCAACGTGCTGCTCGTAGCCCTGCTGCTGTGGACCGCCCGGCGGATCTGGCAGCTCGGCAGCCGGGCCCCGGTGGACGCGCTGGACCGGAATGCGCGGGACCGGGACGCGGGCCGGGAGGCCCCCGGGCGGCGTCGTCCGCTGGCCCCCGGAGCAGGCGCATGAGCGTGCTGGACGCTGTGCTGGCGTTCGCCGTGGTGGCGGGGCTGCTCGCGCTGGTTCCCGGCCTGGACACCGCGCTCGTGCTGCGCTCCACCCTGACCCGCACGCGCCCCTACGCGTGGGCCACGGCCCTGGGTGTCGCCAGCGGGGCAATGGTGTGGGGCGTTGCGGCGGCCGCGGGGGTCTCCGCGCTGCTCGCGGCCTCCGAGGTGGCGTACCGCCTGCTCACGGCGGCCGGGGCGGTCTACATGATCTGGCTCGGCGCCTCCATGCTCGTACGCTCCTTCCGCCGGACGCCCGGCGCGCCGGAAGCTGCCGACGCCGCACCCCCGGCCGCTGACTCCCCGTGGCGCGGCTGGCTCACGGGTGCCGGGACCAACCTGCTCAACCCCAAGGTGGGCGTCTTCTACATCGCGACCATCCCGCAGTTCCTTCCGGAGGGCACCTCTCCGCTGCTCATGGGAGCCCTGCTCGCTGCCGTGCACGGAGCGCTGACCGTGGCGTGGTTCGGTGTGCTCATCACGGGTGGCCGCTGGGCGCGGAGGTGGCTGGCGAGTCCCCGGGTGATGCGGGGCATCGACCGCGTCACGGGGCTCGTGCTGATCGGCTTTGGGGTCGCGCTGGCGGTGGATGCGGTTCCATCCCGGGGGTGATCGCCGGGCTCGGCTGAGCCGGCACAGAGCGGGACCGGAGAGTCCTTGCGGGCTGGACCCGGAGTTCTCTCGCGCGGCGTGTTCCGGATGAGAGCAACCTTTTAAAGTGCTATAAAGAGTACGATATTTTTCATCATCGGATGGCACATCGAGGGGGATGTGGTAAATCATGCGGCAGTTCTTCGCCATTGACAAAAAGCCGAACGTGGGCATTCCGCTGAGCGTCCAGCGAAAATTGTGGCTGAAACAGTTCCTCAAGGCCTTCTTCGTGGTGTTCCTCACGTACATGGCCATGTACCTGATCCGAAACAACTTCAAGGCAGCCCAGCCCATGCTGAAGGACCAGTTCGGTCTCAGCACCCTGGAACTGGGGTACATCGGCCTGGCGTTCAGCATCACCTACGGCCTGGGAAAGACCCTCCTGGGGTACTTCATCGACGGTAAGAACACCAAGCGGATCATCAGCTTCATGCTGGTGTGTGCCTCCCTGACCGTGCTGGTCATGGGCCTGCTGCTCAGTGCGTTCGGCTCGGTGATCGGGCTGTTCATCGTCCTGTGGGGCCTCAACGGCGTGTTCCAGTCGGTGGGTGGCCCCGCCTCCTACTCCACGATCTCCCGGTGGGCGCCGCGCGCCAAGCGCGGGCGGTACCTCGGCTTCTGGAACGCCTCGCACAACATCGGCGGTGCGCTGGCCGGTGGCATCGCCCTGTGGGGCGCCAACACGTTCTTCGGCGGAAATGTGGTGGGCATGTTCCTCTTCCCCGCGGTGGTGGGCCTGCTCATCGGTGTGGCGGGCCTGTTCATCGGCAAGGATGACCCCGAGGAGCTGGGGTGGAACCGCATCGAGGAGATCTTCGGCGAGGCCATCGAGGAGGAGAACACCACTGCGGAGGCCATGACCCAGGGCGCGATCTTCCGCACCTACATCCTGCGCAACCCGTGGATCTGGATCCTGTGCGTGGCGAACGTCTTCGTCTACATCGTGCGGATCGGCATCGACAACTGGGCACCCCTCTACGTCACCGAGCAGCTGCACTTCGACGCCGGTGACGCCGTGAACACCATTTTCTTCTTCGAGATCGGCGCGCTCGTGGCCAGCCTTCTGTGGGGGTACATCTCGGACCTGCTCAAGGGTCGCCGTGCCGTCGTGGCGCTGGGCTGCATGGTGTTGATCATCTTCGCGGTGGGCCTGTACAAGAACGCCACCAGCGTGATGATGGTCAATGTGGCCCTCTTCCTGCTGGGTGCCCTGATCTTCGGTCCCCAGCTGCTGATCGGGGTGTCCCTGGTGGGTTTCGTGCCCAAGCGGGCCATCTCGGTGGCCAACGGGATGACCGGCACGTTCGCCTACCTTTTCGGAGACTCCATGGCCAAGGTGGGTCTCGCAGCCATTGCGGATCCGGAGAGCCAGGGCCTCAATCTCTTCGGGATGAACCTGCACGGGTGGCCCGCGGTCTTCACGGTCTTCTACATCGCCCTGGCTTGCGGCATCGCGCTGCTGGCCCTGGTGGCATTCGGTGAGGAGAAGCGGATCCGTGCGCTGCAGGCCGCTGAGCGCCGTGGTGAGCGAGTGGCCCACACGGAGAGCGTCTGAGCGCCCACGCCGCGGCGCCTGCTGCGGGGGTGTGACGAGGACAGCGGGGCCCGCACACAGTGCGGGCCCCGCTGTCCATTCCACCTGGTGGCTCAGCGCTCGTCCCCGCGGCGCCGGAACCGGTTCACGGCGTAGCCCAGCAGGGACGGCGCTTCTTCGGGCTCCCGGGCCTCGGCGCTGCGCAGCCGGTCCTCGCGCTTCTCCCGGTGGCGCTGCAGGTGGTCCTCGTAGCGCTTCTGCTGGAACCGCTGCTCCTGCTGCTCGGCGGCTTCCCACTGCGGATCCTCCACGGTGCCGGGACCGTCCCGCTCCGCGGGCACACGGGTGACGGGGGTGGTCGGCGCGGTGGCGGTGCGCTCCGCGGCCACCACCCGAGGCAGCCTGCGGCGGACCGCCTCCCGCTCGGCGCGTTCGGCCAGCCGTCGCTGGGAGGCGCTCTGCTTCTTGGGCGCGGCGTAGCGGTCGCGGATCTGCTCGATCACGGGAAGCTCGTCCGTGGTCTCGTAGGGCTCGTCCTCGTACCCCACCTCCGAGCGGGGGGACGACGTCGTCCACTCCCGTTCGCGTGGGACCGGCGCCGCGGCGTCGTCGTCCGGGAAGCGGGTGACCCGGGCGGTGGGCCCGGTCCCCGTGTCCTCGTTCCGCAGGGGCGTGACGCGTGGGACGGGGCCGGTGTCCACGACGACCTCCCGGGGGGTCTCCCAGCGGGTGTCCGCGAAGACGCGGTGGCTGCGCCAGCCCCGGAAGAGCTTCCACCCCAGGTGGAGGACGCCCAGCAGCAGAACCATGGCCGGTTCGGCATATCCCGTGGAGTAGTAGACGGCGGCCACGACCAGCGCCAGGATGCCCGCCCCCAGGGGCACGAGCGCTGCGGGGGACTGGACGGGCAGCAGGCCCAGCAGGTCCCGGGTGTAGCGGCTGTCGTGGTGGCGACCGTGCAGGGCGTGGGCGCGGATCTTCACGCCCGGTGGGGTGTGCTCCGTGAGCTTCTGGACGGTCACGGGCGGCTCGTCCGGGTCGTCGGGGTTGAGCACCACCGTGCGGGAACGGCCCGCGGCCAGGGCGGCGCGCCGGGTGGCGGTGGCGCCCGCGAGGAGAAGGTGGAGGCCCGTGGCGAGCAGCACGTACGGTACCAGGACCGCCAGCACGAGGGAGACCACCCGCCAGAACCAGGCGACGTCCCCCGCGGGGAAGTTCTGGAAGTGCAGCGGACCCCGGGTGAACCACAGCAGCCCCGCCCCGGCGAGCATCGCCCCGAGACCGTTGAGCACCGCGTGCACGCGCAGCCGAGGCCAGCCGCGGGCAGAGCGCGCGGCCCAGCGCTGCTCGCGTGTGCGCATGGCTGCTCCTGGGATCCCGGGGACGTGGGGTGGTCCCAGGGTAAGCGCTGCGGCGGACACGCACAGCACACCGGGACCCAGGATGCGACCTAGGATCAACCCGTGGCCCGCTTCCTCCTGGACATCTCCCCGGTGCGTGAGATCCCCGCCTTCCGCAGGCTCTGGATGGGGTCCACGCTGTCCATGCTCGGCAGCCAGTTCACGGTGATCGCCATCAGCCTGGAGGTCTTCGAGCTCACCCGCTCCACGTTCGCGGTCGGCCTGGTGGGGGTCTTCGCGCTCGTGCCGCTGATCGTCGCAGGCCTCTACGGCGGGTCCATCGGGGACACCACGGACCGCCGCCTGGCCGGACTGTGGACCACCGTGGGGCTGTTCGCGATGACCGTGGCGCTCGCCGCGCACGCGTGGCTCGACATCCGCAACGTGGCGGTGCTCTACACGATCGTGGCCCTGCACTCCTTCGCGCAGGGCCTGAACCAGCCCGTGCGCGGGGCAATCGTCCCCCGCGTGGTCCCCGTGCGGCAGCTGCCCGCGGCCAACGCGCTGTTCCAGCTCACCATGGGCTCGTGCCTGATGATCGGCCCACTGCTCGGCGCCTTCACCGTGGCCACCATGGGTTTCCAGTGGGCCTACACCCTGGACGCCCTGAGCTTCGGCGTGAGCCTGTGGGCCATGTACATGCTGCCCTCGCTGCCTCCCGAGCCGGGGGACGACGGCGCCGCCACGAGGGCCGGCTTCCGCTCCGTGGTGGAGGGCTTCGCGTTCCTCGCCACCCGGCCCAACCTGCGCATGACGTTCCTGCTGGACCTCGCCGCCATGATCTTCGCGATGCCTCGCGCCCTGTTCCCCGTGCTCGGCGCGTCGGTGCTGGGCGGGGGCCAGTTCACGGTGGGACTGCTCACCGCCGCGCTCGCCGCGGGGTCGATCATCGCCGGGATCTTCTCCGGCGTGTTCATCCGCATCAACCACCATGGCCGGGCGTGCGCGGCGGCGGTGGCCGGGTGGGCCGTGTGCATCATGGCGTTCGGCGCGGTGGTCCTCGTGGCCTCCGGCGGCTGGGGCGCGGACACCGTCTGGCCCCTGATCGTCTCCTGCCTCGCACTCGTGGCCGCCGGGGTCGCGGACTCCGTCTCCATGCTCTTCCGCACGACCATCCTGCAGGCCGCCACCCCGGACAACCTGCGCGGGCGGCTGCAGGGGATCTTCATCGTGGTCGTCGCCGGTGGTCCCCGCCTGGGCGATGCCACCATGGGCACCGGCGGCGAGTGGCTCGGCCCCGGCTGGGCCGCCCTCGGCGGTGCCACGATGTGCCTTGCCCTGGTCCTGCTGCTCGTGCGCATGTTCCCCGGGTTCATGCGCTACGACGCGCGGGACCCGCAGCCCTGACACGTTTTCTACGCGGCGGCAGCCGCGTCGTCGTCGCTCAGACGTCCCTGCGGGTGCGGCTGGTGACCTTGCTGCGCAGCGTCAGAAGGAGCACGACCAGCAGGACGGCGTAGAGGGTGATGCTGATGGGGCCGCTGAGCAGCACCGAGGCGTCCCCGTCAGCGCTGATGAGGGCATCTCGCAGACTCGACTCCGCGAGCGGGCCGAGCACCATGCCGATGATCAGGGGTGCCAGCGGGTAGTCGTGCATGCGCATCAGGAACCCGACGATGCCGACCCCCAGCAGCATGAGCAGGTCGAACGTGGACCCGGAGGTGGCGTAGATGCCCAGGCCGCAGAACACCGTGATGCCCGCGTAGAGGTAGGGGCGGGGGATGAGCAGAAGCTTGGCCCACACCATCGCGAAGGGCAGGTTGATGATCAGCAGCACGACCATCGCGATGAAGAAACTGGCGAGCAGCGACCACACGAGGTCCGGGGCCCGCTCGAACAGCAGCGGCCCGGGCTGCAACCCGTACTGTCGGAATGCCGCGAGCATGATGGCGGCCGTGCCGGAGATGGGCAGACCCAGGGCGAGCAGAGCACCCATGGCCATGCCGGTGGTGGAGTTTCCCGCGGCCTCGGGGGCGGCGAGGCCACGGATGGCACCCTTGCCGAACTGCGGGTCCGGGCGGCGCCGGTCCAGTTTCCGTTCCGCACCGAACGCCAAGAACGTGGGGATCTCCGCGCCACCCGCGGGGATGACGCCGAACGGCAGGCCGATGGCCGTGCCGCGCAGCCACGCCGGCATGGCCTCCCGCACCTCTGCACGGCTGAGCCAGGGACGCCCCTGGGATCGCAGCATCTGGCCCTCGGACTTGAAGCGGGCCACGGTTGCGAAGTGGATGACCTCGCCCAGCGCGAGCACCGCCACGGTCACGGTGACCAGGGAGATGCCGTCGAAGAGGTATGGGGAGTTCATGGTGAACCTGGGGATGCCCGTGACGGAGTCGATGCCGACCACGGCGATTCCCAGTCCGAAGGCCAGCGAGAGGAGCCCCTTGACCGCGGAATTGGTCACCACGGAGGAGGTGGCCACGAAGGCGAACAGCGCCAGGGCGAAGTACTCCGCCGGTCCGAACTTCGTGGAGAAGTCCGCGAGCAGCGGGGCGAAGAAGACCACCACCACGGAGGCCACGAAACCACCGATGAATGCCCCGATGGCCGCGGTGGCCAGGGCCTGGGGCGCCCTCCCGGACAGGGCCATCTTGTGACCCTCGAAGGTCGAGGCGATCGCGGAGGACTGCCCCGGGGTGTTCATCAGGATGCCCATGGTCGAGTCCCCGAACAGTCCTCCGAAGTAGATGCCGGAGAACATGATGAACGCCGCGGTGGGCTCCAGCGCGAAGGTCACGGGCAGCAGCAGGGCCACGGCCATGGAGGACCCCAGGCCGGGCATCACGCCCACGGCGGTGCCCAGGAAGCATCCCAGCACCACCCAGAAGAGGTTCTGGACGGTCAGGGCTCCGGCGAAGCCGTCCATCAGCAGCGACAGGGTGTCCATCTAGAACCCACCTCCCAGGATGCCCGAGGGGAGGGAGAGCCCCAGGGCCATGTCGAACGCGATGTATGCCAGGGAACTCAGCGTCAGTCCCACGACGAGAGAGAGGACCGGGCGGCGGTCTCCGAAACCACGCGCCACGAACCAGAACAGCATGGCCGCCCCGATGATCCATCCCAGGAACTCCAGGGTCAGCGAGAAAATCAGGAAGCCGCCCACGACCCAGGCGAAGGACGGCCACGAGAACGTTGTGGCCTTCTCGGGCCGTTGCCCCGGTGAGGCGGGCGACGTGCTCGCCGAAGTGCGGTGCCATGCTGCCCTGCGACGCAGCGCGCCGAGCACCTCCAGGACCACGAGCACGTAGATCACGGCGACGATCACCGCGGGGAAGAACCTCGGCCCGGGGAAGTCCACCGAGTCCGGGACCTCCATGCTCAGCAGCCCCACCAACAGGTACGTGGCGAAGGCGGCGAGCACGAGGGGAACGGTCAGCTCCCCCAGCAGCGAGGGTTGTGCGGCGGGCGCCTCGTCCGTGGGCGGAAGGGGCGTCTCCGGGGCGGAGCCGGTCACCTGGTCTGTCACAGTCCCAACTCCTTGTAGAGGCCCTGGATGCGTTTTTTCTCCTCGTCGAGGAACCGCGAGAGGTCCGCGCCCGTGATCACGTTCTCGTTCCAGTAGAAGCGTTCGATGGCGTCCCGCCACTGGGGCGTGTGGATGGTCTCCTGCACGATGGTCTCGAGCTCGCTCTTCTCGTCCTCCGTGATGCCGCCCGGGGCCACGACCAGCCGCCAGTTGGCCAGGGTCACCTGGTACCCCTGTTCCACGGTGGTGGGGATGTCCACGCCCGGCACGGGCTCCTTGGCCACGATCGCCAGGGCCCGCAGGCGTCCGGACTCCACCTGGTCGATGGTGTCCGGGTAGCCGGAGGCCGCGGCCGCAGCGGTGCCGTTGAGCAGGGCCTGGGTGGACTCCCCGCCCCCGTCCGAGGACACGTAGATCATGTCCTTGGGGGAGAGCCCGGCCTTGAGGGCCATGTCCGCGACCACGAGCTGGTCGAAGGAGCCGCCGCCGGTCCAGGGCACCTTCCCCGGCTCCTCGGCCCACGCGCTCATGAGATCCTTCAGGTTCTTGTAGGGAGAGTTCGCTGCCACGGCGATGACGTCGTACTCCTCCACGAGCACCGCGAGGGGGTTCACGTCCGCGTAGGTGGTGGCGGAGTCGTACTGGATGGTGGCGGCGAGCTGGCCGGTGCCTCCCACCATGAGGTTGTTGGCCTTGCCGGCCAGGATCTCCATGTTGCCGAGCGCGATCGTGCCGCCCGCCCCGGGGATGTTGACCACCTGGGTGTTGTTGACGATGCCGTTCGCCCGCTGCGCCTGCTGCATCTCCCGGGCCACGGTGTCCCATCCGCCACCCGCGGCGGCCGGCGCGATGATCGTCAGCGAGGACCGGAGGTCATTGCCTCCCGAGGCCGAGGTGATGGAGCCGACCGTGGCGGTTCCGATGGCACCCACCGCGACGATGCCCCCGAGCCCGTAGGTCAGGAACTGTCGGCGGTTGGGGGAGTGTGTGGGACTCACGATTCCTCCGGGGTCGGGGAGCGGGGCTTCCTGTGCCGCCCTCCGGGCCGCGAGAATGTGACCTACCATACACTTGCCCACGGGTCGTGGACGGGCACCCCTGCTCGCGTCCGTGGTTCTCCCCGTACGCTCGGGGGCGACCCATCCCGCCGTCCCCGGACGGCCCCGCCAGCACCGACCGAAACGAGGACCCATGGCCATCATTCTCGCCGCCGCAGATTCCCCCGCCGGCCACGCCGCCCGCGACTTCGCCGTGCAGGAGGCCCGGCGCCGCGACACCGACCTGGTGGTCTTCCCCGTGGACGGTTCCGAGCCCGACGCCGCCGCCTTCGACTACCAGCGGGTGAGCTTCGAGCGCGCCGCCGCCCGCAGCCGTGACGCGGTGGGAGATCTCGTGGACCTCACCAACCGGGAGGACGTCGAGGCCGTGGTGGTGGGCGTTCGCCGCCGGTCCCCGGCGGGAAAGATCTTCCTGGGGTCCTCCGCCCAGCAAATCATCCTCGAGTCCGCGGTCCCGGTCATCTCCGTGAAGCCCGCCCCCGGTCACTGACGCCCCGCTTCTCGGCGGTGTCTGCCGCCCCGCCTACGCTGGACCCGTGCCCGCTCCCGACGCCTCCTCCGCCGACGCCGCCCGCCCCCCGCACGACGACGTCCCGGCCCCCGGTTCCGGCGGGGCGGCGTCGTCGCCCGCACCCGGCGGCCGACCCTCCGGGGCCGCCGGCCCGAGCCTGAACCGGCAGATCCTCGCGCTCGCCGTCCCCGCATTCGGGGCGCTGATCGCCGAACCGCTCTTCCTGCTGGCCGACTCCGCGATCATCGGTCACCTGGGCACCGCCCAGCTCGCCGGTGTGGGGGTTGCCTCGACCCTCGTGCAGACGGTCGTGGGACTCATGGTGTTCCTGGCATACAGCACGACTCCCGCCGTGGCCCGGCACCTGGGCGGCGGGCGGCTGGCCGAGGCCCTGGCCGTGGGCCGCGACGGACTGTGGACCGCGGCGGGCCTGGGCGTGGTGCTCGCGGGGGTGGGGGCGGTCGTGATGCGGCCCCTGCTCAGCACCATGGGAGCGCACGGCGAGGTCCTGGACCAGGCGACGTCGTACGCGCTGTGGTCCCTGCCCGGCCTCGTGGCCATGCTGCTCGTGCTCGCCTCGGTGGGTGTGCTGCGTGGGCTGCAGGACACGACCACCCCGCTCGTGGTCGCGGCCGCGGGTGCCGGTCTGAACCTGGTCCTGAACCTCGCGCTCGTCTACGGGGCGCACCTGGGCGTGGCCGGTGCCGCGATCGGCACGAGCCTGACCCAGTGGGCCATGGCCGTGACCTACCTGGTGATGCTCGGCCGGCGGTTCCGGGCGCAGGAGGTAGGGCTGGCGACGTCCTGGGGCCGGGTGCGCTCGCACCTCACCGTGGGTTCGTGGCTCATGCTGCGGACCCTGTCCCTGCGCGTGGCGATCCTGCTCACGGTGGTGGTGGCCACCGCCCAGGGCCCCGAGAACCTGGCCGGCTACCAGCTGACGATGACCGTCTTCATGTTCCTCGCGTTCGCCCTGGACGCGCTCGCGATCGCGGCGCAGGCCCTGCTGGGCAAGGAGCTCGGCGCGCGGGACGTCTCCCGCGAGGAGGACCGCGCGCAGGTGCGCCGGCTCATGCACCGGCTGCTGCGCTGGGGTCTGGGCTTCGGCGTGGTCACGGGGCTCGTGGTGGGTGTGCTCGGACCGCACCTGGCCTTCCTGTTCACGCGCTCGGAGGGCGTCCAGGCGGTCTTCGGCGCGGCACTCGTGGTGGTGGCCGTGGCCCAGCCGCTCGCGGCGTTCGTCTTCGTGCTCGACGGCGTGCTGATCGGCGCCGGGGACGCCCGCTACCTGGCCATCGCGGGCGTGGTGAACCTGCTGGTCTACCTCCCGCTGCTGTGGGCCGTGCTCGAGTGGGGCGGCACCGGGGTGGGCGGTGCGGTGTGGCTGTGGCTCGCCTACGCGGGCGGGTACACGGCGGTGCGCGCGGTCACGCTCGGGTGGCGGATCCGCAGCTCGCGCTGGATGTTCGCGATGGCCTGACGGCACTCCCTGCACGGTGCGGGTGGGGTCCTCGTGAAGGTATGGGCGGGGCACGTGCGAGAGGGTGGGATGTGCCCGCGTGAGGGGGTGGCCGGCCTGCGCCAGAGGGGCGGTAACGGGCCCCGAAACGCGGGTTGGACCGCCCCGGAACGGGCCGCGAGGAGTATTCTTGAAGCATGAACAAAGACGTTCTGAACACCCCCCCCACCGCTCCCGTCCTCGTGGGCATCGACGGTTCCGACATCGCCCTGAGGGCGCTGGACCGTGCCCTCACGGAGGCCCGCGCCCGCCACGTGCCGGTGCGCCTGATCACCTCCTACCCACTGCTCGCCGTGGGCGAGCCCGGCCTGGAGGCCCGCTTCCACGAGGCCGTGGTGGCGGAGAGCAAGAGCTACCTGGCGGCCGCGAGCGAGTACGCCCGTGAGCAGGCCCCCGATGTCGAGGTCCAGGAGACTCTCGGCGAGGGCGACGCCGCCCGCGCCATCCTGGAGGAGGCCAAGGGGGCGTGCCTCGTCGTGACCGGCAAGCGCGGCAAGGGCGGTGCCCTGCGCGGTCGGCTCGGCTCCGTCTCCGCGGCCGTCGCGGCGCACAGCCCCGTGCCCGTGGTCGTGGTCCCGCCCAGCGCCGCGCAGGACGCCTCGGACGCGGACATCGTGCGCCGGGAGGCCCGCGCCGCTGAGGACGTCCGGCTCCCGGACCCGCGCGAGAAGGACGACGACCGGCCCTCCGCGTCCGAGACCGATTACACCGGCTCCGTGGTCGTGGGCGTGGACTCCTCCGGCGAGAAGAACCCCGCCGTGGCCGAGGCCGTGAAGTACGCCGTGGCGCACGGTGCCGCGCTGAGCATCGTCTCCGTCAACGGCGCGCTCTCCGGGACCCCCGGGTGGTTCCAGGACCAGTACAGCCGGCCGTACTACTTCCAGGAGGCGCTCGAGAACCTCTCGGAACTGGCCTGCCGCATCTCCGAGCGCGAACCGGGGCTCACCGTCACGCAGCACGCCTTCCTGGGCCGCCCGGGCCGCGTGCTCACGCAGGCCACCCGCACCGCGGACCTCGTGGTGGTGGGCTCCCGCGGCATCGGCGGTTTCACCGGGCTGCTGATGGGCTCCGTCTCCCAGGCGGTGCTGGGTGCTGCGGCCGGGCCGGTGATGGTGGTCCCCAGCGGCCGCTGACCCCCCCGAGCACATGATCCGACCCCACGACTCCCACACGGAACAGGCAGGTAGAGAAGACATGACGCAGAACATTGTGGTGGCGTACGACGGCTCCGACCACAGCGAGCGGGCCCTGGACTGGGCCATCGCGGACGCCCTCGAGCAGCAGCTCCCGCTGAAGATCGTGCTCTCCACGGGGAGCCAGACCGGGCTGGACCAGTCGATCTACGGCGCGTTCGCGGAGGCCCTCCAGGAGGAGTCGGAGCGGCTGGCCCGCGCTGCCGTGGCGAAGGCGAAGACGGCGGGCGTCACCGCCCAGGGCGTCATCGAGCGCGGCGACGCCGCCGGCGTGATCGTCTACGAGGCGAAGGACGCCGCCCTGGTGGTCATGGGCAAGCGCGGTCACCACGGTATCCGCGGCCGTGTGGGCTCGGTGTCCTCCGCGGTGGCCGCCCACTCCACGGCGCCCGTGGTGATCCTGCCGGAGAGCTGGAACCCGGACGAGCGCGAGACCCGGCCGGAGGGCGAGACGTTTGCCGGCGCCGTCGTCGTGGGCGTGGACAAGCTCGGCACCGAGAACAAGGCCGTGGGTGTGGCGGCACGCTACGCCGCGGACCACGGCCTCACCCTGGCGGTCGTGAACGTGGTGCCCACCACCGGCTACCTGCCGGTCAACTCGTACGAGCTCGAGCAGACCGTGCAGGAGCAGCTCAAGGCCCCGGCCCAGGAGCTCACGGACCGCGTGGCCGAGGAGCTGCGGGGCCAGTACCCGGGGCTCGACGTGGCCACCCGCGTCCTCGAGGGTCGCCCGGCGGATGCCCTGGTGGACGCCTCCCGCACCGCAGACCTGCTGGTCATGGGCACGCGCGGCTACGGCGGGTTCCGTGGGCTGCTGATGGGCTCCGTCTCGCAGGCGGTGCTCGCGGACGCGGAGTCTCCGATGATGGTGGTCCCCACGGCCAAGAAGTGAGTGGGGCGGGTGGTCGGCGGGCCGCCTGAATATGCATACGCATTGAGATGATGACGACGGCGCGGGGCCAGGTCCCGCGCCGTCGTCGTGTCCGCTCCCGGGCGCGGGCAGGCCCCCGGCGTGGCCTGGACGCACGAGAACAGGGTGCAGGACACCTGATGTCGATGAGCTGGAGGACCCCGTGAGAACTGCCGAACAGACACCGACCCTACTGCGGCGGGCCCTGGTGGGAGGTGCGCTGGGCGCGGTCCTGGTGGCCGGCGTCGTCACCCCCGCCCAGGCACTGGATGTGCCGCCACGGCCCTCGGAGGGCGCCGTGCAGGACCAGGCGGACCTGCTCACCCCCGACCAGGAGAAGCAGCTCAACCACCTGATCGGGGACAAGAACCGGGAGAACGAGTACATCCGCGCCGCGGTGCTCACCGTGGACGACACCCAGGGCGAGGACATCGAGGACTACTCCCGCAAGGTCGCCACGGACTGGGGCGTGGGCGAGGACGGCCGCAACAACGGAGTGCTGATCGTCGCGGACATGGGCGAGCGGAAGCTGCGCATCGAGGTCGCGGACGGCGCCCGCGAGGTGCTCTCCAACGACGACGCCCGGAGCATCATGGAGGACAAGCTCGAACCGGGGTTCAAGGACGGCCAGTACGCCGAGGCCTTCACGGACACCGTCACCGAGGTCTACGACGAGGCCGATCCCCAGGCCGCCGCGGACCGGGCCGCCTACCACCGGACGCTCATGACGATCCTGTTCAGCGTGCTGGGGGCCGCGGCCGTGGCGGCCATCGGGTTCTTCACGGTCAGGGCGAGCCGCACGCGGCGGATCCGAGAGCGGGCGGACCGCGAGATCGAGCAGTACCAGCGGGAGCACCCGGACGAGGAGATCACCGAGGGCATGCGCCGCGCCTACTACCGGTACCGCGCGCAGAACCGGAAGGCCCCGGGTCTCAACGACACACCCCGCAAGGGCAGGGACAAGGACGGGATCGAGCACGAGATCCAGTACGCTCCCACGTTCCAGTCCTGGCTGCCGCTCTACGTGATGTACCCGGCCGTGTACAGCGGGAGCACCTACACGCCGTCCGCCACGTCCTCCTCCTACGGGGGCGGTGCGTCCAGCTCCTTCGGTGGTGGCGGCGGCTTCACCGGGGGCGGGGCGTCCGGGAGCTTCTGAGGACTGCGGGGCTCAGACGGCGGCGTCGAAGACGTTGAGGTAGCGCCGGATCCGCTCGCTCTCGGAGGCGAAGAAGTCCTCGGGCGTGCCGTCGAAGCCGATCCCGCCGTCCGCGAGGAACACGATGCGGTCCGCGACCCGGCGCGCGAAGCCGATGTTGTGGGTCACGACCACCAGGGAGCGGCGCTCGCGGGCCAGGCCCTCCATGACCCGGATGACCTCCGCCCCGAGCTCGGGGTCCAGGGCGGAGGTGGGCTCGTCGAAGAGCAGGTAGTCGGGCTCCACGGCCAGCGCCCGGGCGATCGCCACGCGCTGCTGCTGCCCGCCGGAGAGGTTGTCCGGGTACTCCTCCAGCCGCTGGCCCATGCCCACGGACTCCAGCAGCTCCACCGCGCGGGTCCTGGCGGTGGCACGGTCGCTCTTGCCGTTCAGCGCCGGGGGCATGGCCACGTTCTCGAGCACCGTCTGGTGCGGGAACAGGTTGTAGCCCTGGAAGACCATGGCGGAGCGGCGCCGGATCGAGGAGATCTGCCGGCGGGTGAGCTTGCCGCCGAACTCCACCGCGTCCCCGTTGATCTCCAGCCGCCCGGACTCGGGCACCTCCAGCAGGTTCATGGTGCGCAGCAGGGTGGACTTGCCGGAGCCGGAGGGGCCCAGGATCACGGTGGTCTCACCGTTGCGCAGCGCGAGGGAGATCTCCCGCAGGATCGTGGTCTCCCCGAAGCTCTTGGAGACGCGGGTCAGCTCAAGCATGGGAGCTCCTGATGTAGCGGTTGGAGACCCGCTCCAGGCGGGACTGCGCGAAGGACAGCACGGTGAAGATGGCCAGGTAGATCACGGCCACCTCCGCGTACAGCGCCAGGGGCTGGAAGTTGGTGGCCGCGATCTGGCGGCCCACCTGGAACACGTCCGCGAGGGTGATGACCATGACCAGGGAGGTGCCCTTGACCAGGTCGATCAGGTCGTTGCCGAGCGGCGGCAGGGCGATGCGCAGCGCCTGGGGTGCGATCACGTGCCGCACGGTCTGCCACCCCGTGTAGTTCAGGGTGCGGGCGGCCTCCAGCTGCCCGCGGGGGATGGACTGCACCGAGGCGCGCAGGGTCTCCGCCGCGTAGGCACCGGTGTTCAGGGTGAACGCGAGGATCGCGGAGGTCCACGCCGAGAGCGTGATCCCGGCGGCCGGCAGACCGTAGAAGATGATGAACAGCTGCACCAGGATCGGGGTGCCGCGGAACAGCCACACGTAGAACCGCGAGAGCCACTGCAGGGGCCGGATCCGGCTCAGGCGCATGACGGTGGCGAGCACCGCGACCACGAGGGCCAGCACGAAGGCGATGATGCTGAGCGGGATGGTCACCTTCACGGTGGCCGCCAGCAGCTGGGGCAGGGAGTCGGCCCAGAGGCCCAGGAAGTCGGTCATGGCTCCGGTGTGAGGTCGGTGGACACGTACTTCTCGTAGATCTTGGCCAGATCTCCGTTGTCCATGTGGGTGGTCAGGGACTTGTCCACGGCCGCACGCAGCGTGGGCTGGTTCAGGGCCATGAGGACCGCGGACTCGGAGGCGTCACCGACCTGGCCGTCCAGCAGCCGGATGTGGACGTCCGGGCGCTGGTCGAAGAACGCCTGGAAGGTCACGAAGTCGTTGGCGGTCATGTCCACGCGCCCGAAGGACACGAGCATGATGGCCTCGTCGAAACCCGCGGCCGGGACGAGCTGCGCGCCCATCGCGGCCATGGTCTGCCCGAAGTTCGAGGTCTCGGTCTGCGCGGAGGTGTGCCCCGCGACCTGGTCCACGGAGGTCAGCGGGGAGTCCGCCGCGACGCCCGCCCGGCCCTGGGAGACGGCGTAGGGGATCGAGAAGTCGAAGTTCTTCCGGCGCGCCTCGGTGGGGGCGATGTTGTTCATGACCAGGTCGTAGCGCCCGGCACCCACACCGGCGATCAGCGAGTCCCACTGGGTCTCCACGTACGTGGCGCGGACGCCCAGGTCCTTGGCGATCAGGTCACCGATCTCCTTCTCGTAGCCCACCAGGGCACCGGAGGAGTCGTGGTAGCCGTACGGGCGGAAGGTTCCCTCCATGCCGATGCGCACCTCGCCGGAGCGCTTGATCTTCGCGAGGGCGTCCTCCGGGGCGGCGGAGGACGCGGAGGCGTCCGAGCCGCCGTCGGAGGAGCACGCGCTCAGCAGCGCGGCGAGCCCCGCCAGACCGGTGCCACTGAGCACGGTGCGTCGCGTCGGACGATGAGACTCCACGGGGGCTCCCGGTGCTCAGGCGGCGTCGAGGGCCTGGGCGAGGTCCGCGAGAAGATCCTCGACGTCCTCGATCCCCACGGCCACGCGCAGCAGGTTCTCGGTCAGGTGGGCGAGCTCGCGGTCCTCGGAGGAATATGCCCCGTGGGTCATGGACGTGGGCAGGCAGATCAGGGACTCGATGCCGCCCAGGCTCACCGCGAAACCGAAGACCTTCAGTGCCCCCAGGAAGGCGCGGACGTCCTTGTCCGGGGTGAGCTCGAAGGAGAACAGGGCGCCGGGGCCGTCCGCCTGGCCCTCCTGGATGCGCGCCTCGGCGTCGCTGTAGGAGCCGGGGACGAGCACCCGGGCGACCTCGTCACGGCCGCGCAGGAACTCGACCACGCGCCGCGTGTTCTCCTGCTGCCGGTCCAGGCGGATCCCGAGGGTCTTCACGGACTGGATCAGCCGGTAGGAGTCGATGGGGGAGAGCACCCCGCCCGAGACCATCTGGGCCAGGTGCACCTGCTCGGCCAGGGGGTCGTCGTTCGTGCTCACCACGCCGCCCAACAGGTCCGCGTGCCCGCCCGGGTACTTGGTGGCGGACTGGACGGTGACGTCCGCGCCGAGCTCGAGCGGTCGTTGCAGGTACGGGGTGAGGAACGTGTTGTCCACGACCACCAGGGCGCCGTGGCGGTGGGCCAGATCCACGACGCGGCGGATGTCCGTCACACGCAGCGTGGGGTTGGAGGGAGTCTCGAGGAACACGATGCGGGTGCTCTCGTCGAAGTCCTCGTCCGAGAGGCCGTTGAGGTCGTCGTGGAAGTGGGTGGTCACACCGCGCTTGGGCAGCTCGATGGTGGCCCAGCGGTAGTTGCCGCCGTAGACCGGCAGACCCATGATCACGGAGTCACCGGAGCTCAGGGTGCCGAGCACCGCGCCGGTCGCCGCCATGCCCGTGGCGAAGGCGAAGGAGTGCCGGGCACCCTCCAGAGCGGCCAGCGTGGTCTCCGCGTCTGTGCGGGTGGGGTTGGAGCCGCGCTGGTACTCGAACGGGCCCTCACCGCCCTCGGTGGGCTGCAGGAAGGTCGACGCCGTGTAGATCGGAGGCACCACCGCGCCCAGGCTGACGTCGTGGAGCGCGTGGATGGTGCGGGTGGTGAAGCCGGGCAAGGAGTCCTCCGTCGAAGTGGTCAAGGGAGTCAGGTCTGCACCGTTCCAGCACCGTAAAGCGAGATGTGTTGCGTCAGAAGACGCGGTGCGGGGATGTGCCCGGGTGCCGCCCGCGCGGGTGCCGCGGTCCGGTTCCACGGCACCCGCGCGGCGGTCGTGGGGAACCGTCTTGGCCCCCGCGACCCGAGCGGGCCGCAGGCTTAGCCGACGGCGTCGAGCAGCGTCCGGTGCAGGGTTGTGTCCCCGGTGAGCTCGGGGTGGAAGCTGATGCCGAGCACGCTGCCCTGGCGCACCGCCACCACGGCCCCGCGGTGGCGGGCGAGGACCTCCACGCCCTCTCCCGTGCGCGTGACCTCCGGTGCCCGGATGAAGGCGGCGCGCACGGTGGCGCCCTCCGCTCCGCTCGCGGGGTCGGGGGCCAGCCAGTCCAGCGCCACCTCCTCGGAGGCCACCTGCGAACCGAACGCGTTGCGGTTCACGGTCACGTCCAGGACCCCCAGGGACTGCTGGCCCGGCGCCGGGTCCTCGATCTGCGAGGACAGCATGATCAGCCCGGCGCACGTTCCCAGCGTGGGCAGCCCGCCGCGGATCGCGTCCCGCAGCGGCTCGAAAAGTCCGAACGTGCGGCACAGCCGGTCCACGGTGGAGGACTCGCCGCCGGGGAGGATCAGGGCGTCGAGGGCCTGCAGGTCCTCGGGGGCGCGCACCTTGACCGCGCGGGCGCCCAAGGATTCCGCGGCACGCATGTGCTCGACCACCCCGCCCTGCAGGGCCAGCACGCCGACCACCGGTGCCGCGGATCCGGGGGAGCCGCTCACCAACCGCGCTCCGCGAGACGGTGCGGGGCCGGGAGGTCCGAGACGTTGATGCCGACCATGGCCTCGCCCAGGCCGCGGGAGGCCTCCGCGATGCGGGCGGGGTCGTCGTAGTAGGCGGTCGCCGCGACGATCGCGCGGGCGCGCTCGGCGGGGTTGCCGGACTTGAAGATGCCCGAGCCCACGAACACGCCGTCCGCGCCGAGCTGCATCATCATGGCGGCGTCCGCCGGGGTGGCCACGCCGCCGGCCGTGAAGAGCACGACGGGCAGGGAGCCGGTGCGGGCCACCTCGGCCACGAGGTCGTACGGCGCCTGCAGCTCCTTGGCCTTGACGTAGAGCGCGTCCGGGGCGGCGGCGTAGACGGCCTGCAGCTCCGCGATCTGCGCGCGGATGGTGCGGATGTGCTTGGTGGCCTCGGAGACGTCCCCGGTGCCGGCCTCGCCCTTGGAGCGGATCATGGCCGCGCCCTCGGTGATCCGGCGCAGCGCCTCGCCCAGGTTGGTGGCGCCGCACACGAACGGGACGTCGAAGCGGTGCTTGTCGATGTGGTTGACGTAGTCCGCGGGGGAGAGCACCTCGGACTCGTCGATGTAGTCCACCTTGAGGTGCTGCAGCACCTGGGCCTCCACGAAGTGCCCGATCCGCGCCTTGGCCATCACGGGGATGGAGACGGTGTCGATGATCTGCTCGATCAGGTCCGGGTCGCTCATGCGCGCCACGCCGCCCTGGGAGCGGATGTCCGCGGGGACCCGCTCGAGCGCCATGACGGCCACGGCGCCGGCGTCCTCGGCGATCCGCGCCTGGTCCGGGGTGACCACGTCCATGATCACGCCACCCTTGAGCATGTCCGCGAGGCCGCGCTTCACCAGCGGCGAGCCGGTCACGGGGGTGGGGTTCTGGTCCGAGGTGCGGGTCGATTCAGTCATGGGTCCATCGTCGTCCGGGGAGTGGTCCAGTGGTAGGGCCATAATTGACCGAAACGACTGGTCCACGCCGGGCGGTCGTGGCATCGACTGTCAGCGAGCACAAGGAGTCCCCGTGCGCCATCCCCGGGATGCGGACCTTCCCCTCACCGCGGACCGGGCCTCCGAGGTGCCCCTGGGGGAACAGCTCGTGCGGCAGATTCGCGACCTCGTGGCGCGGGGTGTGCTGCATCCCGGCGACCCGCTGCCGTCCTCCCGGGCGCTCGCCGCCCGGCTCGGCATCTCCCGCGGTACGGTCACGGCGACCTGGGACGTGCTCACCGGGGAGGGCTACCTGGTCGCGGACCGGGGGGCCACGCGGATCACGCCGTCGCTGTCCCCGGTGCCGGCGCCGTCGTCGTCCCGTTCGACGACGACGCCGCCCGCCCCCGTCCCCGGTGCCCCCGCCGTGGTCGCGGCACCCGAGAAGGGGGCCCGGGTGATCGACCTGCGCCCCGGCGCCGGGCCCGTCACCGCGCTGGACACCCCCGCCTGGCGCGGCGCGTGGCGGGACGCCGCCGGCGCCACCGCCCGGGGTCTCGGGGCGGGGACCTCCCTCCAGGCGCACCTCTCCGACCACCTGCGGCTGAACCGCGGGATCGTCCGCGCACCGGAGGAGATCCTGGTGACCGCGGGCGTGCGGGACGGGCTGCAGCTCGTGCTCCGCGTGCTCGGCGTTGCCCGCCGCAGGATCCTGCGCGTGGCCGTGGAGAACCCCGGCTACCCCGCGCTGCGGCGCGTGGTCGAGGCCGCCGGGCATCTCGCGCTGCCCGTGGCGGTGGACCACCACGGGCTGGACCCCGCCGTGCTCCCCGCCGGCTGCTGGGGTGGTGACGGTCGGTGGGACGTCGCCGTGCCCCCGGACGTCCTGGTGGTCACCCCCGGGCACCAGTACCCGCTGGGCGGCACCATGCCCGTGAGCCGTCGCCTCGAGCTCCTCGCCTGGGCCCGTGAGCACGGCGCGGTGGTGGTCGAGGACGACTACGACTCCGAGCTGCGCCACACCGGCCAGCCCCTGCCCGCCCTCGGTGCCCTGGATGCCGCGGGGGACACCGTGGTCACCCTCGGCAGCTTCGCCAAGGTGCTGGGCGGCTCCGCGGCCCTCGGGCACCTCGTGGCGCCCGCGCCGCTGCTGCCCGCGCTGCTGGAGACCCGCGCCGCCCTGGGGTCTCCCGTGTCCCTCGTGGCCCAGGACGCGCTCGCCCGGTTCATGGCCTCCGGCGAGTTCCAGCGCCACACCGCCCGGATGCGCCGCTCCTTCCGACGACGCCGCTCGCTCGTCGCCACCGCGCTCGCCGACCTTCCCGGGGCGGCCGTGGTGCCCATGGCCGGGGGAGCGCACGCGGTCGTGGAGGTGCGGGACGAGGACCGTGTGCTCGGCGAGGCACAGGAGAGAGGGGTGCTCGTGAGCGGGCTGCGGGGGTACTGGACCGCGCGTCCCGGTGAGGCGGGGCCGGGAGGCGGGGCCGCGTCGTCGCCGTCGGCGGAGGGGCTCGTGCTGGGGCTGACGGTGTCCGACGAGGAGCTGACGCGCGGCACCGCCGTGCTGCGCGCGATCCTGCGCCGGGCGGCCGGCTCCTAGGGAACTCCCGGGGCCCCTCTCGTTAGACTGGGCGGGACCACCACGGCAGATCAGGAGTTCCAGCGTGCCCGAGCAGATTTCCGCACCGCACGGCGGGGAGGCCCGCAACCGCCCCGCGGGGGCGGACGTGCGCCACGACCTGTGGGCGCCCACGCTGCTGCGGGCCGTCGTCGCCCT
Organism: Kocuria varians; assembly: GCF_006539885.1. Taxonomy (GTDB): domain Bacteria; phylum Actinomycetota; class Actinomycetes; order Actinomycetales; family Micrococcaceae; genus Kocuria; species Kocuria varians. The sequence continues at coordinate 74,106 of NZ_BJNW01000007.1, read as the reverse complement.
GGTCTTCGCGGCCGTGACCGTGTTCTGGCAGCGGCCCACCCTGGAGGGCGGGCGCTGGGTCATGGCGTTCTTCCTGGTGGGCACGGGTGTCTCCGCGGTCTTCCTGCAGATGCGCCTGAACCGCCGCGAGGACGTGGACCTGGGTGCGAGCCGCAGCATCCCCCAGTCCTACGGCGTGCTGTACGTGCTCGGCGGGGCACTCACGGCGGTCGTCGCCGGCAGCGACTGGCTGTTCGTCCTGTGCTCCGCGGTGATCCTGGGGCTGTGCGGGATCACGGAACTGGTCCTGGGCATGCGCTTCCGGCACGAGTTCCCGCTCGGCCGCGACTGGACCCTGTGCGGCGTGGTCAGCGTGTTCGCGGCCATGGGCATGGTGCTCGTGGAGCCCCTGGGGACCAAGGCGGAGCTCGGGATCGCCGGCGGTGCCGCCATCCTCATCGGCGTGAGCCAGCTGATCGCCGCGCTGAGCCTGCGCCACGACGCGCGGGCGGCGGACGAGGCCCCTCGGGGCCCGGAACGCACGGCCTGACCGCGTAGACTGACATGTCGGGTTGACGGGCGTCACCCGCTCCCGCACCACACCGAGAGCACCGCCAGGAGGAATCACGTGGCCCAGCGCAGTGAGCACGACGGCCGACGCAAAACCGACATCAAGGGCCCCCTGGTCATCTCCGTGGTCCTCGCGGTCGTCGCCTTCGTGGTCGTCTCCACCGTCGCCGCGGGCGGCACCGAGAACACCGCACGTGTGGGCCTGGGCCTGATCGCGGCGGGCATCGCCTTCATCGCCTCGGTGGTCGTGTGCGCCACCCTCATGCTGCTCGAGAAGCCCAACGCCGAGGAGCTCGGCCAGGGCACCGGTGTGAACCGCTCCTCCGCCAAGATCTTCGCGGAGAACAAGGCCCGGCGCGAGGCCGAGCGGGCCCGCACTCAGAACGACGCCGCCAGCGGCACCGCGGAGCGCCCCGCCGCGACCACTGACGAACCGGAGTTCGGCCAGCGCGTGCGCCCGGACACCACCGGCGAGGAGCCGGGCTCGAGCGCCCGCTGAGCACCGCCTGACGTGCACGGGCCCTGTTCCAGCACACACGAACTGCCCCGGAGAACCTGAGGTTCTCCGGGGCCGTTTCCGTGGGTGCCATCTGGTGGCAGCGCGGCATCGGGCGGCGTGCGCCGGGGTCGGCGAGTCCCGGGCGCCGCAGGGGCGGCCCGGCGGGGCCAGAGCTGGTCCGGCCCTGCCAGGCTCAGCGGGCGAACCGCCTCAGCCGCAGCGAGTTGAGGACCACGAACACCGAGCTGAACGCCATGGCCGCACCGGCCACCATCGGGTTCAGCAGGCCCAGGGCCGCCACCGGGATGGCCACCGTGTTGTAGGCGAAGGCCCAGAACAGGTTGGACTTGATGGTTCCCAGCGTCTTGCGGGACAGCCGGATGGCCAGGGGAACGGCGGTCAGCTCGCTGCGGACCACGGTGATGTCCGCGGCCTGCATGGCGGCGTCCGTGCCGGAGCCCATGGCGATGCCCAGGTCCGCGCGGGTGAGCGCGGGGGCGTCGTTGACGCCGTCGCCCACCATGGCCACCACGTGACCCTGCGCCTGCAGGTCTTCGATGGCCCGGACCTTGCCGTCCGGGGTGACGTCCGCGATCACGTCCTGCTCGCCGATGCCCACGCGGGCGGCCACCGAACGTGCCACGGCGGCGTTGTCACCGGTGAGCAGCACCGGGCGCAGGCCCAGCCGGCGCAGCTCGGCGATGGCCCCCGGGGCCTCCTCCTTGACGGTGTCCTGCAGGTCCACGAAGCCGGCCAGACGGCCGTCGATGGCCACCAGGATGGTCGTGGAACCGTTCTGGCGGGCGAGGCGCAGCGCCTCGGTCTCCTGGGCGTCGAGCATGACCCCGTTCCTGGCCAGCCACGACTCGCGGCCCACCACCACGTGCCGGGCGTTCATGCCGTCCGGGACATATCCGCGGACGCCTCCGCCCGGGGCGGACTCGAAGCGGGAGACCTCGTAGCGGTGCGGCGTGGCCGCAGCGATGGCCTGCGCGATCGGGTGCTCCGAGTAGCGCTCCACGGCCGCCGCGAGGTCCAGGACCTGGTCCCGGGACCACGAGTTCAGCGGGGTCACGCCGCTCACCGCCATGTCCCCGTGGGTCACGGTGCCGGTCTTGTCGAGCACCACGGTGTCCACGGAGCGGGTGTCCTCGAGCACCTCCGCGGAGGTGATGAGGATGCCCAGCTGGGCGCCGCGGCCGGTGCCGGTGAGCATGGCGGTGGGGGTCGCCAGGCCCAGGGCACAGGGGCACGCGATCACGAGCACGGAGACCGCCGCAACGAACGCGCGGTTGAGGTCACCGGTCACGAGCAGCCAGACCACGAGTGTCAGCAGGGCGATCCCCATGACCACCGGGACGAACACGGACGAGATCTTGTCCGCGAGCCGCGCCACGGGGGCCTTGGTTGCCTGGGCGCGGGCCACGGTGCGGCTCATGGACGCGAGGACGGTGTCCGACCCCACGTGCGTGGCGCGGGCGAGCAGGCGGCCCGTGGTGTTCACGGTGGCGCCGGTCAGCTTGTCCCCGGGGCCCACCTCCACGGGGACGGATTCCCCGGTGAGCATGGAGGCGTCCACGGCGGACTCGCCCTCCACGACCACGGCATCCGTGGCGATCTTCTCGCCCGGTCGCACCACGAAGGTGTCCCCGACCTGCAGCTCGGCCACCGGCACGGTGCGCTCGGTGCCGTCCTGGGCGACGACCGTCGCCTGCTGCGCGCCCAGGTCCAGCAACGCCTTCAGGGCCTCGCCGGAGCGGGACTTGGCGCGTGCCTCCAGCCAACGGCCCAGCAGGAGGAACGTGGTGACGAGCGCGGCGGACTCGAAGTAGAGCTGGTGCCCGGACATGTCCATGGGCATGCCGAGGTGGGCGTCTGCCGTCATGCCGGGATCGGCGACCAGGTGCCACAGGGAGAAGAGGTATGCGGCGGCCACGCCCAGGGACACGAGCGTGTCCATGGTCGTGGACAGGTGCCGCGCGTTCACGGCGGTGGCCCGGTGGAACGGCCAGGCCGCCCACGTGACCACGGGCAGCGCCAGCACGGCGGCCACCCAGCCCCAGTGCGGGAATTGGGTGCCCGGGACCATGGACATCACGAACACGGGCACGGAGAACGCCGCGGCCACCCAGAAGCGCTTCCTGAGGTCGTCCATCCGGCGCTGGGCGGGGGTCACCTCCGCGGCGGGGTCGCGGTGCTCGTTCGCGGGGGTTGCCGAACGCTCGGGGGCGTCCGGCTGGTCGCCGGAGCCGGAGGGGCGGCCGGTGCGGGTGTCCCCGGCCGGTGTGGGGGCCTCCGCGGTGCGCGGTGACCCGGAACTCGCGGTGGGGCGGGGTGCGCGGGCGCGCGCGGCGTCGTCGTCCCCGGGCTCCGGACGCGGTGCGGCGCCGTCCGCCGCGGACGACGACGCCGTGCCGCCCGTCCCGGAGCCGCCGCCCGTGGCGGACGTGGTCGGGGCGTCGGAACCGGAGGGCTGCGCCCCGCCGGTGATCGTGGCCTGGTAGCCGGCGCGCTTGACGGTGTCGAGGATCTGCTCGTCCGAGACGTCCCGCGGGACCTGCACGGATGCGGACTCGAGCGCCAGGTTGACCGAGGGCTTCACGCCGTCGATCTTGCTGAGCTTGCGCTCGATCCGGCCCACACAGGACGCGCAGGTCATGCCGGTGATCTGGAGGTCCAGCTCCCGCAGGGGCCCGTGGACCTCCCGGTCGATGGTGGGGGTGGAGGACGTGGTGGGATCAGGCAACGCTGTACCCCGCTTCCGCTACGGCCTCCGTGATCTCCGCGGGAGCCAGCTCGCGGCTGCTCTCGATGGTCACGGGCGAGACCCCGCCGGAGTGCAGGTCCACGTCCACGGCGGTCACACCGGGAACCTCCGCGAGCTCCTCCTTCACGGACGAGACGCAGTGGCCGCAGGTCATCCCGGCAACGTTCACGGTGGTGGTCATGATGTTCTCCTTGGTGCTCGGGGGAAGGACCGGGTGGGCCCTGTGGGGTTCGGGGTGAGCGGTCAGCTCTTGACCAGACGGGCGATCGCGGCGTTGGCCTCCGCGAGCTTGGCGTCCATGTCCGAGGTGTCCCCGGTGTCGTGGGCGTGCTCCACGGCGTGCTTGACGCAGTGGCCCAGGTGCTCCTCCATGAGGCCCAGGCTCACGGACTTCAGGGCGGACTGGATCGCGGAGATCTGGGTGAGGACGTCGATGCAGTAGGCGTCCTCCTCCACCATGCGCTGGATGCCGCGCACCTGGCCCTCGATGCGCTTGAGGCGCCGGGCATAGGCGGCCTTGTCCTGGGCGTAGCCGCGGGTGGGGGTCTCTGCTGTGCTCATGCCTCGAACCTATACCCTAGGGGGGTATGCGAACAACGTGATGCCGGGCACACGAGGTGCGCGTGCGGCGTCGCCGTGGGGTCCGGGGCGCCCGCCCGGGCCTGACCGCGGGACTCGACTACCGGCCCTGATGCCGGGCTCAGACCCTGAGCGGTGGCGAGCCCCGCCGCGAACCGTAGCTCCGCGCCGGGCACTCAGTGGGCGGCGTCGTCCGGGTGCAGGACCGTCCTCATGGAGGCGCGGATCAGTCGGGTGATCTCCGCCGGGCTCGCAGACGCCGTCGCCCCGCGGGCCTGCCGTCCGAGCAGGGTGGTGAGGCCGCCGGCCACGAAGTAGGCCCGTGCGCGCCGGTCGGTGTCCAGGTCCGCGAGCTCCGCGGCGTAGGAGGCCCGGGCGATCCGCTCCGTGAGCCACTGCTCCACGAGCGGGCGCACGCGGGTTGCCAGCACCGGGTTGGTGATCATGACCACCGGGCCCGTGCCGCGCGCGTGGACGTAGCTCACGAGGCGTTCCAGGGGGTCGTGGCCGGGGGTGTCCTCGGAGGCCTCGAGGTCCTTCGCCGTGCGGGCGAGCTCCTGGCGCACGATGTCCGCGTAGACGTCGTCCAGCCCCGTGTAGTGCTGGTAGAAGCTCGCGCGGGAGACTCCGGCCTCCTTGCACAGCTGGGAGACGGTGAGGCTGCGGACGTCCTGGGTGCCCAGCAGCTGCAGGCAGGCCTCGCGGATCGCCCTGCGCGTGTGGGCCACGCGGATGTCGGCCGGGCGTTCGGGGGAGGGGTCGGGGGCCGTGTCGTCCATGCTTCCAGGCTACGACGACGCCGCGGCGCGGCCCCGGAGCCCGCGGCGCGTGCCCCGGTGCTCGCCTTGCGCGCCCCGGTGGGTGCAGTCAGAGCCTGGTGGTGGGGCCGGGTGTCTCGGGATCCTGGGCGGTGGGCTCCTCCGGTTCTTGGGCCTCGTCCGGGTGGTTGCGGTCCCACTCCGCCTTGGCCTCCATCGCCTCGTCGATGGCGCCGTCCTGCCGGATGGTGCCGGCCATTCTTGCCATGCCAAGGCTGGTCAGGACCGCTGCCGCTCCCAGGACCGGGTGGTGGGTGACGAACAGGAAGATGCCGAGGGGGCCGCAGACCCCGCTCAGGAGGTTGAGGAAGATCGCCTTCCACTGGGCCTTGCTGGTCCTGTCCACGGAACCCCCTGGCTCGCATTCGACCGCCCGGGCCGGCCCGGCTTCTTGTTAGTCTCCCACCATGTCCGTCGCGAAACTGTCGGTGAGCCACCAGAACTACCTGAGGGCCATCTGGAACCTGGGGGAGTGGTCCGCGGACCCCGTCACCACCTCCGCCGTGGCGGCCCAGGTGGGGCTGCGCCAGTCCACCGTCTCGGACGCCCTCAAGCGGCTCACGGAGCAGGGGCTCGTGGCGCACAGTCCCTACGGCGCCATCGAGCTCACCGAGCAGGGCCGCGCGCTCGCGGTGGAGATGGTGCGCCGTCACCGCCTCATCGAGACGTTCCTCGTGGAGACGCTCGGCTACCGCTGGGACCAGGTCCACGACGAGGCCGAGCACCTGGAGCACGCGGCGTCCGACTTCATGATCGACCGCCTGGACGACCTCCTGGGCCACCCCGCACGCGACCCCCACGGCGACCCGATCCCCGCGCGGGACGGCACCGTCACCTCCCCGGACGCGGTCTCCCTCTCCACGGTTCCCGACGGCACCCGCGTGCGCGTGGAACGGATCTCGGACCGGGACTCGGAGCTGCTGCGTTTCTTCGCGGACAACGGGATCGGCGTGGGCGTCCCCCTGGACATCCACTCCAGCGGCCCGTACTCGGAGTCCGTCCAGGCCGTGCTGGACGACGGCGCCCACAGTGTGGCCCTCGGACAGACCGCCACGGACGCGGTGTGGGTGTCGCTCTCCCACAATGCCTGAGTTGGAGTCGCGAGAGGGCCTGCCCTGGTGCCCTACCCCGCCAACGCCCGACGGCGACGTCGTGCCGCGAGTCTGCGGCCCAGCACCCCGTGCGCGGGGCTGAGCAGGTAGGCCAGCGCGAAGACGCCCGCGTGGACCAGCACCACGAGTCCGCCGGGGGAGGCGTCGAGCCAGTAGCTGAGGTAGATCCCGGTCACCGAGGAGGCCACGGAGATGCCCGGGGCGAGCAGCAGCATCACACCGAAGCGGTCGGTAAGCAGGTGCGCGGTGGCGCCGGGGATGATGAGCATGGCGACCACGAGCACCACCCCCACCACCTGCAGCGCGGCCACCGAGGTCACCGCGAGCAGGCCGAGCAGCAGCGCACCGAGGCGCGCCGGGGACAGTCCGATCGCGTGCGCGTGCAGGGGGTCGAAGGCGTACAGGGTGAGGTCGCGCCGCTTGAGCACCATGACGAGCAGCCCCACCGCCGCGAGCACGCAGATCTGCAGCTGCTCCGCCGCGGAGATGCCCAGCACGTTGCCGAACACGATGTGGCTCAGGCTCGTCTGGCTCGGGGTGACCGAGATGAGCACGAGCCCGAGCGCAAACATGGCCGTGAACACGATCCCGATCGAGGCGTCCTCCTTGACCCTGCTGGTCCCGCGCAGACCCCCGATCAGCACCACCGCGAGCACACCCGCCACGATCGCACCCACCGTGAACGGGATCCCCAGGATGTAGGCGAGCACCACGCCGGGCAGCACCGCGTGGGAGACGGCGTCCCCCATGAGCGACCAGCCCACGAGCACGAGCCAGCACGAGAGCACCGAGCACACCGCCGCCGCGGCCACCGTGGTGACCATGGCGCGCAGCATGAACTCGTACGTCAACGGTTCCGCGAGCAGCTCCACGAGGTTCATGCGTTCTCCTCCCACGGCGGGGTCTGGACGGTGCCGGGCGCGGTCTCCGGGGGCGCGGCGTCGTCGTCCCCGGGGCGCGCCATGACGTCCAGGCCGAAGGTGCGCACGAGGTTCTCGGGCGCGAGGCCCTGCGCCACGGGCCCGTGGAAGAGCACTCGGCGGCGCAGCAGCACCACTTCCTGGGCGAGTTCGGGCAGGGCCTGCAGGTCGTGGGTGGCGACCACCACGGCGCAGCCGCGCGCGGCGAGGTCGTGGAGCAGGCCCACGATGGTCGCCTCGCTGCGCTTGTCCACGCCGGCGAACGGCTCGTCCAGGAGCATGATCCGGGCTCCCTGGGCGATGGCGCGCGCCACGAACACGCGCTTGCGCTGCCCTCCGGAGAGCCTGCCGATCTGCCGCCGGGCGAGGTCGGTCAGCTCCACGCGCTCCAGGGCGTCCGCCACGGCGTCCCGGTCCGCCGGGAGCGCTCGCCGCGTGAACCCCATGCGGCCGTAGCGCCCGGTCATCACCACGTCCCGCACGGACAGCGGAAAGGACCAGTCCACGTCCTCGCTCTGCGGCACGTACCCGATCAGGCCCTTCCGGCGTGCCTCGCGGGGGCTGCCGCCGGCCACCTCCACGGTCCCGGCGTCCGGGCGCACGGTTCCTGTCACGGCCTTGAGCAGCGTGGACTTCCCGGACCCGTTCATCCCCACGAGCCCCGTGACGCACCCGGGCCGGATGGTCAGGTCCACGCCGTCCAGGGCGCGCACGCTGCCGTAGTCGACGACGACGCCGCGCGCCTGCACCGCGGGCCTCACCGCTTCTCCCCGGTGAGACCGCGGGCGATGGTCTCGGCGTCGTGGCGCAGCAGGTCGAGGTACGTGGGCACGGGGCCGTCCTTCTCGGACAGCGAGTCCACGTAGAGGGTGCCGCCGAACGTGGCGCCGGTGGCCTCCACGACCTGCTTCATCTGGTGGTCCGAGACGGTCGACTCGCAGAACACGGCGGGCACGCGGTCTCGTCCCACGACGTCGATGGCCCTGCGCAGCTCCTGCGGCCCGGCCTCCTGCTCCGCATTGACGGGCCACAGGTAGTGCTCGCTCAACCCGGCATCCCGTGCGAGGTAGGAGAAGGCGCCCTCGCACGTGACCAGGGCGCGCTGCTGGGAGGGCAGCTCGGCCAGGCGGTTCTTCAGATCGGTACCCACCTTCTCCAGCTGCGCCTTGTACGCTGTGCCGTTCTCGCGGAACTGCTCGGCGTGCTCGGGGTCCAGGTTGCTCAGGGCCGTGACGATGTTGTCCACGTAGCGCTGCCCGTTCGTGGGGCTCATCCACGCGTGCGGGTTCGGGGTGCCGGGGCGGTCCGCGATGTCCATGGGTTCCACGCCGTCGGACACCACGGCGTGCGGCACGTTGGCGGAGGCCACGAACTGCCCGAGCCAGTGCTCGAGCCCGAGCCCGTTGTCGAGGATCAGCTGCGCCTGGGACGCCTTGCCCACGTCCGCGGGGGTGGGCTCGTAGTCGTGGATCTCCGCGCCGGGCTTGGTGATGGACTCCACCGTCACATGCTCTCCGCCGACGACGGACGCCATGTCCGCGAGCACGGTGAACGTGGTGAGGACGGTCGGCTTGCCGTCGTGGTGCGTGGCACCGGCGGACGTGGCCTCCGGGGTGCCTGAGCACCCGCACAGCATCACCACTCCCGCGGCCACCGCCGCGACCGCCCGCCACCGGTTTCCCCACCCCGCCATGACGCCTCCTCCGCATCGAGCTCCGTATCGAGAAATTCTAAAGTTCGGTGCACCGAACTTTAGTGAGGCGGGTGGGGCGGGGCAAGGACGACACGACGGACGACGCCGCCCGGCCCGCGCAGGGGCCGAGCGGCGTCGTCCTCGCTCGCCCGCGGTCTGCCGGCTGCGTCGGCGAGAACCGGCGCTCACGTAGACCGGGTGGAGTCAGGGTGCAAAGCCCCCACAGCTCAGGGCCGCTACCGGTCGAACCGCGCGCCCCGGGGGTTGGATGGCAGCGAGGACAGGACCATCAGCGCCACGGTGCCCAGCCCCGGGATGAAGGTCAGCAGGAACCACCAGCCGGAGCGGTTCACGTCGTGCAGCCGGCGCACGGACAGGGAGACGTTGCAGGTGACCAGCGCGGTGACGCCCGCGAGCGCTCCTAGCACCGGCAGTACTCGGGGCTGGTGCCGCTGCTTCTCCGGGGCGTGAGGCTTCTTCGAGCGCCGGTCTAGGAGCACCTGCTGCACCACGGAGAGCAGCGCCACGTACAGCGCGATCCACCAGTACTCGGACCGTGAGGCCCGGCCGGAGAAAGTGGTTCCCTTCCGGAAGAAGTTCCCGACGGCCCTCAGCGGGCCCACGGGCCCACGGGCTCACCGGCTTGAGCGGCACGACGCGCCAGGACATGGAATGGGTTCATGGGGCACCTTCCTCGTTCGTGCGGACTTTCCGAGCGGGGGCTCAGCCCGCCGCGTTCTCCTGCACGCGCCGCGGGTTCGGGTTGTCGAAGCGCACACCCCGCGGGTCCGGCGGCAGCGCGGCGATGATGAGCAGCGCGATGGAGCCCAGGACGGGGACGAGGATCAGCAGGTACAGCCAGCCGGAGAGGTTGCAGTCGTGCAGGCGGCGGACGGACAGCGAGATGCTGAAGATGACCACGAGAAGCCCCACGACCAGGAGCACCAGGGACAGGAGGACTCCCACGAGGCTCCCGAGGGCGTTGGTGGTCTCCATCCAGTCCTCGTTCTGGGTCTGTGCGTACTTGAGCACGCCTCCCACCAGGAGCGACCACAGGGCGATCCACCAGTACTCGGAGCGCGAGGCGCGGCCGGAGAACTGGAAGCCCTTGCGGACGTAGTTGCCGACGGCGCGCAGGGGGCCCACGGGCTCGCCGGGCTGGGTGGCTCGGGGCTCGTACTGCTGGGGGATGCTCATGGGTGCCTTTCTCGTGGGGTGGTCGAGGGTCCGGAGGGACGCCCAGGTCCTGCCCAGGCTATCGATGGCGCGCGGGCGGTGTCCTGGCCGAACGGCCAGCAGTTCCCGGCGAGGGGTCTGCGCGGGGTGAGGCGCTGCGGCGTTTGTGGAATTCTGGGGGCATGGCTTCCAAGATCGAGGACTACGCCCTGCTGTCGAACATGCGCAGCGGGCCGCTGGTCTCGCGCTACGGCTCCGTGGACTGGTGGTGCGTCCCGCGCTTCGACTCCCCGGCGCTGTTCGCGGCCCTGCTGGGTTCCCCGGACCACGGCCGGTGGCTGCTGGCGCCGGCCTGCGCGGTGGACGACGACGCCCAGGTGGACATGTCCCTGCCCGGGGTCACCACCGTGGAACGGTTCTACGCGGAGAGCACCTTCGTGCTGCACACGGTGTGGATCACGGACACCGGCACGGTGCGTGTCACCGACTTCATGCCGCTGACCTCCCGCACGGAGCTGATCCGCCGGGTGGAGGGTCTCACCGGCGAGGTGGAGATGTTCCAGGACCTGCGCCTGCGCTTCAACTACGGCTCGTCGGTGCCGTGGCTGACCCGCTTCGAGATGCTCGAGGAGGACGCCGAGGAGTCCGGTGCCGCCGCAGAGTCCGTGCTGGTGGGCATGGCCGGGCCGGACTCGGTGGTCTTCCACGGCGACCCCCTCCCGGAGGCGGACCCGGACCCCGCGAAGCGCCGTCACGCGGGCTCGTTCAAGGTGGCCGCGGGCCAGACCCGGGACTTCACCCTCACGTGGTTCCCCTCCCACGGGGTTCCCCCGGAGGCGGTGGACGTCAACGAGACGCTGACCACCACCCTGAACGTCTGGCAGGAGTGGACGGACCTCTACGAGCCGTACGACCCCCTCACGGATCCCACTTCCGCGGAGAGCACGGACCTCACCGGGACCGGCGCGGTGCCCGTGGGAGGCGCCGCGGGCGGCGTCGCCACCGGCCGCCTGGACGCCGTGGCCGGCGGGCAGGGGGAGCCGACGACGCCGGGCACCGCCTCCGCGCGCGAGCTCACCTTCTCCGCGACCCAGGACACCCCCGCGGAGATCATCCGCCGCAGCCTGCTCGTGGTCCGGGGGCTGATGCACCAGGCCACGGGCGGTCTGATCGCCGCGGACACCACCTCGCTGCCGGAGGTGCTCGGCGGGGACCGCACCTGGGACCACCGTCACGCGTGGCCCCGGGACGCCGCCCTGGGGCTGGAGGTCATGCTCGACCACGGGCACGACCGCGAGGCCGCCCAGCTGCGCAACTGGCTGCTGCGTGCGGTCGCCGGGGACGTCAACAACCCCTCGAACGTCTACACCCTGGACGGCTCCGGGCAGATCCGGGAGCGGCTCGTGGACCTGCCCGGCTACGAGCGCTCGCGGCCGGTGCGCGACGGCAACTCCTCCGGTCTGCACTACCAGTCGGACGTGGCCGGGCACGTGCTGCGGGTCTTCGAGATGCTGCGCCGGCGCGGGGTGCAGGAGGACCACCTGTCCTGGCCGCTGCAGCAGGCGCTGCTGCGCGCCGTCGTCGCCAACTACGAAGAGAAGGACCAGGGCATCTGGGAGATGCGCGGTGAGCCCCAGTACTACACGCACTCGCGCGTGATGATGTGGGCCGCCATGCAGGCCGGCGTGGACGCCGTGCGCATCCACGGCCTGCCCGGGGACGTGGAGACCTGGGAGGAGCACCGGGACCAGCTCGCGCACGAGATCTGGACCAGCGGCTACGACCCGCAGGTCGGCTCGTTCGTGCAGTACTACGGCTCCACGGACGTGGACGCCTCCCTGCTGCAGCTGCCCACGGTGGGCTTCGTGGCCTACGACGACGAGCGCATGCTCGGCACCGTGAAGCGCATCCGCACGGAGCTCACGGACCGCTCCGGGCTGCTGCACCGCTACCGCAACCTGCCGCAGCTCACGGACCTGGACGACGCCGAGGCCTTCGCCTCCTCGATCGGCCAGGACGGCTTCACCGGCCAGTCCGCGCCGTCCACCTCCGCGACGCTGCAGCTCGCCGAGCAGCTGGCCATGTGCGGGCACACCCGGGAGGCCGTGCGGCTCACGGACCTCGTGCTCGGCACCGCCAACGAACTGGGGCTGCTCGCCGCCACCTACTCCCCCTCCCAGCACCGGGCCACCGGGAACTTCCCGCAGACCGGGGCGCACCTGCACCTGATCCGGGTGCTCGACATCCTGCAGGCCGAGCTCTCCTGAGCGCGGGCCCGGGCGCGACGCCGCGAGAAGCGGGCGAGCGGGCGGCGTCGTCGGCGTGGCAGAGCCCCGCGTGAGGTGTGTTGCAGGCTGCTGTGAGGCCGACTACTCGCGCACGGCGCCCGCGCGGTAGCGTGATGCCACCAGCCACGCCTGGCCCGGAGGGATTCGGCTGGTGGCCGAGGGAGTGCCTCGGCACCTTTCCCGGGCCGAGACTTTGGAGGCGCTGCAATGGCACGCACCGTCAATACCGGAACCGACCCTCACGCTCTGGCCGATCCCGCCGTGGACCTCGTGCGCACGTGGCTGCAGAGGGCGCAGGAGAACCAGCGCAAGAACAAGCAGAAGAACCCCGCCGAGGACCGCCTCGCGGCCGTGCTCCAGGACCCCAACGGGCTGGAGTTCACGGTGGGCTTCGTGGACCGTGTGATCCGCACGGAGGACACCAGGGCGGCCGCGAAGGCGCTGCAGGACATCGCCAAGCTGGCGCCGCAGTCCATGCCCGCCGCGGACCGGGCGCAGATCCAGGCGGGCACCGTGCTCGCCGGCGCGCTGCCCTCCGTGGTGGTCCCCGCCGCGCGCACGCGGCTGCGCCAGATGGTCGGCCACATGGTCGTGGACGCCCGCCCCGGGCCCTTCGGCAAGTCCGTGAAGGGCCTCAAGCAGCACGGTCACCGGTTGAACATCAACCTCCTGGGCGAGGAGGTGCTCGGTGAGGACGAGGCCAAGAAGCACCTCGCTGACGCCGAGGGGCTGCTGCGCCGCGAGGACGTGGACTACGTCTCCCTGAAGGTCTCCTCCGTGGTCCCGCAGCTGTCCCACTGGGGCTTCGAGCGCACCGCCGAGCGTGTGGTCGAGCGGCTGCTGCCGCTGTACGAGACCGCCGCCACCAAGGGCACCGGCACCATGTTCATCAACCTGGACATGGAGGTCTACTCGGACCTGGAGCTCACCATCGAGGTCTTCCAGCGCCTGCTGGACAAGCCGCAGCTGAAGAACCTCGAGGCCGGCATCGTGGTGCAGGCCTACCTCCCGGACGCCCTCGGCGCGATTCAGCGGCTGTCCGAGTGGTCCGCACAGCGCGTGGCGGACGGCGGCGCCCAGATCAAGGTTCGCCTGGTCAAGGGCGCCAACCTCGCCATGGAGAACGTGGACGCGGAGATGCACGGCTGGCCGCTGGCCACCATGGAGTCCAAGCAGGCCACGGACACCAACTACAAGCGCGTGCTCTCCTGGCTCTTCCACCCCGAGCGCATGACGGGCATGCGCCTGGGCGTGGCCGGGCACAACCTCTTCGACATCGCCTTCGCGCACCTGCTCGCGGACGAGAGGGGAGTGACCGACCGCATCGAGTTCGAGATGCTGCAGGGCATGGCCACGAGCCAGAGCGAGGCCGTGTCCACGGACGTGGGCCAGCTGCTGCTCTACGTGCCGGCCGTGAAGCCCGCGGAGTTCGACGTCGCCGTGTCCTACCTGGTGCGCCGGCTCGAGGAGAACTCCGCGAACGAGAACTTCATGTCGGGGATCTTCGAGCTCGGCCCGGACAACTGGGTCTTCCGCCGCGAGGAGGGCCGCTTCCGTGCCGCCCTGGCCGCGCTGGAGACGGACCCGCAGGCCCCCGCGCCGCGTCGCAACCAGGACCGTACCGCGGAGACCGTGGGCGAGAGCGCCACGCTCCCGCTGGACGAGCCGTTCCGCAACGAACCGGACACGGACGTCTCCGTCTCCGCGAACCAGCGCTGGGCGGAGACCCTGGCGGAGAAGATCGGCAGTGCCGAGTGGTACGCTTCCGTGGCAACCCCCGAGCTGCTCAAGGACATGGACCAGGACTCGGACGAGGCCGTCGCGGCGGTCAACGACATCGTGGCCACCGCCAAGGAGGCCGGCAAGCGCTGGGCCGAGACCCCCGCCCGTGAGCGCGCGGAGATCCTCAACCGCGCCGCGGACATCCTCGCCGCGCGGCGCGGGCACCTGATGGCCGTGGCCGGTGCGGAGACCGGCAAGGTCTTGGAACAGGGTGACCCCGAGGTCTCCGAGGCCGTGGACTTCTGCCGCTACTACGCGCGCCGTGCCCTGGAGCTGGAGTTCGTGGACGGCGGCACCTTCGTGCCCCACCACGTGACCGTGGTGACCCCGCCGTGGAACTTCCCGCTGGCCATCCCCACGGGCACCACCGTAGCACCCCTGGCCACCGGCTCCGCCGTGATCCACAAGCCGTCCCCCGAGTCCCGCCGCTGCTCCACCGCGGTGTGCGAGGCGCTGTGGGAGGCCGGTGTGCCGCGCGACGTGCTGCAGCTCGTGGACGCCGTGGAGGGTGAGGCCGGCAAGACCCTCATCTCCCACGCGGACGTGGAGCGCGTGATCCTCACGGGCGCGTACGAGACCGCGCAGCTCTTCGCCTCCTGGGACCCGCAGCGCCCGCTGTCCGCGGAGACCTCCGGCAAGAACGCCCTGGTCATCACCCCCAGTGCCGACCGCGACCAGGCCGTGTGGGACCTCGTCTCCAGCGCCTTCGGCCACGCGGGACAGAAGTGCTCCGCGGCGTCGCTCGGCATCCTGGTGGGCTCCGTCGCGAAGTCCGAGCGGTTCCGCCGCCAGCTCGTGGACGCCGCGTCGTCGATGGTCGTGGACTGGCCCGTGAATCTGCAGGCCACCGTGGGCCCCACCGTGGAACAGCCCGCGGGCAAGCTCCTCAAGGCCCTCACCGAGCTCGAACCGGGCGAGGAGTGGCTGATCGAGCCCAAGCAGCTGGACGACTCCGGCCGCCTGTGGCGCCCCGGAATCCGCACGGGTGTGAAGCCCGGGTCCTTCTTCCACCTCACCGAGTGCTTCGGGCCCGTCCTGGGGCTCATGTCCGCGGACAGCCTGGACGAGGCCGTGGAGCTGCAGAACGCCACGGACTACGGGCTCACGGCGGGCATCCACTCGCTGGACGCGGACGAGATCCTGCGCTGGATCGACACCGTTCAGGCCGGCAACCTCTACGTGAACCGCGGCATCACCGGGGCGATCGTGCAGCGCCAGCCGTTCGGCGGCTGGAAGCGCTCCTCCGTGGGCCTCGGCGCCAAGGCCGGCGGTCCCAACTACCTGGCCTCGCTCGGCCGGTGGACCCGGGCCCCGTTCTCATCCTCGAGCACGGACCGCGGTGCGGCCGGCGCCTGGGTCCTGGACCCGCGGGTGCACCGGGCGCTGGACAGCGTCACCCCGCTGCTCTCGGACGAGGACCTCGTGTGGCTGCGCCGAGCCGCGCAGTCGGACCAGTCCGAGTGGCAGCGCGAGTTCGGCCAGGTGAAGGACCCCACTGCCCTGCGCAGCGAGGCCAACCTGTTCCGCTACCGTCCCCGCACCGTGATCGTCCGTGCCCGTGAGGGTGCCTCGCTCACGGACGTTCTGCGCGTGGGTCTCGCGGCCGTTCGCTCGGGCTCGCAGGTGGTGCTCAGCGCCGCCGATTCGCTGCCCGCGGCGGTCAACGGCCTGTTCGCCACCGTGCTGAACCCCGCCACGGACGAGGAGTTCGCACACGCCCTGGACACCGGTTCCCTGGGCGCGCTCGGCCAGCTCGCGGACCTGCGTGCCCTCGACGACGACGCCCTGGACGTCCGCCACGGAGCTCGCGTTCGCGTGATCTCCCCGTGGGACGGCACCGACGAGGACCTCGCGAGCCTCTACGCGGTGCGCGCGGAGCACCCGGACATCGCCCTCATCACGGACGACGTGGTGGGCGCCGGGCGCATGGAGATGATGTACATGCTCGCCGAACAGGCCGTGTCCATCACGATGCACCGCTTCGGCAACCACAGTCAGTCCATGCAGCGGGTGGTGGACGAGCTGGTGCGCTGATCCACGCACCGTGCACGTGCGGCGGGCCGCGCCTCCGGGAGACCGGGGTGGCGGCCCGCCGTCGTCGTCCCTGGGTGGTGGCGACGGCGGGCGGCCCGGGTGCCGATGACCGCCTGAGCGCCATAGGACCTGCACGCTCGGGGCGGGGGCCGCGGCGCGACATCTGAGGCGCAACCTGCCCACGGAACGGGCGATTCTGTGGGCAGATCGTGCCCCAGATGTTTCGCCCCGGCGCGAGCCCCGACCGGAAGCACTCTGAGGTGTAGTTCTGACTCCCGGGCGGCGGGTTTTTCTGTCAGAACTACACCTCAGAGTGAACCGATCCCGCGGAAGCGCGCGGCGGGGCGTCGCCGGGTTACTCGCTCGTCAGCGCCTTCACGAACACGTCCTGGATGTCCTCCGGCGCACGGGCCATGTGCGAGGAGCCTCCGGTGGCCGCCGCGATCTTCTGCAGCACGGTCTCGTCCGCGTCCTGGGAGATGCCCACGGTGATGATGCGTACCGGGTTGTCCGGGTCCTGCTCGTCCTTGAGCTTCGTCAGCAGCTCGTCCAGGCCGATGGACCCGGCGTCCTGGTTGATGCCGTCCGTGAGGACGATGACCGTCTTGAGGTGGTCCGGGGCGTCGTCCTTGAGGACCTGCCGGTAGGCGGCGAGCGTGGTGTCGTAGAGGCCGGTGTAGCCCTTGGGGTAGTAGGTCAGCCCGTCCACGTCCTTGGCGAGGGCGTCCCGCTGGGTGGTGCCGTCAACGGTCTCGCTGAGCTCCCGCACGGGGGCGAGCTCCCTGTAGTCCTTGGTGCCGTCGAGCTCGCGCCCGAACTTCCACAGACCCAGCTCGTCGTGGTCCGGGAAGAGCTTCACCGCGGTCTGGGCGGCCGCTTTGGTGAGGTCCATGCGGGTGGAGCCGTCCTCGGAGACCTTCGCGGCCATGGACCCGGAGGCGTCGATCGCCACGAGCGCGTGGAACGCCTCGGCGAGGTGCGCCCACTGGTCGAGGGCCTTCTGCAGGGTGGCGTCGTCCGCGGTGGGGGCGTCCGTGTCCGCGGGGGTGCTCGCCACGAGGTCCGTGTCCGAGTGCTTGGAGTGGTAGTCGTCCCAGTCCGCGCGGGAGACCACGGTGGTGTTCGGCTGCGGTCCGCCGGAGGCCGCACCCGCCGCCAGTGCGGGGCTCAGCGGGGTCGGTTCCGCGGAGGCGGAGGCGGTGGGGTTGCCGGCGAGCTGGTCGAGGCGCTCGGCCGCGCTGCGCACCGGGGCGGCGTCGCCCTCCGTGCGGGCGCGGAACTTCAGGGCCTCGTCCGTGGCGGTGCGGTCCGCGGTGCCGCCCGCCGCCTCACCGAGTGCGCGGGAGACCAGCCCGCGCGTGCCGGCGTCGTCCTGGGGCCGACCGAGAGCCACGCCGCTGTCCTGCAGCAGCGCGGACCAGGTCTTCGCGCGGGTCTCGCCGCGGCCGACGACGACGGGCTCGTCACCTTTCGCGGTTCCTGCCCCGGAGGGGGCTGCGGCGGCACTCGTGGAACCGGCGTCCGACGGCTTGTTGCCAGCGGCGTCGTCGTCACCCCGCGGGATCAGGAAGACCGCCGCGAGCAGCAGCAGCACGGCCACGACCGCCAGGGCGATCCACACCAGCACGGTCCCGCTCGGGCCGCGGCGTTCGGCGCGGTGCGCTCCGCGGTCCCGGTGCGTCTCAGGCTCGGTCATCTCGGTGTCCCCTCCGGAGCGCCCGGTCCCCAACGGACGGCGACGCTCACGTGTTCCCCTCGCCACCGCAGTGTGACCCGCGTGACGTCTTCCCCAGGGACAAGAGTACGGGGTCCGCGCGGGACGACGCCGCCGGGGCACCGCGGATGACGCCGCGGCCGGTCACCCGGTTTCTTGCCCCGCACACGGCCCGCATGCCGGGGCCGGATCAGCCGAGGACCGCCCGCAGGTACGGCGCGGTGGCGCTGTCCGGGTGCGCGGCGACGTCGTGCGGGGTGCCCGCGGTGACCACCCGCCCGCCGTCCGTGCCCGCGCCGGGGCCCATGTCCACCACGTGGTCCGCCTGCGCGACCATGCGCATGTCCAGCTCCGCCATGATCACGGTGTTGCCGGCGTCCGCGAGGCCCTGCAGGTGGGAGAGCAGGCGGTCGCTGTCCGCGGGGTGCAGTCCGGCGGTGGGCTCGTCCAGGACGTAGAGGGTGTCCCCGCGGGAGGCGCGCTGCAGCTCGGAGGCGAGCTTGACGCGCTGGGCCTCCCCGCCGGAGAGCTCCGTGGCGGGCTGGCCGAGCCGCAGGTAGCCCAGGCCCACGTCCCGCAGCACGCCCAGGGTGTGGTGGATGGCGTCCTCGCCCTCGAAGAACTCGTGCGCCTCGTCCACGCTCAGGGCCAGGACGTCCGCCACGGAGCGCCCGCGCCACAGCACCTCGAGCGTCTCCGCCTTGTAGCGGGTGCCGTGGCAGTCGGGGCACGGCGCGTAGATGCTCGGCAGGAACAGCAGCTCGACCATCACGCTGCCCTCGCCCTCGCACGTGGGGCACCGCCCGCCGGTCACGTTGAACGAGAACCGGCCGGCCTTGTACCCGCGCCGCTTCGCCTCGTCCGTGGCGGCGTAGAGCTTGCGCACGGCGTCGAACAGGCCCGTGTAGGTGGCCACGTTCGAGCGCGGCGTGCGGCCGATGGGCTTCTGGTCGATGACGATGACGCGGCGCACGCCCGCGGGCAGGGCGGCGACCGTGCCGCGCACGTCGTCCGCGGCGTCGTCGGCGGTGAGGAGGTCCGCCTCCGGGTCCCCCGTGATCTCCGTGCCCTCCGGGGCCCGGTGGCCCAGCCGCTCGCGCACGAGGACCGGCAGGGCCTGGCTGACCAGGCTGGACTTGCCGGATCCCGAGATGCCGGTGACCGCCGTGAGGCACCCGCCCGGGAAGCTCACGTCCAGGTCACGGAGGTTGTTGCGGGTGACCCCGCGCAGCTCCAGGTGGCCGCGGGCCTCGCGCAGCTCGCGCGTCCCGGCCGCCGGGGCGTGCTCGGGGAAGAGGTAGCGGCGCGTGGCGGACTCGGCCACGTCCGCCAGACCCTCGGGGGCGCCGCTGTAGAGCACGTGGCCGCCGCGCTCGCCGGCCTCGGGGCCGATGTCCACGAGCCAGTCCGCCTGCTGGATCACTGTCAGGGAGTGCTCCACCACGAACACGCTGTTGCCGCGGTCCTTGAGCCCGTGCAGGATCCCGATCAGCGCGTCCAGGTCACGGGGGTGCAGTCCCGCGGAGGGCTCGTCCAGCACGTAGACCACGCCGAAGAGCTGCGAGGACAGCTGCGTGGCCAGTCGCAGCCGCTGCCGCTCCCCGCCGGAGAGCGTGGGGGTCGTGCGGTCCAGAGAGAGGTAGCCCAGCCCCAGGTCGATCATGGGGCGCAGCCGCGCCACGAGGTCCGCCGCCAGGCGCTGCGCGGCGGCACGCTTCTCGACCGAGAGGTTCGGTGTGCGCCGGACGTCCGGGGCGGCGTCGTGCAAGGCTCCGCCCTCCGAGACCCGTGCCGCGGTGGAGGCCTCGCGGGCCTCGGCGTCGAGCACGTGGTCCGCCAGGTGCTCCGCCTCGCTGGGGCGCCAGCCCTCCTCGGTCACGGAGCGCGCGATCTCCGCGAGGCGCGCCAGCGGCAGGTGCGAGAACTCCGCGATGTCCAGGCCCTCGAACGTGACCGACAGGGCCTCCCGCTTGATCCGCTTGCCGTGGCACTCCGGGCACAGCTCGCTGGAGAGGTACTGCGCCGCGCGCTTCTTGGTGCTCGCGCTCTTGGCGTTGGCGAACGTGTCCAACACGTAGCGGCGCGCACCGATGAACGTGCCCTGGTACGTGGCCGGCACACCGTCCTTCTGCGCCCGGCGCGTCTCGTTGGGGCTCAGCCCCCGGTACACGCCCACGGTGGGCCGGTCCTCCGTGTACAGGATCCAGTCCCGGTCCTTCTTCGGGAGGTCCTTCCAGGGGGTGTCCACGTCGTAGCCCAGGGAGACCAGGATGTCCCGCTGGTTCTGCCCCGCCCACGCCACCGGCCAGGAGGCCACGGCGCGCTCGCGGATGGTCAGGGACGGGTCCGGGACCATGGTGTCCTCGGTGACCTCGTACACCCGCCCGATCCCGTGGCACGTGGGGCACGCACCCTGCACGGTGTTCGCGGAGAAGTCCTCTGCGTAGAGCATCGCCTGGCCCGGCGGGTACCAGCCGGCGCGCGAGTAGAGCATCCGCACCAGGCTGGACAGGGTGGTCATCGTGGCCACGTCCGAGCGCGCGCCACCTCCGCCGCGCTGCTGCTGCAGGGCGACGGCGGGCGGCAGCCCCTCCACCACGTCCACGTCCGGGACGCCCGCCTGGTCGATGAGCCGCCGCGCGTACGGCGCCACGGACTCCAGGTAGCGCCGCTGCGACTCCGCGAACAGCGTGCCGAACGCCAGCGAGGACTTCCCCGAGCCGGACACCCCCGTGAACACCACGATCGCGTCCCGCGGCAGGTCCAGCGCCACGTCCTTGAGGTTGTTCTGGCGGGCACCGCGCACCACCACGCCGCTCTGCCAGGAACCGGTTTCTTTCTGCTCGATACTCACGCCGGTCACGCTACCCGCAGGCGACGACGCCGCGGCGGGGTCCGCTACAGCAGCACCACCAGGATCACGATGATCAGCACGATCACCCCGAACGTGATCGCCCAGTTGCGGGCCGCGTTGCGGTCCTCCGCGCGGGTCTTCTCGCTGTTCGGGTCGCGGTCCGCCCAGCGCTTGCTGCCCGCACCGTGGTAGAGGTCGTTCGTCGAGGGTTCGCGCGGCGGGAGGGGGCCGTCGGCAGGCGGCTGGGGTGCGACGTCGTCGTCCCCGCCGCGGTCGCCGCCCGCACGGTCCGTGCGGGGCGGGCCCATGGGCCAGAACCGGTCCGCGTCGAAGAACTTTCCCTTCTCCGCGGGCGGCTGCGCGGTGGTGTCCCGCGGGCCCGCGATGGAGTCCCGCACGGGCACGCCGGTGCCGGGGAAGTCGGCACCCGGGCGGCCGGCGTCAGGATCGGCGCCGCGCGTCTCCTCCTCGGTCAGCATCTCCGACGCCGGGATGCCCGTGGTGGTCACCCGCGGGCCGGTGGTGGTCGGGTCCTGCGGGGTGGGCCGCGACTCGGGCCCCGGGGACGACGACGGCGTGGCCCCGCCTTCGCCCGCCGCCTCCGCCGCGGTGCGCAGCACCTCCGAGAACCGCGCGAGCGGATCCTGCTGGGACCGCTTGGCGCCCTGCGCCACCTGGTCCGCGCGGCGCGCGACCGAGAGCAGCACGGAGCCGTCCGTGAGCTGCAGGTCCCGGGCGGCCATCGCGAGCTCGAGTGGCGGGCGGGCGGCGTCCGGTGTAGTGGCCCACTCGAGCAGGCCGGTGAGCACCGGGGAGGAGAGGGACCGGCGCAGTGCCGGGCGCAGGGCGGGGACGTCGGCCAGCGCCACGAGTTCGCTCGGCGGGGTGCTGCCGTAGCTGCGCGCCGCCTGGTCCAGCGGCCCGCGGTCACCGAACAGCGCGGCAAGCATGGCCGCGGCGGCGTAGCGGTCCTCGGGGGTCTCAGCCCGCCCGCTCACGGCGAGCAGCTCCGCCTGGGCGGCAGGTCCGCCGTCGCGCACCACGTCCAGCAGCGCGGGATCGGCGCGCACGAGCCGCGCGGGCTCCCGCAGCGCACGGGCGAGTTCCGGGTCCAGTGGTTCACTCATGGGGCCGCCTTCCATAGTCCTGGGGAAAGCCTACGGGAGGTGGTTAAGGTGAGGCGATGAGCGCAGAGCAGAAGCAGATCATCCGCCACATGCTGACCCGCACCCCCGCGGGGGAGTAGCCCAAGACGATCGAGGAGCAGCGTGCGGGCTTCGCCGCCATGATGGCGGCGTTCGCGGTGCCTGACAGCGTGACCCTCACGGACGTCGAGCTCGCCGGTCGCCGGGCCGTTCTCGTGGAGCCGAAGGGGGAGGCGCGGCCGGGAACGATCCTTTACCTCCACGGCGGCTCCTTCGCCCTGGGCTCCCCGGGGACGGCCATGAGCCTCACGGCCCACCTGGTGCTGCGCACCGGCATGCGCGCGATCTCCTTCGACTACCGGCTGGCCCCGAGCACCCCTTCCCGGCGGGCGTGGAGGACTGCGCCGCGGCGTACCGGGAGCTGGTGGAGCAGGGTGAGGCGCCGGAGTCCATCACGGTGGTGGGCGACTCTGCCGGCGGCGCCATGAGCGTGACGACGGCGGTGAGTGCCCGGAAGCACGGCGTACCCGTACCTGCCTGCGTGGTGTGCTTCTCCCCGGGCGGCAATGCACTGCGCTCCGGTGGGAGCCTGGACAGTCGCCGGGACAAGGACCCGTTCTTCACCGAGGAGGCGCTGAAGGCCTCCGGCGAGCGCTACCTGCAGGGCGCGGATCCTCACGAAGAGTTAGCCTCGCCCATCTCCCGGGCGGACCTGACGGGCTTCCCGCCGCTGCTCGTCCAGGTGGGCGGGGACGAGATCCTCCTGGACGACTCCGTACTCCTCGCCGAGCGTGCCCGGGAGGCGGACGTGGACGTGGTCCTGGACGTCACCGCCGGGGTGCCGCACGTGTTCCAGGCGTTCGTGGACCAGCTGGACGAGGCCGGGCAGGCCCTCGACCGCGCCGCCCTGTTCGTCATGCAGCACGTGTCGCGGGGCTGACCGGGGGAGGACGACGGCACCCCCGGTCCCGGCGGCCGAGGCGGCTCCGGTGAGGGCCGGCGGGGTGGGGATCCTGCCGCTCAACGCGCCCCGCGCGAACCGGCTCGGGGCGGTCGCCACCGTCCTGCTCGTCCCGGTCACAGAGGTTCTCACTGCGGAAAGCCTGTCCATGTGGCTGCGCAACGTGGTTCGATGATGACGGAGGGATGTTCAGAACGCTTCTGAACGGACGAGCATCCGAAGACCCCACGAAAGAGAGTCACCCACATGATTTAGCTCGCAGTCTTCGACATGGCAGGCACCACCATCGACGACCGGACGAGGTCTACCGCGTGCTGCGCGAGGCCACGGAGCGGTTCGGGGCCGACTACACGGACGAGCAGTTCCAGGAGTGGATGGGCACCGAGAAGCACTGGGCCATCGAGAACCTGCTGCGCATCGGCGGTGCGGACACCAGCGAGGAGACCGTCGAGAAGGCGTGGAACTGGTTCCGTGAGGAGCTCAACCGCACCTACACCGAGAACCCTCCCACGCCCCTGCCGGGTGTGGAGGACGCGCTGCGGGAGCTGCGCTCGCGGGGCGTCACCGTGGGGATGACCACCGGGTTTTCCCGCGAGATCAAGGACCTCATCCTGGACGCGATGGGCTGGAGCGACGGCGACGTCGTGGACATCTCCGTGGCCGGGGACCAGGTTCCCGCGGGGCGTCCCGAGCCGTTCATGATCCAGCGGCTCATGGAGGAGATGGACATCACGGACACCTCCGTGGTGATCAGCTGCGGTGACACCGCCGCGGACGTCGAGTCCGCCAAGCGCGCGGGCGTCACCTCCGTGGGCGTGCTGACCGGGCACCTCACGCGCGAGGACTTCGACCGCCTGGGCGCGGACATCGTCCTGGACTCGGTCGCGGACCTGCCGCAGCACCCGGTGATGTCCGCGGAGTAGTCGCCGAGCAGTACCGACCGGGGTGGTCGCCGCCGATTCGTGGGCGGCTGCCTCCAGGACGGTCCCGGGGATGGGGTGAGCCGCCATGACCCACGTCACGCCCGACCCCGCCCCGCGCGCCCCTTCCGCGGCGTCGTCGTCGGGAAGACCGAAACTGCCCGCCGCGGTGCGGCTGTTCACGCTCGCGTCCTTCCTCAACGCGGTGGGGACGCAGGGCGGGAACGTCTACGCGTCCCTGTTCGCCGTGCGGGCGATGGGCTACTCGACCACCGTGGCCGAGCTGCTGATGGGGGTCATGGGGGTCGGCATCCTGAGCCGGATCGGCTGGGGGCGTGTGGCCGCCGCCTACGTCCTGTGCTTCGCGGCCGCCGTGGTGCCGGGGCGGGTGCAGCGGCGCAGCGCACCGCAACCGGTCGGCTGAGTCCGGGGCCGTGACTCCACCCCGGCTCGTGTGGTGCGATGGACCCATGAACACACCTCGCACGGACCTCTCCCAGACTCTCCGCCGCCTGGACGGCAACAGCTACGGCGCGTACAAGCAGCTCAAGGGCTCGTGGCGGATCGGCGACGCGCAGCTGCTCCTGGACCGGGTGCAGTCGGACCCGTACGCGCCGCCGTCCCTCGCCCGTGTGCGGTTGCCGCTGGCCACGGCGGGCTTCCCGCAGGCCCTGATCGCCACGAAGGACCGGCGCGTGGCGGCGGGGGACTTCCTCACGCGGCAGTTCTCCCGGGTCGCCAGGGACCTCGGACCGCGCGGCGGCAAAGACACCGGCGGGATCTCCATCCAGCGCACCGGGCAGGAGATCCTCGAACGTTCGTCCGTGCTCGTCCCCGACCCCTCCGCCCCGGACGCGCACGTGGAGGTGCGCTGCGAGATCGCCCTGCCCGCCGCGGGCCGCCGCATCAAGGGGCACGCGGCGCAGCGGCTGCTCATGGAGGTGCTGCCCGGCGTCGTCGACCGTGCCCTGCGGTACGCGAACCTGGACGCCCGCGCCCTCGAGGCCCACGTGACCGCCCACCTGGACGCCCAGCACCTGCGGGAGCAGCTGCCCCAGCGCGGACTCGTGGCGTTCGTCGCGGACGGCGCCGTGCTGCCCCGTGCCTCCGGCCATCGAGAGGAGCCGCTCGCCCACGGTGCCGTCCCGTTCGTGACGCCGCCCGAGCTGCGTGTGGAGCTCGAGCTCGAGGACGGCTCCAGAGTGAGCGGCATGGGGATCCCCGAGGGTGTCACCGTGATCGTAGGGGGTGGCTACCACGGCAAGTCCACGCTGCTGCAGGCGCTGGAGCGCGGCGTCTACAGCCACGTTCCCGGGGACGGGCGCGAGCGCGTGGTCGCCCTGCCGAGCGCGATGTCCGTGCGTGCGGAGGACGGCCGGTCAGTGAGCCACACGGACGTCTCCCCGTTCATCACCAACCTCCCCACCGGCGCGGACACCCGCGACTTCAGCACGTCCAACGCGTCCGGGTCCACGTCCCAGGCCGCCGCCACCGTGGAGGCCGTCGAGGCGGAGGCCGCGGTGCTGCTGCTCGACGAGGACACGTGCGCCACCAACCTCATGGTCCGCGACGAGCGCATGCGCGCCATGGTGCCCGGCGAGCGCGAGCCCATCACCCCGTTCGTGGACCGCGTGGGGGCGCTGCACACCGAGCGCGGGGTCTCGTCCATCCTGGTCACGGGCGGGTCCGGGGCGTTCCTGGACGTCGCGGACCTGGTGATCGCGATGGACGCCTACCGCGCCCTGGACGTCACCGACCGTGCCCGCGAGGTGGTGCGCGAGTTCCCCCGGCCCGGTGACATGCGCCCGGCGGAGTCCTTCGGGGAGCTGCGGGTGCACGTGCCGACCGGTGGGTCCGTGAACGACGCCGCCCGCTCGGGTTCCGGTCGCGGCCCGGATTCCACGCACGGTTCCGACCGACGCGGAGACCGCGAGAAGCCGGCACGCGGCAGGGGCCTGGACAC
Organism: Kocuria varians; assembly: GCF_006539885.1. Taxonomy (GTDB): domain Bacteria; phylum Actinomycetota; class Actinomycetes; order Actinomycetales; family Micrococcaceae; genus Kocuria; species Kocuria varians. Next base: position 48,332 of record NZ_BJNW01000007.1, on the reverse strand, counting down.
CATCCAGCTGGGCCGGGAGGACGTGGACGTCTCCGCACTCGCCCAGCTCGTGGACCCCTCCCAGACGGAGGCGGTCGCGCGGCTGCTCGAAGAGGTCCAGCGCGCCGCAGACGGGCAGACCCCTCTGACGCGGCTCGTCGACGACGCCCTGGACCGTGTCGCCCGCGACGGTCTGGACGCCCTCGCCCACCACCGGGGCCACCCCGGCCACCTGGCGCTTCCGCGCGCGCAGGACGTGGCGGCGGCCTACCACCGGGTCCGCCGCTGACGGATCCCCGCTGGGCGGGGGCACCCCCGACCCGACGCACCCCCGCCCCGGGGACAGCCTCGGCCTGACGCACCCCCGCTGATGGCGCGCGCAGTCCCGACCAGACCTGCTCCGCACCCATTACCCTCGCCGCCACCCCTGCAATTACTGAGTAGTTGCCGATTTTGGGCTCGAAATCTGCACTAACGGAGTAATTGCACCGGGGGTAGGGGGCGGCAGGAACGCGCGCGCTCAGGGGCGCGGCGGCGTCGTCGTCCGCTAGTCCTGCACGGCCCGGCGGATCTCCTCCAGGGAGGTCAGCTCGCCGGCGTTGATGCGCTCGCGGACCGAGTCGTACTGCTCCTGGGAGGTGGCGAAGGGGACCTCCCGGCCGCGGGCGTCCAGGAGCCGACCGTCGACGAACTGGTCGCCGTCCTGCAGCGCACCGGCCTCGCGGGGCGAGAGCACGCGCAGCCCCACGGTGCCCATGCCCATGGCCTCCGTGGAGCTCTTGTGGACGCTGAGCTCGTTGAAGAAGAAGTTCATCACCAGGGCGGCCACTGCGGCGGAGGAGATGCCGGAGGAGAAGATGATGCCCACCCACTCGGGGAAGGAGGCATAGAAGGTGGGGGCGACGATCGGCACCATGCCGAAGGACAGGGACACCGCCACGATGATCAGGTTCATGCCGCCGCGGTAGTCCACGCGTGCCAGGGTGCGGATGCCGGAGGACATCACCGTGCCGAAGAGCACGAACCCGGCGCCGCCCATCACCGGCAGCGGGATCGCGGCGATCACCCGGCCGAGGACCGGGAGCATGCCCAGCAGCACCATGAACACGCCGCCCAGGGCCACCACGTAGCGGCTCTTGACCTTGGTGATCGCCACGAGCCCCACGTTCTGCACGAACGCCGTCTGCGTGAAGGAGTTGAACACGGGAGCCACCGCGGAGGAGAGCATGTCCGCGCGCAGGCCGTCCGCGATGCGCGCGGAGTTGATGCGGGAACCCGTGATCTCGGACAGCGCGAGGATGTCCGCGGTGGTCTCGGCCATGTTCACGAGGATCACGATGGCCATGGCGATGATCGCCGCCACGTGGAACGTGGGCGCACCGAAGTGGAACGGGGAGGGCAGGGCGACCCACGGCCCGCTGCCCACCTGGGAGAAGTCCGCCATGCCCGTGACCCACGCGAGCACGGTGCCGAGCACGATGGCCACCAGGATCGCCAGGCGGGAGAGCACCGCGCCGCCGAACTTGGAGAGCAGCAGCACCGCGAGCAGCGTGAACCCGGCCAGGCCGATGTTCGCGAGCCCGCCGTAGTCGGCGGCCTTGGTGTCCCCGCCCATGGACCACGACGCCGCCACGGGCACCAGGGTGATGCCGATGGTCGTGATGATCGAACCCGTCACCACCGGCGGGAAGAAGCGCAGCACGCGTGCGAAGAACGGCGCCACCAGGAAGCCGAACGCGGAGGCCACCATGATGGAGCCCATCACGGACTGGATGCCGCCGCCGGTGGCCAGCACCGAGAGCATCGTGGCGATCCCGGTGAAGGACACCCCCTGCACGAGCGGCAGCTGCGAACCGATCCGCGGTGCACCCCACGCCTGCAGGAACGTGGCAAAACCACCCACGAACAGAGCGGCGGCGACGAGCAGGGCGGTGGTCTGCGCGTCGTACCCGGCGGCGCTCGCGACCACCAACGGGACCGCGATCAGCCCGCCGTACATGGTCAGGATGTGCTGGACCGCGTAGACGACGGTGCGACCGGCGCCCAGGCGTTCGTCCTCGGGGCGCATCTCCCGCGCGTGGGAAGGGGCGGAGGGTGCGCTGCTGGCCATGGAGATCCTCGTTCGGGACGGGCAGGTGGGGAACACAGAAAGTGTAGGCGCGTCCCACGTGCATTTGAGTGCCCTGAAAACCGACTAACCTACGGGAATGGCCTTTCACGCGGACTCCGCCGAACTGAACAGCAAAGAAATCCTGACCTGGGAGGGCTTCGGTGCCGCCAGCCGTGAGCTCGCCCAGCAGATCGTGGACTCGGACTTCGAGCCGGACATCATCATCGCGGTGGCCCGCGGCGGGTTGCTGCCGGCGGGCGCCCTGTCCTACGCGATGGGCGTGAAACTCTCGGACGCGGTCAACGTGGAGTTCTACACGGACGTCCACGAGACCCTCCCGGACCCCGTGCTGCTGGCGCCCATGCTGGACACGGAGTCCATCAGCGACAAGAAGGTGCTGGTCGTGGACGACGTCGTCGACTCCGGCCGCACCCTCGCCCTCGTCCTGGAGCTGCTGCGCGGCTACGGCGCCGAGTGCCGTTCCGCGGTGATCTACGAGAAGCCGCGTTCGGAGGTCCGCCCCGACTTCTCCTGGAAGTCCACGGACGAGTGGATCGTCTTTCCGTGGTCCGCGCAGGAGCCGGTCACCAAGCGGGGCTGACCCGCGGGCGCCGCGGCGTCGTCGTCACGACCGGCCTGCGCGCCTCCTCCGAGACTATTAAGTGCAGCTAACGCCACCTCCCGTGCGGTAGGTGGCGTTAGCTGCACTTAATTCTTGCTCGGGCTCGGGTGGACCCGTTCCCCGGGGCACCTGCCACCGCCGTGAGGGTGACGACGACGCCGCCGGCCCCCTGGCCGCGCGCCGCGCCCAGGCGCCGTCGTCGCCCCACGGCCTTCCTTCTGTTCCGCAGGCGGGGACTGAGGTGGGCTGGTGGAAAGAGCGCGCCGAGAGCGTGGGGGTCTTGAACATGCTGTGGCGTACGCCATATCCTGAAAGACCATCTTGCATAATCATGAAAATCGGCAGGAGAGACTCATGGCGAAGTACAGCGGCGCACGACGTGCAGTGGCTACGGTTCTGGCCGCAGGGGCACTGCTGGCGGGAGTGATTCCGGCGGCCTCCGCGACCGAGCACACCGTCACCGTCAAGGCGGACTCCATCCAGGCCTGCGAACGGCAGCTGGCTTACAAGATCGGTTACTACCAGGGCAAGGGCTATCTGACCAGCACCAGGCAGCACTGCAATGAATGGCATCCGTTCAAGGATGGATTTTTCGGGGCGAAAGGCATCATGACGTACCGGGATCGAGGAGACGTGATGTGAGGCCGCCTGTCTCCGAGACTTTTGAGTGCAGCTAACGCCACCTACCGTCCGGTAGGTGGCGTTAGCTGCACTTAATCCTTGCTTGGGCCCGTTCCCCCGGGGCACCCGCCGCCGTGAGGGTGACGACGACGCCGGCCCCCTGGCCGCACGCCGCACTCGCGTTCCGACCCCTAGTTCTTGACGCGCTCCCAAACCAGTGCGGCGGTGGCCTCCGCGATGGCGCGTTCCTCGTCCGTGCTCACCACGAGCACCTCGATCGCGGAGTTCTCGGAGCTGATGCGGGCCACGTCCCCCTGGGGGTGCTCGTTGAGGGCGGGGTCCAGGTCGATCCCGAGCGCACCGAGCTGGTCGCAGACCATGGCGCGGAACATCGGGGAGTGCTCGCCGATCCCCGCGGTGAAGATGAGGGCCTGTGCACCCCCTACCGCCACGTGGTACCCGCCGATGTACTTGGCCAGGCGGTAGGCGGCCATCTCCAGGGCGCGCTGAGCACGCTCGTGGCCGTTCTCCGCACGCTGCTCCACGGCGCGCATGTCCGAGTCGCCGCAGATGCCCCGCAGGCCGGACTCGTTGTTGAGCACGCGGTTGAGGTCGTTGGCGCTCATGCCGGGGTTGCGCTCGAGCATGGCGGTGACCACGGACGGGTCCAGGTCACCGCTGCGGGTCCCCATGACCAGGCCCGCGAGCGGGGTGTAGCCCATGGAGGTGTCGTAGGAACGGCCCTGGCGGATCGCGGTCGCGGAGGCGCCGTTGCCCAGGTGGGCCACCACGGCGTTGAACTGCTCGCGCGGGATGCCCAGGAACTCGCAGGCCTTGCCGGTCACGTAGTCGTGGGAGGTGCCGTGGAAGCCGTAGCGGCGCATGCCGTGCATCTCGTACCAGTCGTCCGGGATGGCGTAGCGCCACGCCTTCTCCGGCATGGTGCGGTGGAACGCGGTGTCGAACACGCACACCTGCGGCATGCCGGGCCAGGTCTTCTGGATGGCGCGCAGGCCCAGGGCGTGGGCGGGGTTGTGCAGCGGTGCGAGCGGTGCGAGGCGCTCGATCGCGCGGATGATCTCGTTGTTCACCAGCACGGGCGCGGAGAAGCGCTCGCCGCCGTGGACCACGCGGTGCCCGGCGGCGTCGATCGTGCGCCCGCCGAGCTCCTCCTCCAGGCGGCGCGCCAGGATCTCGAGGGCCTGGGTGTGGTTCTGCACCTCGGACGTGCCGATGTTCTCGATCAGTCCCTGGGTGATGACCTCGCCGCTCTCCACACCGGCGGTCGCGCGCGCGAGGTTCACGTTCTCGTTGATGGCGGGCATCGAGGACGTGTAGGCCTCCGGCTCCTCGCCCGCCGGGGCGACCTCCCGCACCTGGTACTTGATGGAGGATGAACCGCAGTTGACGACTAGCACGAGCATGGCGTGGTCCTTGGGATCGGCGGGCGAAATGGCTCCTCCATGATCTCACGCGGGCTGTGCCCGGGCCGGGCACGACGGCGCTCCGTCGCCTGTCGCAGGGTGCCCGGGCCCTGCTGCGCAGCAGGGCCCGGGGCGGGCGGAGCAGACGACGGATCCCGCTCGAGGCCGGTGAGGTCGGACACCGCCGCCGCGGCTGCCGGACCTCGTCCAGAAGCGCCGCGGATCCTGCCCTGGCCGCTTCGCGTCAGAGCGTCTGCGCCTGGATCGCCGTGATGGCGACGGTGTTCACGATGTCGTCCACCGTGCACCCGCGGGAGAGGTCGTTCACGGGCTTGCGCAGACCCTGCAGCACGGGGCCCACCGCCACGGCGCCGGCGGACTGCTGCACGGCCTTGTAGGTGTTGTTGCCGGTGTTCAGGTCCGGGAACACGAACACGGTGGCCTGCCCCGCCACGTGCGATCCCGGGAGCTTGGACTTGGCGATCGAGGCGTCCACGGCGGCGTCGTACTGGATGGGGCCCTCGACCTCGAAGTCCGGGTGCTGCTCGCGCACGATCTCCGTGGCCGCGCGCACGCGCTCCACGTCCTCGCCGGAGCCGGAGCCGCCGGTGGAGTAGGAGAGCATGGCCACGCGGGGGTCCACGCCGAACTCGCGCGCCGTCTGGGCGGAGGCGAGGGCGATGTCCGCGAGCTGCTGCTCGTCCGGGTTGGGGTTCACGGCGCAGTCGCCGTAGACGAGCACCCGGTCCGCGAGCAGCATGAAGAACACGGAGGAGACGATGTTCACGCCCTCGCGGGTCTTCACGAACTCCAGGGCGGGACGGATGGTGTTCGCGGTGGTGTGGGCGGCACCGGAGACCATGCCGTCCACGTCCCCCAGCTGCACCATCATCGTGCCGAAGTACGAGCCGTCCGCCATGCGCTCCAGCGCCTGCTCCTTGCTCACCCCCTTGTGGGAGCGCAGCCGCACGTACTCGTCCGCGTACTTCTCGCGCAGGGCGTCGTCGTGCTGGAAGTCCACGAGGTTCAGGCCCTCGGCGTCGAAGTCGAGCTCGATGCCCTCGGACTGCGCGAGCGCGCGCACGGCCTCCGGCTCGCCCAGCACGGTGAGGTCGCAGAAGTTGCGGCGGTGGATCATCTCCGCGGCGCGCAGGATCCGGGGGTCGTCGCCCTCCGGGAGCACCACGTGCTTGCGGTCCGCGCGCGCGGACTCCACGAGCTCGTGCAGGAACCGCAGCGGGGTGCGCTTGACCGGGCGGGGCAGGGTCAGCCGCCCGGAGAGCTCGTCGCTGTCGATGTACTCGGCCCACGCACCGCGCGCGGCGGCGATCTTGCGGGAGTGCGCGCCGGCCAGCGTGCCGCGGGTGCCGGCCACGGCCTGCGCCGTGGAGAACGTGTCCCCCTCGGTCACGAGCACGGGGAATGGCGCGGCACCCAGCAGGGAGCCCACGGCGCCGGAGGGGCGGAAACCGCCCGTGAGCAGCATCCCCGCGGGCGTGGGGAGGGTGGGCGCCAACGACGACGCCAGGGTCGCGGAGACCACGTCCGTCCGGTCCCCGGGGGTGATCACCAGGTCCCCGTCCGCCATCTGGTCCAGGAAGTTGCCCGCCGTCATGGCCGCCACCTTCACGGCCTTGATGTCGCGGTCCACGGAGCTGGAGTTGAAGTCCGTGCCGTAGCCCTGCGCGTCCACGAGCTCGGCGACGGTGGGGTTGGAGATCGCGGGGAGCTCCGGGATGACGTACGCCGGGAGGTTGTGGTCCCCGGGTTTGGCGTCCCGGCGGATCTCCTCCACGTGGGCGGGGTCCGCGCGGTTCACGATCACGGCGTAGATGTCGCAGCCGGCCTGGCGCAGCTCGGTGCGGGTCACGTCGATCGCGTTGAGGACGTCCTTGACCCGCTCGGAGTCGTGCGCGCTGATGACCGCGGCCACGGAGCAGCCCATGTTGTTGGCGAGCCGGGCGTTGAGGTCGAACTCCGCGGTGGCCGCGTTGTGCGCCACGAGGTCCGTGCCGTCCACGAGGATCACATCGCACTCGCGGGCCATCTCGGAGTAGACGGCCATGGCGGCGGAGTCGAGCTCGTCGTGGTCCCCGGAGGCGAGGATCTCGCGCGTGCGCTCCAGGGACACCGCACCCCGGCAGCGGGAGTCCGGCAGGTCGAACGTGCGCTTCATGAGCTGCAGGACGGAGTCGTCCTCCGGGGTCGCGCCGTCGAAGACCGGCCGGAAGAACCCGAGCGCGTCCGTGCGCTTGAACATGGTGTCGGCGAGGCCCAACGCCACCAGGGTCTTGCCGCTCAGCGGTGTCATGGCGGAAATGTAGATGCCCTGCGTCATGGAAGATGCTCCCTGCGTCGTCGACCGATGGTGCCTCCAGTCTATGAACTCCACACGCTCCGCAGGGGCTCGCGCTTTTGGGGTGCCGGTGCCACACTGGTCACATGTTGATTGCCTTCTCAGTCTCACCCAGTGGCGGCGACAACCCGGACGCCTCCGTGCACGACGCCGTCGCCGCGGCCGTCCACGTGGTGCGCGAGTCCGGGCTGCCCAACCGCACCGACTCCATGTTCACCACCATCGAGGGCGAGTGGGACGAGTGCATGGCCGTGGTCAAGGAGGCCACCGCCGCCGTGGCCGAGTACGGCCCGCGCGTCTCGCTCGTGCTGAAGGCGGACATCCGCCCCGGCCACACGGGGGAGCTCACCGGCAAGGTGGAACGCCTGGAGTCCGCGCTGCACAGCCACGAGCTCGGCCGCTCGCAGGAGCGCCGCGGCATCGCGGCGGGCCGCCCGGACGGCTCCGCGGACGACGCCGCGGGCACCACCCCGGGCGCGGCCGCCCCGGATCGCGCGTGAGGCAGGACCCGACCATCCCCGCGAGCTCGTGAGCCGGAAGAACCGCGGGAAGAGCACCAGGCGTGACGGGCGCGGGGAAGCCGGCGCCGCGGCGTCGTCGGACGCTCCCGGGCTCGTGGAGCGCACCTGGGTCACGGACACCGGCACCGTGGAGCTGCAGCGGGACCCGTACGTGCCCGGTGCGTGGCTGCTGCGCGTGAACGGGGTGCCGTCCTCGCACATCGTCCCGGAGCGCCCGGACCAGCTGGAGTTCGAGTACATGCGCTGGTTCTCCACGGTGCTGGAGGAGCACGTCTCCGCCCACCTGGACCCCACCGCGCTGCGCGTCCTGCACCTGGGCGGCGGCGCGTGCACGATGGCCCGCTACCTCGGCTGGCGCTACCCGCAGGCCCGGCAGGTGGTCGTGGAGCTCGACGCCGCCCTGGCCACCCTGGTGCGCGAGTGGCTGGACCTGCCCCGCGCGCCCCTGCTGCGGATCCGCCCCGGGGAGGCCCGCGCGGTCACCGGGTCGCTCACGGAGGGCTCGCGGGACGTCGTGATCCGGGACGTCTTCGCGGGGGAGCAGACTCCGGGGCACCTGCGCACGGTGGAGTTCGCCCGGTGCGTGGACCGCGTGATGGCGCCGGACGGGCTGTACCTGCTGAACGTGGGGGACACCCGCAACCTCAAGGGCACGCGCGCGGAGGTCGCCGCGCTGCTGGAGGTCTTCGAGCACGTGGCGGCGGTCGCGGATCCCGCGATGCTCAAGGGCCGCCGCTACGGCAACGTGGTGCTCGCGGCCTCCCACGCCCCACTTCCCGCGGCCGGTTCCGCCGACGCCGCCGCGCTGGGCCGCGAGCTGCTCGGCGGCTCCCTGCCGGCCCAGTACAAGGACACCGCGTGGTGCCGTGAGCTGGCCGCGGACGCGCACCCGTGGCACGACAAGCCGGCGGACCCGGTCCCCGAGGGTCCGGAAGCAGGGACCCCGCACGCTGAGGCGCCCGGGGCGCAGGGCAACGGCTCGGCCTGACGCGCGGGGGCGGTGGAGCCGGGTGGCTGCACGGCATCGGTCAGCACCCGCGGGCCGGCACGAACAACGCCGCCCGCGCCCCACGGGAGGGACCCGTGGAAGGCGGCGAGCGGCGTCGTCGTCAGAAGAGGAGCGGGATCAGCTCATCCAGCCCTTGATCACGCCCACGCCGTAGAACAGGACGAACGCGGCGGCCACCACGTACATCAGCGGGTGGACCTCCTTGCCGCGGCCCTGCACCACGCGGATGAAGGCGTAGGAGACGAAGCCCGCGCCGATGCCGTCCGCGATCGAGTACGTGAACGGCATGATCGCGAAGGTCAGGAACGAGGGGATGGCGACCCCCCAGTCCTGCCAGTCGATGTCCACGGCGTTCTTGGCCATCAGGAAGCCCACCACCACCATGGCGGGAGCAACGGCCTCGAACGGGACCATGCTCACGAGCGGCGTGAGGAACATGGCGGCGAGGAACAGCACGCCGGTGACCACGTTCGCGAGACCCGTGCGGGCGCCGTCGGCGATGCCCGTGGAGGACTCCACAAAGATCTGGTTGGAGGACGCCGAGCCCGCGCCGCCGGCCACCGCGCCGAGCGCGTCCACGAGCAGCACGCGGTCCAGGTTCTCGATCTGGCCGTCCTCGGCCACGAGCCCGGCCTGCTGCGAGAGCCCCACCGTGGTGCCCATGGCGTCGAAGAAGACCGAGAGCAGGATGGTGAAGATCAGCAGCGCGCACGAGATCACACCCAGTTGACGGAACGCGTCCAGGGGAGCGGCGGCACCGAGCAGGGAGAGGTCCGGCAGGCTGAAGAAGCCGTTCGGGGTGGAGGGCACCACCAGGGACCAGCCGCGGGGGTTCTCCACGGAGGAGCCGGAGGGTGCCACGGCCTCGAGCACGTGGGCCAGCACGGTGGTCAGCACCACGGAGATCAGGATCCCGCCGCGCACGTTGCGCACCATCAGGGCGAGCGTCAGCAGCAGCCCCACCACGAAGGTCAGGGTGGGCCAGCCGACCAGCTGACCGCCCACGCCCAGCTGCACCGGCACGGTGGTCCCGGCGGCGTCCGGCATGCGGCGCACGAAGCCGGCGTTGACCAGTCCGATCAGGGCGATGAACAGCCCGATGCCCACCACGATGGCCGTCTTGAGCGAGGCCGGCACGGCGTTGAACACCGCGGTGCGGAACCCGGTCAGCACGAGCACCACCATGATCACGCCGGCCCAGATCACCAGGCCCATCACCTCGGGCCACGTGAGCCCGGGGTTGGTCGCGATGGTCACGGCCAGGAACGCATTCACGCCCAGCCCCGCGGCCACGCCGAACGGGGAGCGGGCCCACACGCCCATCAGGATCGTGAGCACACCGGCCACCAGGGCCGTCACCGCGGCCACCCGCGAGCCGCCCAGGGCGTTGCCCGCGGCGTCCTGGCCGTAGCCCAGCACCAGCGGGTTGAGCACCACGATGTAGCTCATGGCGATGAAGGTGGCGACGCCGCCGCGCACCTCCCGGCCCACGGTGGACCCGCGCCTGGTGATCGAGAAGAAGCGGTCCAGTCCGCCGCGTGGTTCGCGTGCGGCGGCGGGCGGGGTGGATGACGACATGGCAATCCTCACGGGCGGGCGCGTACGTGACGCACCGTACGGAAACGGTGGGGGTTTTTGTGTAGAAATACTACGCCGGGCCCTTTCCCCGACCGCGCGGATCGGCGTCAGGGCGGTGCTGCCGGCGCAGGACGTTAGGCAACACTCACCACGATTCACTACCGTGGACGACAACCCCAGCAAGCACGCGGGACCCGCGTGCGTGTCGAAAGGACAGCGCCACCGTGACTACCCCCACAACCCGCCGCCCGCTCCGCGTGGCCGTGATCGGTGCAGGCCCCGCCGGCATCTACGCGGCGGACATGATCACCAAGACCGAGGCGGTGCGCGAGGGCGAGCTCGAGGTGAGCGTGGACCTCTTCGACCGCTACCCCACCCCGTTCGGTCTCATCCGCTACGGCGTGGCCCCGGATCACCCCCGCATCAAGGGCATCATCACGGCGCTGCGTTCCATCCTGGGCCGCGGGGACATCCGGTTCTTCGGCAACGTGGAGTACGGCAAGGACATCACGCTGGGCGAGTTCCTGACCCACTACGACGCCGTCATCTTCGCCACCGGCGCCGTCAACGATGCCCCGCTGGACATCCCCGGCGCGGACCTGGACGGCTCCTACGGTGCGGCCCGCTTCGTGGCCTGGTACGACGGCCACCCGGACTACCCCCGCACGTGGCCCCTGGAGGCCAAGGAGATCGCGGTCATCGGCAACGGCAACGTGGCCCTGGACGTGGCGCGCGTGCTGTCCAAGCACGCCGAGGACATGCTCGTGACCGAGATCCCGGAGAACGTGTACGAGGGCCTGAAGAAGTCCCCCGTCACGGACGTGCACATCTTCGGCCGCCGCGGCCCGGCGCAGATCAAGTTCACCCCGTTGGAGCTGCGCGAGCTGGCCAAGTCCCGGGACGTGGACATCGTGGTCTACGACGAGGACTTCCAGTTCGACGAGGCCTCCGAGCAGGCCATGGTCGAGAACAACCAGACCAAGGTCATGATGAAGACGCTGCAGAAGTGGCGCGAGGACGACACCCCCAAGACGGCGTCCCGCCGGCTGCACCTGCACTTCCTCCAGACCCCGGACGAGATCCTGGGGGACGAGAACGGCAAGGTCCGCGCGATCCGCATGGAGCGCACGCGCCTGAACGGCGACGCCTCCGTCACGGGCACCGGCGAGTACACGGAGTACCCCGTGCAGGCCGTCTACCACGCGATCGGCTACCTGGGCTCCCCGCTGCCGGAGCTGCCCTTCGACCCCGAGCGCGGCGTGATCCTCAACGAGGAGGGCCGCGTGGTCGACGCCGACGGCGCCCCCATCCCGGGCGTGTACGCGACCGGCTGGATCAAGCGCGGCCCCGTGGGCCTGATCGGTGCGACCAAGTCGGACGCGCTGGAGACCGTGAACCACCTCATCGAGGACCACGCGTCCCTCGCGGACCCGGACCGCCCCGAGCCGGAGGCCGTGGTGGAGCTGCTCGAGGAGAAGGGCGTCCCCTTCACCACGTGGGAGGGCTGGCTGGCCCTGGACGAGCATGAGCAGTCGCTGGGCCAGGCCTCGCAGGACGCCGAGGGCAACCCGCGCGAGCGCGTGAAGGTCGTGGAGCGCGAGCACATGGTCTCGGTCTCCCGCGGCGAGACCGGGAACTCGGCGGAGTAGTCCGCCCGACCGCACCACCCGAGGACCGGGCGGGGCGGGTGCCTCCGGAGCGATCCGGGAACGGCGCCGGCCCCGCCCGGTCCTCTCACACCCCCAGCAGCTCCCGGGTGTGCGCGTTGAGCAGCAGCCCCTGCGGGTCGAGCTCGGTGCGCAGCGCCAGGAACTCGTCCCAGCCGGGGTACTGCGGGGCGAGGTCCGCGGCGGTGCGGGTGTGCACGGTGCCCCAGTGGGGGCGCCCCCCGTGGGCCGCGAAGATCTCCTCCGCGGCGCGGAAGAACCCCTCGTGGGGACGCCTACCGTACTGCCGCAGGGCGATCCACCCGGTGTATCGGCCCGCGGCCGGTGAGAGCAGTCCCCGGTCCGGCGGGGAGCAGCGCACGGTCACGGGGAAGGAGAGGTCGTAGCCCTTGCGGTCCACCAGGTCGCGCAGCTCCCGGAAGGCGTCCGCGGTGCTCTCGAGCGGCAACGCGTACTCGCTGCACACGTAGCGCACCGGCCGGGCGGTGGTGAACGCGCGGTAGGAGACGTCCGTGTAGCGGCGGGAGCTCAGGGCCATGGACTCGAGCCTGTTGAGCCCGTTCACCGTGCGGGGCAGGAGGGAGCCCACCCGGCCGAGGCCCGCCGTCAGGGAGGTGCGCAGGACGGCGTCGTCCGCGCGGCGCAGTGCCCGCGAGATCGGGGAGGCCGGGCGTGTGTAGTCCTGGGGCAGACGGTGCAGCCGGCTGAGGATGCGGGTGTGGGCCATGGAGGTGCCCGGCATCCAGGAGAACTCGAAGTGGTCCGCGCCGGACATCCGCTCCTGCATCCCGTCCACGAGCCCGGCCAGGGGTTCGCGGAACTCGGCGCAGTGCAGGCGGAAGGAGCTCACGCACTGCAGGGTGACCGAGACGACGACCCCCAGCACGCCCAGGTGCACCCGAGCCGCGCGCAGCAGGTCCGGCCGGTGGGTCTCGGAGCACGAGACCAGCTCGCCGGAGGGCGTGGCGATGCTCATCGCCGTCACCTGCTCGGCCATGGACGGCTGCCCCAGGCCCGTGCCGTGCATGCCGGTGGCGACGGCCCCGGCCACCGTCATGTGGCCGCTGTCCGGCAGGTTCGCGACGGCCAGGCCGTGCTCCTCCAGCAGCCGGCTCAGCTCGTGCAGCGTGGTGCCCGCGAAGACCGTGACCAGCTGGCGCTCGGTGTCCACGGAGACCAGCCCGGACAGGGCGGAGGTGTCCAGCAGGACGTCCTCTGTGGGGACCACCGGGCTCCAGCTGTGCCCGGAGCCCGCCGGGCGCACCGTGAGACCGGCCGCGGCGGCCTCCGCCAGGACCTGCAGCACCTGGTCCGAGTCCTCCGGCCGCACGGTCACGGCGGGTTCGGCCGAGACGTTGCCGCCCCAGGACCGCCACGTGCCCGACCTGACCTCGGCCGTCAGGGAGGGGCGCTCGCCTTGTGCGCGTGTGCTCACGGTCGTCTCCGTTCCGGGGGTCTGGCCCCTTGCAGTCCACGCCCGGTGCGCGGTGGGTGGAGCACGCCCCGGGTGCGCCCATCATCTCACCGCCTCCCGGCGTCCGGGGACCGCGTGACTAGGCTGGAACCAGGACATCCTGCCCAACGGAGGGAAGATCGTGGACGCACGTGAGCGCGAGATCGTCGTGGGAGTGGACGGCTCCGACCAGAGCTATGCGGCCCTGCACTGGGCGGCCCGGGAGGCGCGCCGCCGGGTCGCGCCGCTGCACGTGGTCACGGCCTACTCGGTGCCCATGATCGGCGGCTCCACTTTCGACGTGGGCTACGCCGGGTTCGACGACGCCGCCATGAACCGCGCCGTCGCGGAGCTCGTGGCGGACGCACGACGCCGCGTGGCCGAGCTGGACGTGGACGTCCGCTCCACGGTCGAGGCCGGGGACCCCTCCGGGGTGCTCGTGGAGCTGAGCCGGGACGCCCAGCTGCTAGTGCTGGGCTCGCGCGGCCGCGGTGGACTGATCGGGCGGCTGCTGGGCTCGGTCTCCACGGCCGTTCCCGCCCACGCGCACTGCCCTGTGGGGATCATCCCCCTGCAGTGGGGCACCGAGTACCGGCTGAACGAGAACGTCGGCCGTCACGGGGCGTTCGTGGACGGCGTCACGGTGGGCTCGGACGGCTCCGAGCAGGCCAGCGCCGCGATGCTCTGGGCCGCCGAGGAGGCCGAGCAGCTCGGGGTGCCGCTGCACGTGGTGTGCGCGGCCCCCTCCGACACCGCCTCCTCCGTGTGGCTGCCCTCCCCGGTGGACTTCGACGACCTCCGCGGCCAGGTCCGTGCCGCGACGGATGCCAGCGTGGCCTGGCTGCGCGGGCACTTCCCCGGCGTGGATCTCACCGGCGAGGTCGTGGACGGCTCACCCATCCACGTGCTCGTGGAGCGCTCCGGGCAGAACCAGCTCGTGGTCACCGGCACCCGCGGCCACGGCGGCTTCGCGGGCATGCTGCTGGGCTCCACGTCCCAGGGCGTGCTGCACAACTGCGTGGGGCCGGCCATGATCATCCCGCGCTTCGAGGACCCGCGACTCGCGGACCGCCCGGACCTGGGCATCTGACCCGCGGAGCCCGTGGCCCCGGGGGTCTCGAGGCCCGTGCCCCCGGGGCCTGCGACGCCGCGGCACGTTTGTGAAAGGGGGCACTTTCCCTCTAAGCTACACACGGTCCATCGTCCGCCGTGCGCTCTGCCGTGCTGCGGACGAGGTTCTGGCCCCCATCGTCTAGCGGCCTAGGACACCGCCCTTTCACGGCGGCGGCACGGGTTCGAATCCCGTTGGGGGTACGTTTTCCCCCGGGGATCCCGCTGGACGACGAGCTGGCTGACGATTTGCACAGCGAGCCGGTTGTACTGGTAAGATCTTCACTCGTTGGAAACAATCAAGGCCCTGTAGCGCAGTTGGTTAGCGCGCCGCCCTGTCACGGCGGAGGTCGCGGGTTCAAGTCCCGTCAGGGTCGCTCAGGCGGCGATGAAAAGGAAACTTTTCGCGCCGTCGCGGCATATCACCGTGGGTTTCACCCCGGCGTGTGCCTGGCTCTGTAGCTCAGTTGGTAGAGCGTACGACTGAAAATCGTAAGGTCACCGGATCGACGCCGGTCGGAGCCACTGAACCCTCGCGTGGCTTCTACACGCGGGGGTTCTTCTCATTCCCGGACTTTTTCATCTCATGGCCGTTCCGTCTCCTGGCTGTCCGCCCCGGACCGTTCCAGCCTGCCCCGAGGTTCGCGGCCTAGCGTGGGACGCGCCGGAGCCTCACGACGCCCGGCACGCCGGACCCACGGGCCGTGCGGGGGATCGCGGGAGAGGACCAGCCATGCACGAGCGGGCACGTGTGCTGTGCGCGGGAGCCGGGGCGCTCGCCGTCGTCGCCGTGGTCACGGGGTGCGGCGTGCAGAAAACCCAGGCCACGACCGTGGACCTGGTCCCCGCGACGTCGTCCCCGCCCCCCTCCGCAGCCGCCGCGTCCTCGCGCGGCACGGCGGACACCGCCACCTGCTTCGACGTGGCCGAGGCCTACAGCGGCCTCGAGCTGCTGCCCCTCACCGAGCAGGACGAGGACGAGGACAAGGGGGACGACGACGCCGTCGCCCAGGCCCGCGCGTCCCTCGCCTCCCTGCGCGAGCGCCTCCCGGAGGCCGTGCAGCCCGCGTTCGAGGACGTCCGCGAGGTCCTGGACGACGCCGGGGAGACCCTCCAGTCCCGCGAGGCCGTGCGCGTGCACAAGGCACTGGAACCCGCCGAGTCCTGGCTGCAGGCGAACTGCGCGAGCACGCCCACGGGCTGAAGCTCGGCCCCCGGTGGTGATGTGCCGCCGAGGTGGTCACCTTCGGCGGGCTCTGCCGCTCCGGTGCCGGCCTCGTGAGCGTGCCGTCCCGTGGCGGGTGTGGCCAGTGGTCACATCCGGTACGTTCTGCCCCACACATGGCTGAGCCGCGCGCGGTCGCCCCGGCGGGGGTCACCGTGCGCGGCTCGTGCGCCGACGGGCGGGAGGCTCAGAGCTTGAGCCACACCGCGCTGTCCACGCTCAGCGTGTCTCCGACCACGGCATCCTGCCCGCTGGCCAGCAGCAGCTCACCGGTCGAGAGCTCCGCGACGGTGGCGGGGGCGTCGCCCAGGTTGGCGGCGACCATCACGTCACCGTCCTCCCGCGGCAGCACGTAGGCGAGCACGCCTTGGTCCTCGTCGCTCAGGGGGTGCCACGCGAAGCCCGTGGCCCCGAGGCCCAGCTCGTGGCGCAGCCGCAGGGCACGGCGGTAGAGGCTCAGCGTGGACTGCGGGTCGCCCAGCTGGTGGTCCACGGTGATCTCGTGGAAGGACTCCGGCTGGGGCAGCCACGGCGCCGGACCGAAACCCAGCCCCTCGCCCACGGGGGACCACGGCAGCGGCACGCGAGCGCCGTCGCGCCCCAGCTCCGCGCCCGCGGTGCGGTGGAACGTGGGGTCCTGGCGGGCGGCGTCGGGAAGCTCCGTGTGCTCGGGCAGGCCCAGCTCGTCGCCCTGGTAGACGTACGCCGAGCCCGGCAGCGAGAGCTCCACGAGCGCGGCGGCCCGGGCGCGACGCAGACCCTGGCCGGGGTGCGGCTGCTCGTCCTGCGCGCCGATGCCGTTCGGGTACGCCGTGCGCGAGCTCAAGCCGTAGCGCGAGGAGTGCCGGACGGTGTCGTGGTTGGAGAGCACCCACGTGCACGGCGCGCCGACCTCGGAGTTCGCGCGCAGGGAGGTCTCGATCGTGTCCCGCATCCGGTCGCGGTGCCAGCCGGCCACCAGGAAGTCGAAGTTGAACGCCTGCTGGGCCTCGTCCTCGCGCACGTAGCGGGCCAGCCGCGGGGCGGGGCCCACCCATGCCTCGACCACCAGCATGCGTTCACCGGGGTACTCCCGCAGCACGCGGTTCCAGTCCCGGTAGATCTCGTGCACACCGTCCTGGTCGAAGTAGGGGCCGGTGTCCATGGTCTTGCCGGGCCCCTCGGGGTCCTCGCCGGGCGTCGGGTGGGTGGCGGCAGCGGCGTCGTCGGCGGAGTCCGTGCCCTCCACCATGTGCACCTGCTCGTCCCAGTCCGGCAGGCCGTCCGCCTTGATCATCCCGTGGGCCACGTCCACGCGGAAGCCGTCCGCGCCGCGGTCCAGCCAGAAGCGCAGGATGGCGCGGAACTCCTCCCACACCTCCGGGTTCTCCCAGTTCAGGTCCGGCTGCGTGGAGTCGAAGAGGTGCAGGTACCACTGGCCGTCCGGCACACGGGTCCACGCCCGCCCGCCGAACAGCGACTTCCAGTTGTTGGGCGGCAGCTCGCCGTTCTCGCCGGTGCCCTCGCGGAACATGTAGCGCTCGCGCTCCGGGGAGCCCGGACCGGCGGCCAGCGCGGCCCGGAACCACTCGTGGTCCTCGGAGGTGTGGTTCGGGACGAGGTCCACGATGATCTTCAGGCCCAGCCGGTGGGCCTCCTCGCGCATGCGGTCGAAGTCCTCGAGCGAGCCGAAGCGGGGGTCCACGGTGCGGTAATCCGCGACGTCGTAGCCGGCGTCGTGCTGCGGGGAGAGGTAGAACGGGGAGAGCCACACGGCGTCCACACCCAGCTGCTTCAGGTACGGCAGCTTCTCGGTGACACCGCCCAGGTCACCCATGCCGTCCCCGTTGGAGTCCTTGAAGGAACGCGGATAGACCTGATAGATGACGGCGTCGCGCCACCACTCGGAACCGGACGGGGCAGGGAAGTCTGTACGGGAAGAAGTCACGCGCCCAGGCTACGCCGCTGGTCCCGCGCGCCCACATGCCGTCACCGTGGCACCCCACCCCACCCACCCCACCCACCCCACCCACCCCACCCTGCCGCGCGCCGTCGTCCCGCCGCCCTGCCACCATCACCCCGCTGCATTTACTCCGTTAGTGCAGATTCCAGGGCCCAAATATGCATTTACTCCACTAGGCAGCACCTCACTCCACTCGAGAGCGGCCTCGGAGCGGTTGGCGGTGCTCTGGACCGGCCCGTCTGCGGCACGAGCTTGCCCCGGCGGCGTCGGCGCGACGTCGGCGCAGTGCCGCAGGCTGTGGACAACGTCGTTCACGGCGCCACGTTTCTCCCTAGAGTCCGCACATGGAGATGTATCTGCAGCAACCCGTGCCCTTCCCTCCGGAGCCCTCCGTGGTGACCACCGCGGAGACGGGCCGGCGAGCGTCCCAGCTGCTCAAAGCCCCGGGGGTTCAACGGCTGGCCCGAGGATTGTGGGCGCTCCAGGACGCGCCGCTCACGCCCGTCCAACGAGGCGTTCTGCTGCAGAAGCATCTCTGCGGTCCGGACGCGGGGCTGCTGCTGAGCGGTGTACGAGGGCTGGAGCTGCTGCGGTTACCCGTGGGCGGTACGGAGGCGTGGGTGCAGGGTGTGCTCTCACCCGCAGCTCGGTCGCGTGGGCGAGGGATCGCGGAACCGGCCAATCAAGAGCTCACGGCGGCCGGGGAACGCGTGGACCTGCTGTGGAGCGGGGACCGGGCACAGTCTCAGCAGGACGGTATGAGGATCGCCAAGTCCCATGGATTGGCTCCCCTGGAGGGGCCGTGGGGAAGCCGGATCGCACACCCGTTGGAGTCCATGGCGCGGTTGGCGCTGACCCTTCCCCCGTGGCGAATCACGGCGTGCTTGGATGCTCTGATCTCCACGCGTTTCGTCGTCACCGGCACATGGACTCCGGTGGTGTTCACCCGCGAGCAGGCGGAGGAGAACCTGGGCATGCTCCCTCCTGCCGCCCGAGGTGTCATCCGGCTGCGACGTGCGTGGCAGGACGCGCGGGCGCCCTGCTGGTCCCCGGCCGAGACGCTCACCCGTCTGATCGTGGTGCGGGCCGGGCTGCCTGAGCCCATGCTCAACCACCGTGTGACGGTGGCGGGCCGCAGCTATCTGCTGGACCTGGCATGGCCGGGTGCTCGGATCGCTCTCGAGTACAACGGTGCCGTCCATGCCCAGGAGGTCGGGCAGTACCGGGACGAGATGCACCGCCTGTCGCTGCTGAGGGACGCCGGATGGGATGTCACGGTCCTCACCTGGGACGACCTGCGATCACCGGTCCGGCGAGAGGCATGGCTGGCTCGCCTGCGCAGGGCTCTGGGCTGATTTTGGTGCCCGCGGCGGCTGTCTAGTGGAGTAAATGCAGTTTTGGGCGCGGAAATCTGCACTAACGGAGTAAATGCGGCGGGGTGATGGCGCGGGGCGGCAGGGGCGGCGACGGCGCCGGGTGGGGCGGGGTGAGGATGGGGCGGAGTAGGGGACGACGACGGCGGGGCGGCCGGTTTTCGGGTCAGTTCGCCTGCTGCAGGTGGGCCAGCGGGGCCCAGCGCACGAAGATGCGGCGCAGCGCGGCCGTCGCGGAGCCGAAGTCTCCCTCGCGCAGCAGTTCCACGGCGTCCGCCATGTCCTGCGGGCTCTCGTCCGGCTGGAGCCGGTCCGCCACCGAGCCGTAGTCCAGGCTCACGAGCGATGCGGGGCTGAACGCGTCCAGCCAGCGGGCGAGCCGGGTGAGGTCCTCGGCGAACGCGGTGGCCTGCTGCGCCTCCTCCGGGAGGTCGCCCGGGTCGGTGGTGTCCCCGGTGACGGAGCGGGCGGCGTCCTCGACGGTCTTCGCCGCCTGCTTCACCCGGGCCGCCGCGACGTCCGCCGGGGCGATCAGGCGGTGCACCTCGTGGCCGGAGTGCTGCGACGTCACGCGGTCCTCGGGCGTGAACGCGGCGAACCATGCGAGCGGCACCACATAGGAGGACTCCCGGGTGTAGACGGGCTGGAAGGCTTCCCGGGAGGTGGCCTGGGCGGCGTCGTCCACCTGGTTCTCGGGCACGAGCAGCGGGAGCAGCTGGGCGCTGTCCTCATTCTCCGCGGCGGTGAACAGCCGCAGGGAACGGCGCAGCCGCTGGGTGGGGTGGAAGACGGGGAAGTCGCCCGCGACGTCCGGCGAGGCGCCGGGGACGCGTCCGACGGCCCCACCCGGCAGGCGGCCGCCGGGCACCCCGCCCGTCTGCGACTCGCCGCCCGCTGCCCCGCCACCCGGTGACCCGTCGGCGGCGAACCCACCAGCCGCTGTCTCACCGCGCCACGAACTGGCATCTGCAGACCCACCAGACGCGGGACCGCCGCTCGCCGCACTGGCCCCCGCAGAACCGCTCCCTGCGGCGTCGGCCAGCCTCCGCGAGCCGGCGGGCGCGGTAGAGAACGGCATGGCCCACAGGGGGTCCCCCGCGGGAGGCAGCAAGGGCTGCGAAGTGTCCGTCAGGCGCGCGAGCTGCTCCGAGAACTCGTGCACCCCGGCCGTGAACGGGTCCATGGCGCGGGGGATGCCCGGGGCGTAGGCGGCGTCGAGGTCCTGCTGGGGGACGTAGACGCGCAGGGCGAAGCGGATGGGGGAGCCCGTGATGCTCCGGTAGGCGCTGCCCACGTTGAGGAGGGGCACGGCTCAGTCGATCTCGATCACGACGGGGGCGTGGTCCGAAGCACCCTTGCCCTTGCGCTCGTCGCGGTCGATCCACGCGTCCGTGACGCGCTCGGCGAGGGCGGGGGAGCACAGCTGGAAGTCGATGCGCATGCCCTCTTTCTTGGGGAAGCGCAGCTGCGTGTAGTCCCAGTACGTGTAGACGCCGGGCCCGGGGTGGCGGGGGCGGACCACGTCCTGGTAGCCGGCGTCCTCGATGAACGCGTTGAACGCGGCGCGCTCCGGCTCGCTCACGTGGGTGTAGCCGCCGTCGCGGAAGAAGTCGATGTCCCAGACGTCGTCGTCCTGCGGTGCCACGTTCCAGTCACCGACCAGGGCGATCTGCGCCTGCGGGTCCTCCCTCAGCCAGTCCTTGGCGTGGCCCTCGAGCACGCGCAGCCACTCGAGCTTGTACGGCATGTGGGGGTCGTCCAGGCCGCGGCCGTTGGGCACGTAGAGGGACCACACGCGCACGCCGTTGCACGTGGCACCGATCGCGCGGGCCTCCTGCGCGGGCTCCTGGCCGGGCTTGCCGAACGTGGGCTGGCCGGGGAACGTGCGCTCCACGTCCTTCAGGCCCACGCGGGAGGCGATGGCGACGCCGTTCCACTGGTTCACGCCGAAGTGCGCCACCTCGTAGCCCGCGAACTCGAAGAGCTCCCACGGGAAGTTCTCGTCCTTGGCCTTGGTCTCCTGGATGGCCAGGACGTCCACGTCCGAACGGTCGAGCCACGCCTCGATGCGGTCGGCCCGGGCGCGGATGGAGTTCACGTTCCACGTGGCGATTCTCATGGACTCCACCGTAGCGACCCGTGCACCGCGGGAGAAACGGCGGCGGGTCTTCCCCGGGATCTGTCGGGTTTGCCATCGGGACAGCCACGTTGATCGCCCAGTAGGGTGGAGGAATGAGCGGAAACCTGATTGTGAGCGGTGGAGAGATCATGGCGGTCGTCAAGCGGATCAAGCCCAGCAGGATCCTGTTCAGGACGGCTGCGACGGGCCTGGGCACCCTGTTCGCCGCGCAGGGTGTGGTGATCGCGGGACTCGCCGGAGTGGACTGGTGGAAGCACCGCAACCGGAAGGCCCGTGACGCCCCCCGTCCCGGGACCTTCACCGCGGAGGTCGAGGGCAACCCCGTGACCGTCTACACGGACGGGAACTCGGTCTACAAGGACATGCTCTCGGCGATCGACGACGCCCAGGACTCTGTGCTGCTGCAGACGTTCATCTGGAAGAACGACGAGGTGGGCCAGCAGTTCCTGGACGCCCTGAACCGGGCCGCGGACCGCGGTGTGGCGGTCTACGTGGTCTACGACGGGTTCGCGAACACGGTGATCCCCAACTCCTTCTACCGGTTCTCGGAGAAGATCACGGTCTTCCGCATGCCCATCATGCGCCGCTCGTTCTGGCGGGGGCCGCTGCGCTACTCCGGGTACATGCACTCCAAGATCCTGGTGGTGGACGACCGCGTGGGCTTCGTGGGCGGCTACAACATCGGGTCCATGTACTCGAACCAGTGGCGGGACACGCACATCCGCGAGGAGGGTTCGGCGGTGTGGGGGCTGCGCAACGCGATTGCCTCCGCGTGGAACGAGGTCCGCGAGGCGCACGAGAACATCCCGTGGGTCGCGCCGCAGAAGTGGGATCCCGAGATCCGGGTGGCGGCGAACATCCCCATCCAGATCGTGTACCCGATCCGCGGGATGTACCTCAACGCGATCGAGCGCGCGCAGTCCCACATCTGGATCAACACCCCGTACTTCATCCCGGACCAGCAGGTCATCGGCGCTCTGCTGAACGCGGCGCGCCGCGGCGTGGACGTGCGGGTCATGGTGCCCAAGGACTCCAACCACATCCTGGCGGACTGGGTCTCCCGCGGGTTCTACGGCGAGCTGCTGGAGGCGGGCGTGACGATCCTGCTGTACTCGGCGTCCATGATCCACGCGAAGACGGCCACGGTGGACGGCGTGTGGTCCACGGTGGGCACCGCCAACCTGGACCGGCTGTCCCTGTCCTTCAACTACGAGACCAACGTGGAGATCATCGACCACGGCTTCGCGTCCCAGATGGAGAAGATCTTCCGCTCGGACATGGAGCACTGCGAGACGCTGACCTCCCCGGAGTGGCGGGAACGGCACCCGATGGCGCGCATCGCGGAGACGGTGCTGGTGCCCCTGCGCCTGTTCCTCTGAGCGCTCGCGGCAGGTGAGTTCCGGGGGTCGGCAGCGGGTGGGCTTCTCAGCGCAACGGAGGCCCGGGCCACCTGTGAGCGGGCAGGACTCGCGCCGGGCACGTTCCTCTGCGGGGCACCACTGCCGCGGTCCCCAGAGTTGACGACGACGGCGCCGCGTCCCGGAAACCGGGCGCGGCGCCGTCGTCCTGCGGGCAGGTTCTTGGACCCCTGTCTCAGACCCCCGCCTCAGGCCTCCGCGAGGTGCCCGCGCAGGGTGGTGGCGGTGTACTCGGTGCGGAAGAGCCCGCGGCGCTGCAGCTCGGGGACCACGAGGTCCACGACGTCCTGCAGCGAGTCCGGCTGCACGGGTGGCATGAGGTTGAAGCCGTCCGCGCCCTCGTTCTCGAACCACTCCTGGATCTGGTCCGCGATGCTCTCCGGCGTGCCCACCATGGTGCAGTGCCCACCGCCCGCGGCCAGGCGTGCGAGCAGCTGGCGCACGGTGGGGTTCTCGGCCTCGATGATGCGCAGGATGGTGCCGTAGCGCCCCTGCGGCCCGGTGAACTCCTCGAGGGGTGGCAGCTCGGGGACGGGTGCGTCGAGGTCCCACTGCGAGCAGTCCTGCTGCACGAACGTGGACAGCTGCGCCAGCGACTGTTCCACGGGCAGCAGCCGGTCCACGCCCGCCTGCTTCTCGAGCGCCTCCTCGTGGGTGCGCCCCACGTAGGTCACGAGCCCGGGCATCACGACGACGCCGTCCGGGTCCCTGCCCGCGCGCGCCACCTCCGCCTTCACCGCCCGGTAGTACTCCTGTGCGGCAGGGAGGTCGTAGGCCACGGCGTAGATCCCCTCGGCGACCTCCCCCGCCAGCGCCTTCCCCGGCCCGGATGCACCCGCCTGGAACAGCACGGGTTCGCCCTGCGGGCAGCGCGGAACGGTGAGGGGGCCGTCCACCAGGAAGTACCGGCCCTCGTGGTCCACGGGGTGCACCTTCTCCGGGTCGCCCCACTGCCCGGCGCGGTCCGCGAGCACGGCGTCCTCGTCCCAGCTCGCCCACAGGGCACGGGCCACGTCCACGAACTCCCGGGCCCGCTCGTAGCGCTCCTCCTTGGGAGGCATGGCGGTGTAGCCGTGGTTGCGGGCCTCCGCGTCCCACATGGAGGTCACCACGTTCCACCCGGCCCGGCCACCGGAGATGTGGTCCAGGGACGCGAGCATCCTGGCGGCGTGGAAGGGGGTGAAGAAGGTGGAGGACACCGTGCACACCAGGCCGATCCGCTCCGTGGCCCGCGCCATCGCGGACAACGTGGTCAGCGGTTCGAGGGACCACGCCGGCCCGCCCGCCACGTTGCCCACGCTGTGCCCGTCCGCGAAGAACACGGCGTCGAACAGGCCGCGCTCGGCGAGCTGCGCGAGTTCCTCGTAGTACGTGATGTCCGTGAGCCGGTCCACCGCGGAGTCCGGGGCGCGCCAGGACGCCTGGTGGTGACCGGTCCCGAAGAGGAACGCGTTGAGGTGCAGCCGGCGGCCGGACCGGGCCGCGGGACCCGGCGCGGCGGCGTCGTCGTGCTCGGAGGGTGCCGCCACGTCAGTCGACCACCAGTCCGCCGTCGACGACGAGGTTCTGCCCCGTGACCCCGCGCGACCAGTCGGAGGCGAAGAACAGGGTGGTGTCCGCGAACTCCTCGGGGGTCGTGACGCGGCCCAGGGGAGTGCCGGCGGCGATGACGTCGAAGACCTCGTCCGGGGTCGCGGCGCTCGCGTCCGTGGTGCGCAGCAGGCCGCCGGAGATCATGTTCACGGTGATGCCCTGCGGGCCGAGGTCCTTCGCGGCGGTGCGCGTGAGGGAGAGCAGGGCGGCCTTGGCGGCGGTGTAGTCGTGGTAGGGGACCACGGGGTTCTGGAACAGGTTGGTGCCGATGTTGATGATCCGGCCCTTACCGACCTCCGCCATGCCCGGTGCGACCGCCTGCATCACGTTGAGCGCACCCACCACGGCACCCTCGAACTGCTGCGTGAGGTTCTGCGCGGTCAGGGTCTCGAGCGTGGGCCGGGCGTCCCCGTTGAAGCTGAACTCCACGAGCGCGTTGTTCACGGCCACGGTGATCGGCGCACCGAAGTGCTCCCGCGCCCGAGCGACCATGTCCCGGACCTGCTGCGCGTCCGTCACGTCCGCGCGGACGGCCAGCGCCCGGTGCTTCCCGAACTCGGCCACGAGCGCGGCGGCCCGCTCCTCGCTCGAGTGGTAGTTCACGACGACGCGCGCACCCTCCCGCGCGAACGCCCGGCTCAGGTGCTCCCCCAGACCGCGGGCGCCCCCGGTGACCAGGACGATGGTGTTCTCGATCCGCATGCTCACTCCTGCGTGGCTCACGGCGAAGAAAGCGGTGCGCCAGCTGCGTGGAGCGACCGTGACATCCCTTCGCCAGTACTAACTGGACAGGTTCGACGGGTGTCATCTCAGCCGCTGCGGTCCCCCACGGTGCGCCACACCGGGCGCGGGAGCGGGGGAACGGGCAACGGCACCCCGTGTCACTGGGGCCAGTGTAGCCAGGGGGCTGCGGTGAAGAAACGGATGTCGGCGGACCGGTTGGCGGGGCACGTTGCGGCACCGGAGACGGCGGATGGGCGCCGTGCCGAAGTGCTCTCGCGGAGCCCACCCGGTCGGAGCGCTCCCCGGGCGGCCTGCTACCCTCGTGGGCTGGTGTGCCGGGAAGTCTGGTCGGCGGAAGTACTTGTGATGCCCGTCGACAGTGGAGACTCCCATGCCCTCTCACCACCCCCTTGCCCGTGCCCAGTCCGTCCTGCGGCGGGAGACCGTTGCAGGGATCCTGCTGGTCGCGGCCGCCGCGCTGGCCATTCTCTGGGCCAACTCACCCGCCGCCGACTCCTACTTCCAGCTGCGGGACCTCGAGGTCGGCTACGAGCCGTGGCACCTGAAGCTGAGCCTCGGCGCGTGGGCCGCGGACGGTCTGCTCGCGGTGTTCTTCTTCCTCGTGGGCCTGGAGCTCAAGCGCGAGTTCGTCGCGGGGGATCTGCGGGACCTGCGGACCGCCGTGGTGCCGATCGCGGCGGCGGTGGGCGGCGTCGTCGTCCCCGCCCTGATCTACACGGCGGCCAACCTCGCGAGCCCCGAGACCCTGGGCGGCTGGGCCATCCCCACCGCCACGGACATCGCCTTCGCGGTGGCCGTGCTCGCGATCGTGGGTTCGCGTCTGCCACCGGCGCTGCGGCTGTTCCTGCTCACGCTCGCGGTGGTGGACGACCTCCTGGCGATCACCATCATCGCCGTCTTCTACACCGAGCACGTGAGCGTGGCGCCGCTGCTGCTCGCACTGCTGCCGCTGGGTGCCTTCGCGTTCCTGACCCACCGCTTCCCGCGCTTCTTCGCGGACCGGACGTGGGTTGCCTGGGTCATCCTGGTGCCGCTCGCCGTGGTCACCTGGGCGCTCGTGCACGACGCCGGCATCCACGCCACCGTCGCGGGCGTCCTGCTCGGCTTCGCGGTGCCCGTCCACGGCGGCAAGGGAACCGGGGAGCCGGTGCAGCTTGCCGAGCACCTGGAGCACCGGGTCCGGCCCCTGTCCGCCGGGTTCGCGGTGCCCGTCTTCGCCTTCTTCTCCGCAGGCGTGGCCGTGGGCGGCTGGGACGGGTTGACGACGGCGCTCGCGGCCCCGGTCACGCTCGGCATCGTCGCGGGGCTCGTGGTGGGCAAGCCGCTGGGCATCATCGGCGCCACGTGGCTCACCACCAGGATCACGGGCAGTCGGCTGGACTCCTCGTACCGGTGGATCGACCTGGCCGGGATCGCGCTGCTCGCGGGCATCGGGTTCACGGTGTCCCTGCTGATCGCGGAGCTCAGCTTCGACCCGGCCGCGGCCGCCGACGACCAGGCGAAGGTGGCGATCCTGACCGCGTCCGTCCTGGCGGCTGTGCTGGCCGGCGGGCTGCTGGCGTGGCGCAACCGCCACTACCGGGTCGTCAGCCCTGCCGCCACCAGTCGTCCGCGGGGGTGACCGGGACGGTGCGCTTGTGGCGGGAACGGAGGAAGATCTGCTCCAGCTTCTCCGCGACCTCCACGGGGATGTCCTTGCCCTCGAGGTAGTCGTCGATGTCCTCGTAGGTGAGGCCCAGCTCGTCCTCGTCCGCGCGGCCGGGGTTGTCGTTGAGCAGGTCCGCGGTGGGGACCTTCCCGACGAGCCGCTCCGACGCTCCCAGGTGCTCCAGCAGCTGCCGGTTCTGGCGCTTGTCCAGCCCGGCCAGGGGGAGCAGGTCCGCGCCGCCGTCGCCGAACTTCGTGAAGAACCCGGTGACGGACTCCGCCGCGTGGTCCGTGCCGATCACCAGCAGGCCGTGGTCCCCGCCCACCGCGTACTGCGCGGTCATCCGCACGCGCGCCTTGGTGTTACCGCGCGTGAAGTCGGTGAGCGTGTCCCCGGTGGCCGCGGTGTAGGCGGCCTCGAACCCGTCCACCGCCGGGGCGACGTCGTACGTGAGCGCCCGGTCCGGCGCGATGAACGCGAGCGCGGCCTGGGCGTCGTCCTCGTCCTGCTGCGTGCGGTAGGGCAGGCGCATGGCCACGAACTCCGCGGTCACACCGTCCTCGCGCAGCTTCTCCACGGCCAGCTGGGCGAGCCGCCCCGCCAGGGTCGAGTCCACGCCGCCGCTGATGCCCAGCACGAAGCCCTTGGTGTGTGTGGCCCGGAGGTAGTCCGCGAGGAAGTCCACGCGCCGCGCCACCTCCTGCGCCGGGTCGATCCGCGGGGAGACGCCGAGCTCGGCGATGATCTGAGCCTGCAATTCACGCATGCCGCCATGCTAGCGGCCGGGTGTTTCCGGGGTGTGACGGGGCCCGGGGACGACGCCGCCCGGTGGGGTGGTGAGGGCCCCGCCGGTTCCGCGGACTGACCGGGTAGCGGGGCCTCGCCAGCTCTCACGGCGAGCCGCCATGTTCCCGGTGCTGCTGCCGCCAGGGTGGCACGGGGTGGCCGTTTGTCCGCGCGGGACGGTCGGTGTCGAGGCGGCGCCCCGCCGCCCGGCACCCGCGCGTGTGAGGTGGGGCACGGCGTCGTCGTGAGATGCTGACCGCATGAGCGAAAACACCTACGACACCATCCTGGTCCGCCGCGAGGGACGCGTGGGAGTGATCACGCTGAACCGCCCCAAGGCTCTCAACGCGCTGAACGAACAGACCATGCGGGACGTGGTCGCCGCGGCCACCGAGCTCGACCGCGACGCCGAGATCGGGGCGATCGTGCTGACCGGCTCCGAGAAGGCGTTCGCCGCCGGCGCGGACATCAAGGAGATGAGCTCCAAGAGCGGCTCGGACATGTACCGCGAGGACTTCTTCGCCGCATGGGACGGCTTCGCGCGGTTGCGCACCCCCAAGATCGCCGCGGTGGCGGGCTACGCGCTCGGCGGCGGCTGCGAGGTGGCGATGATGTGCGACATGATCATCGCCGCGGACACCGCGAAGTTCGGGCAGCCGGAGATCACCCTGGGCGTGATCCCGGGCATGGGCGGCACCCAGCGCCTCACCCGCGCGGTGGGCAAGGCGAAGGCCATGGACCTCATCCTCACCGGTCGGCAGATGGACGCGGAGGAGGCCGAACGTTCCGGACTCGTCTCCCGCGTGGTCCCCTCGGACTCCCTCCTGGACACCGCGCTGGAGGTTGCGGGCACGATCGCGGGCATGTCCAAGCCCGTGGCCCAGCACGCCGTGGAGACGGTCAACACCGCGTACGAGACCACCCTGGCCGCCGGGCTGCAGTACGAGCGCCGGGTGTTCCACGGGCTGTTCTCCACCGCGGACCAGAAAGAGGGCATGGCCGCCTTCGCGGAGAAGCGGAAGGCGAACTTCTCGCACGAGTGAGCGGCGGGCGGGGTGCGGCGTGGCGGGCCGCGTGAGGCGTGTACCGCGCGGCGTGCATTAGCGGAGTAAACGCAGAAATTCGGGCCGTTGCGTGCGTTTACTCCGCCAGGCAGCACGAGAGGGACGCCGGGCGGGGCACTCCTCGCCCGGCGTCGCGCGCCGACGGCGTCGCTCGGGGGAAACCCGGAGCGGCGCCGTCGTGCTGTGCGGGCGAGGGAGGTGCGCGCCCCGTGCAGCGGGCAGGGTGCGGTGCGCGCAGCGTGCACTAACGGAGCAAACGCAGAAATTCGGGCCGTTGCGTGCCTTTACTCCGCTGAGCAGCACGTGAGGGGTGCCCTGTCGACGACGCCTGCCCGCGAACGCACCCGGCCCGCCCGCATCTGCGGTTGTGTTCCCCCGTTCGGCACGCACCTGCGGATAGGGTGAGGGCATGACGTTCCTCCGTGTCTCTCAGGCCGCCACGTTCATGGGTGTCAGCGACGACACCGTGAGGCGGTGGATCGCGCAGGGCTCGCTCGTCGGGACCAAGGACGACGCCGGGCACACCGTGGTGGACGGGGTGGACCTCGCGCAGCTCGCGCGTCGCAACGCGGTGAGCCCCCAGGACCCGGCGAACGTGAGGAGCTCTGCACGCAACCGACTGGTGGGACTGGTGACGGCGGTGACGTCGGACCCGGTGATGTCCCAGGTGGAGCTGCAGTGCGGTCCGCACCGGATCGTGTCCCTCATGAGCACGGAGGCGGTGCGGGATCTCGGGCTGGAACCGGGATCCGTGGCCACGGCCGTGGTGAAGTCCACCGCGGTCATCGTCGAGACGGAGGGGACGAAGTGATGGGACGCTTCACGAACGGGTCAGTGCGGAAGATCAGTGCGGTCACCGCGGTGTCCGCCGCGGGTCTGCTGGTGCTCAGCGGCTGCGGGGGTGGCTCGGGCAGCGGCGGTGACGCATCGGCGTCGTCGTCCGCCGCGGGGCACAAGACGCTCACGGTCTCCGCGGCGGCGTCGCTGACGGGCTCGTTCGACGAGCTGGCCAAGGACTTCGAGGCGGACCACCCGGGGGTGGACGTGGCTGTGAACTACGGCGGGTCCTCGGGCCTGGTGCAGCAGCTGATCGAGGGTGCGCCGGCGGACGTCTTCGCCTCAGCGGACCAGAAGAACATGAAGAAGCTCACGGACAAGGACCTCGCCAAGGGGGAGCCAGCGGTCTTCGCGACCAACGTGCTGACCCTGGTGGTGCCCAAAGACAACCCCGCCGGGATCACGAGCTTTCAGGACGTGGTGGACAAGGACGTCAAGCTGGTCACGTGCGCGCCGGAGGTGCCGTGCGGTTCCGCGACCGAAAAGGTTGAGAAGGCCAACGGCGTCACGCTCAAGCCCGTGAGCCAGGAGAACGCCGTGACGGACGTGCTGGGCAAGGTCACCTCCGGGCAGGCCGACGCCGGGATCGTCTACGTCACGGACGCCAAGTCCGCCGGGGACAAGGTCTCGTCCGTCGAGATCCCCAAGACCGACGAGGCCATTAACAAGTACCCGATCGTCGCGCTGAAGGACGCCCCGCAGGCGCAGCTCGCGGACGAGTTCGTGGAGCTGGTGAAGGGGGAGCGCGGCCAGAAGGTCCTGAAGGACGCGGGCTTCGGCACCCCGTGACCCGGGCTTTCTCCGCGACCCCTCGGTGGGTCCTCGTACCAGCTGCGGTGGGGGCGCTTCTCGTGCTCCTCCCCGTGGTCGGCATGATGTTCCGCATCGACTGGGCGCACCTGGGTGAGCTGCTCACGAGCGACTCCTCGGTTGCGGCCCTGTCCCTGAGCCTGCGCACGGCGGTGCTCTCCACCGGGTTGTGCCTGGTGCTCGGCTGCCCGCTGGCCCTGGTGCTCGCCCGCTCCACGGCGCGTGGGCTCACCCTGCTGCGCTCGCTCGTGCTGCTGCCGCTCGTGCTGCCTCCCGTGGTGGGTGGCATCGCGCTGCTGTCCACGTTCGGGCGCATGGGCCTGCTGGGGCGTCCGCTCGCATTCCTGGGGATCGACGTCGCCTTCTCCGCCGTGGCCGTGGTGCTCGCGCAGACGTTCGTGGCCCTGCCGTTCCTCGTGGTCTCGCTGGAGGGTGCGCTGCGCACCACCGGCACGCGGTACGAGCAGGTCGCGGCGGGTCTGGGGGCCTCTCCCACCCGCACGCTCTTCCGCGTGACGCTGCCGCTCGCGCTCCCCGCGGTGCTCTCCGGCGCGGCGCTCTCGTTCGCGCGCTGCCTGGGCGAGTTCGGCGCCACCCTGACCTTCGCCGGCAGCCTGCAGGGCGTCACGCGCACGCTGCCGCTCGAGATCTACCTCCAGCGCGAGACGGACCCGGACGCAGCGGTCGCCCTCTCGCTCCTCCTCGTGCTGGTCGCCGTGCTCGTCGTGGGCCTCAGCGCCCCGTCACGACGACGCCGCGGCGCCGGCTTCCGCGCCAACCTCACCGGGTGGTTCGGCCGGGATCGCGGCGCTCCGGAGACTCATGAACCCGGCGAGAGCCGCGACGCCGGAACGCCCCGCGAAGGCGAGGTTCCGGGAGAACCCGACGCCGCGCCGTCGTCCCCGATCTCCGACGGGGTCCCTGCAGGTGACGCGCACGAGGCCACCGGGCTGCGTGTGGCGGTGGCGCAGGAGCAGCGTCGCGTGGCCGCCGAGTTCACCGTGGCACCGGGGGCGACTGCGGCGCTGCTCGGGGCGAACGGGGTGGGGAAGTCCACCGTGCTCGCCATGGTCGCGGGGCTGCTCGCGCCGGACCGCGGAACGGTGGTCGTCGGGGAGCGCTGCGTGGTCCGCGCCGAGCCGGGGGAGCGCTCCGTGTGGGTTCCCGCGCACCGTCGCGGCGTGGCCCTGATGGCGCAGGAGCCGCTGCTGTTCCCGCACCTGAGCATCCTGGAGAACGTGGCGTTCGGCCCGCGGGCGGCGGGCGTGCGCAGGGCGACGGCGCGGCGTCGGGCCATGGCGTGGCTGCGCGAGGTGGACGCGCAGGAGTTCGCGCATCGGACCCCGGAGCAGCTCTCGGGCGGGCAGGCGCAGCGCGTGGCGATCGCCCGCGTCCTCGCCGCGGACCCCCGGGTGGTCCTGCTGGATGAGCCCATGAGTGCGCTGGACGTGGCCGCGCGCCCGCGGATGCGCGAGGTGCTCCGCCGGGTCCTGGTCGGCAGGACCGCGGTGCTCATCACCCACGATCCCGACGACGTCACGGAGTTGGCGGACCAGGTGGTGCGGCTGGAGCGGGCAGGACATCGGACCCATGGCAGGACTCAGCACGCCGAGGTAGACTGACATCACCATGACCGGCCCGCCTGTTCTACAGGTCAGGGCCGGTCCTCGTATCTACGGAGGACAGCGATGCCCGCTGCGGATGCCAAGCCCTGGCTGTCTTTCCCCGAACAAGCAGAACTCCTCCGCGCCCGGGGAATGCCGGATGTCGACGAGCATCTGGACGATCTGGCGCAGCTCGGCTACTACGGGCTCAGTGGCTACTGGTATCCCTTCCGGCAGATCGGCCCAAACGGGGTGTCGCGGGGCGATCACTTCTTCGAGGGCACGACTTTCCGCGATGTCCTCGCCCTCTACAACTTCGACACGAGACTTCGGGAGTCGGTGTGGGCATGCCTGAGCGCACTCGAGATTCAGCTCCGTGTCTCTGTGGGGCATGAGCTCGGCCGGTTGGATCCCTTCGCCCATGTGAATCCTGATGTGCTGGACCAGCGAGTTGTGGCACGAAAATTCGATCAGTTCCGCAGATCTCTGGAGAGTTTGCAAGTGCGCTCGAAGGAAGATGTCGTCCAACACTTCCTGCAACGTTATGACGGGCTCATGCCCGTGTGGGTGGCCACCGAGATCATGCAGATGGGTCAGCTAGTGACTCTCTTCGAACTTGCACCGTTTGCGGTCCGGCGTGACATCGCGGAGCGCTACGGGGCACGGGCCGACGAATTCCACTCATGGTTAAAGTCATTGAACATCATTCGCAACGTCGTGGCTCATCACGGCCGACTGTGGAACCGGTCCATCGGGATGAAGCCTCAGCTGAGTCATCGCAGAAGTGACCCTCTGCTTGATCACGCCCGGGGAACAGTGGACCGGATCTATGGTGTCCTGGCCGTCATGGCGTACCTCCTGCGCGCACGTGGCACCCATGACCGTCTGATGGAGCTCCGGTCTGTGCTCCTGGACTTTCCGCAGATGCGTACGGTGAGCCCGGCCATGATGAAGATGCCGGTCTCGTGGGAGCAGCACGTGCTCTGGTCACCGGGATGGAAGCTCGGAGAGGCTACTTCACCTCGCGGGTGAGCACCCGCCAGACGCCGATGAGCAGGGGCACACCTATCCACAGCAGCGAGGACGTCCCCAGCTGGGCCCACTGGGTGGCGGTGAGGTCCACGCCCTCCATGAGAGGGGAGGAGGCCGCGGCCATGTTCCCCCACGCGCCGAGATCGCGCAGGGCAGGCACCACCAGAGCGACTGCCGAGTACAGGGTGGGCAGGACGAAGTAGCCGACGATTGCCAGGGGCACGGACAGCAGCGCCAGCCCGAACGCCACACCTTGCAGGAGCGCGAGCATCTGGGTGAGCCACTGGCCTGCCAGCTGCCCGGGATTGAGATCGATGCTCACGGGGTTGCCGGAGAGGCCGGCAGAGATCAGATGCGCGAGCAGTGCCAGGACCCACGCCGCCGCGAAGGCAACCGTTCCCAGGACCAGCGCCGCGATGATTTTGGCGAGCACTACACGGAGTCGGCGGGGTTCCTGCGTGAACGTGATCAGCGCGGTGCGCTGACTCCACTCGTTGCAGGCCGTGATGATCCCCAGCACGGGCAGCAGCAACCCCTGCGGCGTCATCGTCAGGACGAAGAGCCCGGGGAGCTCGGCGCCCTCTTCACGGGTCATCCACGTGGTAAGCCCCAGCACGAGCGCCGTGAGCACGCCAATGGCGACCAGTATCCCGCGGCCGGCGCGGGTGTCCACCTGCTTGCGCAGCTCCACGCGCAGCAGGGTCAGGAAAGGAAGACCACGGCCGTCCGGCTCGGGTTCCTGCCAGGGCGCTGCGGTGTTCGGGGCGGTGACGTTCGACGTGGTGCTCATGCGCGGGTCTCCTCTCGGGCGGGTGCCGTCCGGGCGGTCGCATCCTGCTCGGGGGCGTTCTGGCCTAGGGCGTTCTCACCGGGCCCGCCGCGGGCGGTGTCCGCGGTGAGCTGCAGGAACATGTCCTCCAGGCGGGTGCCGTCCGCGGGGCGCAGCAGGGTGAGCGGCACACCGGCGTCGAGCGCCACGCGACCCACGCGGGCGGCGTCGGCCTCGATCTCCGCGGCGCCGTCCGCTCGCCCGGTGAAGGCGATGCCGACGGCGCGCAGCGCGTCCGCGAACGCCGTCCGGTCCTCGGCGTCGGCCACGCATCCCGGGCGCGTGGTGAGCAGGTCCGCCAGGCGTCCCTGCGCGACGATGCGGCCGTGGCCGATCATCACGAGGTCGTCCGCGACGAGTTCCACCTCGTGCAGCAGGTGCGAGCTCAGCAGCACGGTGCCGCCCTGGTCCGCGAAGTCCCGCAGCAGCCCCCGCATCCAGCGGATGCCCGCGGGGTCCAGGCCGTTGGCGGGCTCGTCCAGGATCAGGATCTGCGGGCGGCCCATGAGCGCACCCGCCAGTCCGAGACGCTGACGCATGCCCAGCGAGTAGTTCTTCACACGGCGGGAGGCCTCGGAGCGTTCGAGGCCCACGAGGTCCAGCATCTCGTCCACGCGGGACCGGCCCATCCCGGTGACCATGGCCGCCAGCTGCAGCACCTCCCGGCCGGTGCGCCCGGGGTGCTGCGCGGCGGCGTCGAGCATCACGCCCACGTGGCGGCTCGGATTGGGGAGGTCCTCGTAGCGGCGCCCCAGCACCAGTGCGCTCCCGGACGTGGCGGGTGTGAGGTGGGTGAGCATCCGCAACGCGGTGGACTTCCCCGCCCCGTTGGGACCCAGGAACCCGGTGACCCGCCCGGGCTGCGCCACGAAGGAGATGTCGTCCACCGCGGTGAACCCGCCGTAGCGCTTGGTCAGGTGCTCGATCCGAATCATGCCCTCCATCCTGCGGGGTGGAGGGAGCGGGGCGGCGGAGGTGGCGGATGCGGGCGCGTCCCGCGGGTGCCGGTGGCGCTGGCCGGAGATGCCCACCCACCCCGAATCGGTAGCATGAGCCGGGCCGGTGACCGTCCGGCGTCGACGTCGAGAGAGGACACTCCATGGCCTTCGTCTGCAGCGCCACCTGGACCGCGAAGCCCGGCGAGGAGGGGACGGTGCGCGACGCGCTCGCGAAGCTCTCCCCGGAGGCCCGCCAGGAGCCCGGGAACCTCTACTACCAGGCGTACCAGAGCCCGGACGAGCCCGCCGTGTTCCGGATCTTCGAGGTCTACACGGACAAGGACGCCTTCAAGGCCCACGTGGGCTCCGAGCACTTCACCCGCTGGGGCGTGGGCCAGGCGATCCCCGCGCTGGAGAGCAATGAGCACGAGACGTACGAGACCCTCGACTTCTGACGCGCCGCCCACGACGGGGGAGAGCGCCTCGACGGCGCGCCCGTCTCCCGCGTGGGCGGTCCTCCTCAGCGAGGTCTTCCAGGCGCCCGTGGTCCTGGCGGTGCTGCTGGTCGTGATCCCGTGGACGGCGCACGGCACATCCACCGCGTTGCTGTGGGGCGTCGCGGCGGCGCTGTCCGTGTGCGGGGTCTCGCTCGCCACGGTCACCGTCCTCTCCCGCCGCGGGGTTCTCACCGACCACCACGTGAGCGTCAAGGAGCACCGCCGCCCGGTCATGGTCGGAACGTTCCTGCTGGTCGCGGCGTTCCTCGCGGTGACCCTCGCCTTCGACGGCCCCGTGGAGATCACCGGCCTGCTCACCGCGACGCTGGCGGCGAGCGCCGTCGTCGCCCTCGTGAGCCCGTGGTGGAAGATCTCGGTGCACGGGATGATGATGGGCGGCACCGCGGTGATCCTGCCCGTGGCGTGGGGGCCGTGGGGTCTGCTGTTCGTGCCGGTCGCGGTGGCGGTGTGCGTGAGCCGCCACGTGCTGCGCGCCCACACGTGGCCGCAGCTGGTGGCGGGGTCCGGGTACGGGGTGTTCTTCCTGGGCGGCATCTACGCGCTGATCGCGGGCTGAGGGTGCGGCGCCCCGGCGCCGTCCGGGGTCACGGGGT
Organism: Kocuria varians; assembly: GCF_006539885.1. Classification (GTDB taxonomy): domain Bacteria; phylum Actinomycetota; class Actinomycetes; order Actinomycetales; family Micrococcaceae; genus Kocuria; species Kocuria varians. Next base: position 12,788 of record NZ_BJNW01000007.1, on the reverse strand, counting down.
CACGACGACGCCGCCCCGCCCTCGTCTGCCCCGCCTCGCCTGCGCCTCCTGGCCTCTCCGCACTCTGAGGTGTAGAAGTGCCCGCCAGACGTGCCGCGGGGCGGGCACTTCTACACCTCAGATGTCAGCGTGCGGCGTCAGCACCCTGTGCGGCCGTGTGGCTCCGCTCCACTGACGTCTGAGCCCAGAAATGCCCACGAAAAGTGCTGCCGGGCAGTCATTGTGCGCCCCAGATGTCACTGGGCGGCGTCGGCGCCCTTTGCCGCCGCGCGGCTCGTGACGACCGCCGCCACGACGATTCCCGCCGCGGGGATCAGCCCGAGCCACGGTCGGAGGGCACTCGGCCCCAGGAAGACCAGCGCCAGGCACACCAGGTCGAGGACGAGCAGGGCCAGGCACAGGACCCTGACCACCGGAAGGGCGGCGGCGTGCCCGGCCTGCCAGGCGTCGTCGCTGCGCTTCGTGGCCCGGGTGCGGATGCCGACGGCGCCGTTGCGACCCATCCCGCCGGTGGCCCCCGCCCGGGTGACCCCGTACAGGATGGCGACCACCATGAGCGACGACACGATGCCGATAAGAGCGCCGATGCTGGATTCGTCCATGCTGTGAACGGTATCCCCAAGGGGTCGTGAGGTCGACCCACTCGTGCAGCTCAACGGCCGATCCAGTGCCGGGGGCGACCGTTGGCTTTCGGCTGTGCGCAGACGCTGTCCGAAGCGGGCGACGGAATGTACGTTCAAGTCCATGACCACGGTGATCACGCTGCGACCCCTGCGCGTGGATGACGCTCATGACATGGCGGAGGTCCCGGCCGGGGCGGAGCTGTACCGGTACACGGGCGGGGAGCCTCCGAGCGTTTCGGACCTGCAACGGCAGTACGCCGTGCAGACGCGCGGACGGTCCGCCGATGGAACCGAGCAGTGGTTCAACGGCATTGTGCTTGCCGGCCCGGAGCAGCGGCCCGTGGGGTACGTCCAGGCCACCGTTCCTGGGGATGGCTCACCCACCGAGATCGCCTGGGTTATCGGTCTTCCGTGGCAGGGGGGGGCGGATACGCGAGTCGCGCGGCGAACCTCCTCGCCGGGGAGCTTCGTGATCGTGGTGTCACGCAGGTCATGGCGCACATTCATCCGGGTCACGCCGCCTCGCAGCGGGTGGCGTGCGGCCTGGGGATGGACCCCACCGAGCATGTGGTGGATGGCGAGGTGAGGTGGGTGGGGACACTTGCCTGATCGCGATCCTGGTTGCTGTCTACCGTTGCGGCCGCTGCCCCGACCCAGGGTCTTGCCTGCAGCTTCGAACATCTGAGCGCGGAAATGCCCGCGAAAAGTGCAGCTCCACGGTCATGTCGCGTCTCAGATGTCAGCGCTCGGTGGGGCAGGTTTTTGGAGCGGCGGCGTGTGGCGGGCCCGTGCCCTCATTCCCACTCCGCCGTGTCGGGATCGACTCCGTGGGCCCGGGCATTGGCGTCGATGGACTCGTGGAACCATGAGGCCAGTCCGGGCTGCTGCGAGTCGTAGTGCCCGGCGAATCCGGGGTCGGACTCGTAGAGACGACCCAGGCAGACCTGCATCTGCCGGGTGAGCGGGAAGTACTGGCTTAACAGCGCGCGGTGGCGTTCCACGAGATCGTTCGCGCGGGGGTTGCCGGGAAGGGTGCCTTCGCGCACGGCACGTGCCAAGGCGTCGTCGAGCTCGCGGCTCTCCTGCGAGAGACCCGACCACTCGGAGGGGCTTCGGGAAGCTGCTCGTTCGGCGTACTGCCGCCACTGCGGGGTGTCACCCCAGCGGGCCCGCGCCTGGGCCGGCCACGACGGATCCCACCCGGTGCCGAAGACGCGCTTCTGCTGCTCTGGGGGCATGAGGATCCCGCGTTCGTGCGCCTCGATCATGCGCTGCACGCTTCCGTGGAGGTCACGCAAGTGTCGGATGCGCGCCTCCAGCTGCGCGTTCTGCTCGCGCAGCGCGGCGACGGCGTCCACGGTGGGATCGTCGAGCAGGGCGCGGACGGCGTCGAGCCCCAGCCCCAGCTCGCGGTAGATCACCACTCGCTCCAAGCGCTCCAGATCCGCGCCGGTGTAGAGGCGGTACCCGGTGCCGGACCGCTCGGAGGGGCACGCCACGCCCTCGGCATCCCAGTGGTGCAGCGTCCGCACAGTGACGCCCAGTCGCTCTGCTGCCTGCCCCACGGTCAACGGCATCCGGTCATCGGCCATGGGCCTCATTGTCCTCGACGCCGTGTGCCGGGGCAGTGATGCCCACGGCCCTCAAATTGGCGGCCTCCTGGGTCGCGGGGTCGTACGGCTTGGCCGCGGTGAAGACCACCCGGATGCCTTCCGGGGTGAGGACCTCGACCTCGCGACTGTTCCAGGGCGTGTCCCGCGGGCCGGACACGACGACGCCGTCGAAACCTTCACACGCGGCGCTGACCTGTTCGATCTGGGCCTGCACGCACGCGAAGTTCACCGCCGGGGAGGACGCTCCCTCCTGCGGCGGCGTGCCGGGGACGAGGAGGACGTCCTGGAAGGCCCAGCGGCGGAGATGCACCAGCCGCCCGGGGATCTCGAACAGTGAGAAGAACCCGAGCACCCCGGTCCAGAAGGTCACGGATGCGGCCATGTCCGAGGTGGTGACGGTGACGAAGGACGGCATGCCGTAGATGCCGCGGAAGTTCTCGGGCGCCGCCGCGTCCCATGCCGGAGCGGGAACGGGGCTGATGTCGAAGGAATCGAAGTGAGTGCTCATGACGGTGACTGTCCTGCCTCACGTTGCGTGAGGGTCAAGGGCGTTCCACACCAGGAGCTCGGACATCTGAGGCGTGAAATGCCCGCCAATACCGCCTCGGGGCGGGCATTTCGCGCCTCAGACGTCAGGGGGGTGTGGCCGGTGTCATACTGCCCCTGTGGAGAATCCCCAGCAGCGGCTGCAACCCCATCTGCGTCCCGGCGAGAAGCTTCTGTGGTCGGGGCAGCCCGATCCGCGCGTGCACTTCATGCCGTTCGACGCGTTCTTCGTGCCCTTCAGCATCCTGTGGTGCGCGTTCGCCGTGTGGTGGACGTGGCGGGTGTCCACGGACGCTGGCCCTCGCTGGTGGTCTCCTCTTTTCGGGCTGCTCTTCGTGGCGATGGGCCTGTTGTACCTCGTCTTCGGACGGTTCATCGTCAAGGCTCGTCGCAAACGGCGCACGGTCTACGGCCTCACGGACACCCGCGCCATCGTGGTGGAGGGGGACCGGAGGGTCTCGGACGTCCGCGTGAAGGACGAGCCCGCGCAGGTGCGGAAGAACCGGGACGGCGTGCACGTGGAGGTCGTCTTCGGCGGGGCGGGCCTCCAGACCGCCCAACTCAACAGCGGCATGGAGATCTTCTCGCCCGGTCGGCCCTCGCCCGTGGCCTTCTTCGACGTCGCGGACGGGGAAGCCCTGCTGCGGGAGCTGAACCGCGTGCGCTGAGACCTGACGGCAACGGGTCCTCGGAACACCGCACGCTGAGAACATCGCAGCCCGCACCCTCCGGAGACCGGCGACACTGCCGGTGGGAAACACGGCCACCCGGAGATGTCAACGTCCGGGAGCGCTACCGCCCAGGAGTGCCATGCGCACGGCCGACGCCGCGGCGTCGGCCCCGGCGAGGTGCGGCTGGCCGGCAGCCCAGCTCCGGCGGCTCCCGCCGAGCCCCGAACTCCTGGGCGTAGAAGTGCCCGCGGGACAGCACGTCCCGCGGGCACTTCTACACCTCAGATGTCACCGCGGGGCGTCGGCGTAGCTGCCGGACCAGACCAGCGCCCGACGCCGCACGCCAGACCGTCAGCGCCAGCCCAGCTCCGGCGCCACGTGGGTGAGGATCGACTCGATGACGTGCGCGTTGTACTCGACGCCCAGCTGGTTGGGGACGGTCAGGAGCAGGGTGTCCGCCTCCGCGATCGCCTCGTCCTGCGCGAGCTCCTCCACCAGCCGGTCGGGCTCCGCCGCGTAGCTGCGGCCGAACACGGAACGGGTGTTGTCGATGACCCCCACCTGGTCCGAGTTCTCCCGGTTGATGCCGAAGTACGCGCGGTCGGTGTCGTTGACGAGCGCGAAGATGCTCCGGGACACGGACACGCGCGGCTCGTGCGTGTGCCCGGCCTGCGCCCAGGCCTCGCGGAACACGCGGATCTGCTTGGCCTGCTGCACGTGGAGCGGCTCGCCGGACTCGTCGGTCTTCAGGGTGGAGCTCATGAGGTTCATCCCGAGCTCCGCGGACCACCGGGCGGTGGCGTCCGACGCCGCTCCCCACCACATGCGGTCCCGGAGCCCCTCGGAGTGGGGTTCCAGGCGCAGCAGCCCCGGAGGGTTGGGGAACATGGGGCGCGGGTTCGGCTGGGCAAAGCCCGTGCCCTCCAGCAGCTCCAGCGTCTTGAGAGTGTGGCGGCGGGCCATGTCCGCCTCGGTCTCACCCTCGGCGGGCTCCATGCCGAAGTACCGCCAGCCGTCGATCACCTGCTCGGGGGATCCCCGGGAGATGCCGAGCTGCAGCCTGCCGCCGGAGATCAGGTCCGCCGCCCCGGCGTCCTCCACGAACGCCTGCGGGTTGACGTAGCGCATGTCGATCACGCCGGTGCCGATCTCGATCCGCGACGTCTTCGCACCGATCGCGGACAGCAGCGGGAAGGGTGCGCCCAGCTGGTTCGCGAAGTGGTGCACGCGGAAGTACGCGCCGTCCGCGCCGAGCTCCTCGGCCGCGACCGCGAGGTCGATGCTCTGCAGCAGGGCGTCGGAACCGGTGCGCACGGCCGAGTGCGGACTGGGGGTCCAGTGCCCGAAGGACAGGAAGCCGATCTTCTTCATGTCACCGCTCTTTCTCGAAGGACTTGAAGGACTCGAAGGATCCGGGGACCCCGGCATGGGTGCCGGCGCCTCTCGGAAGCTGTTCACCCGTCACAAGCGTTGACGGCCCCATGTTATTCCCGCAGAAATTATTGATGACGCAAGGAGGGAAAGTCCGTGTCCGCGTACTCGACGGAGGCACTCGCGCGGGCCGCGGCGTCGTCGTCGGGCGAGGAAGCGGAACCCGCCGCAGGGCTGGAACCGGAATCCACTGCGTCCGGATGCAGCACCGCCTCCCGGTCCCGCAGCTCGACCCGGCGGATCTTGCCGGAGATGGTCTTGGGCAGCTCCGCGAACTCGAGTCGACGGATGCGCTTGTACGCCGCGAGGTTGACCCGGCAGTGGTGCAGGATGCTCTCCGCGGTCTCGGCGGTGGGCTCGTGACCCGCGGCGAGCACCACGTACGCCTTGGGAACGGCCAGGCGGATGGGATCCGGCGAAGGCACCACTGCCACCTCCACGACCGCGGGGTGTTCGATCACCACGGATTCCAGCTCGAAGGGAGAGAGCCGGTAGTCGGAGGCTTTGAAGACGTCGTCCGCGCGGCCCACGTAGGTGAAGACCCCGTTCTCGTCCCGCGAGACCACGTCCCCGGTGTGGTAGACGCCGTCCCGGAACGCCTCATCGGTCTTCGCGGCGTCCCCGTGGTAGCCGGGTGTCAGGCTCACGGGACGCGGGTCCAGACGCAAGCACAGTTCGCCCTCGGTCTCGCTCACCTCACCGGTCGTGGTGTCGATCAGCACGGTCTCGTACCCGGGTAGCGCACGGCCCATGGCCCCGGGTTTCACGGGCATCCCGGGGGTGTTGGCGATCTGCAGTGAGGACTCGGTCTGACCGTACCCGTCACGGATCTCGGTGCCCCACGCGGCCTTGACCCGCGCGATGATCTCCGGATTCAGTGGTTCACCCGCGGACACCGTCTTGCGCGGCGGGTTCTTCAGATGGGTCAGGTCCGACTGGATGAGCATGCGCCACACGGTGGGCGGTGCGCAGAAGGACGTCACGCCCTCGCGGTCCATCTGGTCCATGAGTGCCACGGCGTCGAAGCGCGAGTAGTTGTAGAGGAACACGGTGGCACCCGCGATGAACGGTGCGTAGAAGTTGGACCACGCGTGCTTGCCCCACCCCGGCGACGCCACGTTCAGGTGCACGTCCCCGGGTTCCAGCCCGATCCAGTACATCGTGGACAAATGCCCCACGGGGTACGTGACGTTGGTGTGCTCCACGAGTTTTGGCAGGGACGTGGTCCCGGAGGTGAAGTACAACAGCAGCGGGTCATCCGCGGGCGAGGGCTCGGTCACCTCGAACTCCTCGGGACCCGCGAAGGAGTCCCGGTAGTCGATCACGGGGTGCTCCCCGATCTTCCGCAGGCTCGGTTCTTCACCCCCGCCCGACGACGCCGCAGTCCCGGCTTCCGGCGCTCCCGCAGCGTCGTCGCCGGCAGCAGCGGGCGACGGCGCGGCGTCGTCGTGCCCAGCGGAGGACGCGAAGACCGACGGCGCGGAACGGGGACGGTGATCGGGCTGATCGGGAACCTCGATGATCGTGAAGTCCCCGGGGACGTCCTCGAACTTCAGGGCGTTCGTGTGGGACGTGACCACCCAGGCCGCCCGGCCGCGCTCCACGCGGTCCTGCAGATCGGCGGGCCCGAGCATCACGGTCGTGGGGATCATGGGTGCGCCCAGCTTGGTGCACGCGAGCATGGTCTCCCACAGCTCCACCTGGTTGCCGAGCATGAGGATGACCCGGTCACCGCGGCGCACGCCCCGCGAGCGCAACCACGTGGCCAGCTGCGACGAGCGCCGGGACAGCTGCGCGTACGTGCGGCGGGTCTCGGTGCCGTCCTCCTCCACGATCACGAGGGCCTCGCGGTCCGCTTCCTCGCCGTTGCCCAGGACGTCGAACCAGTCCAGGGCGAAGTTGAAATACTCGAACCGGGGCCACTCGAACTCGCGGTGTGCGGCGTCCAGGTCGGTGCGTAGGCGCAGCAGCTGGTCCCGTGCGGCGCGCAACCGCTGCGTGACGGAGTGTTCTGAGGCGGTGGTCTCGCTCATGGGATCCTCGCTGCGACGTGTGCGGATCCCCGGCCCGTCCACGGGAGGGCGGCCCGGCGCGCCTGTGGTGCTCGCGCCTCGAACCGGGGGTGGCTGGTTCCTTAAATTTACTGCACCGCACCGGGGCGTCGTCGCTGGTCGCGCGCTGACCGGGGCTTGCCGGCTCATGGGGCCCGTCGACCTGCGCGCACCGGAGCCGTACGATCGGGCGGAGAAAGCGACGAACGGCGTCATCAACAGCGTGCTGGACCGCCCACGAGGCGGGGAACGGAGCGGACATGGACATCAGGGACTCGACGGCGGTCGTCACGGGTGCGGCCTCCGGGCTGGGGGCGGCCACGGCCGCGGAACTCGTGGCGCGTGGGGCGCGCGTGATCGGCCTGGATCTGCCGCAGGTCGTGCACGCCGCCGCGCCGGTCGATGGCGTGCAGTACGTGTCCGCGGACGTCACCGACGAGGAGCAGGTGCGGGCCGCCGTGGCCACCGCCGCGGACGTGGCGCCGTTGCGCACCGTGGTCAACTGCGCGGGCATCGGGACCTCCGCGCGCGTGGTGGGCAAGAACGGCGTACACGACATCGCGTTGTTCGAGCGCGTGGTGCGGATCAACCTGGTGGGCACGTTCACGGTCCTCGCGCTCGCCGCGGAGGTCATGACCGCGCAGGACCCCGTGGACGAGGCCGGTCAACGCGGCGTCATCATCAACACCGCCTCCGTGGCTGCCTTCGAGGGACAGATCGGCCAGGCCGCGTACGCCGCGTCCAAGGGCGGTGTGCATTCGATGACGATCGCCGCGGCGCGTGACCTGTCCTCCCGCGGGGTGCGCGTGATGACGATCGCCCCCGGGATCGTGGACACCCCCATGCTCGGTCGGGTGAGCGAGGAGTTCCGCAGCGCCTTGGCGGAGTCCGTCCCCTTCCCGCACCGCCTGGCCCGCCCGGACGAGTACGCCCAGCTCGCGGGGATGATCGTGGAGCACGACTACCTCAACGGGGAGACCATCCGCATGGACGGCGCCCTGCGCATGGCGCCGCGCTGATCCTCGCTGCCGCGCGCCTGTCCCGTCCCGGCCACGCAGCCACGGGCGACGACACCGCACGGCCCCGCACATGACGATGCCTCGTCACGGTCCACCCGTGACGAGGCATCGTCGTGATGTGGTCAGAGCTCCGTGGCCCCGGCCTGCGCGAAAGGCCCCGGGAGTCGCCCCGCTGAGGTCGAGACGCCCCCGGGGCGTTCCGCGGATCAGTCGACCGTGAGCACGATCTTGCCCACGGCGTGGCCCTCCTGGCTGGCGGTGAATGCGTCCGGCAGCTGCGCGAGCGGGAAGGTGCGGTCCACTCGGACGGTGAGCTTGCCGTCGTCGGCCAGGCGACCGAGCTCGGTGAGCTGCTCTGCGTCCGGAGAGACCCACATGTAGTGCCCGCCGTGCTCCTCCACCTCGGGCTCCGCGATGGAGGCGTGCTGGCCGCCGTCCGCGAGCACGGCGACGGAGTCCTCCACCACGCCGCCCACGAAGTCCACGACGATGTCCACCCCGTTCGGGGCGAGCTCCTTGACGCGCTCCACGAGGCCGTCCCCGTATTCCACGGGCTCCGCGCCGAGCTCACGCACGTAGTCGTGGTTCTTGGTCGATGCGGTGCCGATTACCCGCGCGCCGAACGCCTTGGCAATCTGCACGCCCATGCTCCCCACACCACCGGAGGCCGCATGGATAAGCACGGTCTTGCCCTCCGCGACACCAAGTCGGGTGAGCACCTGGTACGCGGTGAGTCCGGCGAGCGGCAGCCCTCCGGCCTGTTCCCAGGAAAGACTCTTCGGTTTGGGGGCAAGTGCGCGCACCGGGACCGAGACGTACTGGGCAAACGTACCGCCGTGGATCCAGTCCTTGCGGGCGTAGGCGATCACCTCATCGCCCTCGGAGACGCTGGGGGTGTCGAAGCCCTTGCCCACGACGACGCCCGCGACGTCCCAGCCGGGGGCCGCCGGGAACTGGACGGTCATCATGGAATCCAGCCCGCCGGACATGACCTTCCAGTCCACCGGGTTGATGCCCGCGGCCTTGACCTTCACCAAGACCTCGCCGGGGCCCACCTTGGGCATGGGCTGGTCGGTGAGCTCCAGCACGGAGGTGTCGCCGTACTGCTGATATGTCTGCGCCTTCATTGTGGTCATGCCTGTCTCAACAGCCCAGGGCGGGGACCTTATTCCATGCCGCAGCACGTGCGACATGGCGTCCAGTCCAACCCCGAGGAGATCACGGACCGCGGCTACCCGGTGCAGGCCGTCTCGCCCCGCCGGGGGTCGTGGGGGTCGAGACGATCGGCGTCGTCGCGCTGCACGGCGCCCACGGCGGTCTCACGTGGGTGGCCTGGGCGAACTCGCGCGGCGTGGCCGTCTTCCTGGTCCTGTGGCCGTGGGTCTCCGGGACCCTGTGGGGTGCCTGCTCAAGGCCTCGGACGAGGAGCGGCTGCTGGTGCTGCGCCCGCCCGCCCGCCGACCACCCGCTGCGGGAGCGGTACGGCGCGATCGTCACGGAGCACCTGGAACCGCTGCTCACCCGCTGGGGGCGGCCCTTCGAGATCCTGCACATGGACACCGGCATCAGCCCTCACGGTGGGCTGGCGCCGTACGTGAACTCGGTGGTGCTCAACAAGGTGGTCTACGTGCCGCGCTGCGGCATCCCCGAGGACGAGACCGCCCTGGGGCAGTGGCGCACGGCCATGCCGGGTTAGGAGATCCGGGGGTACACGTTCTCCTTCGACAAGGAGCCCCACGCGGTGCGCCCCCCCCCGCAACACGGGCCCCGCCGGCTGGCGGGACCGGAACGTGCTGCACTGCCGCGCGCCCATGCGGGAGACCGCGCTGAACGGCGAGTACACGGCCCACCTGCCGCAGGGCCCGGCCTCGGGTGAGATCGAGTACGCGGTCGAGGCCACCTCCGAGGACGGCCGCGTGCAGCGCTGGCCGCGCCCGTCGAAGGCGTGGCTGCGGGCGGCGATAGACTGACCGACCGTGGCCAAGCTCTACTTCCGCTACGGCGCGATGAACTCCGGGAAATCCACGGCGCTGCTCCAGGCCGCCTACAACTACGAGGAACGCGGGCAGCGCGTGCTGCTCGCCAAACCCCACGTGGACACCAAGGGCGAGGACCAGATCCTCTCCCGGCTGGGTGTCACCCGCACGGTGGACTTCCTGATCCAGCCCGGCGAGAGCGCCATGGGCCTGTTCAAGCGCCACTCCACCGGCGATGACCCGGAGGCCCTGCTCGAGCACGTGGACGCCCAGCCCGTGGCGTGCCTGCTGGTGGACGAGGCGCAGTTCCTGGAGACCGGGCAGGTGGACGACCTGCTACGGATCGCCGTGCTGCTGGACGTGCCCGTGATGGCCTACGGCATCCGCACCGACTTCCGTACCCGTTCTTTCCCCGGCTCCGAGCGGCTCATGGAGCTCGCCCACACCTTGGAGGAGCTCAAGACCATCTGCCGCTGCGGACGCAAGGCCCTGTTCAACACGCGGAAGGTGGGCGACGACTTCGTGTTCGAGGGGGACCAGGTGGCCATCGACGGCGTGACCGTCACCTACGAGTCCCTGTGCGCGGCGTGCTACCTGCGAGAATCCGGCGGCAGGCTGGGCTGAGGGGTTAGCCCCGACACGTAAACTGCCCGTATGAGCACCGACTTCTCTCCCGTGGACCTGGCCACCGCCCGTGAGCGCCTGCGCGAACTGATCAAGGACCTCGCCGTGGTGCGGGGCAAGGTCACGCTGGCCAGCGGCATCGAAGCGGACTACTACGTGGACCTACGCCGCGTGACCCTGCACCACGAGGCCTCCCGGTACGTGGGTCAGGTCATGCTCGGTCTGCTGGACGGGGCCGGGATCGCGTTCGACGCCGCCGGTGGGCTCACCATGGGTGCGGACCCGGTGGGCAACGCGATCATGCGCACGGCCGGGGACCAGGGCCGCGCCGTCGACACCTTTGTGGTGCGCAAGGCTCAGAAGTCCTACGGCATGGGGCGTCAGGTGGAGGGCCCCAGCGTGGTGGGCCGCAACGTGGTGGTCGTCGAGGACACCTCCACCACGGGTGGTTCCGCCCTGACCGCCGTGGAGGCGCTGCAGAAGGCGGGCGCGAACGTCGTGGCCGTGGCCGTGATCGTGGACCGCCGCACCGGTGCCAAGGAGCGCATCGAGGAGACCGCGGGCATCCCATGTCTGTACGCCTACTCCAAGGACGAGCTGGGGCTTGACTGAGCCGGAGGCGTCCGGGCCTCGGCAGGACGACGACGCCGCCGCAACTGTTCCGCAGGACCGTGTGGTCGGCGTGGGCCCCTGGCACGGTGACTGGCCGGCCGGGGAGCACTGGGACCCCGAGCTGCTGCGCGAGGGCGACCGTCGCAACGTGGCGGACCGGTACCGCTACTGGCGCATGGACGCGATCATCGCGGACCTGGACTCCCGGCGGCACGCGTTCCACGTGGCCGTGGAGAACTGGGAGCACGACTTCAACATCGGCTCCGTGGTCCGCACCGCGAACGCGTTCCTGGCGCGGGAGGTGCACATCATCGGACGCCGCCGCTGGAACCGCCGCGGGGCCATGGTCACGGACCGCTACCAGCACGTGCGCCACCACGCGGGCGTCGCAGAGTTCATGGACTGGGCCCGCGGCGAGGGCCTGGCGGTGCTCGCGATCGACAACGTCCCCGGCTCGCAGCTGATCGAGACCTTCGACCTGCCCGAGCACTGCGTGCTGGTCTTCGGGCAGGAGGGCCCGGGTGTCTCGGAAGAGCTGGTCGCCCAGGCGGACGCCGTGCTGGCGATCGAGCAGTTCGGCTCCACGCGTTCCATCAACGCCGGAGCCGCCGCCGCGGTGACGATGCACGCCTGGATCCGACGGCACGTCTTCGGTCAGCGGGTCACGGCCGGCTGAGCTGGCCCGGCGGGGCGAGATCGCGGGCGACCCGCTGCAGCGACTCCAGGACGGCCCGCGCGGCACGGCGGTTGCCGGCGTTCTCCCGCCACGCGGCGGTGACCGTGCGACTCGGGGCGGGATCCCCCAGGGGCAGCGTCACCACCTCCGGCGGCGCGGAGGCCAAGGTCAGCCCGGGGAGCACGGCGACGGCGTGCCCGCTCGCCACGAACGCCAGCTGCACCGCGAGGTCCTCCGAGACGCACACCGGGTGCGGGTCGAACCCCCGGCGGCGGCACAGCTCCACGAGCCAGGCGTGCGGCGCGGTGCCCTCCGGTTCCACGGCCCACCCGGCGCCGGAGAGCTGCGCCACCGGGTCCTGGTCGGTGTCCAGAGCGGCCAGCCGACCGGGGGAGAGGGCCAGCCACAGCGGGTCCTCCAGGAGCGGCAGCGTGGTGACCCCCGGCACCGGGGCGAGGGTGGCCCCGGGGTAGCTCTCCACGAGGGCGACGTCGACCTCCGCCCCGGGCAGGGCGGGCAGCGTCTCGGCCGGTTCGCCCAGTCGGAACACGACGTCGACCCCCGGGTGGTGCCGCGCGACGTCGTCCACCGTGGCGGGCACCAGGGTTATCGCAGCGGACTGGAACCCGGCCACCGTGACGGTTCCGCGGGGCTCGCCCGTGGAGGCCACCACGTCCGCCTCGGCGCGCTCCACCTCCGCGAGGATCACGTGCGCGCGGGCAGCCAGCAGCTCCCCCTGCGGGGTCAGCACCAGGCCGCGGCCCACGCGTTCCACGAGCGGCACGCCCACGTCCTTCTCCAGCTGCCGCAGCTGCTGGGAGACCGCGGAGGTGCTGAAGGACAGGGCCTCGGCCACGGCGCGCAGCGTGCCGCGACGGCTGAGCTCGGCCAGGATCCTGAGCCGTTCCACGTTGAGCACAGCGTACCTCCTTCGGGGGGGGGGGGG